>CALLLH010000020.1 GCA_938082505.1 uncultured Flavobacteriales bacterium
CATGCTGAAGCTGCCGTTGTTGCCGCCCCACTCAGCCTGATTGCCGGCAGGATCCTGGAGGTACATCAACAGGTCGGAAGCCTGACTCGTCGGGCTCGCACTGTTGTCGAATGTCAGGGTGACATCCACACTGGCTGCGATGCCGTTTCCGGTGAAGCTGAAACCGGATCCGGCAAAGCCACCCGGAGCGAGGTTGATGGTGCTGAGGGAGAGTGTGCCGGAAGCAGAAGGCTGCACGGTGCCGTTCGGACCGCACTCATAGCAGCCGTCAGGGAAGAGGCAGTCGCCGCTGCCCGTTGAGGTGGCGTCGTAGTTGCAGGCTGCCGGATCGTTGCAGTCGGTGAGGGTCGAAATGGAGGCCTGGGTATCACAGCTGCCGATGCAGGAGGCCGCGGCAATCGTGGGCTCCAGGGCATTGTCCTCCACGATGGTGTTGAACGTCATCGAAGCCGTGCCGCCGGTCTGTTGGCAGTAGCTCATGATGGTGCTCGATGTGTTCGTGGGGTTGTTCGTGTATCCCGTGCAATCGCCTTCGAGGTCGGCACAGTTGTCGATGGGGCCTCCGGGCCAGCCGCACCAATGGGTGTGGTTCGCTCCGCAGTTGTGCCCGACTTCGTGGGCCACGACGTAGGGGTTCCAGGTGAATGACGACAGGTCGTACGTCGTGGCTGAAGTCATGTTGCCCGAAACGCCACAGTTGAAAGTACCGTTGCACAGTGTGCTCAGGTAGGCGATGCCGCCGGTTCCGATGTTGGTGCGCAGCGTGAAGAGGTGCTTCAGATCAACGGGGACAGCGGTGAAATCCGGGTTGGATGCCCACTCATCGCGGAAGGCCGCAAGGATGCCGCTGCCGTCGTTTGTGACGGAGAGGTAGGGGTCGGGAGCGACCCAAACGTGCACAAGGCGGGCCTGCAGCGTCACGATTTCAGTGGCAGTGCTGTTGTCCAGAAGTTCGGCGCGGTAGATCTGGTCCACGGCGGAAAGGACGGCCAGCGCCCAGTCCACGGAAGTCTGCACATCGAAGCCGAGTGCCTGGTAGGTGAATTGGTCGATGTCGATGCCCATCTCGAGACAGGCCGGGTTCAGCATGGCGGACATCGCTGCGGGCTCACCTCCCGCGAGTTGCGTCTCGGCCACTTCATCCAAAGCGCAGGAAAAAGTCTGTTGGGACTTGGAATCCGCCAATTCGAAAATGGCATGCACCCCGCCCTCACTGCGGGGATTGATTTCGAATTGTTCGCCATCCTGCTGGAAGGAGGCGAGCACATGATCCGCCATCAGAATCAGCACACCGCTCTCTCCGGGGCTCACCAGCTCATAGGCTACAATCCCGCTTTCATGCTCGACCCCATGGTAGCCTGAATCGTCGGTGACGGTGACTTCGAAACCCTCCGAACGCACATCGAATTGTTCGAGGTTGATCGATCGCATCGACCCATCCGGGAAGGGGAGGTTCAATGCGAGCTTGTCCGGACGCTCTTGCTTGAGTGATTCGAACTCCTCGGAATCCAGCATCAGACCCTTGCTGGACTCTGGCTGGACTGTGGGGACCAGTTGGCTCGACAGGATGCTTTCCTGGAAGAGGGTTCTGGGAAGAGTGGGGATCGGACCGCTTCCTTGGGGAAGTTGGGTTTGCCCGAAGGCGGAAACGGTAATGCACAGGAGGGTGAGGACCCAAGTGAGGCGTGACAGGCGCATGATGAAATCGGTTAAGCAGACCACGGGAAAAACTCCCCAAAAGCCTTCTCAAATCTCTGAAAAACAATGACTTTTCCCCTGAAGGGGATAAAAGACAGAGGATTCCTACACGGAGTAATTAGGTCGACAAAGGATTACCACTCCCGATATAGGAAATAGGTGTATAAGTGCAAATTATACCGATTATACGATGCCGTCGAGGGTGCCCAATCCGACCCGGACGACTTCCACATCGGTGCCCGTGCAATTGATGACTGTGGACGCCTGGATGTGACCCAATCCGCCCGCGACAACCGCGTCAACGCGGGACGCATATTTTTCATGGACAAGCCCTGGGTCGGTTTGGTATTCTATGTCCTCATCATCGTGGTGCACGGAACTCACGAGAAGGGGGCAGCCGAGGGACTCGATGATGGCTTTGGGAATGGCATGGTCCGGAATGCGAATGCCTATTTCCTTTTTGGATTTCCGGAACAGACGCGTCACTTGGGCACCCGCATTCAGAATGAAGGTGAAGGGGCCGGGCAGGGCGCGCTTCATCAGCTTGAATATAGGCTGAGGGAGCGGGGCGACATACTGACTCACTTGACTCAAGTCCTTGCAGATCAGTGAGAAATTGGCCTCTGATGGTGTAAGGTCGCGCAGCCGCGCCATCTTCTCCAGCCCCTTGGATGATCCGAGCGCACAGGCGAAACTGTACACGGAGTCCGTGGGGATGACGACGACGCCATCCCGTTTCAGAATCTGTACAACCTCTTGAATCTTGCGGGCTTCTGGTGTCTCCTGATGGATGTCGATGATCATGTGCCTCAAGTTCCGAAAAACCAGTTGTCACTTCAGCAGGGATGGTCCATTTTTCATCCCGCGCATCCGACGCAGGTCAACGCACCCGGCATGAGCATCAGTCGCCCGGTTGGAATGGACTGTCCACAGCGGGTGCAGAGTCCGAAACGGTCGTCTTCCATGCGCTGGAGGGCCCGGTCAAGTCCCGAGCGCTGTTTCTGGGCTTGACGCAGCGCGGCCTCATTCACCGATTTGTTGTTGATGGCATCCATCCGGCTCACCCTTCCGATGGCTTCGCTGGGCGGAATCGGCCTGGTCAGCTCACGGTATTCCTCGATCCGTTCATCCAGCTCTCGGGCCTTGCGGAGCAGGGCTTCCTTGATCTTCTCTTTCTCCTCGGATGAAAGCATGTGGCAATTAAACCCATCTTTCCGGCATGCGTCTCTTTTCCATGCGATTCTCTTTCCCGCTCTTGGCAGCGGCCGCCCTGTTGGGCCAGTCCTTCCTCATTTCTGCACAACCGGAATTGGCATCCTGGCTGATCAACGAGGACGGCGCCACCGGTCAGTATTGGGGCGCGGGGCAACTCATCCAGATGCAGGATGAATGCGACGTGCAGCTCGTCCAGTACAGTGAGGACAATGTGTACGTTCAGGCCCATGGCATTCCCCGCTACGCCACCGCGCCTTTTCCGGATGGCAACCCTTCCATTCCCGCAGCGCAGGACTACCTTTTTCAGATTCCGCGCAATCCTCAGGAAGGCCCGACGGGAGGGACGACCACCGGATTGGGCCACACGGGTGTGCTGATCAACGGCGTTGTCATTTTCAATGCCCAGGACGCTTTCAGCTACAACAATCAAGGCATCTGGCACCAGAATGGCGGGTTCTTCGAGAATGATGGATTCGATTGTGCGAAGGGACATCCGGCCATGGGGCAATACCACCACCACCAGGTGCCTACCCGCTTTGATGACAGTCTGGAACCCACCAGCGATGTCTGCTCGGATTTTCCAAGCGATGCCCTATTCACCTTGGATCCGGGACAACACAGTCCACTCATCGGATTCGCTTTCGATGGATACCCCATTTATGGGCCTTTCGGATTTGCAAGCGCCGATGGATCGGGGGGTGTCGTGAGGATGGAGACAAGTTGGCAGCTGCGGGAAATCGAGGTGCGGCAGACCTTGTCCGACGGCACGGCACTCGCGCCCAACCAGTACGGCCCGGATGTCGGTGAATTGGTTACACCCGCCATCCCTCCCGGCGCCGCTCCCGTGGCCGCGGTGCTGGGGGCTTACATCGAGGACCACGAATACGTGGAAGGCTCCGGTCACCTCGATGAATTCAATGGTCGTGTTGCGGTAACACCAGAATATCCTGAGGGCACCTACGCCTATTATGCCACCGTGGACGAGGACTACAATGCTCAGTATCCCTACTTTTTTCCGGCATATCGGGGTGTTGTGGAAACCGATAATTTCGGTGGGGGTTCTGGTCCGGGTGGCGGCGGTGGCACCAACGTGACCATCGATGAGGAGGTGCAGACCTGGACGGGCGGCGTGTCAGAAATGGTCGCCATTGCCGGGGGCGCCCCCTTCTTCGCCTATCCCAATCCGGCATCCCGCGGAGATGTTGTCCGATTCTCGGGTCGATTGCCGGACGGGGTGGTCGTCCACGATGCGGCGGGCAGAAAGGTGGATTGCTGGGGTGCGGCGATGTTGCAGGCAGGAGTTTCGCTTCTTGGTTTGCCTCCGGGCATCTACTCCTGCCAGGCCTTGAAAGGCGGTCCTCGTATTTTGCTCGTGGTCGAACCCTGATTCCAGCGATGTACAAGGTCCTGTTGCTTCTGACAGTCAGTATGTTCAGCCCTTTTTTGCAGGGCCAGTGGATTCTGGATGAAGACTGGAGCAGCGACGGCCGGAAAGCGGATGTTTCCGACCGTTGGGAAGTGCCGGTCGCGATAGATGCAGGCGCAAATGAGGCCATCATGGTTTCAGGGGCCTATGACGCCGATGGAGCAGTGGTGCCGAGGTGGCGGGGCTTCTCCTTGGGAGGGGGGCTCTCTTGGGAAGGGGAGGGCGACGAGGGTGAGAACCCCATCGATTTGACCGTTGCTACCGGGCAGGACCGATGGTTCATGCTCAGCGAGGTGCCGGATCCTGAGGGGGACACCTTGGCGAGCGCGCTTCGCGTCAGGGCCTTTGATGGCGGCTCGGTCTTGGAGGAATGGGGCGAGGGTGGCGCAGTGGAAATGACCTTCGTGGGGCCCGTACAGCAGGGGGGCAGCATTCACGCCCGAAACGCAGATTCGCCGGTGCCGGATGCGCTATGGAATTGGCTGCTCATATCGGGTGCGGCATTCGACAGTTGCTGTGCCCATCAGGAATTGCCCGCACTTGCAGTGCTCAGTGCGTTTGATGGAGCTTACCATCCGGAATTCGGTGAGGAGGGGCGCATCGTTCTGGATCCCGATGGATGGCAGGTGGAGGACAGTGTGCGTCACGAATTCAGCGGACGTTTCGAGAAGGCGCTTTTCGTTCCTTGGAACCTGCAGATGGGCGATCCTTATGATGTCGAGCATGTCCGCATCCTCGCGGGGGGGACCTATGCCCTGACTGGCGCATTTCGGCCTTTCCTCGCGATGTTCCGTTGGGACGGTTCGCTGGAGACTGAATTCGGAGAAGGTGGGGTCATGACCTGGTTCGAGGATGCCGGACTCAACCACGGGGTCGTCGACCTGCGGCACCGTTGGCAGTGGCTCGGTCCCGATGAGGGGGTCGAGGTACTCGTGGGGGTGCCGGAGGGAGAGCCCACCCTCTCGGCGGGCACGATGTCGGTGGGTTGGGTGGGATTGTGGCCGGGTTCCACATCGGTGACATCGGGGATAGAGCCCGGATTGATCACGCAGGCGCAAGTCCGTTCCGTCGGGATTGCTGCTGGGTTCGGATGGAAACTGGAGGACGAAACCGTGGTGGTGGGTTCGGTCCAGGAAGGTGCCGGGTGGAACGACAATGCCCATCCGGCCTGGTGGACAGGTCCGAATACGGCCTTTGGTGGCACCGGGGCCTACTGGACCCAGGATGCCGAGTATCCGAATCAGCGGGCCGGTGCCACACACAGCGCGGGTGGCAGGCTCTACATCGGCTCAACCCTGCCAGGGACCAGCCCCGAGACGAGTTCGTGGTTGTTGTCTCGGTGGAGGGAGGATGCCTCGGCCCTGAGCGAGCCACTGGAAGCCCGCCGGTTGCCCTTTCCCAATCCGACGTCGGGCCTGTTGAGCTGGGAGGTGCCGAGCGGCCATGTCGAGTGCAGGGACGCGCTCGGTCGCCTGCTGGGTCGCTGGTCCCATCCGGGAGGGATGTTTTCCCTGACGGTTCCGGAGGGCGCAACCTGGATAGGAATGGAAGGACGCGGGTGGCACCCGATCCGCCGGGTTCGTTGACCCTCATTCCACCGGTATACACCGTGGACAAACCCCGCAATGAAAATGTGGCGGTGCCGGGAGGGGCAGGCTAATTTCGCCCCACGATTCCCACGACCATGAAGTTTTTCATCGACACCGCCAACCTTGACCAGATCCGCGAAGCCGCCGCACTTGGCGTGCTCGATGGCGTGACCACCAACCCCAGCCTGATGGCCAAGGAGGGCATCTCCGGGGACAGTGCCGTTCGGCAGCATTACGTGGACATCTGCAACATCGTCGACGGCGACGTGAGCGCAGAGGTGATCGGCACCAAATTCGAGGACATGGTCCGCGAAGGGGAGTCCTTGGCCGCCCTGCACGACAACATCGTGGTCAAGGTGCCGATGATCGAGGACGGAGTGAAGGCCCTGCGCCATTTCTCCGACAAGGGCATCCGGACCAATTGCACACTGGTGTTCTCGGCGGGACAGGCATTGCTCGCCGCCAAGGCGGGTGCCGACTACGTGAGCCCCTTCATCGGCCGTCTCGACGACATCTCTGCCGATGGCCTCCAATTGATCCAGCAGATCAGGGGCATTTACGACAACTATCTCTTCAAGACCGAGATTCTCGCCGCTTCCGTGCGCCACACCATGCACATCGTGGAGTGCGCCCAAATCGGGGCCGATGTCATGACGGGACCGCTGAGTGCCATCAAAGGCCTGCTCAAGCATCCGCTCACCGACAGCGGGCTCGAGCAGTTCCTCGCCGACCATGCCAGGGCGGCGGGAGCTGTCTCAGCCTGATTCCAACAACCACGACCGCACATTTTATCGAACCGTGCAACGCTTGCCGGTACGGCATGGTTTTCTTTGTGTCATGCGTTTGGCTGTAGGGCTCCTGATGGGTGTGTTGTGTTGGGGATCCTTGGGCGCCCAACCTATTTGCAACGTGCTGGGCGATGCGGTCGAACTGGGAGGTGACTGCTATCAGATCACGGACGACACGCCTTGGCCTGGACCACCGACTCCCTTTCAGAATGGAGCGGTGTGGTTCACACAGTTTCTCGACCTGTCACAGTCCTTTTCCATTGAGGTAGAAGCGGGGCTTGGGGACAATGACAGCGGTGCCGATGGCATCGTCATGGTGCTGCAGACTGCAGGCCCCAACGCAATCGGTGCCGGAGGAGCGGGCTTGGGGTTCGCTGGGTTCACACCGAGTTTCGGCGTGGAGATCGATACTTACTGGAATGCGAATGGGGCCAATGAACCCTATGATGACCTGACCGCGGATCACGTGGCTTTCCTCAGGGACGGTGTCAATTTCCATGGACTGCCCTATTTCAACCTGGCGGGTCCTGTGCCCGCCCTGGCCAATTCAGGCAACATCGAAGACGGGGGGTTGCACCAGGTCAAATTGGAATGGGACGCCACCGCGCAAGTGGTCGATTTCTATTTCGATTGTGAACTGAGGTTGACGCTGAACATCGATCTGATCGGGGATATTTTCGGTGGCCAATCATCGGTGTGGTGGGGTTTCACGGGCGCCACGGGTGGTGAGGTCAATGAACAGTCGGTGTGCATCACCTCGGCCGCCATCGGACTGGTGCCCTTCCATGAAATCTGCGCGGGTGAGGAGGTTCAACTCGAATTGCAGTCCGCCCAGCCCGGGACGGTGTCATGGAGCCCAACCGAAGGCCTTTCCAATCCCGACAGCCCGAATCCATTGGCTTCCCCGGAAGTTACGACCACCTACACAGCGACCTGGACAAATGTGTGCGGCGAGGAATTGACAGCGCAGACGGACGTGGTGGTCAATCCCGTTCCCACATTGGATCTTCCGGACGAGGCTTCGTTTTGCCCTGGTGATGTCATTGAGCTCATAGTTGACGTCCCCCCGGGCGCGGCGCTGGAGTGGTCCGATGGTTCGGTTGGGGGCATCTGGGTCGGCAATGAGGTGGGCTGGCAATCCGTCGTGATCGAAGGAATCGGCGGGTGTTTGGCATCCGACAGCACTTGGGTGGAGGCTTTGTCACCTGCGCCGGTTGAATTGCCCGTCGTTGGGCCACTTTGCGATGGTGAGGTTCAGGAGATTGAGTGGCCCTCCGGGACAGGGGGCTGGACCGTGGACGGCGTGTCAATGCCTTCTCCTTGGTTGGCCGGTCCCGGGGAGTATCTGTTGGAATGGTCCGATGATGCGACTGGCTGTCCCTCCGCCACTGCATACGGAATTGATGTGGTTTTGGTGGAGCCCGCTTCCTTGACCGGAGCGGTGGCGACCTGCAGTGGAGAAGGCGTGGTGCTGGACCTGGAGGCTGGCGTCGGTTCGGTGGTGGTATGGACACCGGCATCCGGGTTGGACGATGCAACGGCCATGCAGCCTGTGGCGACGCCTGATGCAAGCCTTTCGTACACCGCGGAGATCACCGATGTCTGTGGCAATGTGACGGCGTTGACCACCGAAGTCAATGTGTTCGACGTTCCCGATCCGGGGCTGCCCGACACCTTGGCTTTCTGCCCGGGAAATACCGCCAGTCTGGAGGTGTTGCCCCTCCCGGGCGTGCCCCAGCCGCAATGGTCCGACGGCTCGGTCGGATGGAGCTGGAACGGCACCACGGAGGGGTGGCAATCCGTGGTCGTGTCGCCACTGCCGCAATGCCCCGGATCCGACAGTACGTACATCATTCCCCAACTACCCTTGTCGCCCTCCTTCGAAGTGGACCCGCTCTGCCCGGGAGAGTTTGCCTTCATCCCTTGGCCCGAGGAGTGGACCGGTTGGGAGGTCGGAGGCGTTCTGGCCGATCCCACGGGGTTGACGGTTACGACACCGGGCGTTTTCTTCCTTGTGGCCGAGGAGGTGGCAACGGGCTGCGATGTGGCGGGGTCGGTCGTTGTACCCAACGGAACGCTGCCTTCCATGGGGTTGCCGGATTACCTGGAATTCTGTGTGGACCAGCCCCTCATGCTGGATGCGGGCGTTCCCGATCCGGTATTCTGGAATGATGGTGCGAGCGGTGCCCTGAGAGACATCGACGGGCCGGGGGTCTATGTGGCGACCCACACGACCGAGTGTGGCTCAGTGGTGGATTCTGTTCTGGTGGTGGAGGTGCCTTGCGGATGTGCCGTTTTCGCCCCCTCCGCGTTCACGCCTGACGGGGACTTCATCAATGACGCCTGGCGTCCCTCCTTTGAATGCGAACCAGAAGAGTATCACCTCAAGATCTTCGACCGTTGGGGCGGCTTGGTCTGGCAGACTGAGAATCCTGAAGAATACTGGATCGGGGGGCACAGGGAGGATGGCCGTCCGCTGGAGCAGAAACTCTATTACGTACGGGACGGGATCTATGCGTTCCAGGTGACCTACCGTGATCCGACTTCCGCAGTTCGGAAAATCATACGGAAGACGGGTCACGTGATGATCCTGCGTTGATTGGCACTGTTCACCAACGCGTTTGTGGAAAACTATGGGGGGCAGGACATATGAAAGGAAGAGATCGCGTCGTTGGACACCCGAAAGACTTGGGAGTTTTGCGCTTCCGAATCCTTCGACGATTCAACCTCGACCCGAACCCGCCATGCGACCGCCACGCGTCCTGTCCATTCTCTCCCAATCCCTGAGGTTGGGGCTGATCCTGGTCGGACTTTGGGGTTGTTCCCTCATCGATCCGAACCAGGAGATTCCCCATTACATCATCGTTCCTGAAGTGCTGCTCGTACCGAACGATGACCAGGGGACGGCCTCCAACAACATCACGGATTTGTGGGTGTACAGCATGACCGATGTCGTAGGCGTGTTTCCGCTGCCGTCCGTAGTGCCCATCCTGCCCATTGATCTGCAGGATGGCCCAGTGACACTGCTGGCTGGAATTCGCGAGAACGGCATCAGCAACAGCCGTGCACCGTATCCCTTCTACACCACGGTCGAGTACGCTGCAACGGGTGAGCCGGGGTCCCGGGATACCCTGGTCCCCACCATTTCGCTCGTGGAGGGGGTGCGGCTGTTTCCCATTGAGGATTTTGAGAACTCCAATGTTTTCAATTCCATGGTGGCAGGACCCGGGCTTGTTCGGACGGATGCTGAGGGCGCGGTATTCGAAGGGGAGAAATCGGGACGCATGGAGGTGAATCCGGACAATCCGCTCATCAGGGTGAGGACCGTCGAACAGGAATATGGCCTCGCTTCGGGCGTGCCGGCATTCCTCGAGTTGGATTACCGTTGTGACCATTCCTTCGCGTTAGGGCTCTTCGGATACAGGGATGGGTTCGAGACCAAGCATTTGGCCCTGATCGTCAATCCGACCGAGACGATCGGAGGTGAAGTGGTGTGGAACAAACTCTATGTGGACCTCTCATCCGTCATCACGGCACAAGGTGTTGCCGACCACTTCGAAGTATACATCGAGTGCATTCTGGAGGGAGGCCGCGAATCCGGATCCGTCGGGCTGGACAACCTTCGGATATTGACCTATTGAGGATGACAGCGGACCCACAAGCACAGGAGAACCAATCACGGCCCATCACCGCAGCTGATCGGAGATGGGCATCCGTCCAATACGTGGTGGGTGACCTCTTGGCCTCGGCAGTGGCCTGGACGACCCTGTACCTGTACCGTAAAAATGTGTTGGAATGGGCCCCGGCGTTCAGGGAGCAGTGGTTTCCGGAAGCCCTCCTGCAGGATGGGAATTTCCGGTACGGCCTCTTCTTCGTTCCGATGTTCTGGGTGGGGCTCTATGGGTTGGTCGGCATGCACGGTGCTCCATACAGGCGTTACCGTTCACAGGAAGTGGGCCAGGTGCTGTGGACCTCGCTGTTGGGTTCATTGACCTTGTTCTTCGTCCTCATCCTGGACGATGCGATCAGCAGCTACAAGCAGTACTACGAATCACTGATGGTGCTCTTCCTCGCACAGTCGGTGGCCGTCATCGCCGTGCGGTTTCCCCTGACTTCGAGGACGGTCATGCGCGTTCAGCGGGGAGAGTTGGCATTCAACACCCTCATCGTGGGATGCAATGAGGAGGCGGTCGCCATGGTCCGTGAAATCAGGGCCTTGCGCCGCAACCCGGGATTCCGTTTCGTGGGGTTCGTGCAGGTGGGACAGGAAGATTGCAAGTCCTTGGAGGGCATTCCCTGTCTCGGAAATACCGATCAATTGGTAGGATTGATCGAGGAGCATGGAATCGAGGAAGTGATCCTCGCCGTGCGGAGTTCGGAACATGGGGAGCTGGAGACGATCATCAATCGGCTTGGGGGGACCGGAGTGGGCATCAAGATCATTCCCGATATCTATGATATCCTGAGTGGCCTGGTCCGCATGAAGAGCCTGTTTGGAGCGCCCCTGATTGCCATCCGGCAGGAGATCATGCCGTCCTGGCAGGTGGTGGTGAAAAGGGGGATGGATGTGGCCATCAGCATCATCGCCCTCGTCCTGCTCGCCCCCATTTTCCTGTTGATTGCAGTGGCCGTGAAATGCTCTTCTCCGGGCCCGGTGTTCTTCCATCAGCAAAGGGTGGGGCGGCACGGTGAGCCGTTCTTCATCCACAAGTTCCGAACCATGGTGGTCGGAGCAGAGCGCAATGGCCCTCAACTCTCCAGTGATCACGATCCGCGGATCACGACCATCGGTCGCGTCCTTCGAAAGTCCCGTTTGGATGAGCTGCCCCAATTCTACAATGTGCTCATCGGGGAAATGTCACTGGTGGGCCCCCGACCTGAACGCAGGCACTACATCGACCTGATCACCCAGGAGGCGTCCCATTACCACCACCTGCACAAGGTCAGGCCGGGCATCACCTCGTGGGGGCAGGTCAAGTATGGCTATGCGGAAAATGTGGAGCAGATGGTCCAGCGGCTGCGGTTTGACCTCATCTACCTCGAAAACATGTCGTTGGGACTTGACCTCAAGATCCTGGCCTACACGGTCTGGATTGTCCTGCGCGGACGGGGCAAATGATGGGCCCCGATTCGCTCGCGGGAAGGTCAAGGCGCTCATAATGAGTTAAATTGCAGGTGCCATGTTGCACCGGTACACCAGAATCCCACTCCGCCTCAAAGCCTTGGGAGTTGTGGTCCTGATCGGTTTGACGCACGTCCATTTGGTGGGAGCGCAGACCGAGGCGGAGACGGCGCGCCGCTATGAACGGGTGGTCATGGAAGTCCTGACGGCACGGCTGGCATCGGAGGTGACCGTGGATCGGGGCAGGATTGCACTCAAAACGCCGGTCAATCGGACAATGAAAGAACTGACCGCCGTGGTCAGGGCGTCGGTGCCCTATTATCTCGAGGGTTCCATGGTGGAATTCAAGCGATTCAGGCCTCGGGTGAAGACCGCCCTTGCCGCCCTCGATGGGTGGGAGATTCCACCGGAGCCCCGCGGTTGGGAGGAGGGGGAGTGGACCTATTTCCAGGTGCAGGGGGCCGTGGAAGAGGTGTTGCTGCTCGTAGCGCTCGATATTGGGGTCTTCTCGAACCAGGCGCTGGCCGATGCCGTTCGCGTGCGGGATGAACTCGAGACGGACTGGACCCGCATCCGGGGTGGCACCGATCCCATCGTGCCCAGTGCGCTTCCCGATTTCGGCACGTCGTCCACGGACACCAGCACCCTGGACGGTCTGGGGGATGGGACATCGGGCAATTCGGATGACAGCCCGTCGGAGGTGGCGCGGGCACTGCGGGAATTGTCGGAGCGCATTGCCGCACTCGAACAGCGCTCGACGGCTTCAGTCCCATCCACTTCGGGAAGTTTCCCGCAAAGAGGGTTGGATGGGCAATGGCGGCCTTCAGGCGGGTGGCGTCCCTCAGGCCTTCCCGACCGTTTGCCGGAGCAGTTCACGCTGCAATTTCCGAGCGGAAGTGCAGCCTTGGGACTGAGCGCTGAATATGGCTTGAATACCCTGATTGAATGGATGGTGGCGCTGCCTACCCTGCGGGTGATGGTGACCGGCCACAGCGATGCCACCGGGTCAGAAAGGGCCAACATGGAGTTGAGCCGCCGCAGGGCACAGGTCGTGCGCTATTATCTGCTCGAACGCGGCATGGAATCCGAGCGGGTCACCTCCGTCCATTTCGGGGAACAGCGTCCCGAATGGGGCATGGGGCTGGACAGGCGGGTGGAGATCCGCCTGATATTGGATTGATCCTCGCCACCTTTGCCACATGAAGATCGTCTGCATCGGCAGGAATTATGCCGACCACGCCATGGAGCTGGGCAATGCGGTTCCTTCCGAGCCCCTGTTTTTCTTCAAGCCTGAAAGCGCCATCCTGCACAAGGACCATCCGTTCGCCATCCCCGAGTGGACCTCGGATTGCCATTACGAAGTGGAACTCGTGGTTCGGATGGACCGCGCCGCAAAATGGATTGATCCCGGACATGCCGGGCGCTGCTACACCACCGTGGGACTCGGCATTGATTTCACGGCGCGTGACGTCCAACAGGAGTTGAAGTCATCGGGCAAACCGTGGGAAAAGGCCAAGGCCTTCGATGGGAGTGCGGTCCTCGGCAGGGAATGGGTGCCCCTTCACGAACTCGGGGGCGAAGTCCAGGATCTCGAATTCTCCCTGCTCAAGAATGGAGAGGTGGTGCAGGAAGGCCATACTGGGGACATGCTCTTTCCGGTCGATGACCTGATTGCTCATGTTTCCCGATACAGCACATGGAAGACAGGTGACCTGCTGTTCACGGGCACGCCCGCTGGCGTGGGTCCCGTGAGGTCTGGGGATCACCTCGAAGGACGGCTCGGCGGGCGCACCATGTTTGCCCTCGACGTGATCTGAGTTCAGCTCACCGCAAAGAGGGTTTCGTCCTCAATGGGTTGACGGAAGACCGCTTTTCCATCGAAGATGTCGAGCACGGTGGGTTGGGCCCGATCCAGGGTCTCCGCGAGCAGGGCCTTGGAAAGGGGATTCAGGACCGTCCGCTCGATCAGCCGTTTCACCGGCCGCGCTCCGTATTCGGCATCGTACCCCTGCTCGGTCAGCCAGTCGAGGGATTCAGGTGTGGCCTTGAGTTGGATACCCGCCTCCTCGAGTCGGTTCTTGAGCCGTCCCAGCTGCAACCGCACGATGGCGCGGGTATGCTCCATCTCCAAGGGGTGGAAGACCACGACTTCATCTACCCTGTTGATGAATTCGGGCCTGAGGAAACCGCGAAGGGCTTCCGTGGCCGCGGATCGGACACGGTGGGAACCCGCTTCATCTTCCATCGGCCTTCCCGCTTCCCTTGCGTCATTGAAAAGCCGGGCCAGGGCATCGGCTCCCGCGTTCGAAGTCATGATGATCAGGGTGTTGCGGAAATCGACAAGCCGGCCCTTGCTGTCGGTCAACCGGCCTTCATCCAACACCTGGAGCAGCGTGTTGAACACATCGGGGTGCGCCTTCTCGATCTCGTCGAGGAGGATGACGCTGTAAGGCCTGCGGCGGACCGCTTCCGTCAGTTGCCCGCCTTCGTCATGCCCGATGTATCCCGGAGGGGCGCCCACCAGTCTGCTGACGGTATGGCGCTCCTGGAATTCGCCCATGTCCAGGCGGACCATGGCTTTTTCGTCGTCGAAGAGGAATGCGCTGAGGGCCTTGGCCAACTCGGTCTTGCCGACCCCGGTGGAGCCCATGAAAACGAAGCTTCCCATGGGCTTGTCGAGGTCCGCGAGCCCTGAGCGTGAGCGGCGCACGGCCTCGCTTACCGCCGTCACGGCCTCGGTCTGTCCGATGATGCGCAGCCCGAGTTCGTCTTCGAGTTCGAGGAGTTTTTCCCGGTCACCTTTGAGCATCCGCGACACGGGGATGCCGCTCCACAGGCTGACCACGGCGGCAATGCCTTCTGCATCGACCTCCTCCTTGACGAGCCGGGATTCTCCCTGCATTTCGAGGAGCTTGGATTTGGCGGCTTCGAGTGCGGTCTCACGTTCCCGGGTACGGCCATACCGTATTTCCGCTACCCTGCCGAAGTCGCCTTCGCGCTCGGCGCGTTCTGCCTCGCCTTTCAGGTCTTCGAGCTCCGTCCGGAGGGACTGAACCCGATCGATGACATCCCGTTCGGCATTCCACCGCGCCTGCAGGCTGTCGCGCTCCTCCCTCAGGTTGGCGAGGTTGATGTCGATCTCGGTGTTGCGCACCGGGTCATCCTCTCCGGCGATGGCCGCCTTCTCTATTTCGAGCTGCATGATGCGGCGCTCGAGGTTGTCCAGTGCCTGTGGCTTGGAGTTCATCTCCAGCCTCAGACGGGATGCGGCTTCGTCCATCAGGTCGATGGCCTTGTCCGGTAGGAAGCGGTCGGGGAGGTATCGGGTCGACAGCTCCACGGCCCTGACGAGGGCTTCATCCCGGATTTCAACCTGATGGTGCACTTCGTATTTCTCTTTGATGCCCCTCAGGATGGCGAGGGCGCTCTCCCGGTCGGGCTCTTCTACCCGAACCTTCTGAAAGCGCCGCTCCAGCGCCTTGTCCTTTTCGAAGAACTTCTGGTACTCGGCCAGGGTGGTGGCTCCGATGGCGCGAAGTTCACCCCTTGCCAGGGCGGGCTTGAGGATGTTGGCCGCATCCATGGCCCCTTCACCACCACCTGCCCCCACCAGGGTGTGGATCTCATCGATGAAGAGCAGGATGCGCCCATCGCTGTCTGATACCTCGTGCACCACGGCTTTCAGTCGCTCCTCGAATTCGCCCTTGTACTTCGCGCCGGCCAACAGGGCCCCCATGTCCAGGCTGTGCACGGTCTTGTCCAGCAGGTTCTCGGGGACGTCTCCCGAAACGATGCGTTGGGCGATGCCTTCCGCAATGGCGGTTTTGCCCACTCCGGGCTCGCCGATCAGGATGGGGTTGTTCTTGGTTCGACGGGTGAGGATCTGGAGGACCCGGCGAATCTCCTCATCGCGCCCGATCACGGGGTCGAGTCGGCCATCCCGGGCTTGGGCGTTCAGGTTTCGGGCATACTTGGAAAGGGATTCCAGTGCATCCTCATGGCTGGCACTGTCGGCAGTGCGTCCTTTCCTCAGCGCGGCCGTGGCTTTTTCCAGTGCAGCCGCCTGGACACCGGCATCCTTGAGCAGCTGTGAAGCGGTGCTCTTGATTTTCAGAATCGCGGAGAGCAACCGGTCGAGTGCCACGTATTGGTCTCCGGCCTTGCGCGCGGATTCGACGGCACCGCGCAACACGCCTTGGGCCGATGGGGACCAGGGAATCTGTTCGGGACCCATTTCAAGGACAGGCAGTGAGTGGAGGCTTTTTTCGGCGGCCTGTTTCACGGCTTTCAATGGGACTTCCATGCTGTCAAGGAGACGGGCGGGCATCGGGTCCTCTCCATGCAACAAGGCGTGGAGCAGGTGGAGGGGGGCCACCTGGGTGTGACGGCGTTCCATGGCCAGCCCTTGGGCTGCCTGCAGCACGGACTGGGTTTTGAGGGTGAATGCGTGTTGTTCCATCGGTTGTTTGCGTGCGGATTGTGTCGCTTGCGCAGCGACAGCTTTCCAGCGAAATCGGTGCCAACAGGAGGGGGCGGTCCGGCGGGCGACATTTTGTCGGTCTACAGGGGTTTTGAGTGACTTTTTGTCAGAGCGACGGGTATACCTTTGCCTTCATGACCGAGGACTGCATTTTCATCGTGGGCTACATGGGGGTGGGGAAAAGCTCGGGTGGGAGACGCCTGGCGCGCTCATTGGGGATGCCCTTTGCAGATACGGACATCACCTTGATGGAACAGACCGGCAAGGACGTGACCTCGTTGTTCGAAGAATGGGGTGAAGCCCGGTTCAGGGAGGAGGAGTCAAACGTCTTGAGGGGACTGGTCAAGGATGGCGTGGCCAAGGTCATCGCGACGGGTGGTGGGACCCCTTGCCATGCGGACAACATGGATTTCATGTTGGCTCAAGGCACCGTGTTGCACTTCCAGGTGTCCTTGGAATCGCTGGTCAGGCGACTGGGCGCCAAGCGCAAGCAAAGGCCTCTGATTGCCCATGTCCCGATCGATGAACTCGGGGAGTTCGTCCAACGGCACCTGGCCGAAAGAATGCCCGTGTATTCGCGGGCCCACATCACGGTGGATGCGGATTCCCTGGACGGAGCGCGCCTCGCTTTGGTGGGGCGAATGCTGCAACAGCCGCGGAAGGGAGGGCTCAATCCGTAAGCAACGCCGCGTCCGGTCCCGGTCCGCTCAGCTCGACCGCGATGTGGGACTTGAGGTTGGTGGACAGGCTCTGGCCCACATAGTCCGCACGCACCGGAAACCGGCGGTGGATCCTGTCCACCAGCACGCACGTACCCACGTGGTGGGGCCTGAAGGGGAGAATGAACGCCACGCCGTGAAGCAGGGTACGACCGCTGTTCAGGACGTCGTCCACGACGATGGTCACAGCGCCTCGAATGTTGGCGCCATCAAAGGGCCCGTTGTCAGTACTGACGAGCTCCATGGGGTGGTCCAACGGCGCGTCCTTGTCCATGCGGATGATGCAACTGTGCGTCTCCGCTTTCGAGATGCTCGAGAGTTCGTTGACGATGCGCCCTGCCAGCACGCGGCCCTGGCCCTCGATGGCGGCCACGACAATCCGCCCGGCACCGTGGTGGTCCTCCAGGATCTGACGGGCGATGCGCTGGACGCATCGGTTGATGCGTTCGGCATCCAGAATGACAGCCGTACCGGCCGAGGATGAAGAGGAAGCACTCATGGGATTGCAATTTCGTGGTTTCCCCGCGTCGTGGCAGCCGCCCGAGCATCGAATTCCAACAATGCCACGGCCTCGACATGCGCTGTGTGCGGGAATTGGTCCACCAGTTTGAAGCGCTTGAGGACGTAACCGGCTTCGCGGAGGGCGATCAGGTCGCGGGCCTGTGTGGCGGGGTTGCAACTCACGTAGACCAGCCTTTTGGCCTGAAGCCGGATCACCTTGCGCAGGGACTTGGGGCTGATTCCACTGCGGGGTGGATCCAGCACGATGGTGCCGATGCGTCCGGCATACCCCGGATGTTCCAGCAGGAAGCGCCCCACATCCGCGGCGTGGAATTCCAGTCCTTGCACGCCGTTGCGTTCGGCGCTGCGGCGCGCGTCGATGATGGCCTCCTCGATGAGGTCGACCCCGACCACGCGGGTGCCGCCTTCTCTTGCGAGCAATTGTGCGATGGTGCCGGTCCCACAGAACAGGTCCAGGGTCACGGGGTCGTTCGTTGCCACGCTGGGCATGGGGGCTTCGAAAGCATAGGCCATCACCTGCGCATACAGCCGTTCCGCGCACTTTGGATTGGTCTGGAAGAAGCTCTTCATCCGGATTTCGAATGACAACCCATGGAGGGACTCCAGCACATGGTCCTCACCCAACACCAGGCGGGAAGACCCTTCGCGTGCTTCCACCCGCTCGCCGGTGTCGTCATTGAGGGTGTGGATGAATCCGGCCAGTCGAGGGCCCAGCTTTTCCTCGAGCCAGAGTCCGAAAGCCGGAACATCAAATGACTCCACTCCGGCGGATGTGGTCACGAGGTTGACCAGCAACCGGTCCTCCGCGAGGCTCTTGCGGACCACAAGGAATCGAAAAAAGCCTTCCCGACGGGGTGCATGCCAGGCCGGAAGTCCCGATGCCGCGCACCGCTGCCGGATTTCGGGCAACAAATTTTCGAAGTCGGCGTCGAACAGACCGCTGTCCCCTTCGAGATCTTCCACGGCCCACCACGTTCCCCGCGCCTTGAAACCCAGGTGGAATCCATCCCCGAAATCGGCATCGGGGTCTGCATCGGGTCCGCGTCCGATGGCAGCGAAGCTGTACTCCATTTTGTTGCGGTAGTGGAAGGCGGACGGAGAGTCCAGCCAGCCTTCATAGCGCGATTCGATGTCCGTGATCTCGCCGATTCGGCGGTACAGGTCGAGGGTTGTCCGTTCCTTGAACTTCCGTTGCTCCTCGAGGGGCAGTGTGATGTAGGGTGCTCCGGGAATCGCCTGGAAAGGCACGCCGACCTCTTCTGCGGACCGCTTCAGGATGGCGGTGATGCGCGCCTCGGCGTGCCTCCGTTTGCAGAGGGAAATTCGGGCCCTCACGCGCTGGCCGGCTATCGCGTTGGGGACGAACACGTTGAAGTCGCCTTCATCGGTAGGCACTTTGGCCAGGCCCTTTCCGCCTGATGCGACGTCGAGGATATCGAGTTCGAGGAGGGTGCCCTTGTGGAAGAGCCGCTGCTTGCGTGCCAATGGAGGGGAGGTGATGAAAAACGGACCGGATGGGGCCCATTCGAGGCAAAAATAGGCCCCCGCTCCATGCTACCTTGCCGTCATGATGAAGGGTGTGATTCGGTCGGTCGGCATGGTGTTGGCGGCCTGGCTCGTGATGACCGGAGAAGCTTGGACACAACATCCCGATGAGATGGCTGTGGTGACGTTCAACATCCGTTATGACAACCCGGGAGACCCGGTTACCTGGGACCAACGGAAGGACAAGGTCACCGGTTCGGTGGGCTATTTCGATATCATGGGGTTCCAGGAGGCGCTGGCACACCAGGTGGACGACCTCGTGGCCGCGTTGCCGGAGCACGACCATTATGGGGTCGGCCGGGACGACGGGCGCAGCGGCGGAGAGCATTGCCCCATCTTCTGGAGGCGATCGCGCTTCGACCTCCTGCATGCGGAAACCCAATGGTTGAGCTCGACGCCCGAAGTGCCGGGGTCCATAGGGTGGGATGCTTCCCTTCCGCGGATCATGACCCTCGTGCTGTTGCACGACCGCCGCACCGGCAAGATCATCCGGGTGGTCAATGCCCACCTTTCCCACATTGGTGAAGAGGCCCGGGCACTGTCAGCGCGGATGATGGCCTTGCAATTCTCCATGAGCCGGGCCGATGTGGACCTGTTGCTGGGGGACTTGAATGCGGAACCGGGAAGTCCTCCGTTGGAAATCCTGGAAGGCGCGGGCCTTGAAGATGCCCATGACATCGCCACGAGGAAATGCCGGTCCGGCATAGGGACGTATACCGGATTTCCCACCATTGGACTGAGGGGTGCCCCGCGGATAGACCACATCCTGACGCGCGGTGCGGAAGTGGCCTGGTACTGCACGGAGGAGCAGATCATCGACGGATTCTACATGTCGGATCACCTTCCAGTCTACATCGCCCTCATCCCATGAACCTGAGGCAGGCCGTCGCCCTTTGGGGAGGTCCGGTGGGCTTTGCAGCAGCTTGTATTCTCCTGCCCTCGGGACCTGGGGTAAATGACGCCGCATTGGCGGGTACGGCATGGTGGATGCTCTGGTGGTGGCTGGGAGGTGCCGTGTCCATCGGACCGACAAGCTTGTTGCCGCTCGTCCTGTTCCCAACATTCGGCGTGCTCGATCTGGCCGCGGCGGCAGCGCCGTTCGGCTCCAGGTTCATCTGGCTGTTCCTCGGTGGATTCGTGCTGGCCCTGGCCCTGGAGCGCCACGGGTTGCATCGCCGGTTCGCCCTGCACCTGCTGCACCTGCTGGGCGGAGGCCCGAGACGCACCCTGTTCGGCTTCATGCTGGCCACCGCCCTCTTGAGCATGTGGATCTCGAATACGGCCACCACCCTGATGATGCTGCCGATGGCCACTGCGGTCATTGGTCTGCTTGAAGAACGGGGGCGGCAGGTGTCGTGGGGAGGGGCACTCTTTCTCGGCATCGCCTATGGGGCCAACACAGGGGGCATGGCCACCTTGGTGGGCACACCTCCGAATGCGGCACTCGCAGGAATTGCCTCAGACCGGTTTGGGCTGGACATCGGTTTCACGGAGTGGCTCGGCATCGGGCTTCCCATGGCCATGGTGCTCATGGGCTCCGTATTCCTGCTCTTGGTCCTGTTGCATCGGGTGCCCGCTTCGGGAGAGGGCGAAGCAGGACAGGTCATTCGAAGGGAGCGTGAGGCGCTGGGGCCGATGGGCACGGCTGAGCGCCGCGTGCTTCTGGTCTTTGTGACAACGGCCCTGCTGTGGATGTTGCGTTCGCCCATCAACATCTGGCTCGACGGATATTTTGCATTGAACGACACCTCGATTGCCGTCGCGGCGGCCATTGCATGCTTCGCCCTTTCTGCCGGCCGAGGGGGCAACGAAGAAAGAGAAGCGGGCGCCACCGGGGGGGCTGCCCGGTTGCTCGGCGCAGGAGATCTGTCGCGACTTCCGTGGGACATCCTGCTGTTGTTCGGCGGCGGACTCGCCCTGGCCAAGGGCTTCGAGGCTGCAGGATGGGCCGGCGCGGTGGCGGATGCCGCCGGGAATTGGGGTTTGTCTGGTGGCGCCATGCTGATCATCGTGACGGTCATGGGGCTGTTTGCCACTGAGCTTATGAGCAACCTCGCATTGACCTTGCTGCTCGTTCCCGTGGTCGGGGCGCTGGCGGCAGGCATGGGTATGCATCCGCTCTTCTTTGCCATACCCGTGACGTTGGCCTCGAGTTGTGCCTTCATGCTGCCCATGGCGACCCCTCCCAACGCCATCGTGTTTTCTTCCGGCAGGGTGAGCATGATGACCATGGCCCGAACGGGTTTCCTGCTGAACCTCGTGGCCTGCGCGCTCATCCTCATCATGTGGTGGTGGTGGGCCCCCGAGGCATGGCGCTGAGCGCCCCCTTGGTATAACAGTCGATATAGGCTAAATTGGAGTAGTCAAATCGACCAATTTGTCAATCCAACGCCACCTGTACTGTTGTGCCGCCCTGGGCCTTTTCCTGATGGTGGCGGCCCCTTTCGCCCAGGGTCAGGGAACGTGGATGCCCGATTATGATGGGGACGGATTGATTTCGACCCCTGACCTGACGGGCTTCCTCACAGCTTGGCAGATGCAGGTCGACTCGATCGTCAGGGGGAGCTGGGAAGTGCATTGCGACGCCGTCATGGAAGGCGAGGTCCCCTTGGACAGTGTGGAATTCAGGATTGCGGCCATCGACATCCAGTTGAGGGAGGACAGCCTGGGTGTGGAGCAATTGGATACGGCATGGGTGGACCAGAGCTGGATGGTGACCAACATTCCTGTAGAGCTCAACCATGTGCGGTTTTTTGCCCCCACCCCCTTTGTAACCGGCCAGATCAGCTATCACCCCGAGGATGACAGCTACATCTGGTACATGGAATTCAACGAGGCCTATTCGTTCACTCCGGAAGACAATCCACTGGCCGGACTGCAGGAAAATGGCTGGTTCCAGAATCTCTATGTGTTTGAGGAACTGGCGCCGTTCGGACAGTCCATCCTGTTGCCCTTTGGCCATGCCTGGTACCTCGGTCCGCGGTTCAGTGGCGTGGAGGACATGACCGAGACGTGGACCGTGCTGGACTTCTCCGTGCGGTTCCATGGCGCACCTTGAGCCCGGGGCCGGGCAGATTCGTGATTCAGGTTGCACCTTTGGAAGGGTGTATCAAAGGTTGACATATGCTGTGGTCCTGGCGGGATGCTTGAGCGTCGTCGGTTGCCGTCCCGAACCACCGGAACGGATACCGCCCGACCATTCTCTGGCGGATTTCCTGCAGATTCCCGAGGGGTGGGAGCCCCCGGTTTTTCCGGTGGACAATGGGTTCTCCGATGTGCGTTGGGCACTGGGGCGCGACCTCTTCTTCGACCCGCGCCTTTCCATCGATGGCAACGTCAGCTGCGCCACGTGCCACATTCCATCCCGTGCCTTCAGCGCTCCGGAAGCCGTGACACCGGGGGCATTCGGGGCATTGGGCGAGCGCAATTCGGCCACATTGACCAACGCTGCGTACCAGCCTCATTTCATGTCTGAAGGCGGCGTACCCACCCTCGAGATGCAGGTTCTCGTGCCTTTGCAGGAGCCTTCGGAGATGGCGCACAACATCGTCACGGTCTGCGAGGAATTGGCCTCCGATTACACCATCCAAGCGAATGCGGCCTATGGCCGGGAATTGGACCCCTTCGTGATGACCCGGGCCCTCGCCACCTTCCAGCGTTCCATGTTGAGCGGAGATGCACTCTGGGACCGGTGGCAGCAAGGCACAGCCACGGTGGGTCCCGCGGTGGAGCGCGGTGCCGGGTTGTTCTCATCGGAAGGCCTCGGTTGCGACCGGTGTCATGCACCGCCGATGTTCACCACCCACGGATTCGCCAACAACGGCTTGGATGTGGTTTCCATGGATCCTGGCCGGTGGCGGTTGACGGGGCTGCCGGAGGACAGTGGCGTGTTCAAGATTCCCACCCTCCGGAACATCGGCTTCACCGCACCCTACATGCACGACGGCAGGTTTTTGAGTTTGCCTGAGGTACTGGACCACTACGCGACAGGGGGAGCGGGTCACCCCCACCAGGACAGCCTGTTGGAGGCCTTTACCCTGTCGGAGGGAGACAGGGCGGATCTGCTCGCCTTTCTCGGTGCATTGAATGACACCGCTTTTGTGGACGACGTCCGTTGGACCCCTTGAACCGTTGTATTTTCATTCTGCCTTGAAGCGAACATCTTTCTTTTTCGGTGCCCTCTGTTGCGCCCTGATGTGGATTCCCCTCACGGCGGTGTCCCAACCCGATGCACCCGAAGACTTGCAGCTGGAGCCCCTGCGGACCTGGATCAAGCAGAATTGGTACGACGGTCTCTTCACCGACTTGGGTTACAACCAGGCCCGCATCCAGATGTACGGTTTCGTGGATGCCTCGGCCGGTCAGATTGAATGCATCTACACAGGGTTCCAGCAGTCGAGCGGCTTTGTGACCTACCCGAATCCCATCAACGCCGAGCACCTCGTGCCCCAATCCTTCTATGGGGGGGTGAGTCCGATGAAATCCGACATCTGGTCCATTCGGCCCTGCCATGGATCGGCCAATTCGGCCCGGAGCAACAAGCCTTTCGGCGAGGTGTCCGATGGCAGCGCCCAATGGTATGGCATCGACGGGGCGGGCAACTATCTGAGCACGGGATCGACACCGTCCAATCCTGACGATTTCAGCGAAGGCTCAGGAAACCTCTGGGAACCCCGGGAAGAGTTCAAGGGCGACGTGGCGCGTGCCGTGTTCTATTTCTATACCATGTATCCCACGCAGGCCGGAGACCTCGCGACTGTGGGCGACCCTGCCATGTTGTATGCCTGGCACCTGGACGACCCGGTCAGCCCGGTGGAGGTGACACGGAACAACCGCACGGAAACAGCGCAGGGCAACCGCAATCCTTATGTCGACCATCCCGATTGGGTCTACACGGCTTGGTTCTGGGAGCCTCCGACGGACATTCCGGGGTGTACCGTCCCTGCTGCGTGCAACTACGATGCGGAGGCGACGCTCAACGACGGCAGCTGCATCCTCATCGGGGGGGAGTGCAACGACGGGGATGCGACCACCTTCGACGATGTCTATACCGATTGCGGGCTCGTGAATTACGGTTGTTCGGGCACGCCTGCCCCGCCGACCACACCGGAGGGCCCCATCCTCTATCGCGCCTCTTTCCACACGGAGGGTGTGGGGTATGGCTATGACGGGGTGGTGGACAATGCGGCCGTGGCCGGGGAGACGGAGTGGTTCCTTTCTCCGGCTTCGGGCACCACCGCCATGTGGACGGAGGTCTTCCAGAACGACACGGCCATGACCGTGCGCGACACCGACGGTCTGGTCACGTGGATTTCGCGACCGGTGGAGGTGCAAGGGGTGACTGATCTGGCGATTTCGGCGGATTTCTCGGGGACGGGAGGCATGACGGGCCCCACGGACTACCTCGAATTCGTGGTCCTGCTCGATGGACAGCCCCTGTTCATCGATGGGGTGACCGGGGATGGGACCGGTGCCGTCAACATGTTGTCGCTGCCGCAGGCTGGAACAATCGAACTGCAGGTCCAGATGCGCAACGACGGTGCAGGCGAGGTCTGGCGCCTCGACGAGCTCATCGTATTCGGGACGCCCCCAGAGCCGGAGGACTGTCCGACTGACCTCGATGGCGACGGCATCGTAGCCGTTGGGGATGTGCTGCTCCTGTTGGGACAGTTCGGTTGTCTTTCGGGATGCAGCGCCGACATCACGGGAGACGATGCCGTGACCACCGCCGACATGCTCGCTATCTTGGCGGAGTTCGGCAACGTGTGCTTTTGATTGTCGTTCCAGAATCTGATGAAGTCATTTCTTATTCCGGCATTGATTGCCGCCTCGTTTGCTGTTTCCGCACAAGTCCCCACGCCGGCTGAGTTTCTCGGGTACGAGCTGGGCGATCGTTTCACCCGGCACCACCGCGTTGTGGACTATGCCCAAGCATTGGCGGCGGGTTCCAATCGCGCCGTCTGGCAGCCCTATGGCTTGACCTCTGAATACCGCGACCTCGGTTTGCTCGTGGTGACCTCCGAGGAGAACCACGGCCGGCTCGAGGCACTCCGCAAGGCCAACCTTGCCCGTACCGAAGGCAAGGGCCTTCCCGCGGATGATCCCGGTGTGGCATTCGTCTACCTCAGCTACAACGTCCACGGAAACGAGGCGGTGTGCACGGAGGCCGCATTGCGCACAATGCACGCCCTCGTCTCCGGCACGGACGCCAAGGGCAAGGATGTCGGTCAGTGGCTCGATAAGGCCGTCGTCATCATGGACCCCTGCGTCAATCCCGATGGCCGCGACCGCTATGTGGCCTTTCAGGACCGCACCTCCGGTCTGACGCCCGTGGCGGATCCGGGTACCGTGGAGCACGACGAACCCTGGCCGGGTGGCCGCAGCAACCACTACATGTTCGACATGAACCGCGATTGGGCGTGGCAAACGCAACAGGAGACCAAGGCCCGGGTCACGGCCTACCGCAGTTGGATGCCGCAGGTCCATGTCGATTTCCACGAGCAGGGGGTCAATTCACCTTACTACTTCGCCCCCGCGGCGGAGCCCTACCACAAGATCATCAGCCCTTGGCAGCGAAAGTGCCAAGAGCACATCGGAGCCAACAACGCCCGCTGGTTCGACGCGCGCGGAGCCCTGTACTTCACCCGGGAGGTGTTCGATCTGTTCTACCCGGCCTACGGTGATACCTGGCCACTCTACAATGGCGCCATCGGCATGACCTATGAACAGGGTGGAAGCAGCCGCGCCGGTCGTGCGGTGCTGACGTCCCTCGGCGACACATTGACCTTGGCCTACCGCATCCTCAATCACCACGAGTCGGGGATGAGCACGGTGGAAGAGAGTGCGAACCGATCCGGTGAGCTGGTGCGCGAATTTGCGGACTATCACCGCCGCAACGTGGAGGATCCCTACGGAGACCATGCGGGGTATGTCTTTCCGGCGGAACAGGATGCGGCCAAGATGAACGAGCTCTTCAGGCTCCTCGACGCGAACGGCATTGCCTATGGAACCGCACCGGCCGCTGCGTCCGTCCAAGCGTATGACTACGGGTCGGGACGCACATCCAAGCGCACCGTGCGTGCAGGGGATCTGCTCATTGATGCGCATCAGCCGCATGGGGGCATCCTCCAGGTGCTGATGGACCCCGATCCGGATCTGTCCGACAGCATGACCTACGACATCACGGCTTGGGCCCTGCCGCACGCCCTCGGGCTCGAGGCGTTCGCCCTGACCTCGCGACTGAAGCCGACCGGCGACTGGCCCACGGCGCCCGCGTCAGCTTCCATCACAGGTTCCCAAGGCCAGCGCCAGCCCTATGGTTGGGTGCTGTCCGGTGGGGGCGCGGATGCCATCCGCGGCCTCGCTTCGCTGCTCGCCGAGGGCGTGACGGTGCGCCGCGCAGACAGTGGCTTCTCCCTGGAGGGCCGGGTCTTCGATGCGGGTGATTTCGTCATCACCCGCCGCAACAACGAGACGATCGCCGACCTCGCAGGAGCGGTGGCGCGTGCGGCCGCCGCGGCCGGCACCACGGCTGCCGCCGTAGGCTCAGGCCGCGTGACGACCGGCTACGACTTCGGCAGCAGCCACTATGACGCCATCCAAGCCCCGCGCATTGCGACGGTGTCCGGAGAGGGCGTCAGTTCGCTCAGCGCCGGAGAAATCTGGCACCACTTCGAGCACAACCTGCACTACCCCCTTCACCGGTTGGGCGCCATCGGTGACCTGGACCTCGACAACCTCGACGTGGTCATCCTGCCGAGCGGCTGGTACCGCATGGGGGATGAGGACCGCGATGAATTGGCGGCCTGGGTGCGCGAGGGTGGACAGCTCGTTTCAGTAGGGGGCGCCTGCAGTGCATTTGCCGGTCAGGACGGCTGGGGATTGGAACGTTATGCCGATGGTGAACGCGCGGAGATCGAAGCCGAGGAGGAGAAGGTCCAGGAAGCAGCAGACGAGCGCGATGCGCACAGCCAGTCGGCCCAAGGCTTGGATCCCCTGCCATTTGCGGCCCAAGGACGGGACCGCCTCCGTTATGATCTGCCGGGGGCCATCTTCCGCGCCGCGGTGGACGACACGCACCCCTTGGCCGACGGCTACGGTTCCGAATACATGACACTCCGCACGTCGGGCCGCCGCTTTGCCGCCCTCGATGGGGGCAATGTGGCCGTACTCCCTCCGGGCGACCAGGGCCGCCCCTTCAGCGGCCACGCTGGTGAGATGTCCATTCCGGCGCAGAAGGGATCCCTCGTGGCGGGCGTGCACAACATGGGCCGTGGCAGCGTCGTCTACCTCGTCGACAACCCCCTCTTCAGGGCCTTTTGGAAGTCGGGGCACCGCTTCTTCGACAACGCCGTCTTCCTCGGCCCATCCATGTGATTACACAAATTCGTGAGCGGCATGGATGTGATTCGTAGACGAATTATATTCAAGCATCTTTAATCACGGCATGCTGCCTCACCATTGGAACCTCAGGTTGAACCGCCTCGGGATTGTACGTTTCATGCCACCCCATCATCGGATGAAGGTGGTGATGGGCGCTGCATGCCGCAATGGCCTGATGCGGATGGCAGGAGTTTTGCTGGGCATGGCGGTCATCGCCGGATCCGAAGCGCAACCCGTCTTCACACCGCTCAACAATACCGCGGGGTCATACCACCACAGCGGAGGGGTCATGGGCTTCGCGGATGTCGACAACAACGGGTGGGATGACCTCATCATCCTCGATGACGGTCATGAAGTCGTGGTTCAATTCCAGGGCCCCCAAGGTTTCCACACCGTCGAGATGGGGTCACTGGGGAACGCGTCCCAATGGGGAGCGTGCGTCGGTGACATCGACAACAGCGGCAGCAAGGATCTGATTTCAGGGGGTGCTTATGATGGAGTGCACTTTCTGCGGATGAACCCCGGTGGAGCCATGCCGGTCGAGGATCTGGACAACGGTTCGATGTTCATGCAGGGCTGCACCATGTCCGACATGGACGGAGATGGGGTGCTGGACTTTTTCGCATGCCACGATGATGCGCTGAGCCGATTGTGGAGGGGCCAAACTTCAGGTATTCCGGTTCCTGACGCGGATTTGATGCCGTTGGCATCCTATTCCTCGCCAGACTACCCCAACACGGACCACAGCGGAAACTATGGCGTCGTGACCGCCGATGTGAACGGCGACGGCCATACCGATGTCTACATCGCCAAGTGCCGCCAGCTCGTGGCGGACCCCTTTGACCCTCGGCGCATCAACCAACTGTGGATTTCTGACGGGAATGGTGGTTGGACGGAGGAGGCCGGGGAACGGGGCCTGATCCTGCACGAGCAGAGTTGGACGGCGGATTTCGGCGACATCGACAACGACGGCGACCTCGATGCGCTGGTGACCAACCACAGTGCGGCCATGGCCCTGTTGGAGAACGACGGTACGGGCCATTTCACGGACATCACGGCAGGGAGTGGGCTTGAAATCGTCGGCTTCTTCCTGCAGGCCAAGCTGGCCGATTTCGACAATGACGGATTTCTGGACCTCCTCACCTCGGGAGGTGGCAGTGCGCAGCATTTCCTGCTCGGCAATGGGGACGGGACTTTCGCGGCCGAGGGGTGGCCGTTCTCCCATCCTGACGACATGCTGGGGTTCGCCCTGGGCGACGTCGGTCGGGATGGAACACTGGACGTGTACGCCAGCTATGGTGGGGTGTATGTTTCCCCGGACCCGAGCAATCCCGATGTGTTGTACATCAATGAAGGCAGTGACCACCATTGGGTCGCATTCGACCTGCAGGGGGTGGAGGGCAACCTGGACGCAGTCGGTGCGAGGGTCAGCCTTTTCGGCCCTTGGGGCACGCAGGTGCGGGAAGTCAGGGCGGGAGAGAGCTATGGGATGACCTGCACGCATCATGCGCTGTTCGGCATCGGAGAGGCGACGGCCATCGACAGTGCCGTGGTCCGGTTTCCGGGCGGATTCACCCGTGTCCTCATCAATCCGGCGGTGGATGTCTATCACGATGTGTTCGAGGCTCCATGCACCCTCGATCCCTTGGCCCTTCAGGTACTCGGGGACACCCTGCTGTGCCCGGGCTCGACATTGACCATCACCACGGGGCAGCCCGGTCTGTCCCATCAGTGGAACACGGGGGAATCCACCACGTCCATAGAGGTGCCGGAACCGGGGTATTACCGTGTGCTTTTGACGGATGCGGAGGGCTGCGCGGGCTTGTCCCTCCCATTGCGGGTGCAGAGGACGGATCAGCAGGAAGCGGGCATCACCGTGGCCGGCGAGCTCGAGGGCTGTGAAGGAAGGACCGTGATCCTGCGTCCGGATGTGACCGGAGATTGGCAATGGATGGATGGCACCCAGCAGGACAGCATCATCGTCACGGGTGCGGGGACCTACCACCTCAGCATGGTGGACGCATGCGGCGGCATCCACCATTCGGATACGCTTGAGGTCGTCTTCTTTGATATTCCTGAGGACCCGGAACTCGAGGACATCATCATCCCACTTCCCGATGCTGTAACCCTCTATGGCGGCGGCGGAAACTTGCAGTGGTTCGGAACCGCCACGGGTGAAGACCCGCTCATGATAGGGGGAACATTCGATACGCCCATCCTCGATACCACCACCACTTTCTGGGCGGAGGCCGTCATCACCCACGGATTGGACCAGGCTTCGGGAGGTGAGGAGGCGCCAGGGGATGGCGTGTTCTTCAACAACGAGGATTACTGGCTGAAGTTCGATGCCCATGAGGACGTCATCGTGGACTCCGTATTGGTCCTGGCCAATGGTGACGGGACCCGCACCATAGGTCTGGTGAATGACGCGGGATTGTTGCTCGACCAACGCTCCGTGGAGGTGCCGGACGGATTGTCCTACATCCAGTTGGCGCTGTTCGTCCCTGCGGGCTCCGGTTATGGATTGCGTTGCATCGGAGACAACCCCCAACTGTGGAGGGACGGCATCGGCTCAGGTCTTGCCTTTCCCTATGAGATGGGCGAACTGCTGACCATCACGTCCAACAACCTGAACAACAACGCAAACAGCACGAACTACTACTATTACTTCTACGATTGGCACATCAGCAGCATTCCGACCGTTTGCCATTCTGGCAGGGTGGACATCACCGTCATCTCTTTGATTGAAGGGTGCACCTACCCTTCGGCCACCAACTTCGAGGTGGCCGCCACACACGAGAACGGGGGCTGTTATTGGGTCGGTTGCATGGACCAGACCGCGATCAACTACCACCCCATCTTCACTGTGGCCGATGATGACAGTTGCGTGTACACCATGAATCCGCCGGGCTCTTGTCCGGCCGACCTCAATGCGGACGGACTGACCGGCAGCGCCGACCTGTTGATGTTCCTCACCGATTTCGGAGAGGCCTGCGCGGAGTGACCAGGCCCGGCCCCGAAAGGGGTCAGTTGCAGACGTTGCCGAAGGCGCCGAGGATGAGCAGTCCGTCGGCCACGTCCACGTCACCGTCTTCGTCGAGGTCTCCCAAACAGGTTCCGCTGCAACCGAATTGGGTCAGGACGGAGAGGATGTCTTCAATGTCGACCAGTCCACTTCCGTTGATGTCCTCCGCACAGCCGTTCTGGAAGACCAGGCTCAGTTCGGTGACCAAGACGGTCGTACCGTCGGGTTCGCGGTATTGCATGTTGCAATCCAGCACGGCTGTTCCATCCGTGGTCAATTGGGCGATCATCACACGGCCTTGTGCATCGGGCGCCGTGCCGGAGACATCTCCGGGGATGGCCAGCCAGCTGCCTCCTGCAATGGCATCCGAGGTCAGGTCTCCTCCAGCCTCGAAACTGGCCAGGTCGAGGCCGACCGTCTGGATGTTGCCATCGTTGGGAGCGACACCGCCGATCGTCAGCCAGCTGTCATATTGAAGGGAGGGGAAGTCGCCGTACAACAACGCGTTGATGTCATTGGAAGTAGCCGCGCCCAAGACGTCCTGATACCAGGCCGTGGAAGTCGACAGGTCGATGGGGCTGTTGGCCGTTCCATAGATGGAGAGCAAATCGGCACCTGAATTGCTGAAGTTGGCGTAGACGCGCCAGGTGTTGAGTCCGGCTCCAGCGCCGCCTTCCGAGATGAGTTCGGCGGAGAGGCCAGTGAAGCTGCCTTGAACGTAAATGCAGCTGCCGTCATTGTCGGTTGCAGTCTCATCGTAGTTTGATGCATTGGGATCCGTGCAGCCGGCAACCTCATCCGTATCGCAGATGCCGTCCCCATCGCTGTCCGCTGAGCAGTCACCTCCACAGATGCCGAGGGCGTCGAGTTGGTTTCCATTGCAATCACAATCTCCGGCCGGAATGTCGGCACACCCGCATTCGAAGATGGCGCCGGGGCCATTGCACACGCCACAGGCGTCAAGCTGTCCGACGCAGGGGTCGATATCGTCGCAGATGCCGTCGCTGTCGGCATCGGCGCTGCATGAACCACCGCAGACACCAAGGGCGTCGAGCTGGTTTCCATTGCAGTCACAATCCCCGGCAGGGATTTCCGTGCAGCCACAGGCATAGATGGCTCCGGGGCCATTGCATACGCCGCAGATGTCGAGCTCACCCAGACATTCATCGATGTTATCGCAGATGCCGTCCCCATCGCTGTCCGCCGGGCAGTCACCGCCGCAAACACCGATGGCGTCAAGCTGGCTGCCGTTGCAATCGCAGTCTCCCGCAGGGATGTCCGAGCATCCGCATTCAAAGACCGCTCCGGGCCCACCGCAGATGCCGCAGGCATCGAGGGTGAGGCACTCGGTTGCGGAGGGGTCCGTGTAGTTGCACGCGGTCAGGTCCACACAACCGTCCAGGTCGTCACAGAGTCCATCAAAATCGCTGTCCGTGCAATTGGGAACACCGATGAGCCGCACATCGTCAAAGGAGTGCACCTCTCCATTGGCATTGTTCGAGACGACCACACGCAAGCGGATGGTGCCGGCGTCCGGCAGAGAGAACTGGGGGGAATTGAGTTGATTGAAGTCGTCGCTATAGGTGGCCAGTACTTGGGCCGCCCCGTCTACAATCGCTTCGAATCGGATGAAGTCAGACGCCTCTGCATTGCCTGACTCCACGGCGAAGAAGGACGCCTGAAGTCCCGTGAAACCGCTGACGTCGATGATCCTGGAGGTCCAGGTGCATTCGAAGTCCAGATCCTTGCCTGAAAAGACCGTGTCGCCGTTCAGAACAGAGGTGTAGAAGTAATCCGTCGCGCCTCCGAAGGTGATGTCCCATTCGGTCTCCCCATTTGCGGTATTTGCCGAACCATTGTAGCCGTATCCCAGGTTGGTGAACCCTCCGAAAGTCTCTTCCCAGATGGTCTGGGGACCGCTGCCTTGACATCCGAAATTGGGAGCGGCACAGTCCGTGTAGACATCGCCGAGGGTAAAGGCATCCCCGTCATCACAGGGGGCACCCAGCAGGATGCAGGAGCCATCGTCTGCTGTGGCGGAGGCGTCATAGTTGCAGGCGGAAGCATTGGTGCATCCGGCTGCGGCCTCCGAGAAATACCATGCGCGGAAGACCAGGTTGGGATCGTCGATGTAGGGATTGCGGTTGCCTTGTGCCACCTCGATCCTGTCGTTGCGCTGCACCTCGAAGGCATTCACTGGATCCCCCAGGTGCCAGTCATAGAGGGTTTGAGGGTCACAGATGCCCGAGATGTCGCCCGCTTGGGTCGGATACATGGTGTAGAAGTAGAAGACCGCACGGGCGATGTCGCCCTTCTGGGATTCGCGGGGCTCCCAAACGCCATTGGACAACTCACTGAAATCGTCAGGATTGGTCGGAATGTTGCCGGTGCTGAAATAGTTGCCCTGGGCGTCGACGCCGTACCACTGGGCGGCGGCATCGTCCACTTCGCCATAGGGGTTGTTGGACCGCGCGGAGTTGGGCGACCCATGGGAGGGCCTCAGGCTCCAGATGTCCGAGCGCATCGGGCTGATCGAACCGTAATAGCTCTGCGGCACGAGGTGCTCCGCATTGATGGGGTCCGGAAATGTGACAAAAGCGGCACTCTGCTCGAACCCCGTGTAAACGCATGCAATCTGTCCACCCGTTTCATCGACCGAACCATAGAGCTGTTCCCGGGCGGCGTTGTAGCCCAGGTCGGTGTGCAGGCCATCGAACCAGTTCTGCTTGAGCCACACCTTGAGCTCATCCAGGTTCAGGTCTGCAGGCGGGGTGGGGGGTACCAGCATGGAGCTGGCCTCGGAGGTCGCGGTTCCGCAATCGAGATCTTCGATTGGAACCATGGTCGGTCCATTCGCCCAGGCAGGCGAGCAGAACGGAAGTGTCAACAGGGCTGCGAGGAGGTAGAAGTTGCGCATCTTGTGATCGTGATCTAGGCTCTGTGATTGGGTCTCAGAAGCAGGGCGTACTGAAAGCCCCCAGTACGTCCAGCACATCGGATACCCCGACAACACCATCCTGGTCGATGTCCCCGTTGCAGTTGGGGCCGACGCATCCGAAGCTGGCCAGCAGGATGAGAATGTCGTCCACGGCGACGAGTCCGTCACCATTGATGTCTTCAGGGCAGTTGTTGGGGAAGACCAGGGTCAGATTGGTCGCTTGAGGGTTCGTGCCGTCGGAGGCCCGGTATTGGATGTTGCAATTCAGCGTCACGACGCCATTCGTGGTGAATTGCCCGATGAGGACGCGGCCCTGCGCATCCGGGAAGGCAAGGGACTCCTGATCAGGGAAGACAAACCAGCTGCCCCCTGTGACCGGGTCGGAGTTCAGCGCACCGCCCACCTCGAAGGCACCATAGTCCAAACCAGCGGATTGGATGCTGGAGCTCGAGTTGTCCGGGGCACCGATGGTCACGAAGCTGTCCCATTCGAGGTTCGGGAAGCTTTCGAAAAGCAGCGGATTCAATCCTTCGGCCGTCGGACCACCCAACGCATCCTGATAGAATGACGTCGTCGAGGTGATGGACAAAGGAGAAGAGGCCGTACCGTAAACCGAGACGAGCTGGTCGCTGGGGTTGGAGAATTGGGCATAGACCCTGAACGTGTGCATGCCTGCTTCGAGGCTGTTCAGTTCATAAGCCTCGGCGATCAGGCCCTCGAATGAGGCCGGCAGATAGACACAGCTTCCATCGTTGTCGGTGGCCGAGCTGTCATAATTCTCTGCGAGCGGATCATCACAACCCGCGACCTCATCGGTGTCACAGACGCCATCCCCATCGACGTCGGAGGTGCAGGTTCCGCCGCAAACGCCGGCTGCGTCGAGTTGGTTTCCATCGCAGTCGCAATCGCCCACAGGGATGTCCGTGCAGCCGCATTCGAAGGTGGCACCCGGACCATTGCATACCCCACAGGCATCGATTGTTCCAACGCAGTCATCCACATCGTCACAGACGCCATCGGCATCGGCATCGGCCGAGCAATTGCCGCCACAGACGCCGAGGGCATCCAGTTGGTTGCCGTTGCAGTCGCAGTCGCCTGCCGGAATGTCTGCGCATCCGCAGTCGAAGATGGCACCCGGCCCATTGCAGATGCCGCATGCGTCCACCGTGCCGATGCAGCCATCCACATCGTCGCAGATGCCGTCGGCATCAGCGTCTGCCGTGCAGTCGCCTCCGCAAACACCGGCGGCGTCGAGTTGGTTGCCGTTGCAGTCGCAGTCTCCAGCGGGGATGTCAGAACACCCGCATTCGAAAATATCACCGGGGCCGTTGCACACCCCGCAGGCATCCAGTTGGCCTACGCAAGGGTCAATGTCATCGCATATGCCGTCGTTGTCCGCATCGGCGGCACAAGACCCGCCGCATACACCGAGGGCGTCCAACTGGTTGTTGTTGCAGTCACAATCTCCCGCGGGGATGTTCGCACAGCCACATTCGAAGATGGCCCCTGGGCCACCGCAGACACCACATTCGTCGTTGACCTGGCATGAACCGTTGTCGTCCGTGGCGTCAGGATCGTAGTTGCATGCGGTAGCATTCGTACAACCGGCGATTTCCTCGTTGTCGCAAACGCCATCCCCGTCCACATCAGCGGTACAGGTTCCTCCGCAAATGCCGAGCGCGTCCTGTTGGTTGCCATTGCAATCGCAATCTCCCGGAGGAATTCCGGTGCAACCGCAGTCATAGATGTCACCGGGGCCATTGCAGATGCCACAGGCGTCCACCGTTCCGATGCACGAATCCACATCGTCACAGATGCCGTCATTGTCCACATCCGCTGCGCAGGTTCCACCGCAGACGCCGATCGCATCAAGCTGGTTGCCGTTGCAGTCGCAGTCTCCCGCAGGAATGCCAGAACAACCACAGTCGAATATGGCGCCCGGGCCGTTGCATACGCCACACGCGTCGAGCTGTCCCACACAAGGATCTACATCGTCACAAATCCCATCGGCATCAGCATCGGCAGCACAATTACCATTGCACACGCCGATGGCATCGTACTGGCCTACACAGGGGTCAACATCATCGCAGATGCCATCGGAATCCGCGTCCGCCGCGCAGGTCCCGCCACAAATGCCCAGGGCGTCGAGCTGGTTTCCGTTGCAGTCGCAATCGCCCGCAGGAATGTCCGAACATCCGCACTCCAGGACAGCTCCCGGACCATTGCATACGCCACATTCATCGAGCTGTCCCACACACGGGTCGACGTCGTCACAGATACCGTCTGCATCCGCATCGGCCGTGCAGGCGCCCCCGCACACGCCGATGGCATCGAGCTGGTTTCCATCGCAGTCGCAATCGCCGGCAGGGATGTCGGTGCAGCCGCAGGCATAAACGGCCCCGGGGCCGTCACAAATGCCGCATGCATCATTGTACACACAGCCCGTCGCGGCGGGGTCATTGAAGTTGCAGGCCGTCAAATCCGAGCATGCGTCCACGTCATTGCAGATCCCATCACCATCGCTGTCGAGGCAATTCGGGACGCCATAGACATAGACATTGTCGAAGCCCATCCGCTCCCCGTTGGCATTTGTCAATGTCACGATCTGCACCTGCAGTTGTGAGCCATTCGGAATGCCGGTCAAGGGCAACGTAGCGGAATTGAAATCATCCGAATACGTGGCCAGCACACTGGTGCTGCCATCGAGGATGTACTCAATGCGGATGAAGTCGGAGGCTTCCATTCTTCCAGACTCCTCGAAGCTCGCGGTCACTTCGAGATCGGAGTAATCGCCGACGTCGATGATGCGGGAGGTCCAGACACATTCGGTATCCATGTCCACCCCTTCGAATATGGTATCACCTGAGAGGACCGTCATGAAATAGTCCGTCGTATTGCCGAAGGTGATGCTCCATTCTGTTTCCGCCGCCGCTGTGTTGGTGCTGCCGTCGAAGCCGTAGTTGAGAAAGGGCTCGTCACCGAAAGTCTCCTTCCACAGGATCTGGGGGCCGACACCTTGGCAACCGAATCCGGGCAGGGCACAGTTCGTGAAAACATCGCCGAGGGTCAGGGCATTGCCATCATCACAGGCATCGCCCACGAAAATGCAAGAGCCGTCGTTGTCTGTTGCGGCCGCGTCATAGTTGCAAGCGCCGGGCTCATCACAACCGGGGATTTCCGCATTGTCGCAAACGCCATCCTGGTCCACATCAGCGGGGCAGTTGCCATTGCAGACACCCAGCGCGTCGTATTGGCCGACACAATCATCCACATCATCGCAGATGCCATCCGCATCGGCATCGGCCGTGCAGTCTCCACCGCAAACGCCAAGCGCATCCTCTTCGCCTACACAGGGGTCCACATCATCACAGATGCCATCGCCGTCCAAATCAGCAATGCAGCCCCCCCCACAGACGCCGATCGCGTCAAGTTGGTTCCCGAAACAGTCGCAGTCTCCAGCTGGAATGCCCGGCCCTCCGCAGACGCCGCATTCGTCGAGTTGGTTGCCGTTGCAATCACAATCTCCCGCGGGGATGTCTGAACAGCCACACGCATAGATCGCGCCCAGACCACCGCAGACACCGCAAGCGTCCAGGACCGCGCAGCTTCCGTCATCGAGCGTGGCCGATGCATTGTAGTTGCAGGCTGCAGGGTCGGTGCAGCCGGGAATATCCGAAGGCTCGGCACAGAAATTAGTCTCGTCGGTGCTCGTGAATGACCCGCCCGAGGCAACCACTTCGCCGTTGACGGTCAAGGTGTAGCCACCGTTGCCGTATGCGCAGCACATGCCATCGCCGTAAGTGTCATTCACCGCAAGGGTGTAGCATCCGTAACAGAGCTGTTCCGTGGAAGTATAGGTCGTGTTGGCCCCGTATCCACCGCCGGACATGACCGTCGCACCGGTGGCGTCCGTCAGCGTCCAGGAGGTCTCACTGCCGTATTGGTCCGTCGTGAGCGACATCGTGAAGGTCTGGGGTCCTCCCGCTACGCAGCTGCCATCGTCCAGTGTCGCCGAGGCGTCATAATTGCAGGCAGTCTGATCGGTACATCCGTAACAACTGAAGTCGCATGAGCCATCCTCGTTGAGGGCGGAGGGGTCGAAGTTGCACGCCGTGTCATCGGTGCAACCGCAGCTGACCTCGCATGGAGGCGCGCACCCGGAAGAGGACAGCAGGCTCTCGCGGAATCCGCCCGGCTGGAATAGGGCCAGCATCCGGTCCGTCTGGCCTTGGGTGAACATCTTCAGGCAGGCGTCATCGCCATAATCCATGTAGTTGTCGACCATATCCGTCGTGCTGCAGCTCACGTGTCCGATGTCACAACCGTAGTTCGGCCCATCAGACAGTGGCGTGTCATTCACGAAATCATCGGCGGAACAATCACCATCGCCCCAGATGTGCCGCAAATTCAACCAATGTCCCACCTCGTGGGTGGCCGTGCGCCCGAGATCGAAGGGAGCGGTGGCCGCGCCCACGGTGCCCGTATAGCGGTAATCACAGACGACACCGTCGGTACTGGCACTGCCACCGGGGAATTGGGCGTATCCCAAGATGCCCCCACCGATGTTGCACACCCAGAAATTCAGATAGTCTCCAGTGGGCCATGCGTCAGATCCCCCTGAGCTGGCGAATTTGACGGAATTGTTGGTTCCAAATGAACTGGTGGAGGTTGAAACGCGGAGAATGCCGTTCGTCGGATTCCCTTGGGGGTCGTAGGAGGCGAGACAGAATTCGATCTGGGTATCCGCTGCCTGCGGCCAGGTGTTGTCCTGGTCGCTGTTCAATCGGCGGAAGTCCGCATTGAGTACGTCGAGCTGCGACTGGACTTGTGCATCTGAAATGTTCTCTGTCGCATTGGCGTACACCACATGGAAGACCACCGGAATGGTCACCACTGCATTTTGATTGCTGGCCCGTTGCTGCGCCACAATGGGGGCCCAGGCTGCGGTGTGGTTTTCGATTTGCTGCTGGGCATCGGCGTACTTCTGCAGGCCCATCATCTGGATGTGCTGCTCGTGGGCATGGCAGGTCCGTTCCAAGGGGATCTGCGATGCAGCATCGTCCGCATTGAAGGTGACGGATTGACCGAAAAATGAAGTGGAGGAGACAAGCAGAAATGCTAGGCTGGTGAACGTCTGGCGCATGATGAAAGCGAATTCAGTGAGAAGATAATCAGGGCATTGTGGTATTGGAGATACAGGGGCATGAGATATGTCATTGTGTTTTGTAATCGACCTCGTATAATCTGCCGTCAGGATTATATACTGAGTAATTATTACGTATAATAAATAACAAAATATGTTTCAAAAACACTGACTCATAATGATTTGATGATTAAATGGAATAAACAGGCAGGTATAATCATTAGACTGATAATCGTCAATAACGAAATGAAATAGAAGAGCGCCATAAGGTGTAATGTCATCGACTAGATTTGATACACCAAGCCAAACCAAATGCTTCACTGGTGCCTTCTTCTTGGGCCAATTATGGCTTGTGCGTTCCATAATGCACACACCCCACATGATCCTCCTTGGTTGAGGGTGGAAGTGGCCATGGCAGAAGATGGTTTCATGTGCCCTTTCCTGACGCCGATGTTCATCGGCATCCTGGAAGACAAAGGAGCCGATTGGGTGGTCTGCCGGCCCCACGAAAGTGAAATTGAATTCTGCGTCCCCTTGGCCCTTGCCAAGAGTCAGGAGGGGTACACTGAATGGCTGACCCAATTGGGTTATCAGGCACACCAAGTGACGTTCCTGCAATTCGATACGCTGGCCACCCAACCTGAAATACCTGCTCCGTGAAGTCTGTGATTCCGCGCATCCTGATGATGGCGTGTGGGCTGTCATCCTTCGTGGGTTGGGGTCAGGATGGCCTCGAACAGACCTTTCTGCGGAGGTACAACCTGCAGAGCATGCAGGGGGGACTGGCCATCACGACGTCGCCTGATGGCGGTTTCATCGCCACGGGCCAGCACCAGAACAACGGAGGCGCTGGAGGGTGTGATGTCTATGTGTACAAAGTCGATGCCTGCGGCAACAGGGAATGGTTCAATCTCTACGGTGGACCGGAATCCGAAGGGGGCAAGAGCATTGAGCCCACCAACGATGGCGGATACATCATCGGCGGATCGAGGGCGACGTTGGTCGGAGTGGATGGCCTGGGAAACAACATCACCGAGGACCAGGGATTCATCATGAAAATTGCCGGTGACGGCTCCCTGCAATGGTACCATTACCTCGAGAATATGGCTTGGGTCTTCGATGTCCAACCGATGGCGATGGGCTACATCGCAGTCGGGCAGGCCTCCTCCAGGGCGGTGCTCGTTCGTTTGGATGATGCGGGCAATGTCATGTGGGCGAAACGGTACCCCTCACTCAGCGAGAACGCCCTGACAGTCACCCCGTTGGACGATGGCGGTTTCTTTTTCGTGTCCAACCAGCCCATGAGCGGAAGGGATGTGGAGGTGGCCCGTTTGGACGCTACGGGCAACCCGATCTGGATGAGGAGTTACGGCGCCGGTTTCGGTGAAAATGAGCACATCGCTTGGGGTTGCAATGCCCTCGTGGATCAAGAGGAGGGTGTCGCTTATGTTCTGGCCCCGACGGTGACCGGAGGAATCGGGGGAGAGGACATCCTCCTGATGAAGCTCAACATTGCGGATGGATCGCCGGTATGGACCAGGGCCTTGGGCAGCGTTGAAGACGACCTCGGTCGGGACCTCATCTTCGTGCCAGGTGGGTTGGCCCTGTTGGGGAGTTCGAATGGATTCGGAGCGGCCATGAGCGACTATCCTGAGGTCCTCTCCCAAAGTTTGGAGGAGCATGACATCCTGCTCGCCAAGCTCAATACTTCAGGCTACGTTCAATGGGCCCAAACCTATGGTGGCAATGAGCGTGACAAAGCGGTAGGTGTTCGCTTCGACCCGGAATTGGGCTACACCATATCAGCCTACACTTCATCCAGTGTGTTCGGAAACGTTGGGGGGTCAATGGATCCGCTGTTCATCAGAGCCGATTTGGAGGGGTCGGTCTCCTGTCAGAACGTGCCGGTCAGCCTCGTGTCCCTTCCGGTCGTGGTGTCCATCACTGACCTGACATCCTCCGAAGTCTTCCTTACGAATCCACTCTCCGGTCCGATCACGGTTTCTGAATTTGAGCCGGAGGACGTCTACCAGTGCCAGGTCTGCTATAATGAGCCGATGTTCGAGGTGGACAATGCCCAACTCTGCCTTGGGGATACCATTGAAGTAGTGAATACTACGGAATTGGGCCTGCGGTGCCATCAATTCTGGGAAGTTCAGGGGGGCGGCATTGAATGGGAGGTGGTTCCGGGTACGGTCGACACTTTGCGCCTGGTGCCTTCTGAGACGGGGTCCTTGGACATCGTACTCTCTTCCATTTGCGGCAGTTCCCTCGTCTGGGAGGTGGAGGTTGAAGTGTTTGAGGTTCAGGCTGATGCCTTTGCGCCGTCGCCTTACAGCGGATATGAAGTGTCCTGTCCGGATGCGTCTGACGGGAGCATCACGGAGGGAGCATACGGTGGTTTCGTGGAAGGCGGGTCGTACAGCTGGCAGTGGCAAGCTTCGGATCAGACCTATGTGGATACGTCGGGCCTCCCCATCGGCTGGTACAAAGGGGTCGTGACGGACCTGATCGGTTGCACGGACACCATTGAAATCCTGCTGGAGGCGCCCACCGAGCTCAACATTCTGGCTACGGCCGTGTCCGACTACAATGGTTACCCCGTGCGTTGCGCAGATTCCGAGGATGGGGTCGTCTACCTGGATGCGAGTGGGGGAATTCCCAACTACGCCTTTCCAGCCGAGGAAGGGCTGACGACCAGCGATACCCTGGTCGGACTGGCCGCGGGCGAGAACGTCTTCACCGTGGTTGATGCGAACGGGTGTATTGCCCAGGACACGCTCTTCCTCGCTGCTCCTGAGCCTCCCTTGCTGATCCTCAGTGCCGAACCAGACACCTGCCTTTCCGGCGATGGAGCGCTTCGGGCCAGTTTTGCGGTCGACGTGCCTCCTGCCGCGGTCATCTGGCCCGATGGATTCGATGCGCCGGTTCCATTGACGGCTTTCTCCGAGGAACAGGTTGGACTGGACGCCGGCCTGTATGAAGTGGAGCTCCTGGACGGCAACGGATGTCTCACCACCCTCGAAATCGAAGTCCCGGCGACCTATCCATCCGAGGTTTCCTTCCTCACGGGGCCAGCGGAAGTCTGTTTTCCCGGTGCGGACGTGCAGTTCGTGGATTTGACCGCAGATTCAGTCCAATCCAGGTTTTGGGCGTTCGGGGATGGCACCTACCGGAGCGGACCCGGAGGGGATGACAATGGCGCCGAGGAAGCCGCGCACACCTACCTCTCTCCGGGTAGCTTCGAAGTGGTCTTGACCGTGGTCAATGCCGATGGGTGCACGTCGGAAAGCGTCGAATACGTGGAGGTGATTGAAGGCATGACCGTGTATGTGCCTTCCGCCTTCACGCCGGACAACGACGGATTGAACGACGGTTTCGGACCGGTCATGACAGGGGTGGAGTCCTTCAACTTCTGGGTTTTCAATCGGTGGGGTGACCCTGTTTTTACGACCGATCGCGAGGATTGGTGGTGGAATGGAAGTCCCCGCAACGAGGGGCTGTCCCACAAAACGGAGATGTTCTCCTGGCGCTTGGAGGCCCAGGGAAGCTGCGACGCCTTCAATATCTACACCGGCTCCGTCGTTTTATTGCGCTGAAAGCTCAGTCTCGCCAAGCTTGGATTTTCTCATGTTGCTGTGCGTAGCTTGGCCGCATGGTCAGACTTCGCTTCAAGGGTTTCATGTCAATCGTGTTGGGTGCGGTCCTCCTGCTGACGGGGTGCACCTCAGGAAAGCGTCTCGGCGAAGCCAAGGTGGAGCATCGCAGATACGGCCACGGCTGGCATGTGAATGTTCCGAACGGGGTTCGGAATGGCGCCGATGTCCAGCATGGGGACGTTTCGAATCCATCGGTGGGATTTCGATTGGAAGCGGAACGCGAAGGGGCAACCGTGTCCGGGGATTGGGAAGGGGTGCATGCCGATATCGCGGACATCGATCCCGCCGTCTTGCCTTCAACCCGGCTTCGGCCCTTGCTGACCGCCAGCCAAGGTCATGCCGAAGAGGTGCATGAAGGGCAGACCCTCGAATGGAATGCCCTTGAAGACTCCCATCGAACGCCTGCCTCGGCCTCAAAGGAGGGGTTGGAATCAGACGGGTCATTGCCCGAGGCCATCGGGGGAAGGCACCCCGATGCCGTTCCCGGTTTCATCCTGTCGCTGGGCTGGTTCTTCGGATTGATCGGAGCCAACGTGCTCGACTATCTGCAATCCGGCAGCCCCGGGATTGCCTTGGCGCTCGGTTTTGTGGCGAGTGGCATCGGGTATTTCACCTCAAGAAATTCCCACCGCATGTCCACCAAACACCCGGACCTGTACCCCCGAGGGGGATTGTCCAAGGCGGCCCGATGGGTGGCGGCTGCATTCCTCGCGCCCTTGTTGCTCTATGTCGTGCTCATCATCATCCTCCTCCTCACCTGGGGATTTTGAAGAGGCGATGAGCAAGGCTCATTCACATGAATCGCCGAAGTTGGCGAGCATCTGAAGGATGTCGGTCACGCCCGTGATGCCGTCTTCGTCGAGGTCGGCCTGACAATCCCCTGCGCACCCGAAGTTGCCCAAGGAGACGAGTACATCACTGACGGTGATGATTCCGTCATTGTCGAAGTCACCCGGACAGAGGTTCGGATACGTGCAGGATCCGTCCTCATCGGTGGCATCGGGATTGTAGTTCTCCGCCGCAGGGTCCATGCAGCCGGGGATTTCAGCGTTGTCACAGATGCCGTCTTCGTCCACATCCGCTGGGCAATCACCACCACATACACCGAGGGCATCCTCCTCGAGGCATGAACTGTCGTCCACGGTGGCATCTGCATCATAGTTGCAAGCGGTCTCATCCGTGCATCCGGGAATGTCTGGATTGAGGTTCGGACATACGTCATTCAGTGAGAAGGTGGCGTCATAGCTGACCGCCTGTCCTCCTCCTGACCATCCATTGTAGAGGATGAAGCTCCAGGTTCCGCTCCCTGCAAGACTGGTGCCCGACAGGTCTACCGTAGCGGTGTACGTTCCATTGGTTCCCGTATTCCAGGTGCTGGGCCAGATGGAGGAGTAGAAGCCGAGGCTGTTGCAGCCCGCGGGAGAATCGTTGTAGCCTCCGAAGCTGACGCACAGTCCGTTGGGGTCGGTGATTCCCACGGCCATATCGGCAGGCCAGGCACCTCCACCACCACTGAAATTCAGGGTGACTTCGAAAGTGGAGGGGCTGGGGTTCGCCACCGCCACCGCCGTGAAGGCGGCGCTGGACTGGCCAGGCGACAAGGTGGCCGAGATGGCCCCGTCAAGCGAGCAGTCACAACCATAGTTGGGGTTGGGCGCGACGCAGGAACCGTCGTCGATGGTCGCATTCGGATCGTAGTTGCAGGCGGAGGCTTCCGTGCAACCGTAACAGCTGAAGTCGCAGGTTCCGTCGTCATTGGCGGCATTGGCGTCGTAGTTGCACGCCGTGGCGTCCGTACATCCGCAGGAAAACTCGCACGGAGGCACGATGTTCGGGCGAAGGACATACAGGCCCTCTTCGATGTGACTGACGATGACATTGCCCGATCCGAAGTAGGGATAGTTGCTCCAGGTGCCATTGAAGTTGGCCGAATTGCTCGCAGGGTAGACATCGAAGAAAGCGACCTCCTGCAGCTGCCCCTGGGCCACGTTGGCGAGGTCCAGGATCCGCAGCCCGGCGCGATAGTTGGACTGGTACACCAGTCCCTCGTGGGTGTAAAGGTTGTGGTCGATGGCCGCGGTCGCACCGAGGTGGGTGCCGATGAGGCTGACGTTGTTCAGGTCCTGCACGTCAAAGATGTAGGTACGGGTGTTCTGACCGCTGTTCTGCTCGTCGAGCTCATCGTTGACCAGCAGGTATTTGTGGTCCTCGGTGAGCCATCCCTGGTGGGTGTAGGACGAACCGGCATATCCTGTGGAGCTCACCATTTGCGGATCCCCGGCATTGGTCACATCCACGATGGTGACGGTGTTCTCATTGAAACAGAAAGCGATCTCCTTGCCGCTGTATTGCGCATCCGGACCGATGTAGTTCACGATCTGGGCATCGTGCGAGTAACCGTCTTCGGCGAAGCTTCCAATCAGCGTGGGGTTGAGTGGGTTGCTGATGTCGATGATGTTGAGTCCACCGGAGAAAGTGCTTGCCCCAATGGGGTATGCCCGTCCTGAAGCCTCGTTGATGGCGATGTTGTGGCAGTTCCCGAAGCCGCCGTAATGGGCGTCCGAAGAGAAGGTGGCGGGCGGGTTCGCCACATTCCTCAATTTGGTCAGATCGAAGACTTGCATGCCATGCCCTGAAGCTTCGGATACGATGAAGGCATGGTCGGCATGGACCTTGATGTCCCTCCAGGAGGAATTCGAGGTGTGCGTGGGCAATTCACCGAGGAAGACCGGATTGACAGGGTCTGAAATGTCGATGAAAGCCGTTCCCGTCGTCTTGCCCAGCAGGGCATACTCCTTGCCGTCCAAGGGGTCGGTCCAGCCCCAGATGTCATTCATCTCGCCGCCTCCGACAGCGGCGATGTTCATGTGGGCCATGAGGTCGACCTGATCGCAGGGATAAATGCCGGCAAACCCATTCACGCAGGGCTCGGCCGGTGGGACCGAGGGGTCACAGATGCCATCGCCGTCGACGTCGAAGGCACAATCGCCGTTGCACACGCCGAGCGCGTCAAGCTGCCCGACACAGTCGTCCACGTCGTCACAGATGCCGTCACCGTCCTCATCGGCCAAGCAGTTTCCACCGCAGACACCGAGGGCATCGAGCTGGGTTCCATTGCAATCGCAGTCGCCCGCTGGAATGTCCGTGCACCCGCATTCAAGCACCTCACCGGGGCCTCCGCAGACGCCACAGGCATCAATCTCGGCACAGCTGCCATTGTCGACTTCAGCATTGGGGTCATAGTTGCAGGCTGTAGGATCCGTGCAGCCTTCGATGACAGAAGGTGTCGTGCAGAAATTGGTGACATCCGAAGTGGCGAAGGAGCCACCCGAAGCCACGACATTTCCGTCGACCGTGAAGGAATAGGAGCCATTGCCGAACCCGCAGCAGATGCCATCACCGAAACTGTCGTTGATGGTCAGCGTAAAGCAACCGGAACACAACTCCTCGGTGATGGTATAGCTGGTGTTGTTGGAGTATCCGCTACCAGACATGACCGTGGCCCCGCTTGCATCCACGAGGCTCCAGCTGGTCTCGCTGGCGTAGTTGTCAGTGAGCAGGGTCATCGTGAACGTCTGGGGACTTCCGGAAACACATGAGCCATCATCGATTGTGGCGTTGGCATCGTAATTGCAAGCGGTGGAAGAAGTGCACCCATAACAGCTGAAGTCACAGCTTCCGTCGTCATTGAGCGCGTTGGGGTCGAAGTTGCACGCCATATCGTCAATACAGCCGCAGGAGACCTCACAGGGCGGAGCACAGCCATTCGAGTTCAACAGGCTGGCGCGCGCACCGCCTGGGGCAAACAGCGCTTGCATTCGAACAGACTGTCCCGCTGTGAAGAGGTTCATGCAGGCGTCATCCGAGTAGTCCATATAGTTCTGCACCATATCCTCCGTGCTGCAACTGACGTGACCGAGGGCACAACCAAAGTTGGAGGCGTCCGATTCTGGGGTGTCTGTGACAAAATCGTCCGATCCACAGGGGCCATCGCCCCAGATGTGGCGGAGGTTCAACCAGTGGCCGACTTCGTGGGTGGCCGTGCGGCCGAGGTTGTAGTTGCCTGCGCCAGGACCGTTGATCCCGACATAGGGGTAGCCGCATACGACACCGTCCGTATTGGCAGGGCCGCCTGGGAATTGGGCATAGCCGAGGATGCCGCCGCCCATGTTGCAAACCCAAAAATTCAGGTAATCCGAAGCTGGCCAAGCATCCGATCCGCCCTGGCTCGTGAATTTCATGGCATCATTGGTGCTGAAGCTGCTGACGGTGGTTGGAACCCGAAGGATGCCATTGCTCGGATTGCCCTGAGGGTCGAAGGAGGCCAGACAGAACTCGATTTCCGTATCGGCCGCCTGTCCCCAGATGTTGTCCTGATCGCTGTTCAAGCGGCGAAAGTCATCGTTGAGGACCTGCATCTGTTCCAAGATCTCCGAGTCGGGGATGTTCTCGGTGCTGTTCGAATAGAGGACGTGGAACACCACCGGAATGGTGATCACAACGCTCTGGCCTGAAGCACGTTGTTGCTCGACGATGGGCGTCCATTGGGCCGTATGGTCCTCGACCCGCTGGTGGGCGTCCATGTACTTCTGCAAGCCCATCAATTCGATGTGCCTTTCATGGGCGGCACAGGTACGGTGCTCGGGGGCCATCACATTGGGAGAGCCATCCGTTAGCGAGGTCATCTGGGCTTGGGCAACACCGCAGATAAAACAGAACAAGGTGAAAATAGAAGTCTTCATTCCATTGGTTTGGTCAACACAAACGTGCTATTGCCTGAATTTACAACCGATGTGGCCTGCTGGGCGAATGAGATTTGTCATCGTAAGGGGCTCTGTAACCTGTAAACTCGAGCTGACGTACAAGCAGGGAAACCTGACTTGTCATGATGCACTCAACCCATATTGGCAGCTTGCCTTTGCTGCTCCGCCTGCGAAAGGAACTGCCCTTCTTGTTTCTGTTGTTGTTGGCATGCGGTCACTTGGCGGGTCAGGACCCTTGCCCCCCTTTCGAACCCGGAGAATTCCGGACCCAGACGCAGGGTGGTTGGGGAGCAGACGAATGCTCTGGGGACAACCCGGCTTGTTACCTCTCCGCGACATTCGATGCAGCCTTTCCGGAAGGCTTGAAGATCGGATGTGAGGAAGGAAACCATTGGACCTTCAGCAGTGCGCCGGCCATTTCGGCTTTTCTCCCCCAGAGTGGACCGGCCGTGCTGCTGGGTTTCGATGCGGAAGACCCCACGGGTGCTGCCGGAGTGCTGTCGGGGCAGTTGGTGGCCGCAAAGCTGTCGCTGGCTTTCGACGCCGTGGACGAGGATTTCGGAGCATCAGCGGATGGTCTTGCCCAATTGACCTTTTCGTCCGGCCCATTCGAGGAGTGGACGGTGGGCGCCGTCATCAGCATGGCCGACCTCATCATCGGAGGGTGCATTCCCTCCGCAGGGGGGCTCTCTGAGATCGTAGAGGCCCTGACCACGTTCAACGAGGCTTTCGTGGATGGTCAGTTGGTTTCCGGTGGTTTGAGCTGGCCCGGTTGTGAGGACGAGGACGATGGTGGTGGAAATGGCGATGGAAATGGTGGAGGCGATGGAAATGGTGGAGGTGACGGAGAGGGCCCGGGCCCGGATGGCTGTGAGGGCATAGCCTGCATTTTCGAGGTGACCTGCCCGCCCGATGTCGGGTTGGGCTGTCTTGCCGATGCTGACACGGCTGCAGCTGTGAATGGTTGGCCGGAGGTGATGGTGGTCTGCTGTACGACCAGCACTGCAGAGGGACTCCTCGGTTGCGATACCCTGGTGCCGCTGTTGGACTGGAGTTGGAGCGACATTACCTTCGGAAGCTGCCCCACGACAATCGTCCGGACTTTTTCCGCCCAACTCGCAGAAGCCGGATTGGATACCACATTGACCTGCAGCCAGACGCTGCTGCTCAATGACACGGTGGCTCCGGGCATCACCTGCCCACCCGACCTCACGTTGGAATGCGGTCAGGATGTCGACCCGATTGCCACGGGGTTTGCCACGGCAAGTGATGCCTGCGGAACGGTCGTCGTGACCTATGCCGATGCCCCCCTGACCGCGGAGGAAGGCATCCTCCGGATTTGGACGGCAACCGATGCCTGCGGAAATACGGCGTCATGCCAGCAGACCATTGCCCTTCCCGATGCCACTGCGCCCATGTTGACCCTGACCTGTCCTCCGGATACGGCCCTGGCCCTCGAAGGGGATTGCACCGCGGATCTCCCCGTGGGACTCTTCGGGGAGGCTACGGCCACGGCCACGGATGCACTGGATGCCGCCCCCGTGGTGACGGTCACGTATGCAGACGCAGTGGATTTCCCTTGTTCGGGCCAAACCGTGATCATCCGGACCTGGACGGCCTCCGCGACGGATGCCTGCGGCAACCAGGTGATTGCGACATGCAATCAGACGATCACTTTTACCGATGCAGTGGCACCCCAGTTCGAGAACACCTGCGGAATTGCCAACGGGGACACCCTTCAGGTATGTTGTTCGCCTGACGGATCGATTGATCTGCCTCCTGTATGCCTGGTGACGCTTTCGGACAATTGCGGGGCCACCGTGATCTACGACGAGGTGCCCACGAGCGGCTACGCCCCTGCCCCGGGGGCGCAGCAGGCGTGTTCCGCCATGCAGCCTGAACCGTTCGAGAATGGGTTGACCTGCGAGGGCGATACCGCCCATGTACTGCGGCTGTTCTGTTTTCCCGGCACGGACGAGCAGGTGGCCTACTTCACCGCCATGGGGGTCGGCGAGGTGCAGATCTTCGATGAGACGACATGGACCCTCTCCTGGACGGTCATGGCGCTGGACAACCCCAATGCAGGATTCGATCTGACGGCCACCTTCAACGAGGGCCTCGATTGGAACGGCTGGAACTCGAGGGGCATTCCTTCGGGCTTCAAGGGCGAATGTGTGGACCCCTCACTCGCCCTTGGATGGATGTACTACATTCTGGCCGAGGGAACCCTGACCGGCTGGGGCGACTATGCCGGTTCTGAATTCACCCTGGCCCACCAGCCGGAGAGCAAGTTCTATGGAGCCCAGGTCGGGGAAGGGGCGAATCAGCACAACGCGCGCTATGGGTTCGGGAGCACATTGACCTACACGGGTTCGCTCGTGGTCGAAGGGACCACAGTGGCTGCGGATATCCAGTGCTGTGGAGACCTGCATGGGGAAATCGAGTGCTGCCAGCCCTTCACCATCACCCGGACCTATGCGGCTTCGGACTGTGCGGGCAATACCACGGTGTTCAGTTACGTCATCCAATCCTTGGGCGATGATTGTCCCGGATTGGAGGGCGGCACCGCGGACCGCACGACAGCGCTGCCCCAGGACCGCAGCGGCGCCATCGGAGTGACGGGCATGGCCCCGAATCCCGCTGGGGACGACGTCACCTTGAGGTTTGCAGTGGAGGAGCCGATGTCGGTGGATGCCGCGCTCCTCGACATGGCCGGTCAGGTGGTGTTGAATCTCGGAACGACCGATGCCGAGCCCGGAGTCGAGCACACGGTCCGATTCGACGTGGGCCGCTTGCCCGCAGGACTGTATCAATTGAGGTTGACCGCTCCGGACGAGTCCGCTTCGCGCAACCTGCTCGTGGTCCATTGACGCAACACCCTTTTGGGTGAACTTCGCGCAGGTCATTCCGGTCAAGACCATGTTGGTGCCCGGAATGGGACGACTGTGCCATGATCAAGACTGTATTGAGGGCCCTCTCAGGCCTGGCCATACTGGCCGTTGGAATCTTTGCCATGAACGGGCTCATCGGGATGAAGGGCACCCCTCCCGTAAAGCCCCGCCCGGCGGTGGCCCGCACGGTCAAGGTCCAGCCTGCCCGGCCGGATACCGCGGTGCCGACCGTGGGCATTGAAGGGCGGGTCCAGTCCCTCCAGCGCATGACGGTCCTTTCCGAAGTCAGCGCCATGTTGCCGGTGGGCGGCAAGGAATTCCGGGAGGGGGTCCGCTTCGCCAAAGGCGAGCCGATGATGCGCCTGGACGATGCCGAACCGCGGGCCAATCTCGTGGCACAACGCAGCCAATGGCTCCAGTTGCTGGCGGCCGCGTTGGCCGATCTGCAAGTCGATTTCCCCAGCCGGGCAGAAGTTTGGTCGGCCTACGTCCGTGAACTCGACGTCACCAAGCCGGTGGCCCTGCTGCCGGAGCCAGCGTCGGACCGCGAGCGGCTCTACCTCACGGGCCGCGGCATCATTTCCGGTTACCATGGCATCCGTGCGGTGGAGGAACAGCTTGAGAAATTCACCATCCGCGCACCCTTCGAAGGAGTGGTGACGGGGGTCGCCGTCCAACCGGGCTCCATGGTCCGGGTCGGACAGCCACTGGGCACCTTGGTCGGAACAGAGGACTTCGAGGTCAAGGCCGCCGTCCATGCCCGTCACCTCCCGAGGCTGGCGGTCGGCAACCCTGTGGTCTTGAGGAAGGAGGACGGCTCCGAGGTGGCAGCAGGCCGCGTGGCCCGAATCTCGGGAACGGTTGACCCCGCGACCCAATCCGCCAGCGTGTATTGCGAAGTCCGCGCCTCGGGGGACGAGGCGCTGCGCGATGGCCGTTTCTTGAGCGGTTCCGTATCCCTGGAGCCCTTGGTCGGCGTGTTGGACCTCGATGCCACCCTCGTCAAGGACGGTGCGGTATTCGCCGCCAGCGATGGCCGGCTCGTGTCCCTGCCGGTCGAAGTGGTCCACCGGGATGCCGACCGTGTCCTGGTCACAGGAGTGGAGCCTGGAACCCCTTTGCTGGCGGACCCCATATCGGGCGCCCATGAGGGGATGCTCGTTGAAGTCATCAACCGCTGAGGAAGAGACATGCGGTCGACCATCCAATTCTTCGTCAAGTACCACATCCTTGGAGACCTGCTCGTGTTTGCCTTGTTGGCGGCTGGTTGGGTCGGCATGGGGGGGATGAAAAGCAACTTCTTCCCCGTCACGGAATCCAAGACGATCGTGATTCAGGTGGTCTATCCCGGAGCCTCCCCGGCGGAGATCGAGGAGGGCATCGTGGCCAAGATCGAAGAGAACCTGCAGGGCATCGCAGGCCTGGATCAGGTGAAATCCGTCTGTTCGGAGAATGCGGGCAACATCACCGTTTCTGTGCTTGACGAGGACGAAACCGATGAGATCCTCCAAGACGTCAAGAACGCAGTGGACAGGATCGCGTCCTTTCCTGTGGGCATGGAGCCCCCCACCGTATTCAAGCAGGAGGCCATCGGGGTGTCCATCACCTTTGCGTTGACGGGGGTGGAGGACCTCCGGGCGCTCAAGGCCGAGGCACGGCGCATCGAGCAGGACCTGCGGGCACTGGACGGAATCAGCCAGGTGTCCCTCAGCGGCTTTCCAGGGGAAGAAATCGAGGTCGCGCTCCGGGCGGACCGGCTCACCGAGCTGAACCTGACCATTGCAGAGGTCAGTGCGGCGATCAGGGCGGCCAACATCGAAACGACAGGGGGACGCCTCAAGACGGATCGGGAGGAGCTCGTCCTGCGCGGAAGGTTTCGCGGATATGATGCGGCGGCCCTCTCGGACATCGTATTGCGGGCCGACGCCGAAGGCGGATTCGTCCGGTTGTCTGATGTGGCGGATGTCCGGGACCGATGGGCCGACAACGACCCTTCGCGGAACTGGTTCAATGGGCGACCCGCAGTGGTCGTCACGGTCAACAACCTCACCACCGAGAGCATCCTCGAGGTGACGGACCTGGTCCGCGCCTACATCGAAGCCTACAATGCCCAGGCCGATGAGGTGGGCACGGGACTCCGCATCGATGTGATCCGCGACAGTTCCGTGGTCCTGAACCAGCGGATCGACCTGCTCGTGAACAACGGTGTGGTGGGCTTCCTGCTGGTCGTCATCCTGCTGGCCTTGTTCCTCAACATCCGCCTGGCATTCTGGGTGGCCCTGGCCATCCCCGTCTCCTTTGCGGGCATGTTCATTTTTGCCGGGGCTGCGGGTGTGACCATCAATGTCATCAGCCTCTTCGGCATGATCCTCGTGATCGGCATCCTGGTCGACGACGGCATAGTCATCGCCGAGAACATCTACCGGCATTACGAGATGGGCAAGGGCCGGATGGAGGCCACCATGGACGGCACCATGGAGGTGCTCCCGGCCGTGTTTGCCGCCATCGTCACCACCATGGTGGCCTTCGCTTCGTTCTTCTTCATCGAGGGCCGGCTCGGGGATTTCTTCGGAGACATGGCCTCCGTGATCATGCTGACATTGCTGTTCAGCCTCGTGGAGGGGGCGCTGATCCTTCCGGCCCACGTCGGCCATAGCAAGGCCTTGCGGCGGGATTTCAAGCCCAATGCAGTGGAGCGGGGCATGCGCAATTTCCTCGCGTTCCTACGGGACCGCCTGTATGCGCCTGTGCTCCGGTACTCATTGGACCAGCCTTGGGTCACCTTCAGTTCGATCGTGGCGCTGTTCCTGATCACCGTGCCCGGTCTGATCGGGAGCGGACTGGTCAAGACCACATTTTTCCCCTTCATCGAAGGGGACAACCTCACCGTCAACCTCAGCATGGTGAGCGGAACGCGGGACGCGCTGACGCGTTCTGAGCTGGACCGCATCGAGGATGTGATCTGGGAGGTCAATGCGGAGCTCGCAGCACAGCGGGAGGATGGTCTCGACATGATCCTGGCCGTGGACAAGCGGATCGGTCCCAATGCCCACACCGGGTCACTCAATGTCCAATTGCTGGACGGAGAGCGGCGCAACATGCGCTCCATGGACATCAGCGCCATGGTGCGGGAGCGGGTGGGCACCATCTATGGGGCAGAGAACCTCAGTTTTGCGGCCTTCTCACCGTTCGGGCGTCCCGTTTCGGTTTCTCTGCTGGGCAATGACCTCGGTGACCTTGACGCCGCCACGGCGGAGCTCAAGGCGGCCATGATGGAGCGCGAGGACCTGAAGGACGTGATCGACAACAATCAAAAAGGCCTGAAGGAGCTCGAGATCGCACCCAAGCCCATGGCCTACCAGCTCGGATTGACGCGGGCCTCCCTGCTCGCCCAGATCAGGGAGGGTTTTTTCGGCAGCGAGGTGCAGCGGCTGCAGCGCGGCCGCGATGAGGTCAGGGTCTGGGTTCGGCTGGACGAGCGCGACCGCCAGTCCATCTCGGATCTGCAGCGCTTCCGTATCCGCACGCCCTCGGGGGGCTTGGTGCCCTTGGAAGAACTGGCCGATGTGGCATTGGTGAGCGGCATCACCGCCATCAACCGACTTTACGGCGCCAGGGAGGTCCAGGTGAGTGCCGACCTTGCCGGGCCGGACGTCAGCGCCTCGGACGCGAATGCGGACATCAAGGCCAATGTGGTCCCGTCGGTGCTCGCCAGGTATCCTTCGATTCGGGCGAGCTACGAAGGACAGAACCGAGAACAGGCCAAATCCCAGAACAGCATCGCCGCCATCATGCCGCTCATTTTCGCATTGATGCTCCTGGTCGTCATCGTGGCGTTCCGCTCTCCGTTGCAAGCCTTTGCCGTGTTCGGACTCATCCCCTTCGGCATGGTCGGCATCAGCCTCGGGCACTGGATGCTCGGTGCGCAAATCAGCCTGTTCAGCATCCTCGGCCTCATCGCGTTGATCGGCATCCTGGTCAACGATGCACTCGTGTTCGTGGCGGCATTCAACAGCAACCTCAAGGCTGGTGATGACCTCCGCAAGGCAATCTGGGATGCGGGCATGAGCCGTTTCCGCCCCATCCTGTTGACCTCGGTGACCACGGTGGCAGGCCTCACGCCACTCATGCTCAACAAGAGTTTTCAGGCGCAGTTCCTCATTCCCATGGCGATTTCGGTGGCGTTCGGCCTCCTCTTCGTCACGGTCATCATCCTCATCCTGCTCCCCATCTATCTCTTGTGGATCAATCCATTGCACCGCTCGTGGGTGTGGGTTCAACGGGGCGATTGGCTCTCCCGCGAAGGGGCTGAGCCTGCTGTCCGCGAGGAGGAGGGATTCGAGGAAGAAGAACCTTCAGGCGGCGCACCTGCTGCCGGGGTATTGGGTGTCCTGCTGTTGGTCGGTGTGACCCTCTTCGCCCCGGGAAGCTTCTCGGCCCAATCCACGGGCGAAGGCCTTTCCAGGGAGCAGGCCATCGGCCTTGCATTGGAGCGCCATTATGGCATTCGAGTCGCCCGAAGCAATCAGGAAATTGCTGCCTTGGGCGATGATTGGGGCGCGGCCGGTGCATTGCCGCAGGTGGGGGTGTCGCTGGGCACGGGCACATCCGTGAATGACCAGACGGACAATCCCGGGACCTTCCTGCCCATTGCCACGCAAAGCCGATCGTTGGCGCCGGGAGCGCAAATGCAGTGGACGTTGTTCGATGGCATGGGCATGTTCGCCGCCAAGGACCGATTGGGGCTCGTGGCACTGCAGGCCGAGGGCAATGTGGAGCTCCTGGTCGAGGCCACCGTGCAGGCCGTGATGAACGCCTATGATGCCATGCTCGTCCAGCAACAGGGGGTGGAGGTCCTGCGCTCAGCCCTCGATCTGACCCGGGAACGGCTGGAACGCATCGAACGCGCGTCGGACATCGGCACGGCGGGCACCTTCGATCGGCTCCAGTTCGAGAATGCCCTCCTCAATGACAGCACGGCCCTGCTCCGCCAGCAGTCTGCGGTGCGCGCCGCCCGCCGCAATCTCAACCTGCTGCTCGTCCAATCCGAGGACGCAGAGTGGACCTTGACTTCACCGCTGGAGACCCCCTCCGCAGAGGGCGACCTCAGTGCGCTGAAGGCCGCGATGGCGGGCAACAACCAGGCTGTGCGGAATGCGGTGCTCTCCAAGGAGATCGCCGCCGCCGGTGTCCGGCAGGCCCGGGCGCGGCTCTACCCCGTGGTCGGGCTGACCGCCAATTGGGGCAACAGCCGTGGCGCTGTGGGCACGAATTCACTCATTCCCGATTCCGCCTTCTTCAATCCGTACCGCAACGGCGACATCTCCACGAATGTCACGAACTACGGTGCGACCCTGACGCTCAACTTCAATCTGTTCGGCGGCGGCGCCACCCGCCGTGCCATCCAGCAGGCCGAAATCCAAGTTGAAATGGCCGGGCTGGAACGCGACCGGCTCGAGGCCGAGGCCCACCATGCCCTCGCCCAGGCTTGGGACCGCCGCAGCACGGCGGCCGCCATCCACGCCATGGCGGTTCAGCGGACGGGGAACGCCCGACTGGCGGCGGAAATCGGAGCCTCTCGCTACCGCGATGGCGTACTCAACGCCCTTGATTTCAGAGCCCTCGACGTGGCCGTTCTTCAAGCCGAGGCGGCTGAACTGGCCGCCAGTCAGGATTGGAGCGTGGCCCACTGGGAGGTGCTGCGCCTCATCGGCGGTCTCCGCGCAGGGGGCATCACGGACGCCCCCTGACCCTGCAGAACGGGGCCCTCACTCGCGGTCGTCCTGCTGCGGTCGTTGGGTGTTGGGAGGGGCACTGGCCCCGCTGTATTGCATGGTCGAGATGAGGTTGCCGTCACCATCGCTGAGGCGCAGGAACAGCGTGCCCGCAGCCGGCAGCTGCCAGGTCGTCCACGGGCCGGACAGCGATACCGTTTCCAACAGGGCGCCAAGGACATCGAAGACGGCCATCTCCGCCGGGGTGGGACCGTCCCATTTGAGCAGGGCCTGCCCATCGTCCTGCCGGGTGATGAGCAGCGCACCGGCGCCCCCCTCGTCCTGAAGCCCGCTGGTGCCGTTCCACGCATCGAATTCGGCCTGCAGCACGTCGATGGGCTCCACACCGAAAGGCGTGATGGCGACGACGAGATCGAGCGTCAGGTCCTCCGGGTCATCGCCGGGATAGGCGACCCGCAGGAAGGCACTGCGGCTGCTCACACCCTCGTCGAGGCAACGGGTGTCGGCCCCGGCCACATTGGCTCCCTGCATGGCGGCCATGAGCTTTTCCGCGAGGGTCCCCTCGGTTTCCAGAAACCCCGCTTCCATCTGCGTCAGGATTTCCTCGCCCAGCAGGATGTTGCCCTGTATGGCGTAGTTGGGCCCGACGATGTGTCCCTTCCAATCCATGCAGTTGCTGCCCGTAAAGGCGGCCGCACGCGCCTCGCCCGAGACGAGGTCGGCCATGCCGTATTGCCGGATGGCGGGGTTGCCTTGGTTGTCATTGTCTTCGAGCCAGGCCATGAGCTCCTCGGGCGAGAGCCCATTGTTGATGACCTGGTCATGCGCGGCCCCCTGGTTGGCCGGAATCCAATAGCTCTGGGTATGGATGGCCCCGATGTCGGGCAGAACGTCGCTGATGATCACCGCGCCGCCGGCAATGTCGTCGTCGTCCAGGCAGGTGGCGCCCGCACTGCCGACCTGTCCGGTGGCCACGTCGACCGCCACGATGCTGAAGGTATCCTGGGCCGCCGCCGAGAGGGTGCAAATCGACAGGGACAACAGGCATGCCGAGGAAAGGAGTACAATGCGCATGGCCTCAAGTTAATCAGGGTGACAGCAAGCCGGAATCCTCCGACGAAACCTCCGTGGAAATGCCGCGTATAATGTGTCAAATAAAGACCGATGACACGCTTGAAGACCGTCTTGATGGCCGCGATCACCGCTTGGTTGCTGGCCGGATGCACCAAGGACCAGGTATTCTCGAATCCGAATACCGGGACGATCCGTGAATTGGGATTCGAATGGAACACCGAATACTCGGCATGTCTAGCGTCGGATGACCTCGAGGAAAAGTGGTGTGGAACCGCACTTTGGCTCGACGGGGAGCGCTTGGTGTTGGATTTGCCCTCGCCCGATCCCGCGACCATGCCCTCGGATGATGTGCTGACCAAAAAGTCGGTTGTGGCCCAGACGGTGCTCTATCGCTACATCCCGGTGAGTCAATCGGTCATCCTGTACCTCGAGCAAGGCGAGCTGACCCTCACCTGGAAGGACCATGGCCGCTGTTTCAAGGGGGATGTGCTCGACGGCGATTTCCTGACCATCTGCCGCGGCGGAGCGGCTTCATGACATGAAGGTCCTCAGGTCGGGGAATGCACTCACTCAGACACGACCCATTGTCCGCGGGCGACACGCCCGTGGCGGTCTGCCGCCATCAGGAAGAGGGTGCCCGATACGGGGTTCAACAATGTGAGTTGCCAGCCGTGTTCCGTCGGCACGTCCTCCAACGCGACTTTGTTGCCCAGTGAATCCACCACCCGGAGCACATCCGGATTGAAGTCCACCGGCCAGACCACGATGACCGGACCCGGGCTGGGGTTGGGGTAGATTTCGAGGGGTTGCGCGTCAAGGATGCGGGGCGGTTGGACCGCCAAGGGCAGCCCGATACAATCTGTCGTGCTTCCCAACCGCAGGCTCAAGTCATCGAAATAGCAATCGTTGTCGGTCCCCGCGATGCGGGTGCCCTGAAGTTCGAGCCGCACCGTGCGGGTACCCGTGGGCAGCAGGCCCTCGATCTCGACCGGGGTCCACGTTGCGGTTGGCATTTCGAACCAACCGGTCTCACCGGTCTCGGTGTCGGCATCATCCAGGAATACCATCCGCATGGCGGGAATGTCGGCACCGCTCCAGTCGCTCATGTAAGCTTGGGCAAAGGCCACCTGCACACCGGTGTCGATGGAGTCCGTCCAAGCGCTGACGTCCACTTCCTGGTGCATCCGGGCGAGGTCGCTCTCGGTGCACAGTCCGCCCACGGCGAAATAGCGGTCGCCGGAATGGGGGTTGACCCCATTGCATTCACCTGCGGTCAGCGATTCCGCCACGCCTTCGGTGACGGTCCAGCCGTCCAGGCCTTCCTCGGCACCAGGATTGACCAGCAGGTTGTCACCTTGCAGCGATTCCGAGGTGAAAAAGGGCACGGGCGCCGTCCACGGGCTCCATTCCAGGGAACGGTCCCGGTAACGCACACGCCAGAACAGTGCGGCATTTTCAGGCAATCCCGGAATGGCTTCGGTGGTCAGCGATGCATCCACCTGCGTATCTTCATTGAAGTACACGTTGCGGTAGCGCTCCCATACATCCGCCAGAGGCGCGTTGAAGCCATTGATGTCCGCGGCCACCTGCCATTGCGTCTCGCCGTGCTCGGCACCTGACGCTCCACCACCAAAGGCCGAGGCCGCCAACACGACGCACTCCGGCGGTTGCACTGTCCCCAGAGGGGCCACCGGGTCGGGTGGGGCCACCGGTTGGTCGGCCTTCATCACCACGAGGCTGTCCGTACAGACGTTGTCCAGCGTTTCGGCGTTGTCTCCTCGACTCAGCCGCTTCACGGTGAACCGGGGCTCGTCGCCTGCGACCACATCGACCGCGACGAACCCCCAGTCGTCGGTCGTGATCTCGAATTCGTCGTAGTCGAATTGCGGCCAGGCCCCCCAGTAGTCGATGGCACCGCCGGCGGTGGCCACATTGATCCACAGGTGTTTGTGGTCCTTGGATTGTCCACGCGAATAGCCGTGGGTGTGCCCGAAAAAGTGGATGCTCGGCTTGCCGCAAGCCCCGGTGAACGCCTCGAGCTGGGCGACGACCTCCCCGGTGAAATCAGCCTCGCCGGGGGTCCAGAGTTCCGATTTATGGGGGTGGTGAAGTTGGGCGAAAACAAAGTCGATGTGGTCCAGCGCGCAGGTGGCCTCGAGCACCCCTGCAAGCCAGCCGAGCTGCTCCGGGCCGTCGTATGGGCCGTTGGAGTCAAGACCCATGAAGCGGACGTTGCCGTAGTCCTTGTACCACCAATGCTCCTCATAGCCGGCCGTGCCGTTTTCCGGGAGGTGGAAGTACTGGAAATAGTAGGTGGAATTCACCTCGTGGTTGCCGAGTACGGGGTACAGCGGAACCTGGGCGAAGAGGTCGTGGGAGGGAGCGAAGAAATCGTTGGCCCATTGGCCGTAGTTGTTGCCGTTGACGACGAGGTCGCCCGGAATCAGCACGAGGGCAATCTCATCCGATGTCTCCCCCCCGAAATAGTCGAGCACCCCTTGGTGGACGACCTCATCGAACACGTCGGGATCCTCATTGCTCTTCTGCATGTCGCTCATCGCGACAAAAGAGAAGTCGCCCTCTGCCGTGTGCAGTGGAGGCGTGCGGAACCGGTAGGTCAGGGTGGATTCCGATCCGGCCGCGACCCGATAGAAGTAGGGGCTGTCCGGGGCGAGGCCGTCGATGAGGATGTCGTGGAGGAATCCTTCCGGCGTTACCGTTCCGGTGGATACGATCTCCGTCCCGAGGTTTTCGTCCGCACCCCATTCGAGGATGGCCGCGTCGGTGCCCACCGTCTCGAAGAGGACGCGGATCGCATCGGGTTCGGCGTCCTGGAGATAGGGGGCGACGAGCAGGGATTGCGCCGAAAGGCGGGCAGTCAGGGCCGCAGCGAGAGCGAACATGAGGAGGCGCATGACCCGAAGGTATGAAGGTCAAGCAATTGGGAATTAAATTCAACCCATGCAGTTCCGAACCCTCCTCATTTCAGTGGCCGCGGCGTGCATGGCCTCCTGTTCATCCAATGCTGTTCCTGCTGACGCGGACACCGCCGAGGCGTTGGCATCCGTTTCCGCCGGCGCGTTGCCCGCACGGGAAGGGGGACCTGGGTCGGCCGCTTTGCCTGAACAGGGGGCATCGCCAGACATGCCCTGCACCTCCGTTGTATTTGATGGGCACACCTATAAAGCCGTGCCGGTGGGCAACCGGTGTTGGTTTGCCGAGAACCTGAAGTCCTCCCGCTTCTCCAATGGGGACGAGATTCCCTACGGCCGCACGGACGAGGAATGGCTGGCTGGCGCGGGCCAACCCCTGCATTGCATGTACAACCACTCGGAAGTGATGGCGGAACGGTACGGCAAGCTCTACAGTGGCCATGCGGTGGAGGATGAACGTGGGCTGTGTCCTTCAGGTTGGCATGTGGCCACCGAGTTGGACTGGCAGGACCTCGAAAAGGCGGTGGGGGCCGATCCGGCCACCGTTGCCGATCGCGGCAACCGGGATACGCAGGCATTGAAGCTGGGCCAGGTGGTGAAGTCCCGCGATGGTTGGGGGGCTGATGCAGCCGGAACCGACGACTTCGGGCTCGCCCTGACACCTGCCGGAACCCGCCTCAGCGATGCCCGGTTCATGTCTGCAGGCTCCGGTTCGACCTTCTGGACCTCGACGGCAGTCCCGGAGGTGGAGGACGAGCCCAAGTTGTTCTTTCGGGGCCTGGGAAACCAGAATCCAGGCATCTTCAAGTCCACGTTCAGCAAAGTTGGCGGCTTTTCCGTGCGATGTGTGCGGGACTGACGCCTGAAAAGGCAGACCTTCGCGCCAATTCCACGATTGGTGCCCACTTTTTCTACCCTCGGCCTTTCGGCCCCCATTCTCGAAGCCATAGGCAAACTGGGCTACGAGACCCCGACTGAAATCCAGGAGAAGGCGATCCCGCACCTGCTCGGTGGGGACCGCGATTTCATTGGACTTGCCCAGACCGGTACGGGCAAGACAGCGGCTTTCGGCCTTCCGCTGCTCGATCTGCTCGATTCGGAGACCAATTGCGTGCAGGCCATCGTGTTGGCCCCGACGCGTGAACTCGGTCAGCAGATTGCCGAGCAGCTCGCCTTGTTCTCAGGGCAATTGAAGGGCATCAACACCCTGGCGGTGTATGGAGGGGCCAACATCGCCATGCAGATCAAGGCGCTCAAGAAAACGCGCCACGTGGTGATCGCCACGCCCGGTCGTCTGATTGACCTGATCAAGCGCAAGGCCTTGAGCCTCGAGCAGGTCCGCTATGTGGTGCTCGACGAGGCCGATGAGATGCTCAACATGGGGTTCAAGGAGGAGCTCGATACCATCTTGGGGTTCACCCCTGACGAAAAGCAGACCTGGCTCTTTTCCGCGACGATGCCCAAGGAGATCCGGCGTCTGGTCAAGGACTATATGTCCGACCCCTTCGAGGTCAGGGTCGACCCCAAGACCGCGGTCAACAGCAACATCGACCACCAGTTCGCGGTGGTGCATTTCAAGGACAAGGCCGAAGCCCTGACCCGCTTCATGGACCTCGATGCGGAGCTGTACGGTGTGGTGTTCTGCCGCACCAAGCGCGACACCCAGCAGCTCGCGGAAGAGCTGATCAAGCAAGGCTATCGTGCGGACGCCATCCACGGCGATCTGAGCCAGCACCAGCGGGACCGGGTGATGATGCGGTTCAAGCGTCGGGAGTTGCAGGTCCTCATCGCCACTGATGTGGCCGCGCGGGGCATCGACGTCAACGATCTGACCCACGTCTTCCACCATGCGTTGCCCAACGATGCGGCTTACTACACCCACCGCTCAGGCCGCACGGCCCGGGCTGGAAAGAAGGGCATCTCCATGGCGCTCATCAGCCGGAAGGACCGTTACAAAGTGATGACCCTGGCCAAGACGTTGGATGTGGAATTCACCCAGGTGGACGTGCCCCGTGCCGAAGACATCGTAGAGACCCGGATCCAGGATTGGGCGAGGGGATTGCTTTCTGAGGAAGGGGGGAAGAGGACACCGCCGGAACTCCTCGAACAGGTGGATTTGCTGTTGGGCCCCCTGACGAAGGAAGAGCTCATCGCCAAGTTGGTGGCCCGTGAATTGGCGCGCCTCAACCTGGGCAAGCGGGACGATCTCAACGACCGTGGAAGCCACGATGGCGGGGGCCATGGCCCCAAAAAGGAGTTCAGGAAAGGCGGGTACAACAAAGACTTCAAGGGAGGCTTCAAGAAAGGCGGATACAAGAAGCCGTTCAAGAAGGACTTCAAGAAGCGGGGCCCGGACGGCGATGGCTTCATCGAAGGCGGCGGCGAGGGCGGCCCCAAGCAAGGCGGATACAAGAAGCCTTTCACGAAGAAGGCGGGATTCAAGAAGGGCGGCAAGAAAGGCGGTTACAGCAGTGGTTTCGAGGAGGGTTTCTCCACCAAGTCCGGTGGGCAGCGCACGAAGCCGGGCGCCAAGAGGTATTGACCCGGACACAATAATCTGCAAGTGGGTGGGGTTGATTTTCAAAACCCCCTGCAATGTTGATTTCACTTTTTCTGACCTTCTGCGCTCCCTGGAGTGCCGCTCCCGTATCTGATGACCGCATGGCCATGGGCCGTGATCATGGCCCTTGTGCGTTTGTTCATGGGGCCATCGATGAACGCTCCGTGGCGGAGTTGGACTGTGTGGAGGCGATTGGTCGGGGGTGGGGGTACAGCGCAGTGGACGGATTTGGCGACACCCTCTTATTGACCCTGACCAATCCCGGTCGCGATGCCCACATCCTTGTCGATGCGGGCACGGTCTTTTTCGGACCGGATGAGTACCAGCCGGCCGTCATCTCCGAGGACATCCTGGTCTTTGTTCCGTCGGGCGCCACGTTGGAGTTGGGGTGTCCTTCCGTCTGTGGGAAGGCCGATGCCATGGGGTCGGAATTCGGAGTGGTCTATGACCAGGGCGTCTCAAAGCTCGATCAACAGGCTTGTCGTATCCTCGATCGTACCCGCAATGAGCTGGGCATGACCGATGCGGTGCTGCAGAACGTCGTGTGGGTCTACACCGATGGGCACGATTTTTCTTCGATCTACGTGGACGAATCCGAACAGCAGGCCTTGATGGACATCCTGGCAGAAGAAGTTGAAGGGTTCGAGCGCCCGGGATATGCCGTCCGTTATCGCGAGTCGGGCCCGGAGGATGAGGGGCGGTTCACCGGGGAGGCCATGGAAGTCCGGTGTGAGTTCAGCCTCGATGTCGCCCGTGCGGAGCGGTGCCGCATCATCCTGATTGCCCCGGATGGCGTGACCAGCGAGATGCTCAGTGAATTCCATCTGCGCGCGGGCCACCAGGAGTTCAACTTGACCCTCGGTCTCGAGGGGTATCCCCCCGGGCAATATGCCGTGCAGCTCGAAAGTGAGCGCAGCGGCGCACCCCACTTCCGAAGGGACTTCACGCTGCAGGGCCGCTCCTGACCCGGGAGGAGTCAGAGGAGCGGCCCTGTCGTTGTGCCGTCGCGTCGGTTGAACTCAGCTGCAGGTGCTGCTGAATTGGCCGAGGAGATCGAGGATATCGGATACGCCGACGGTGCCATCCATATCGATGTCGCCGGTGCAATCCACACCCTGGCATCCATAGTTCGCGAGGATGATCAGGATGTCCTCCACCGCAATGATGCCATCCTGGTTCAGGTCTTCCGGACAGTTGTTCGGGAACACGATGGTGAGTCCCGCAGCCTGGGGACTGGTTCCATCCGCCGCTCGGTATTGGATGTTGCAATCCAGCGTTACCGTTCCATCCGTCGTGAATTGACCGATCAGGACGCGGCCCTCGGCATCGGGGAAGGCCTGCGGATCCTGATTGGGAAGCACGAACCACGTTCCGCCCGCCACCGGATCGGAAGTCAAGCCTCCTCCGGATTCGAACGCCACGAAATCGAGACCGGCTGAATTGATGCCGATGCTGGAGTTGTCCGGAGCTCCAATGGTCACGAAGGTGTCCCATTCCAGGTCGGCGAAAGTGGCAAAGAGCAACGGGTTGATGCCGTCTGCCGTCGGGCCACCCTGCGGATTCTGAACGAAGCTGGTCGAGGAGCTGATGGAGATCGGGTGGCTCGCATTGCCGTAGACACTGACGAGCTGATCCGACGGGTTGTTGAAGAGGGCGTAGACCCGATACGTGTGGATTCCAGCACCCACGCTGTTCAGGGCGTAAGGCTCGGCCATGAGGCCGTTGAACGACGCAGGCGCATAGGTGCAGCTTCCATCGTTGTCGGTGGCCAAGGGGTCGTAGTTCTCTGCCAAGGGGTCGTCGCAGCCCGGCACCTCATCGGTGTCGCACACGCCATCGGCGTCCACATCCGCGGTGCAGCCGCCGCCGCACACGCCAAGGGCATCCAGTTGATTTCCGTTGCAGTCGCAATCGCCGGCGGGAATCTCGAAGCATCCGCAATCGAGTACCGCTCCTGGACCGTTGCAGACGCCACAGGCATCGACGGTGCCGATGCAGTCGTCCACATCATCGCAGACGCCATCGCCATCCACATCTGCAGGACATCCTCCTCCGCACACCCCAATGGCGTCGAGTTGGTTGCCGTTGCAGTCGCAGTCCCCAGCCGGTATGTTGGAACATCCGCAATCGTAAATGGCGCCGGGCCCGTTGCAGATGCCGCATGCATCCACTGTGCCGATGCAATCATCCACGTCATCGCAGATGCCATCGCTGTCGGCATCCGCCGCGCAGGTGCCGCCACAGACACCCAGGGCATCCAGTTGATTGCCGTTGCAGTCGCAGTCGCCGGCTGGAATGTCGGTACATCCGCACTCGAAGATGTCGCCAGGACCGTTGCACACCCCGCAATTGTCCAAGGAACCGACGCAGTCGTCGACATCGTCGCAGATGCCATCGTTGTCCGCATCGGCTGAACAGTTGCCACCACATACCCCGAGGGCATCGGTTTGGTTGCCATTGCAGTCGCAATCACCGACCGGAATGTCGAAGCAGCCGCACGTGTAGATCTCGCCCGGGCCATCACACACACCGCAGGCATCCGCATAGAGGCAACCCGTTGCTGCAGGATCGCTGAAATTGCAGGCGGCGGGATCGGCGCAGGCATCCACATCATCACAGATGCCATCCCCATCGATGTCGGAGCAATTCGGCACGCCATAGACATAGAGGTCGTCGAAGCCCATGCGTTCACCGTTGGCATTGGTCAGTGTGACCACCTGCAATTGCAGGGTAGAACCATCGGAAATGCCGGTCAAGGGGTATGTGGCCGAATTGAAATCGTCGCTGTACGTGGCGAGAACGGTGGTCACCCCGTCAAGGATGTATTCGAAACGGATGAAGTCGCTGGCCTCCATTCGGCCGCTCTCCTCGAAGGCGGCGGTGACTTCCAATTCAGAATATCCACTGACGTCGATCAGGCGTGAGGTCCAGACACACTCGGTGTCCATGTCAACCCCCTCGAAGATGGTGTCCCCAGACAACACGGTCATGAAATAGTCCGTGGTACCACCAAATGTGATGCTCCATTCGGGTTCGTTCGCAGCTGTATTGGTCGAGCCGTCATAACCGTAGTTCAGGGTGGGCTCGTCGCCGAAGGTCTCTTTCCAGATGACCTCTGGACCAATGCCCTGGCACCCGAAGTTGGGCAAAGCGCAGTTGGTGTAAACATCGCCGAGTGTCAACGCATTGCCGTCATCACAGGCGTCACCCACGAAAATGCAGGACCCGTCTTCGTCCGTGGCACCCTCAAAGTTGCAGGCGGCAGCGTTGGTGCATCCGAGCACTTCATCCTCGTCGCATACCCCGTCCAGGTCAGTGTCGTTGAGGCAGTCGCCGTTGCAGTCCAGGTTGGCCGCTGCGGGGAAGGTGCAGGACCCATCTTCGATGGTGGCGGAGGCGTCGTAGTTGCAGGCCGTCGCATCGGTACACCCGGCGCAGCTGGTGAACTCGCACAGGCCGTCATCGATCGTGGCGGAGGCATCGTAGTTGCAGGCTGTCGCGTCGGTACACCCGGCACAGCTCAGCGACTCACAGGACCCGTCTTCGATGGTGGCGGAGGCGTCGTAATTGCAGGCCGCGGCATTCGTACATCCGGCGCAGGAAACGAACTCGCAGGAGTTGTCGTTGAGCGTAGCGGAAGCATCATAGTTGCAGGCGCCCTCAATGGTGCAGCCAGCGCAGCTGAGCGACTCGCAGGATCCATCATCGTCGGTGGCATTGGAATCGTAGTTGCAAGCGGCATTGTCGGTGCATCCGAGCACTTCATCCTCGTCGCATACCCCATCCAAATCGGCGTCGTTGAGGCAGTCGCCATTGCAGTCGAGGTTGGCCGCTGCAGGGAAGGTGCAGGACCCGTCATCGATGGTGGCGGAGGCGTCGTAGTTGCAGGCCGTCGCGTCGGTACACCCGGCGCAGCTCGTGAATTCACAGTTCCCGTTGCCCGCACAGGAAGTGTTCAGGTCCACATAGTAGCGCTGGTCCAACAGACCATTGGCTCCGCCCCCGGCGCAGCATCCATGATCGGGGAATACCTGGGCCTCGAGGGAGGCCGAGATGATGCCATCCGTGGTCAGCTGGGCGATGAGCACCTTGTGGTCAGGTCCGGCCACGCCTTGGAGATTGCCATCGTTCAGGATGGACCAGAGTCCACCAAAGGCGTCGTTCATCACAATGTCGCCCCCCGCCTCGAAAGGCGCGATCCAGTCCTGATTGGGACTGCTGGCCGTCGCAATGCTGGCCACCGCGGTTCCCTCTTCAGGGGTGTGTCCAATGGTCACATAGCTGTCATAGATGAGCTCAGGAATGAATTCGAGCAAGGCGGAGCTGATGCCGCTGCTCGTCGCGGAGCCGTTGGCATCCTGGTGGAATGCCGTGGTGGTCGAGATGACGAGAGGGTGGTCTGCTTCTCCAGTAATGGCCGAAACGAAGTCCGTGGCATTGGGGAGGACCGCGTAGAGCCGGTAGGTGGTCTGTCCGGTCAAGATGCCGGAAGTGTGGACGACATGCGCCTCGAGTGAGAGGGAGACGCAGTTCAATGCGCTGACATCACCGTCGTAGTTGCAAGCCGTCAAATCGGTGCAGTTGTCGAGATCGTCGCAGATGCCATCGGCGTCGACATCCACTCCGGTTCCGCCGCAGACACCACAGGCATCGAGGACCGCGCAGGACCCGTCATCGAGGGTAGCGGAGGCGTCGTAGTTGCAGGCGGTCGCATCGGTGCAGCCGGCACAGCTCGTGAACTCGCACAGGCCGTCGTCAATGGTGGCGGAAGCGTCGTAGTTGCAAGCGGTCGCGTCGGTGCAGCCAGCACAGCTCGTGAATTCACAGAGGCCGTCGTCAATGGTGGCGGAGGCGTCGTAATTGCAGGCGGTCGCGTCGGTACAACCGGCGCAGCTCGTGAACTCGCACAGGCCGTCGTCGATGGTGGCGGAGGCGTCGTAGTTGCAGGCAGTCGCGTCGGTACACCCGGTGCAGCTCAGGGCCTCGCAAGATCCATCGTCATCTGTGGCGGCGGAATCGTAGTTGCAGGCCTTGTCATCGGTGCATCCGAGGATCTCGTCTTCGTCGCAGATTCCGTCGAGGTCGGCATCGTTCAGGCAGTTGCCGGCACAATCCAGATTGACTGCGGCAGGGTAGGTGCAGGAGCCGTTATCCAGCGTAGCGGAAGCGTCGTAGTTGCAGGCGGTCGCGTCGGTGCAGCCGGCACAGCTCGTGAACTCGCAAAGGCCGTCGTCG
>CALLLH010000021.1 GCA_938082505.1 uncultured Flavobacteriales bacterium
CGGATTTCGGGGTTGACCTGACCGGTGAGGTCGCGCATCTCCCGGTAGAAGGCGGGTTGCCAATACCAGCCGCCGGCGAGGTTGAACACCACGTCGCGCAGGAGGCGGTTGCCCAGCGAATCGGTGCCCATCACCCATTTGGGCTTCCACGAGGCGTGGAGGCGGGGTCCGCCCACGGTCTGCCCGTTGAACGTCCAGTGGTGCAGGCGGGCGCCGGCGTGGAGCACCCACTCGCTGCCGTCGGTCCAATTGCCCTTCCAGGTGTCCTGGGCGTATGCCATCAAGCGGCTGGATGCGGTGCGGTTCTCGGTGCGGACCACGTCCTGGAGCAGGATCTGCTGGAAGGGGCGGTCGTTCGGGTCGGTGTAGCCGATGACGTCGGCGGGGTGGGGGACGATGTAGCCCGCGCTGTCCACGAGCTCCCATTCATTCAGCGTATCGTCGATGATCTCGTGGCGGACCTGTGCCCCCCATTCGGTCATGTGGGCCTCCTTGTCCCAGACGAATGAACCGCGGACGCTTCCGTTGAGCACCGTCGCCTTGAGGTTGTTGCGGGCGTGGTTCAGAAAGTAACCGACGCCTTGCAGGCCCAGCGCTTCTCCGAATGCATCCGAGCCGGGGTCCCGCTCCAATTGGCTCAGGTAGTAGCCGCCCAGGATGTCGAACGTCTCCTCCTCATCGGTGCGGAATGCCGAGGCGATGAAGCGCACCCGCGAGGTGGGCGTGACCCGGTCGGCGGCCAGCGCCGCAAACCCCGTGCGGTACTGGGTGACCTCCTGGCCGTCGAAGTATACCGTCAGGCGCAGCGCCTCGTTGATGGTGCCCACATTGGTCTCCCGCGTCTGCGGAATGAACTGGTACTTGTTCTGGGCGACTGTGGCGAGGACCTGCAGTTCCCACGGGCCGTAGCCGTCCGGGTCGTAGGTCACGTAGCCCTGCAGGTCGGTGTAGACCGGGCGGTATTCCCCGCTCTCGTCGAGGCTGCCCAGCACGTAGCCGTTGTTGCGGTAGCGCAGGCCCATGTTGTACGTCCAACGCTTGTCCTCCGAGACGTCCTCCGCCTGGAACTGTGCGCCGAGCAGGCTCACCTGCGCCCGTCCCGCAAACCCCTGAGGCCGCCGGTAGTTGATGTCGAGCACCGAGCTCATCCGGTCGCCGTACTTCGATTCGAAGCCGCCCGCAGAGAAGCGGATGGACTGGATCATGTCGGGGTTCGGGAAGGACAATCCCTCCTGTTGGCCCGCCCGCACGAGGAAGGGGCGGTAGACCTCGATGCCATTGACATACACGAGGTTCTCGTCAAAGCTGCCTCCACGCACATTGTAGGCGCTGGACAGCTCACTGGTGAAGTTGACCGGGGCCTGGATGAGCAGGTCCTCCACGGTGCCCCGGACGCTGGGGACCCGCGATGCGATGCGCGGATCGATCCGTTGCACGGGGGAAGTCCGCGTTTCATCGGCCTGCACTTCGGCCTGGTTCAGGGCGACACCCGCCTTCAGGATCACGTCGATCCGCGTGCCCTCTGGGGTCGGCATCACCTTTCGGGTGACCGGGTCGTAGCCGATGAAAGAAAAGCGGATGGTGACCTCTCCTGGTTCGCGGAGGGGCAGGTCGTACAATCCCTCGGAGTCCGTGACGGACGCGGAGCGGCTGCCCATCGGCAGGACGGTGGCCCCGGGCAGGGGGACGCCCTGAGCGTCCGTGACCCGGCCGTAGACCCGGTAGGTCTGGACTTCGGGCTGCATCTGGGCATTGACACGGGTTCCTCGAAGGGATGGCCTGGCCGTCATCAGCATATCCCGGTATCCGGGGGCCGAGAAGGTCAATGCAAACGTCGACGTGTCCCGGAGCAGGATGTCATAATGGCCATCACGGTCCGAGGTCCCTGTTTCCACGCCGGAAGCTGTGACCGTGACGTTCTCCATGAGGAAGCCTTCTTCATCCAGTACACAACCATGGACCCAGTACTGGGCAGAGATGGACATGCACAGGGTCAAGCTGAGCAACAGGGAGAGGCCAAGGGAGCGCACGGACATGTGAACGGAAGGACGCCGCGGATGTTGCACGGCGTCAGCGTTTGCGGTAGTCCCCGTTGCGCAGGGCGTTGATGAACTGGCCCCAGGCAAGTGGGTTCAGCAGCGAGACGGGCATCATCCCTCCCTGATAGCCCGCCATTTCAGCCTGACGCGCCTGCAGGGTGCGGAAATTCTCCGACGGACTCGTTCCCATTTCTGCCATGCGGTCATACAGTGCCATGGGGTCGAAATCGAGATTGCGTCGGGCCCGTTCGCGGGCGTCGGCTTCGAGACGGAGGGCGAGGAATTCCTGCTTGAAACGCTCACGACTGGGCCAAGGGTAAATGCGCGCCTCGTCCATCAGGACCGTATCGACCCCCAGCGGCTGGACGACGCTCATGCGGTCCGGCATCTCCTGTCCCGTCAAGTCGGGAACGACCAGCAACCCGTCGTTCAAGCCGATGGCGCTGAAGCGGATGGTGTCGCCCACCCGGGCCGGAATGGCGAAAAAGCCGTACTCGTCGGTGATCGTGCCGCGCTGGTCGCGGGTCCGGTAGACCGTAGCAAAGGGAATGGGCCCCAATGAGTCGCCTTCCACGACAACACCGGTCAACTGCACAACCAATGGAGCTGCAGCGGTGTCCGTCTGGGCTTGGAGTCCCCCTGCAAACAGCATCAGCACGGGAACAGCCAGGCGAAATGGAATCGGCATGGGCCCAAAGTTAGCAGGGCCGGCCGGTCCACCATGGAAATTCACATCGCTTGGGCGGTCTTGAACTCCGAAGTCGTGTGGAAAGTGATCTCGGGGAAGTTGCCCTGTTCCATGTCGAGCAGGAACTTGGAAGGGGAGAGGTAGACATCATTGCCGTCCTTGTCCACCGCCATTTCGGACACCTTGAGCCGCTTGAATTCCGCAATCTTCTCCTCGTCACCGGTGAGCCAACAGGCTTTGTGGAAGCGCTTGGGAATGAAGCTTGCCTTGGCGCCGTACTCGTGCTCGAGTCGGTACTGGATGACTTCGAATTGAAGTTCGCCGACCGTGCCGACCACTTTCCGGTTGCCCGGATTCATGATGAACAGTTGCGCGACCCCCTCGTCGGTCAGCTGCTGTATGCCCTTTTCGAGCTGCTTGGACTTCATCGGGTCGTCGTTTTGCAGCTCCTTGAAGATCTCCGGTGAGAAACTGGGAATCCCTTGGAATTGCAGGTCTTCACCCTCGGTCAGGGTGTCGCCGATCTTGAAGTGGCCCGTATCGTACAGGCCGACCACATCGCCCGGGTAGGCCTCGTCCACCACCGCCTTGGCCGAGGCCATGAAAGTGGCGGGGTTGGAGAATTTCAGCTTCTTTCCGAGGCGCGTGTGGGTGTAGAACTCACCGCGCTTGAACGTGCCGCTGCACACGCGAAGGAAGGCGATGCGGTCGCGGTGCCGCGGGTCGATGTTGGCGTGGATCTTGAAGATGAAACCGCTGAACTTGTCTTCTTCGGGCAGGATCTCGCGCTGCGTCGTCTGCCGGGGTCGCGGAGTTGGCGCAATGCGAATGAACGAGTCCAGCATTTCCTGCACACCGAAATTGTTGACGGCCGAGCCGAAAAAGACCGGAGCGACCTCACCGCGGGCGTAGGCCTTCATATCGAAGACATCGTAGACACCTTCGACCATTTCAACATCCTCACGCAGTTGGGCGGCGTGCTCATCGCCCACGAGTTCGTCGATGGAAGGGTCGTCGAGTCCCGTGATGTTGAGCAGGTCTTCCGTAACGCGTTGCTTGTCCGATTGGAACAGGCGGAGCGTGCTGTCGAACAGATTGTACACCCCCTGGAAAGTGTGGCCTTGGCTGATTGGCCACGACAATGGCTTCACCTTGATGTCCAGCTTCTCCTCCAGTTCATCGAGCAGGTCGAATCCATCGCGCCCCTCGAGGTCCATCTTGTTGATGAAGATGATGACGGGGGTGTTGCGCATGCGGCAGACTTCCATGAGGCGCTCGGTCTGGGCCTCGACCCCCTTGACGCAGTCGATCACGAGGATGACGCTGTCCACTGCGGTCAACGTCCGGTAGGTGTCCTCCGCGAAATCCCGGTGGCCCGGCGTGTCGAGCAGGTTGATCAGGCTGTCCTTGTACTCGAAGGCCATCACCGAGGTGGCCACGGAGATTCCCCTTTGGCGCTCGATGTCCATGAAGTCGGACGCCGCTGTCTTCGTGATCTTGTTGGACTTCACCGCACCGGCCGTCTGTATGGCCCCCCCGAACAGCAGGAATTTCTCCGTCAACGTGGTCTTGCCAGCGTCCGGGTGGCTGATGATGGCGAAGGTCTTGCGCCGAGCGATTTCCTGGGTCAATGCGGCCATGGCGCCGCAAAATTAGCCTACCCCGCCTCCTTGGGCATCAAAATGGAATGCCAACGTTCCAGCAGTTGTTCCCTTTGGTGCTGGGCGATGTAATCCTGTCCCGCTTCGATGCGCGGTGGCATGGCATCGGGATGATTGCGGAGGGTAAGGAGGGCTTCCGCCAAGGCTTGGGCGTTGCCGGCGGGGAAAGTCCAGCCCCGGCCGCCCCCCAGCAGCTCTGCCGTCCCCCCTGTATCCGTGCCGATGATGGCACAGCCTGCGGCCATGGCCTCGAGGGTGACCGAGCCTACGCTCTCTTGCGTGGAGCACACGGCGACCACGTCTGCTGCGATGAAGGCATTTCTGGGAAAGTTGGCGTAGGGCCGGAAGTGAACGCGCCATTGGAGTTCGTGGTCCCGAACATAGGACCGCACCTCGTCGAAAAAATCGCTGAATGTATCCAACGTGGGGTCGCCGACAATCAGGGCGTGGACATCGGGGGGCAAGTCCCGCAGGGCCGCGACAAGCACATCCTGCCCTTTCTTCCGGTCGATCCGTCCGACGAGGGTGACCACGAAGGACTCCTGTGAGAGGCCCAGTTCAAGGCGGGCCATGCGTTGCCGCTGGATGCGGTCTACAATGGGGGCGAACCAAGGGTCGTCGAGGCCCAGCGGTACGACATGGACCAAGGTGGGTTTCAAGGGCGTATTGCCGCAGACCTGCGTCTTGAGCCATTCGAGCGGGGCCACCCAAGCGTCGATCGCACCATAGCGCCAGCGGTGGTACAGTGACCGTTTCGGCTTCGGAATCTGCATTCCCTGTTGGAAGACCAGGCGGGTGCGTCCGCCCAGCAGACCGATGATGCGCCGCGCGATGGAGGAAGTATCAAGGTCGCGCGGGTCCCTGATCCAGAGCCAATCCGCGCGGTAACGGATGAGGCGCGTCGCGCGGTGCATTGCAGTGGCCAGCGCGAGGTACCGACTGCCTCTGCGTATCGTGCGGCAATCGATTGTCTCCGACTGTGCTTCCTCCGAATGGATGTGGGCCAGCGAAGCCTCGTGCAGAGGCGAGTCTTCTACACAGAGGATCCGGACGATGTGTCCCGCGCCGGCCATCCAACGCGCGTGCCGCAGCAGGTTCATTTCCAGCCCGCCCCATCCTTCGGACGTGGACAGGAATACGAGCCTCATAGGACCGTGCGCGAGCGAATCCATCATCCCATGAAATCAGGCCGGATGGTGATGTCCGAGATGATGCCTTCTCCTCGGGCTTCGATGGCTGCCAGCACCTGTCGGGCCACGAATTCTGGGGCCATGCCTTCACGGAATCCCGGGCGGTACTGTTCGAGCAAGGCCGTGTCGCGGGTCTGTTCGATGAAAGCGGTGTCGACCGCACCCGGACAGATGGTGGTGGAGGCCACCTTGGACTTCAGGTCCTGGCGAATGGCTTCCCCGAGGGCGAGGACTGCGTGCTTGGTGGCGCAGTAGACGCCGCTGTTCGGAAAGACGTTGCGCGAGGCGACCGAGCCGATGTTGATCACGAGGCCTTGGCTGGCCATGAGGTGGGGGAGGCAAGCATGCAACGTGATGAGGACCCCCTTCACATTGACATCAACCATGGTCATCCAATCTTCCAGATCGGCCTGGTCAAGCGGTGAGAAGACACCGAGTCCCGCATTCGGGATGGCCACGTCGAGCTTTCCGAATTCCTGGACGCATTGGTGGACGGCGGCCACCTGAGCCGAGCGGTCGAGGACGTCCAATTCCATGGTGACCATGCGGCCGCCCCCTTGAGAATCGGCATGGGCCTGCTCCGCAACCGCGTCCAACATCTGCTTGCGTCGGGCCGTCGCGAAGACCTGGTGCCCATGGGCGACGAGCATCCGAGCAGTGGCGGCACCAATGCCGCTGCTTGCTCCGGTCAGGAAGATGACCCGGGAGGATGTGGAATCAGTGTTCATGCAACGAAAGTACCGCCAACGGGTTCCTTCAACCGGTGACAAGCAGGATGAAACGTCCAGCCCGATTGCTGGACCGGCTTGAAAGACGGCCGAAGAGCATGCCTCCGGTCAATGGAGACACCTGCAGCGCGAGGAGGCCGGATTCCCCGGAGTCCACTTTTCCTGCGGCGATGGTGTGGCCAGCGGCATCGAAAAGTTCAAATTCCAAAGGTCCCGCCAGATCAGCGCAGCGGAGTTGGACGAGGGTATCGCCGACGCGGGGCCATCCGATCACCGAAAGTTCGAGCGGGCCCGCAGCGGGCACGCTGGAGGCCAGGCATTGGAGCAAGTCCTCCCGCAACGCGCTGAAGACGTCCTGCTCCACCGCGTAGAATGCACTGGACGGCCCCGGGGCGTAGCCATCCCACTTTCCATTGGTGATGAAGGCGAAATTCCACCCGCCTCCAGGCGCCGCATAGGCATCGCTGACCAGGCCGTACGCTTCACCCGGGTGGCCCATGAAAGGGGCCACCGGAACATCCGGGATGACCATGTCCTCACCGTAGCCACTGGCGGCCAGGTGCAATCCGCTCGACCATTGGTTGAACAGGCCATAGTGGTTGTCGCCGTTCGGAGCTTCAGTGTCCATGGTCCACTGGATGGCATGGAAATCAGCCAGAGTGGAGGGGGCGATGAAGGTCATTGGCACACCCGTGGCATCCGGGGCGCTGCCCGTACTCCAGAGGTGAGCCAGGCGGGTGAGGTCCCGAGCGCTGATGCGCAGACCGCCTTGCGGTGCGAAGCCGACCGCATTCAACCCCGGCATGTATCCTGACCAATCGGCGCTGTTGGGCATCTGTCCATTGAAATCATCCGCCTGCGGCACCCAGGCACCATCGACCTGGCGGTACAATACGGCGAGGTCGCCCACGTCTTCCAGGTCCTGGACCTGGAAGCCACCGTCGATTCCGTAGGGGGCCAACAGCAAGGCATTCATCAGCTGGTCGAAACGCATTCCGGATGCGGCCTCCAGGACGGTGGCCGCAACGCCATAGTTCAGGTTGGCGTATTGGAACCAACCACCGGGCGGCGCTGGCCCCCACATGTCGGCGGTATGGAACGGCCCATCTTGTGCGAGCACCGAGGCAAGCGGGGGAACATTGGGGATGCCTGCATACGTCGCTGTCAGAAACTCGGCGTAGCCTTCACCATCCCGGATGCCGGAGGTGTGGGTGAACAGGTGACGCAGGGTCAATGCCACTTCGGGATGGCCCGGATGGGAAGGAGGATCCTCAAGGTAGTTGCCGATGGGGGTATCGAGGTCTACGGTGCCCTGTTCTGCGAGCTTGGCCCCCGCCAATGCCACGATGGCCTTGCTGATGGAGGCGATCCTGAATGTCGTCTCACCGTTCACGGGAAGCTTCCGGGAGACGTTGCGCAGGCCTGAATGATGGTCGGTTGAGATGGCACCTCCGCATCGGGTGACCACACTCATGCCGGCAAGTTGATGGGCAACCCGAATGGAGTCAAACACCGTCGCTTGAGCCTGAATTGCAAGGGTCAATGCCATGTTGCACAGCAGCAGGCAGAGCGTGTGGGCAGCCTTGGGCGGCATGCCCGAAGGTAACAAGACCGGTTCAACTCAGCACCCAGGGGACTTCGAGCTGGAAGGTCGGAATTTCCACCTCGATCATGGCGGACTTGGGACGCAAGTTGGATTTGACCTTATAGACGCCCGACATGATGCCCAAAGGACTGGTCAGGTCGCAAGCGCTGTCGTATTCGAAAACCCGTCCCGGCAGGATCTCAGGTTGGACACCGACGATCCCGGTGCCTTCCAGGTCGCGGACGTGGCCGATGGAATCCACGATGTGCCATTGCCGCTTCATCACCTTGATGCCGTGGTGGCTTCTGTTCTCGATGGTGACCCGGTAGGAAAAGATGTATCTGCGCTCCAGGGGCTTGGAGAATTCGGGCTCGAATCGGCTGCGCACGTGGACCCTGATTCCCTCGGTTGTGGCGCGGTATACTCTTGTCCGGTGCATGCCTACAAGTTAATGCATAACGTAGACAAAAGCTAAATAATAATCGTTCAATTCGAGTTCAGTACGGATTCCATGCCGATGATCCTGTCCTCACCGTCCGGCCCTGGTGCGTGAACGAAGACCGTGTATTGATTGGGCGTTGTCGCGTGGTCCGCCTCGAAGGCGTGGTGGGAAACGCCATCGTCGATGGTGACATAGCGGTAGTCATACCAGCCTTGCTTCATCAAGCGGGTCAGGTTGTACTCCTGACGGTCCACATCATACGCCATCAGGAATCCCGGGTCGAGCGCCCAGCCGGTGAGACCTCCAAACACGAAGACTTCGGGGACATCCCCGAAATCCCTGTGCTCCAGTCGGAAATTCACCTCGAGGTAATCAGAGGTCAATTCGACATCGTCGAACCGGTCGTTGTGGACCGTGAACGCACCCTTGAGGTCGGGACGGCTCGTCTGCAATCGGAAGCGCCGTGAGGCATCCTTGCCGAGCTGCACCTTCCACAGGGGACCCTGGCCACTTTGGGATTCTCGAATGGCGTCAATGCCGGGAGCGAGGTAGGCCAAACTCTTGAGGTCGGCAGAGCGCCACCGGTCCGAACCTGGAAAGGTCAGGTTTGCATCCTGGTCGAAGCGCACGACATCACCCCTCACCACCGAAGCCTTGATGTCGATGCCCTCCTGCGTCCAATCCACATTCCTCAATGCCGATAGGCGGATGTCCACCATGGGCACCGACCAGCGGTGCCCCGGAGGCAGGGTGACCTCGACTTCCAGCCGCTGATGCGTGGGCACCCGGTCGGCCTCGAAGGGCCGTTTGAGGGTGATGTCGACATCCGCCAACCGCTCATAGACGACGAATCTTCGGATGAGGACCACATTCTCAGGATCCCCTTCCTCGTGGACGACAAGCAGATAATGGCCGCTGCGTGTGGGACGCAGGTCATCGGAGGGGATGGAGGTGTTGACGTGGGTAAAGGGAATGCTCGTGCCGAAACTCGACTCCGCATTGTCGAGTCTGGCCGGGGACCACCCATCGATGAAGTCCCATTGGGTCAGGTCAGAAGCCCGACTCCAGTCCGCCGCGCAGTGGACGAGTTGCAATGCGTACTCGGGCCATTCGTCGGAGAGGTCATCAAACTTCAGCAGGAGGGGAGCGTCTCCATTGAGGTCAAGGAAAGGACCGCCCAATGGAGCTCCTTCCGGGTGCAGCCGCACCGAGCCGATGTGCGGAGCCGTGTAGGCCACGGGAACCTGTTGCCCCAGGGCTGCACCGCCCCATGTCGCGCAGCACGCGACGAACAACAGGGTGGTGAAGTGGTGAGGTGCCGTCACGCTTCAAAAGTACCCTTCCTGTGCCTCTGCACTTGCCCTTGTGGACAATGGAAGTCAGTCGAGGCCCCCACCGCATGTCCAATGGTGCTCTGAGCAGTACATTTGCGGCGCAAATTCAGCACGTACACGCGAAATGCCTGCATCCGTCAAGATCCGGAAGGGCTTGGACATCCGCCTTAAGGGCCATGTCCAAGGTGCACCCCACGTCCTTCCATCCGCAGACCGCTTTTCCATTCACCCCACGGACTTCCATTGTCTCGTGCCGCGCATGGCGGCCAAGGCAGGGACCGAGGTGAAGGCAGGAGAGGTCATTTTCACTGACAAGAAACACCCTGAAATCAAATTCGTCAGCGGCGTTTCAGGTACGGTTCAGGAACCGGTGCGCGGTGAGAAGCGCCGCATCATGCGCGTGGACGTCCTGCCCGACGGAGGTGGGGCTGTGGAGCACGCCAGCCTGGACCCCACCAATCCTGATGGTGCCGCGGTCCGCGCAGCATTGCTCGAGCGGGGGTACTGGCCCATGCTCCGGCAGCGGCCGTTCGATGTGATGCCCGCTCCTGACAGCGCACCGCGTGACATTTTCGTCAGTGGTTTCGATACGGCTCCGCTCGCCCCGTCGGCGGCCATGGTGCTGGAGGGACGCATGGATGGGTTCCGTGCAGGTTTGGCGTTTCTCAATGCCCTGCTCGACGGCGGCCGCAAGGTGCAGCTCGGCGTGAGGACAGGGGACACGACCTTCGATAAGGTCACCGAGGCGGACATCACCGCATTCTCCGGTCCCCATCCGGCAGGCAACGTCGGGGTCCAGATTCACCAGGTATGCCCGCTGAACAAGGGAGAAGTCGTGTGGACAATCGGGATGCAGGATGTCGCCAACATCGGTGATGGACTGATGTCGGGCCGCTATGTCGGCCAGCGCACGGTCGCCTTGACGGGTTCCCGTTCCCAGCCGGCGCTCTTGCAAACGAACATCGGTACGCCGCTCGCCCACATCATCAAAGACCGGGTCCTCACGGATGGGACACGCGTCATTTCCGGCAATGTGCTGACGGGAACCGTGCGCGGTGAGGAAGGCGGACTTGGATTCCATGACCAACAGGTCACATGCATTCCCGAAGGAAACGAGCCTTTGTTCTTCCTGACGAAGGGTTGGCTCGGTCCGGGCTTCGACAAGTTCAGCGCGTCCCGCGCCTTCCCGACATGGCTGATGCCCAAGGGGAAGGAGTACGACTTGAACACCAACAACAATGGTGAGGAGCGTGCCTTCGTGGTCAGCGGTCAGTACGATGCCGTTTTCCCATTCGATATCTATCCTGTCCAATTGATCAAGTCCATCATGGTCGGAGACATCGACCGGATGGAGAAGTTGGGCATATATGAAGTGGCACCCGAGGATTTTGCTTTGTGTGAATACGTGTGCACCTCCAAGATCGCCGTCCAGGATATTGTCCGCAATGGACTCAATCAGATGATCGAGGAATTCGCCTGAACCAGCAACCGAGAGAAAGAAGAATACCATGAAGGCACTGCACAAACTCGTCGAGGAGCGCGTCAAGCCCAACTTCACCGGAGAGGGCAAGTTGAAGCGCTTCTGGGTTGTCTTTGACGCCCTGGAGACGTTCCTCTTCACCCCCGGCCACACCACAGCCAAGGGGGTGCATGTTCGCGACGGCATCGACCTGAAGCGGACCATGTTCCTGGTCATCCTGGCCATGGTGCCCGCACTGCTGTTCGGGACCTGGAACATCGGCCACCAGTACTACCTGAGCCTGGGGGACATCACTGCGGCCGATCCCTGGAACGCCATGCTGTTCGACAAGCTCATCGTCGGCGCCATCAAGGTGGTCCCGCTGATTGTGGTCAGCTACGCCACCGGTCTCGGCATTGAATTCGTCATCGCAGGCATGAACGGACACGCCATCAATGAGGGCTTCCTCGTGAGTGGCATGCTCATCCCGCTCATCATGCCGGTCGATGTACCCCTTTGGATGGTCGCTGTGGCCACGGCATTCGCGGTGCTCATCGCCAAGGAAGTCTTCGGGGGTACAGGCATGAACATCCTGAATGTGGCGCTCACGGCGCGGGCGTTCCTGTTTTTCGCCTATCCGAAGCAGATGTCCGGAGAAATCTGGATTCACGATGTCATGGCCTCCAAGGCCGGCGGCGTCCTGGCCGATGGATACACCGGCGCTACGGCCCTCGGTCACCTTGCCAACACGGTGGGTCAGCCGGTGCAAGGTGAGGTCTCCAACGGGGTCATGGCCATGTTCGCCGACGGCGGCCTGTTCTCCCTCATGAACTGCTTCATCGGCACCATCCCCGGCTCGGTGGCCGAGACCAGCGCCCTCGCTGCCCTGATCGGTGCGGCCATCCTCATCTGGACGGGCATCGGCAGCTGGCGCATCATCTCCAGCTTCATCGTCGGTGGCCTCGTCATGGGCGTCATCTTCAACCAGCTGGGGCTCAATGCCTACATGACCATCGGACCGGTCCACCAGATCGTGATGGGCGGCTTCATGTTCGGTGCGGTCTTCATGGCCACCGACCCGGTGAGCGCAGCCCAGACGAACACGGGCAAGTGGATCTACGGATTCCTCGGCGGCTTCTTCTCCATCATGATCCGCGTCTTCAACCCAGCCTACCCGGAGGGCGTCATGATGGCCATCCTGTTCATGAACGTCATGGCACCCACCATCGATCACTACGTCATCGAAGCCAACGTCCGTCGCCGAGAGAAGCGACTCACCGCCGCTGTTGCCTGACCCAATCCGAAAGCTGAACCATGGCATTCAACAAGAACTCCAACGGATACACCTTCCTCTTCGCCATCGTCATGGTGGTGTTGGTGGGGGCCATCCTGGCGTCATTGAGCTTGTCGCTCAAGCCACTGCAGAAGGCCAACGAGGCCGAGAAGAAGATGATGAACATCCTCGGCGCCATCGGCGTGCCGAGCGAACGCGGGGCGGTCGAGTCCGTCTTCGCCGAGTATGTCACCGAGCGCATCTCCATCGACAGCGAAGGCCGTCAGGTCAACACCATGAGTGGCGAAGTGGACCCGACGAATGCGGGTGACCCCTTCAACATCGATGTGCAGAAGGATTTCCGCAGCAAGGCCCCGGCCAGTGAACTCGATTTCCCGCTGTTCGCCTGCCGGAAGGATGGGCAGGACCTCTACGTGGTCCCGGTCGTCGGCAAGGGACTATGGGGCCCGATCTGGGGCTATGTCGCCCTCGAGTCCGACATGGAGACCATCCATGGTGCTGTGTTCGACCACAAGACGGAAACACCGGGACTCGGCGCCGAAATCAAGGAAGGATTCTTCCAAACACCGTTCAAGGGCAAGAAGATCAGCAAGGTCGCTCCCCACTTCGCCGTGGTGAAGGGCGGTGCGCCGACCACCGAGTACAGTGTGGACGGCATCACCGGAGGTACGATCACCTCCAAGGGGGTGGGTGAGATGGTCGACCGGACCATGGGCATCTACCTCAAGTTTTTCCAATCCGCTCCGAAAGCACAGAAGTGATGAGCACCGAAACGACCACCGCAGTCGAGAAGAAGGAGTCGCTGTTCTCGAAGAAGAACCGCAAGCTCCTGACCGATCCGCTCGACGACAGCAATCCCATCACGGTGCAGGTGCTCGGCATCTGTTCCGCCCTCGCCATCACGGTGCAGGTGCAGCAGGCCGTCATCATGTCCCTCGCCGTGCTCTTCGTGATGATCGGCGGCAACGTCATCGTCTCCCTCATGCGGAACATCATTCCGGACCGCATCCGCATCATCGTCCAGCTCGTCGTGATCGCCTCCCTCGTGATTATCGTGGACGAGGTGCTCAAGGCTTACAGCCCGGACATCTCCGAGAAGCTGTCCGTCTTCGTCGGCCTCATCATCACCAACTGCATCATCATGGGCCGCCTCGAGGCGTTCGCCCTCGGCAATAAGCCCGGGCCAGCCATGCTCGACGCGGTGGGCAACGCCATGGGGTACGCCTGGATCCTGTTGGCCGTGGCCCTCGTGCGTGAGGTGTTCGGCAGCGGCGCCATCAGCTTCCCGGGTATGGGACAGGTGAAGTTCCTGCCTGATAGCTGGTTCTACGCCAATGGCGGCTTCTACGAGAACAACAACCTGATGATCCTGCCTCCGATGGCCCTCGTGACCGTCGGTGTGATCATCTGGATCCAACGCGCCCGCAACCGCAGCCTCATCGAGGAGAACTGATCAAAGAACTGACCATGGAATACCTCAGCATTTTCGTCAAGGGGATCTTCGTCGAGAACATGATCTTCGCCTACTTCCTGGGCATGTGTTCGTACCTCGCCGTCTCCAAGACGGTGAAGACGGCCGTCGGCCTTGGATTCGCCGTCATTTTCGTACTCGGCATCACCGTGCCGATCAACTACCTCCTCGAGAACTTCGTCCTCAAGGAGGGCGCCCTGACCTGGCTCAGCCCGGAATACGCCACCGTAGACCTCAGCTTCCTCAGCTTCATCATGTTCATCGCGGTCATCGCGTCCATGGTACAGCTCGTGGAGATGATCGTCGAGAAGTTCGCGCCTGCCCTGTATGGCGCCCTCGGTATTTTCCTTCCGCTCATCGCGGTGAACTGCTCCATCCTCGGGGGTGCCCTGTTCATGCAGGAACGCCAGTACCCGAGCATCGGTGAGGCCACGGTATTCGGGCTCGGTTCCGGCGTGGGCTGGTTGCTGGCCATCGTGGCCATCGCCGCCATCCGCGAGAAGATCCGCTACAGCAACATCCCGGATCCGCTCAAGGGATTGGGCATCACCTTCATTCTGACCGGCCTCATGGGCATGGCCTTCATGGCCTTCATGGGCATTGAAATCTGAGCGTAGAAGACATGACCACCACAATTCTTCTCACCATCGCGTTCTTCCTGGCTGTCATCCTATTGCTGGTCAGCCTGCTTCTGTTCGCGAAGTCACGGCTGTCGCCGAGCGGCAAGCTCACCCTGGTCATCAATGGCGAGCGGACGCTCGAGGTTGACGGCGGCAGCACGCTGCTGACCACGCTGGGCAACGCGGGAGTCTTCCTGCCTTCTGCCTGCGGCGGTGGCGGCACCTGTGTGCAGTGCCGTTGTCAGGTGCCGGCTGGTGGAGGGACAATCCTTCCGACGGAGGAGCCCCACTTTTCGCGCAAGGAAATTGCAGACCACTGGCGATTGGGTTGCCAGGTGAAGGTCAAGGAGGACATGGAAATCCAAGTCCCCGAGGAAGTCTTCGGCATCAAGAAATGGGAGTGCGAGGTCGTTTCCAACTACAACGTCGCCTCCTTCATCAAAGAGTTTGTCGTGCGCCTGCCCGACGGTGAATCGCTGGACTTCGAGGCCGGAGGATACATCCAGGTGGATGTGCCCACCACGGTCGTCGAATACAAGGACATCGACATCACCGCGCACCCTGAGCACCACAAGGACCCGAACACCTTCCAGAGTGAGTGGGACAAGTTCGGCTTGTGGGACCTCAAGATGGTCAACGACGAGCCCATCGTCCGCGCTTACTCCATGGCGAACCACCCGGCGGAGGGCAACATCGTGATGCTCAACATCCGGATCGCCACCCCGCCGTGGGATCGGGCCCGCAACGCCTGGATGAACGTCAATCCGGGCATCTGTTCGAGCTTTGTCTTCGGATGCAAGCCGGGCGACAAGTGCACCATCAGTGGCCCCTACGGCGAGTTCTTCATCAAGGAGACCGATGCCGAGATGGTCTACATCGGCGGTGGAGCGGGCATGGCGCCGATGCGCAGCCATTTGTTCCACCTGTTCCACACGGTGAAGACCGGCCGGAAGGTGACGTTCTATTACGGCGGGCGTTCCCGACGGGAGTTGTTCTACCTCGACGATTTCCGGAAGATTGAACAGGAGTTTCCCAACTTCAGTTTCCACGTGGTGCTCAGCGATCCCACGGAGGAGGACAATTGGAACGAGAAGAAGAGCATCGACGATGACGGTGACGGATTCCTCGGGTTCGTGCACAATGCCGTCATCGAGCATCACCTCAAGCCGCACGAGGCCCCGGAGGACATCGAATTCTATTTCTGTGGTCCGCCGCTCATGAACCAGGCCGTGCTCAAGATGTGCGACGACTGGGGTGTGCCGCCGGAGAACGTGGCCTTCGACGATTTCGGAGGATGATGTTCCGTTTGCAACATTCAGGGAAAACCGCCAGCCATGTGCTGGCGGTCCCGTTTGTGGCCGTCGGGCTGTCTTTCGGCTGCGGTGGAGGTCCCGATGCCGAAACGACCGCGGGACTCCAGGAGCATCGGGGAGAAGCGCAGGGGACGACCTACTCCATCAAGTATGTGGCAGAAGCTGACGCCCGGTTGGACGATGCCGTGTTCGAGAATGTACTCGAGATGGTGGACCGCGAGGTCAACCTGTGGCGTCCGGATAGCCGGATCAACGCCATCAATGACTGGGGGCGATCGGATTCCCTGTTTGGCTTCGTGGACTCGACGCAGATCATCGGACCCTTGTGGGCCCTTTCCGAAGAGCTGCACGGGCTGACCCGAGGTGCCTTCGATCCGACCGTGAAGCCCCTTGTCGAGCTGTGGGGATTCGGCCTTTCCGAGATGGGAAATGTGGATGGAAATGCCGTAGACAGCGTGATGGCTTTCGTCGGCATGGTGCCCGACCGCTTCGACATGAACGAGGAGGAGGAAAACGGACATTACAAGGCCACATGGGTGCGCAAGGGGGATGGCCGCGCTGCGCTTGACTTCAATGCGGTGGCCCAGGGGTATACCGTGGACTTGCTGATGGAGGCCCTGCGGGAGCGGGGGATGGAGAATGCGATGGTCGAGCTTGGGGGAGAGGTTTCCTGCAGGGGAAACAATGCGTTCGGAGAACCCTGGCGGATTGCCGTCGATCGCCCTGTGGAGGGCAGCGATCAGGCGGACCGCTCATTCGAGCTTGTGGTGGAGGTCCGGGACAGGGCGATCTGCACCAGTGGGAGCTACCGCAAATTCCATGAGGTGGACGGCCGAAAAATCAGCCACACCATCGATCCGGGAACGGGATGGCCAGCGGCCAACGGACTGTTGAGTGCCACGGTGATGGCACCCACAGCGGCCTATGCGGATGCCCTGGCGACGGCATTCATGGTCATTGGTGCCGACCAGACCCGGGGCTTCCTGTCGTTGTACCCTGAACTTCAGCTGGATGTGCTGCTGATGTCCGATGATGGGGAGGGCGGCTATGACGTCTGGACCTCTCCGGGATTCGACGCCGTGTCCCAACGGCCCTGAATTCAGGCGCCCTCAGGAAGTTCTTCCTGCTTGCAGCGGTCACCCCGGCTGGCCCCACAGATGGAGCAGGAACCATCCTCACTGTTCAGGAACGGATTGTTGCTGGAACAGGTCCCGCTGAATTCGCCGTCCTTCTTGACGAGGATCTTTATGGCGATACCAGCAACGCCGAGGGCGAGGAGGCCGATGGCGAGAAAGACAGTCGAGTTGAACATGCGTCAAAGTTAAGGGGTCATGAATTCCCGAAACAGTGGTATATATGTGCTTTTAGTGGGATGAAACAAATGATTCGATAGAATAATAGTTGTATTCGTCGAAGGCTTTGTATCTTTAAGGTTCCAGATTCCTTCACATGGTATTGAAAAGTTTGCTCAGGGCCATTCCGTTGCTTTCCGCCGCGTTAGGATTTTCCGGGATGGCGCATGCACAGGACTGTGGATGCCTGCCCTTGGAGCAGCGGAGCATCATTACCCTGACGGACAATGCGGGTTCCGGCACGGGAACCCAAACACTCTCGTGCGACAACATCTACTTGCTGGATGGTTTCGTCTATGTCAATGCCGGGGATGTCCTGACCATCGAGCCCGGCACCGTCATACAGGCAAAGGAGGGGCAAGGTGCATCGGCGAGTTGCCTCATCGTTGCACGTGACGCCCAGATTCTGGCCGACGGAACAGCGGACTGCCCCATCATCTTCACCTACGAGGGCGATCCGCTCAACGGCTCAACACCGTACAACACGCAAGGGCTCTGGGGAGGTGTGATCATCAATGGCAACGGCATACTGAACACATATTATCCTTCCAGTGCGGGATTCGGTGACGATTGGGCCGAGGGCATTGCCGATTCCTCAGGCGAGGGCCGGGATCTCTACGGCGGGCTGGACAATGCGGAATCAAGCGGCACCCTCCGTCACATCTCCATTCGCCATGGTGGAAGCGAGATGCCCAATCCCCCGGTCAATTTCCAGAACGTCATCAATGGCGACGAGACGAATGGCCTGAGTCTGAATGGCGTGGGATCCGGTACCATTGTCGAGCACATCGAAATCGTGTCCACATTGGACGATGGCCTCCAGATCATGGGGGGCGCCGTCAACCTCAAATACGTCGCGGTGGCATTCAGTACCGAAGACAACCTGGAGTACGACCAGGGGTGGGTTGGGGACATGCAGTTCTTTTTCTCATTGCTGGACCAACCGGCCAAATCGGGAGAGCATGGGTTCGACCTGGAGGGGGACGATTTCGAATTTCAGGATGTGACCTTGAGTTTCCTGCCCTACACCAATCCCCAGATCGCCAACTTCACGAGCATCGGCCACGATCAGGCGACCGCCGTGCGCTGGCACAATGGCGGCGGTGGAAGGCTGTACAACGGCATTTTCCAGCATTGGGATTTCGGCATCGACTTCGAGGACAATGATCCTTGCGATGCTTACGAGCTCTTTCTCTTCGGTGAACTCGAAATCCACAACAATCGATTCTGGAATGTGGGAGACAGCCTCGCCCTGGACACGATGATCCTGTATGAGGGCCCGGTGTGGAATGGCAACATGCAGATCCAGAATCATTTCGTGGCCAACAACAACGTGGGGGCGGACCTGGGAATTGACGATACGTTCGAAGCATTGGCCGGCTTCATCACTTCAGGCATTGATCCGATTCCTTCGGTGGCCGACTCGATTCCAGCGGAGCACCAGCCCGTCGGCACCTTCTTCGATCCTGTGGACTACACCGGAGCATTCTCTCCGGATGGTCCCAACTGGTTGGCCGGATCGTACCTCGACCAGATGGGCCTGTTCTATCTGGGTGACATTCCAGGCTGCATGTATGCTTGGGCGTGCAACTATAGCCCGGCAGCCAACCTGGACGATGGCTCCTGTGACATTGTATCCTGCGGTGGATGCAAGTACCCGGACGCTGCGAATTTCAATCCGGCCGCCCTGTTCGACGATGGAACCTGCGTGTGGAATGCCGTTGCCAACCCGTGTCCCACCGATGTGGATGGAGACGGTACGACGGGCGTGAACGACCTGCTCGAGATTCTGTCACTCTTCGGCGCGAGCTGCGGCTGACCCCATGCCCCATGCCCTCAATTTGCAGGGCGAGATGGGGCTGCTTGACCGGGCTGCCAAGCCAATCCCACGCTGGGATGATGCGCCCGGAAGCCATGCGTGTGCAGGATGATTCCCGACCACCATCCGTCCATCAATTGAACCCTGAACACGACCCTGTTATAGTGCGGTTCCTCGGGTTGCCAGCGCTTGAGATAGCGGCCGTGCATGAAATCGAGCTGTATCCGTGTGAACCGGAGCTGGAATCCACCGTGGAAGGAGGCACCGAAGGCCGAAGGCCGAAACAGGGCCAGGGCCCCGGTGATGAAGCCCACCCTCGACCGACCTCCAAACCGGTGATCCGCCCCCACCTCAAGTACATTTTCCCGATCCGCGAGGGGAGAAGGTTGGCGGCGACCTACCCCCACATGCAGCAAGTGCCCACCGATGGGCGGCGGCAGGACGTCAATGGCCACTGGGACATCTTCCTCGCGTCGTGCTTTCCTTGTGCGGAGCAGGAGGGAAGACACCCCAAGGGTGAAGACGTTGGTGCCCAGGTTGGGCTGCGTGAACGAAGCGTTGCTTTGGTGGTCCAACCTCAGGTGGAAGCCGATTCTATCCTGAATTCTGTGGCTCGCCAAAGCGGGCAACCAGTGCACCCCAAGCTGGGCAGCACCGTTCAAGGGTGAGCCGATGACGATGCGTTCCCTGCCATCGGCATCGCTTGCGCTCCAGGGCAGCTCCGTCCATCCCAAGCCGCCGCCGATCCGGATGTGCCATCGGCCCGACAGCCGCAGATCGGCAAAGGCCAACGCGGCGATCTGCTGACCGACGTGCAGGTCTGCACCGGTGGAGATCCAATGCAAGGAGAGTCCCCACCTCGGATCGTGCCGGAAATGAGACCATGTGCCTTGGGCCTTTCGCGACCATGTGATGTCCAGGCGCTCGGCATGGCCGTTGACAAGGGCCCGCATCGCGGTGCGGTGCGGAGCGAGGAACCCGCCTCCGGCACCGAAGCACCACAGCGAGGGATGTTCGCTTTGGGGCGATTCCTGGCCGAACAGGGGATTGCACAAGCCCATACTGACCAGGAGGAGGCCGGGAATCAAGATCAACCGAAAGTGTTGGCGCAAAGCGGACACAGCCCAAAGGTGCCGCTTAATTTTGGACCCATGCCGCATCAAGACGCCATCGAAAGACCGCACCTGCCTACGGAGACGGGAAAACATTCCCGTGAAGAGAAGCTCGCGGCCTTCGGTCGGCTGCTGGACATCATGGATGACCTGCGCGAACGCTGTCCTTGGGACCGCAAGCAGACGTTTGAATCCCTGCGGCACCTGACCATTGAGGAAACCTACGAATTGGCGGATGCCATCCTGGATAACGACCTGGACGAGGTGGGCAAGGAGGTCGGTGACCTCATGCTCCACATGGTGTTCTACAGCAGGTTGGGTTCGGAGGCTGGCCGGTTCGATGCGGCCGATGTGCTCCACGGCATCTGTGACAAGTTGGTCCACCGCCATCCCCACATATACGGGGACGTGGAAGCGGCCACCGAGGATCAGGTCAAAGCCAACTGGGAGAAGATCAAACTCAAGGAAAAAGGGGGGGGTCAATCCGGACCTAAAGGGGTGCTCGACGGGGTGCCACGGAGCCTCCCCTCCATGGTGAAGGCGCAGCGCATCCAGGAAAAAGTGCGCGGGGTCGGGTTCGATTGGGACCATGCTGGACAGGTCTGGGAGAAAGTCCAGGAGGAGTTGGGCGAGTTGCGCACCGAAATCGACAACCAATCGGACCGCGTGGCCGATGAGTTCGGGGATGTCCTGTTCGCATTGATCAATTACGCGCGATTCCTGGACGTGAATCCCGATGAGGCCCTGGAGCGCACCAACCGCCGGTTCAAGGCCCGCTTTGAGGAAATGGAGCGGCGCATCGCCATTGCAGGCGAGGATCTGGCCAGCATGCCCCTTCAGGAAATGGACCGGTATTGGGACGCCGCGAAAGAGGCCCTGGGACAAACCGATGCATGATTGAGGCAGTGGGACGTCACGTGGCCGGTATTGCGGCTTTGTTGCTGCTGACGGCCTGCAACCGGGAGGGGGCAGGTTGTTGGACCGGTTTGGGTGATGCGGATTCCCTGGTGCTCATCCTGTCCGAGGAAATTGACAGGGTGACGGTCACTGACCGCATCGATGTCACTTGGATTCCCTCGGATGGCACAGCCGAACAGCGGCTTTCTTGGAAGGCGGGATCCGGCATGATGCAGGGCTTGACGGCCGAAGTCCTCGATGGGGAGCTCATGCTCTCGGACCGCAACACCTGCCGCTGGGTGAGGCCGCTTGATGCCGTGCCTTCCGTCGTCCTCGAGGGGCTGGACTGTCGAGAGTGGCATTTGGAGGGCCAGGGCAGCTTTGCGATGGGGGACACCTTGCACGGCGGAGACCTCCGGGTATTCGGCGATGAAATGTCGGCCGATGCGCGCCTGCTGTTTGACGGGGACACCCTCCAGGTGAGAATGCCCAACGGCATCGGGGATGTGAGTGTTTCCGGACGGGCTGCAAGGTTGCGCAGTTTCAGGTCCGGCTTTGGCGATTTCGATGGAAGCGGCTTGGAGGCAGCCCAGGTCCTGTTCCATCACGCCGGCCTGGGTGACGCCCAACTCAATGCGGTGCAATACCTCTTTCTGGAGGTGGCCGGCACCGGGAATACCTACCTCGAGGCGGAAGCCGCGGAACAGGTGGTCCTCTTCTTGGAGGGGGGTACGGGAGAGGTTCTGATCGGGCCTTAATCCAGCAATTGATCCTCTACGTCCTCGACGAAGGAGGCCACCCAAGCCGAATACTGCACCGCACTGGGGTGCAGGCCATCCGGAGCCACCCAGCCTTCCGAAGCCGGCCATTGCTGGGAGATGGGCGTGATGTTGTAATGGGCAATGCCCGCCTCCAGCGTCAGAGACATGCAGGCTGCATTGAACTGGGCCAGATCCTGTGAAATGGTGGATTGGTTGCCCTGGCCGAAGGGCGTATAACCGTAATCCGGAATGCTCACCACGAACACGCGGTCAGCTTGTCCCCCTGCGAGTCCCACGGCCCGCTCGAGCAACGCGGCGAACTCGATTTCATAGGCCTCCAGGGACAGGCCTTGATATTGATTGTTCACCCCGATCAGCAGGGACACGAGGTCGAATTGTGCGGTGTCGATCTGTTGGGCATCCATGGCGTTGTCGAGGTTGGCCGTGGTCCACCCTGTGGTGGCGATGATCTGTGCCGGAGCGAAATAGGTGTCCGGCAACCTGAGGACGAGGGAGTCCACGAGTTGGTTTGGCCAATCACCTTCCGAGGGCACACTCTCGCCGATGGTGTAGCTGTCCCCCAATGCGAGGTAACGGACCGTGTCGGGCGCTGAGGTTGAATTTCCCTCCTCGTTCTCTCCGGAACCCTCCTCTGCGGGGGGAGCGACCGTAGGGGTGACCAAAGGGTGCTCATCCTGGTCGACCATTTCAGGGGAACAGGCCCCCATCAAGACGAGGGGCAGGCACCAGGGGAGGAATTTGACGGTCAGCATGGGTAAGAGGAATGGAGGAGGGCTCAATCCGACTGCAGCAGGAGCAGGAGTGCCGTGGTGGCGAGAAACCAGCCCAACAGGTTACGCAGGCTCGGACGTTCCGAGAAGAAAATCATGCCCGCCAAGGAAGTCGCCAGGACGACCCCGAGGTTGTTCATGGGAACGATGGCTGAACGGGAGAGGGGCATGTAATGGTAGGCCGAGAGCAGGAAGAACAGGGAGCCGACATTGATGATGCCGAGGATGACGCCCCCTGTGATGGTGGCGCGGTCGAGTTGAGGCTTGGAGCCAGGGAGCAAGGCCCAGCGTCCCGTCCCGATCATGGCGGCCATGACAAAAGGAATCGAGGCAAAGGCCAGTCGGTCCTCATCGCTCGTCATGTGTTCCGGGGTGGAGAACCATCCGAAACCGAGGTCGATCAGGCCGGATCCGAGAAAAACGATGGCCGGCAGGACCCATGTGGCGACAGGCGCGGAGGGGACTCCTCCCGGGGATGGGTCATCCGAGGCCTTTGCCTTGGATGGTGTGCTGGCATACCACACCGCGGGAAAGGCCAGCAGGATGGCCGCCCCCTTGTGCCATGTAAAGCCGTCGGCCGGATCCATCAGGATGAAGACGAGCATGGGCAGCACCATGGACATCTTCGTGGCGATGGCCACCACGCCGAGCCCCAACTGCTGGGTGCACTCGCCGATTTTCCGGAACATGTACAGGAAGATGACCCCCATGGCCATTCCCGCAAAAGTGCTGGGTTCGCCAAGCCTGGACCAGGCATGTGCCGGGCCGGCCATGGCGATGGCCATGGTGGCGGCCACGAGGTAATTGATGACGATGGCGTCCTCGAGACGCACTTTGAACCTCGGGAACAGCCTGAAGCAACTGAACATGAGGGTCTGGACGAAGATGCAAAGGCCTAGGGCGATCATGAGGGCAAAGGAAGGGACAATGAGGGGGGCGGAGCACACGTTGCCCATTCGGCGGAATTCCTGCGGACCCAATACTCCGCGGTGTCTTCTCCGAACGGGTGTACTCCACGGAGCATGGACAAGGAGGTGGGCATTGCGGGTGCTGCGATCCCGCCCGACACGGCGCGGGGTGACCGGCACCACCGGAATTCATCCCACAAATCAGAGGCCAGGAATCCCTCGAGGGTAGCAGGACCGCCTTCGATGAGCGCACTGCGGCAGCCGGCGTCCTGCAGGAATTCCAACACCGCTGGGGCGGCATCGCATCCAGCCCCGGCGATGCGGGTCACGTGGTTCGGAAGGTTGGCAGGTCCCCCGAGGACGGTGGCCCTGGGGTGGGACCAGACCCGAGCCTCCGGAGAAGTCCGGCCTGAGGGGTCGATGACGATGGGCATGGGGTCCCGTCCGGAGGCTTCCCGGACATTGAGCAGGGGATCATCGACCACGACGGTTCCTGCACCGACGACGATGGCCTCCTCCTCGGCCCTCCAGAAATGGGTCAGGCCCCGGAGCGCAGGGGCCGTGATGGCCAGGCTGCCCCTTTGGCCTTCCACCCGGGGAGGGTCCGCAAATCCGTCAGCGCTCACGGCGCATTTCAGCACCACCCACGGGCGGTTCCGCTCGAGAGAGGAAAGGAAGCGCCGGTTCAACCACCGTCCTTCGGGAAGGGACGCCATGACATCCACTTGGATGCCGGCCTGGCGCAGCCGGGCGATGCCCGAACCGGACACCCTCGGATCGGGGTCCTCCATGCCGATCACCACCCTTGGAATGCCGGAGTCGAGAATCCTCTCGGTACAGGGAGGGGTCCGCCCATGGTGGCTGCAAGGTTCAAGGGTGACATAAGCAACCGAAGAGGCCAGCCTCGGGTCGTCCGGGCTCAAGGTGTTCAATGCGGCCACTTCCGCATGATCGCCCCCGACAGCTGCGTGCCAACCGGTCGCGATGGCTTCCCCACCGTGCACCACGACACAACCCACACGCGGGTTGGGCGAAGCCCCGAGTCGACCCCGTTCGGCCTCCCGCAGGGCCAGTTTCATCCAGGATGCGTCCAGTTTGTCCGGGGTCATGGTCAGTGTGCGCCCGCCGAACGGCGTGCGGCCACCAAAGTATTGCGCAGAAGACTCACGATGGTCATGGGGCCTACACCACCGGGAACTGGCGTAATCCAGCTGCATTTCGGCGCGACCGATGCGGTGTCGACATCCCCTTTGAGCCGAAAGCCCCTTTTGGCGGAGGCATCCTCGACCCGGGTGATGCCCACGTCGATGACCACAGCGCCTTCCTTGACCATGTCGGCCTTGACCATGCCGGGAATGCCCACGGCAGCGACCAGGATGTCGGCTTCCCTGCAATGGGCCGCGAGGTCGCGCGTGCGGCTGTGACACAACGTCACGGTGCAATTGCCGGGATTGCCGCTGCGGCTGAGCAGGAGGGACATCGGAGTGCCGACGATGCTCGACCTGCCGATCACCACGGCATGGCGACCTGCGGTCTCGATGCCATGGCGCTCCAGCAAGGTCATGATTCCCGCTGGAGTGGCAGGAATGAAGCCCGGGAGTCCCAGTGCGAGGTTGCCCATGTTGGAAGGGTGGAAGCCATCCACATCCTTGTGGGGCGCAACCGCTTCGATGATGGCCTGATCGTCAATGTGGGCGGGGAGGGGGAGCTGGACGATAAACCCGTCGATTCCCGGGTCTTCATTCAGGCCGTGAACGATGGCGATGAGCTCCTCCTGCGTAATGTCATCCGGCTTCTCGATGAGCGTGCTTTGAAAGCCCACCCGGGCGCAGCTTTTCACCTTGTGGTCCACATAGGTCCGGCTGGCGCCGTCCTGTCCCACGAGCACGGCCGCGAGGTGCGGAGCCCTGTTGCCCTGGGACACCCAATCCGAGACTTCGGCAGCAATCTCCTGTTTGATCTTCTCGGACAGCGCTTTGCCATCGAGGATGTGCGCTTGATCAGTCGCTTCCGTCATCCCGACCATCACCTAGGCATGCGCATGCCTCCGGGCATCCCGCTCCGGGACATCATCCCGGCCAACCCCCGGCGGTTGCCACTGCCGCTCATCGCCTTCATCATCTTCTTCATCTCGCCAAACTGCTTGAGGAGTTGGTTGACTTCCTGGACACTGGTTCCACTGCCATGGGCAATGCGGCCTTTGCGGCTGCCGTTCAACATGTCCGGTTGTTTGCGCTCCTCCGGCGTCATGGAGCGGATGATGGCTTCAATGTGCTTGAAGGCATCGTCGTCAATGTCCACGTCCCGAAGGGCCTTGCCCATTCCGGGAACCATGGCAAGCAGGTCCTTGACATTGCCCATCTTCTTGACCTGCTGCACCTGTTCAAGAAAGTCTTCGAAATCGAAGCTGTTCTTGCGGATTTTCTTCTGGAGCTTGAGCGCACTTTCTTGGTCGAATTGTTCCTGGGCCTTCTCCACGAGGGTGACCACATCGCCCATTCCCAGTATCCGCTGGGCCATCCTGTCCGGGTGGAATGGTTCCAGCGCCTCTGGCTTTTCGCCGGTTCCGACGAACTTGATCGGCTTGCCCGTCTCCTCGCGGATGGACAGGGCAGCACCACCCCGGGTATCGCCGTCCATCTTGGTCAGGATCACCCCGTCGAAGGCAATGCGCTCGTTGAATGCTTGGGCTGTCCGCACAGCGTCCTGTCCGGTCATGGCATCCACGACGAACAAGGTTTCCGAAGGCTGGACCGCCTCCTTGATGCGGGCGATTTCCGCCATCATCTCCTCATCCACGGCAAGCCTGCCCGCGGTGTCGACAATGACCACGTCATTGCCATGGCTTCTCGCGTGGCGCAGGGCTGCCTTGGCGATTTCCACGGGGTTCTTTTGCTCCCGTTGGGTGAACACATCGACGCCGACGCGTTTCGCCATGACCTCCAATTGGTCGATGGCCGCAGGGCGGTATACATCGCAGGCTACAAGGAGGGGACGCTTGCCCATCTTCGTCCTGAGGTGAAGGGCGATTTTGGCCGTGTGGGTGGTTTTGCCTGAACCCTGCAAGCCACTCATCAGAATCACGGCGGGCTTGCCTTTGATGTTGAGCTCCGTATGGGAGCTGCCCATGAATTCAGCCAGTTCCTCCTGGGTGATTTTGACCAGCAGTTGACCCGGCTTGACTGAAGTCAGGACTTCTTGGCCCAGAGCCCTGTCCTTGACGCGGTTGGCAAACCTTTTCGCTACGCTGTAATTGACATCCGCTTCAACCAGTGCACGCCTGATTTCCTTGGCCGTTTCACCGATATTGGCTTCCGTGATGATGGCTTCCCCGCGAATGCGCTGGAATGCCTTTTCAAAGCGATCACTGAGGTTTTCGAACATTGCGTGGCAAAGTTAGCGCGTCATGCCGGGCGCCAACGTTGGCGGGGTATTCGGTGACGTGTAGTCGACCAGAGGAAAAAAAATATCGACGAATAGCGCATATCATCGACGAAATTGTGTAATTTAGAGGAGCTTAACTGCATGAACATGCGCTTTCAACTGTACTCCCTCGCTTGTTTGCTGGTCTCCTTCATTGGTGCAGCATCCGCCCAAAACGCCTGCTATGACTTCGCTGGCGACACTGCAGGCTTCCACCTTTCCGTGGAAACCTACGCCACTGATGTGGTGGGTGGAATGACAACATACCGCGTCTTTTTGTCCACTCCGGACACAAATGACTTCGTATCAGCCTGCATTGGCGATGCGACGAATCCGTTGTTCCTGAACACAACGACGTCCTTTTACCAGGATCCGTTGGGTGGAACGACTGCGGCGTCCATCAATCCATTGTACTACGGGCCGTTCCCCAACGCCGAATTCGACAGTTGGGTGACCATCGGCATTGCTGAACAGCCCGTTCTCAGTGCTGGAGAAACGGACGTTTCAGTGCTGGTCGATCCGAACGTCCCCTCGTGGGAAATCGGTTTCGGAGCCGGAGGGAATGTGGACATCGGCTCGCCCATCGGGGGGGGCTGGTATATCCTGCCGAGCAGCGCAAACGGTGTTTCGGGAGCAGACCAGAAGGTCCTGCTCGCTCAATTGACCACGGATGGGGAGATCAGTGGTCAGTTGTACGTGCAGATTTTTCCGAATGGAGAGCAAGCTCAGTTGATCGAGACCACCTTCAGTTTTGCTACCACCACTTGCGGAGCAACCGGCTGCATGGACAGCAGCGCATGCAATTACGATGCTTCCGCCACGAGCGATGATGGCTCCTGCACCTATGCACAGGCCAACTTCGACTGCGACGGCAACTGCCTGACCACGCCCACTACATTCAATGTGGACATGTCCTGCAGCGGTGAGACTTTCTCTACTGTGCACGTGACCGGTCCGTGGTGTGGATGGTGCGGTGCCGAATCCTACAACACCCTCAGTGACGAGGATGGGGACGGAGTCTATTCAGTTTCGGTCTGTATCCCTGCTGGAGACGTCGAGTACAAGTACATGATCGACAACTGGGCCGGACAGGAGAACCTCATTGATGATGCACAATCGGGTGGGGCCTGCGCCGCCGTGACCGATGCCTCGACCTATGCCAACCGTCTGACGGCTTCAGGCTCTTCGACCAATGACACCTATGGCAGCTGCCTGACCTGCGACGAGCAGGCCGCAGCCGACCTCGGTTGCACGGATGACGATGCGACCAATTACAGCGCAGCGGCTTCCACGGATGACGGTTCCTGCATGTACAACGTCACCTTCCAGGTGGACATGAGCCAGTCAGGCATGGCTTCCGGAGATGTGGCCTACATCAATGGCACCTTCAACGCTTGGTGCGGTGACTGCAATCCACTCGACGACTCCGATGGCGATGGCATCTGGACTGCGACGCTGCCGTTGCCTCCGGGGGTGGTGGAATACAAGTTCACCATCAACGGATGGAGTGCCCAGGAGGAGCTCAGTGTAGGCTCCGCTTGTGACTACAATCCGACGGATGGCTTCGCCAATCGCGGTTTCGAATTGATTGATGCCCCATTGACCCTCCCATTGGTATGCTACAACAGCTGCTCTGTATGTGCCGAGGACATCGAAGGTTGCATGGACTCGACCGCTTCCAACTACAATGCGGATGCGACGGTGGCCGGTACCTGCCAGTATTCCGTGACGTTCCGTGTTGACATGGGCAACTTCGGCGGCTCATTCGGCGCCGTGAACGTCAACGGCTCCTTCAATGGATGGTGCGGCGCTTGCAACCCGATGACCGCAGTAGGAGATGATGTCTATGAGGTGACCCTCAACATCAGCGCCGATACCATTGAATACAAGTTCACCCTCGATGGCTGGTCCCAACAGGAGGATTTGACTCCGGGCACTTCATGCACGAGCACAATCGATGGCTTCACGAACCGGAGCCTCGTGGTCAACAGCCCCCAGGACCTCGCCACCGTATGCTGGAACAGCTGTGAGGCATGTGTTGACTTCCCGGGTTGCATGGATTCCTCTGCGGTCAATTACGACAGCACGGCCCTGATTGACGACGGGTCCTGTCAGTACACCGTGACCTTCCAGGTAGACATGGGCCAATACGGCCTTGACGAAGGGGACGTGGTCTACGTGAACGGCACCTACAATGGATGGTGCGGCACCTGCAATCCCATGGACGACAGTGATGGAGATGACGTTTGGAGCCTGACCGTCAATATTGGCGAAGGACTGCAGGAGTACAAGTTCACCATCAACGGGTGGACGGTCGACGAGCAATTCGACGGCTCGGAATCCTGCACGACGGCTCCTGCCGAGTTCGTGAACCGCGTCATCGATGTGACCGGAAATGCGACCTTGCCTGCGGTGTGCTGGAACAGCTGTGACGCATGCCCGGTTCCCGGTTGTACCGACGCGAACGCCTGCAACTTCATGCCTTCCGCCGATCAGGAGGACGGCAGCTGTAATTTCTGCTGTGCCGCTTTGGGCAGCAACTTTGCCGGATATGGCCTCGAGCAGGAAATCGTTTCCCATGACGGCATTCCCGGAATGAAGACGTACCGTTTCTATATCACCACGCCCAATGCGGATGATGTGGTCAGCGCCATCAGCGGCGATTCCGACCTTCCGACCTTCGTGAACACCACGACTTCCTTCTATCAGGATGCTTCGGGTGGTTTGTTCCCCAATGGCATCAACCCCATTCTGTTCGGAGACTTTCCCTCCTTGCAGTTCGACAGCTGGTTGACCATCGGAATCGATCAGGCTCCCGATGTGGCCGCAGGAGAAGCCGCAATTTCATTGGCCGAAGCCGAGAGCTGGAGCACCGAGTTTGAAAGCGGCCAGAGTTTCGCCATCGACGGATTCTTCGGAGGTGCCTGGTATGTGACCAGCGACAACAGCAATGGCCTCGCAGGTGATGATCACAAAGTCCTCTTGGCCCAGCTGACCACGGATGGAGAACTGAGCGGACAATTCGTCGTGCAGGTTTTCCCGAATGGAATTGGCGATGGCCTGGGCGACATGGTAACCCTCACTTTCGGTCCCCATACGGATACGGAAGCACCGGCCTTTACTTCGGTTCCCCTCGATGTGACCGTGTCGTGCAGCGATGCACTGCCCACCGGAGAAGCCCAGGCGACCGATGCCTGCACGGAGGTGAGCATTTCCATGGAGGAGACCACCACGGGTGATGGATGCAATGGCACCGTCGTGCGCACGTTCACGGCCACCGATGTTGCCGGGAATTCCTCCACGGCGACATGGACCATCACGATTCAGGATGATCAAGCGCCCACCTTCACGGCACCCGCGGATGTTGCCGTCAACTGCGGCGACGACCTTTCTCCGGCCAATACTGGGGATGTCACGGATGCCGCGGATTGCAACACCTTCAGCATCACTTACAGCGATGCCAACTTGTTCAATCAGAATCCCTGCGTGGGCGAGGGCATTGCTCGGACCTGGAGGGTGGAGGATGCCTGCGGCAATGAAGCCGTGAAGATCCAGGTCATCATGGTGAACGATGCGGCCGCTCCGACGTTCGTTGAGGTTCCCGCGGATACGACGATTTCTTGCGATGCGGCTGTGCCGACCTCTGATGTAGTGGCCGCCGATGATTGCGGCAGTGTCTCCACGAGCCAGTCCGACGAGGTGGTCGAGGGAGAATGCGATGGTGCTTCCACCATCCTGAGGACCTTCACCGCCCAGGATCCCTGCGGCAACACCAGCTCTTACGTTCAGACCATTTCCATCATTGACACCGTGGCGCCGACCTTTACGAATGTCCCCGCCGACGTGACCTACAGCGTCTATGATGACGTGCCAGTGGTCTTGGCCGAAGCTTCGGACAACTGCAGCGCCGCCACGGTTCTGTACGAGGATGATCTCGACGCCAGTGCCAATGAATATGCGACCTTGATCCGCACCTTCACCGCGGTGGATGCCTGCGGAAACTCGGCCACCGCCGTTCAGACAATCACGGTACTCGAAGTACTCGGCTGCATCGATCCCCTTGCCTGCAACTTTGAAATAGGCGCCACAGCGGATGACGGCAGCTGCGACTACTGTTCCTGTGATGGGGTGTTCCCACCTGCGGGTCCATTCGGCCTCGAAATCGATACGATCGAGGGAGGAATCGATGGCATGACCACTTACCAGGTGTTCATTACCCTCGAAAATGCCGATGATTTCGTCAGCTCAGTGACCGGCGACTCCAGCAACCCCAGTTATGTGCGCACGAGCACTGCGTTCCATCAGGATGCGCTTGGATCGGCCAACGCCCACGGCATCAATGCCCTGGTGGTGGATGCGTTCCCCGCCCTGGCCTATGACAGCTGGGTGAGCATTGGCTTGAATTCGGCTGCCAATCCGGCCGACGGAGAAGGAGAAGTCTCCCTCGTGGAGGGTGAGCCCTGGGTCAGTGCTTTCGAAGCCGGTGGAGACATCGACCTGACCGGACAATATGGCGGTGGATGGTTCATCCTCAATGGCGCTTCCAATGGAAGCGCAGGCGATGGACTGCGCGTACTGCTCGGACAATTCACGACCGATGGCGTGTTCAGTGGCCAGCTCTATGTTCAGGTCTTCCCGCAAGGAGACGGCACGAACATGCAGTTCCAGACGTTGCGCTGGGGTGAGCCGCAGTGCGGCTGTCAGTTGGAGAATGCGTGCAACTACGATCCTTCCACGGCCTACACCGACAATGACAACTGCCTGTATCCCGAGGACATCTACGGGGCTGTCCATTTCGATTGTGATGGCGCTTGCCTCAACGACAGCGATGGTGATGGCGTGTGTGACGAGGATGAAGTTCCGGGTTGTACCGACGATACGGCGTGCAACTATGCCGAGTCTGCTACTGACGATGACGGATCATGTGAATACCCGCCTTACGGATACGAGTGTGATGGTTCCTGCATCTCCGACGGGGACAATGACGGCATCTGTGACTTGAATGAGGTTGCCGGTTGCAACCTGCCCAGTGCGTGCAACTACGATGCCGCGGCGACCGAGAATGATGGCAGCTGCACCTTCGACTGCTACGGCTGTACCGACAGCACCGCAGGCAACTTCGACGCGGGCGCATTGCTTGACGATGGCAGCTGCCAATACGGCGGTTGTACCAACAGCAATGCCATGAACTATGATGCGGATGCTGACTTCAACGACGGATCCTGTCTGTTTGCCGGCTGTACGAATGTGTTGGCCTGCAACTTCACGCAGGGAGCCAACTTCGACGATGGTTCCTGTGACCTGCTGTCCTGCGCCGGATGTACGAACAGCCTGGCTTGCAACTATGATTCGACTGCTACGCTGTCTGACGGCAGCTGTGAGTTCTTCTCATGCCGTGGTTGCATGGAGGCCGGTGCCGTGAATTATGACGCCACAGCCACGATTGACGATGGTTCCTGCCTCTTCGGCGGATGTCTCGACCCAGGGGCCAGCAACTATGACGCCACGGTGGACTTCAGCGATGGCACCTGTCAGTACGATGGTTGCACGAATCCACTGGCTTGCAACTTCGACATCAATGCCAACGTGAACGATGGCACTTGCGAGTTTGCTTCATGCTCCGGTTGCATGATCACATTTGCCTGCAACTATGATCCGGAGGCCACCATCCAGGTGGACAGTGCCTGTGACTTCTATGGTTGCTGTGGCGATCCTGCCGCCGACAACTATGAGGTGGGTGTTGCTGACTTCCTGACCTATGGTTGCACCTACGGAGGTTCTGCACCCATGGTGGAAGCCGTGGGATGTGAATTGCCCTTCGCGTGCAACTTCGGCGATGCCGTGAACGACTGTGAGTTCTCATCCTGCGCTGGATGTACGGAAGCGCTCGCCTGCAATTTCGATTCGACAGCCACGATCCCCGTTACCTGTCTCTACCCTGAGGACATTTTCGGTGTGGACTATGTCGACTGCATGGGTGACTGTTTGACCGACACCAACGCCAATGGCCTCTGTGATGAGGTCGAGGTGAGCGGTTGCACGAATCCCCTCGCTTGCAACTACGACGCCCTCGCGACTTTCGATGATCAATCCTGTGACACGTTGAGCTGTTACGGTTGCACAGACTCCGGTGCGTGCAACTACGACGCCTCGGCCACTCAGAACGACGGCTCCTGTGACTATGTGACCTGCTTCGGTTGCATGGATGCCACTGCGTGCAATTATGATGCGAGTGCCATCTACAGTGACGGCTCCTGCAACTATGCACCAGGGCCCTTGCTGGACTGCAATGGAGACTGCATCAACGACGGCAACAACAATGGCATCTGCGACGAGCAGGAGACACTTGGTTGCATTGACATCAATGCCTGCAACTTCGATGCCGATGCCACCTTCAACGATGGCTCATGCGAATACTTGAGTTGCACGGGTTGCACCAACGCTTCCGCCTGCAACTATGATGCATCCGCGACCATCAATGATGGGGGCTGTGAATTCACCAGCTGCTTGGGCTGTACGGATGCCACGGCCTGCAACTATGATGCGGACGCCACCCAAAGCGATGGCAGCTGCACCTACCCCGTGCCGGAGTACGACTGCAATGGAGACTGCCTCTTGGACACCGACGGTGACGGCATTTGTGATCCCTTCGACGGCAACTTCAGCGGTTGCATGGACCCCATTGCCTGCAACTATGCTCCGTTGGCCGATGAGGACGATGGCTCCTGTGATTTCTGCAGCTGTGCGGGATACACCTCGGACCTGCCGCAGTATGGCGTGGAAATCGAGGAGTACGCCACCAACGGCATCTCCGGTTACATCACCTACCGCGTGTACATCACGTTGCCGAATGCTACGGACAAGGTGAGTGCGATCACGGGTCAGACCGCGAACCCTACATACGTAGAGACCACGGGTGACTTCTACCAGCACCCCAATGGCGGTGTCTTCCCCAATGGCATCAACCCCATCCTCTACAACTTCGTACCCGAGATTGAGTTCGACAGCTGGTTCACCATCGGTATCGATGCTGCTCCTGTCAGCGCGAACGGTGAAGGCAACATTCAAGGCCTGCCCGAGCCCGACCCCTGGAGCTCATTGTTTGAGAGTGGTTCCGGTTTCTCGATCGATGACATCATCGGTTCCGGTTGGTTCGTCAACCCGGACGTGACCAACGGAATTGCGGGCGACGACAACAAGGTCCTGCTCGCCCAGTTGACCACCAACGGTGAACTCAGCGGACAGTTCTATGTCCAGGTGTTCCCAGAAGGCAACAACGTCAACCAGGAGCGCGTCACCCTGACCTTCGGAGGCAGCCAGTGCGGCTGTACGGATGTCACGGCATGCAACTTCTCCGCAAGCGCCATCATCGATGACGGCAGCTGCTACTATCCCCAGTTCGGATATGGCTGCGACGACGTCTGTCTGTTCGACAGTGAGGCGCCCCAGTTCACGGAAATCCCCGTGGATATCAATGTGAGCTGCACGGCCGACATCAGTGTGGTCATGCCCGCGGCCACCGACAACTGCGACCAGGATTTGACCTTCACCTACAATGACGAGATCATTGACGGCCCTTGCGGTGAGACCTTCGACATCATCCGGACGTACATCGTCACCGATGACTTCGGTTATGCCGATACCGTATCCCACGTGATCCATGTGGTGGATGAGCAGGCTCCGATCTTCACGAACGTCCCCGCAAACGCCACCTTGGAATGCGGTGATCCCCTCCCGACCAACCAGGCCGTGGCTGTGGACAACTGCAATGGCGTCACCATCACACATGCTGATGAAATGACCGTCACGGGTTGCGGCAACTCAGGCACCCTGGTCCGCACCTGGTATGCCGAGGATGCGTGTGGCAATGTGAACGAGGCTGCGACGACATACACCATCGTGGACAACACGGCTCCGGCCATCGCTGATGTCCCAGCCAACCTGACGATCGGATGTGAGGAAGACTATGACTTCCCGAACCCGACGGCGAGTGATGCCTGTGGAAGTGTGGAGCTTTCCGAGGAGATGACCGTGCTGGATGGTGGATGCCCGAACAGCTACACGATCGTCCGGACTTTCACGGCCATCGACGCCTGTGGCAACTTCAGCCAGGCCGTGCAGAGTGTGACCGTTGTGGATGATGACGCTCCAGTGTTGGCCGGCTTGCCTGCCGACCTGACGCTCGAATGCGGAGATGCCATCCCTGAGACAGGCGTAACGGCGGAGGATGCCTGCGCCGGCACCATGGAAGTCACTTATTCCGACGTGGAAGTGACCTTGGATGCCTGTCAATATCAGGTGGTCCGGACTTTCGCAGCAACGGATTCCTGCGGCAATACGGCCACACATGATTGGACGATCACATTCGAGGACACCACGGCTCCGACCTTCACGGCTCCTGAGGATGTGACACTCGACTGCTCCGACGACATCAATCCGGCCAATGCGGGTGATGTGTCCGACGAAGCGGACCTGTGCGATGCTGCACCGGGTGTGAGCTACACTGACGTCGTGACCGATGGCGTGTTCTCTCTTGAGGGCATGACCGCCGACCTGCGCGTTGAGCTCCGCCTTGACAACCTGGCTGCCTTCCCGCGCGTGCTGGAGGCAAACGGCGTCACCATCGGCAGTGGCATGGAATTGACCTTGGCTGATCAGATTTCCAACCCGCTCAACTTGCGCGGTGCCTTGGAGATCGACATCACGGGCAACCAGATTGGTTTGTCTGTAGCCGACGTCATCGGTGCCGAGAGCTATGACTACATCGAAGTGCGCATCAGCAACATTTCTGGTGCGGGCGTCATCGGGGCGAACATCGACCAGGGCAACCTGCTGAGTGACGCCGCTTCTGCTGACTGGGTTGTATCGACACTGGCCAATGAAATTGTGTTGGTCCTCGATGAGGTGGATGGCGCTACGCTCTCCATCCAGGATGGTGGCTCGGCTTCCTTGGCCGCTTTGAGTCCAATCAACTGCTTGACCGACAACATCATCACCCGTACATGGACGGTGACCGATGCCTGTGGCAACAGCACATCTGACGTGCAGGTCATCACCTTGCAGGACATGACGGCTCCGGTCTTCGACTTCGCGCCGGCAGACCAGACTTTGGATTGCGCTGCTGATTATGCGCTCGAAATGGCCACGGCCACGGATGCCTGCACGGGTGTCACGGTGACCTATGTGGACAGTGAGAGCTTCCCTTGCACTGGTAGCCGTGTCATAGAGCGTGTCTTCACGGCAGTGGATGGTTGCGGAAATTCGACCACCCACCTCCAGACGATCTCATTCCTCGATACCACGGCTCCGACGTTCACCGCAACGCCTGAGGATCTGTCACTCGAGTGCAGCGATGCGCTTCCCATTACTTCTGCTGAAGCGAGCGATGATTGTGGTTCCGTGACGGTGACCTACGCTGATGAGACCGTGGCAGGAGACTGCTCCGGCAACTTCACCGTACTGCGCACCTTCACCGCTGAGGATGGCTGTGGCAACAGCAGCACGTACCTGCAGACCATCGTGTTTACGGACACGACCGCGCCGGTTGTGACCTCTGCACCTGCCGACACGAGCTATGCCGTTTTTGCAGGTCAGACCATTCCTGTGGAATTCCCGGAGGCGGAAGATGCCTGCGGCACCGTGGACATGACGTTCGTTGATGTTTGCACGGAGCAGGAACTGGGTGGTTACACCGCCGTCAGGACCTTTACCATCACCGATGATTGCGGCAATGCCACGGAGGTGACCCAGTCGGTGACGGTGACCTTTGCCCTCGGCTGTGACGATCCTGTGGCGGTCAACTATGATCCGACCGCGATGGCGGGTGATGGTTCCTGTATCTATGCCGGTTGTACCAACCCGGATGCCCTCAACTTCAACCCGCTTGCGGACGAGGACGATGGCTCCTGCCTGGTGGTTGACATTGAAGGCTGCACCGATCCAGTGGCATGCAACTACTTCGAGGCGGCCAATGTGGACGACGGTTCCTGCGATTACTGCAGCTGCCTCAGCGCGCCTGTGATTGACGGCTACAGCGTCGAACTCGAGACTGTTGCCGTGGATGGTGTGCCCGGAATGACCACTTACCGCCTGTATGTCACGATGGTCAATCCGACCGACGTACTGTCCAGTGTCGTGGGTGAGGATGGACTCGAGACCTACATCAACACGACGTCCTCGTTCTACCAGGATCCGTTCGGTGGTGCGCTCGGTCAGAACGTGAACCCCATCTTGTTCAGTTTTGCGCCCTTGCTGCAGTATGACAGCTACGTGACCATCGGATTGACCCAGGCTGCAGATGTTGCGGCCGGTGAAATCGAGGTGACGGCAGTGGAGAGTTCTGGAGCCAATTGGATCGCGCCTTTCGAGGCCGGTGGCAACGTTGCAATCGATGGAGCCTTTGGCGGAGCCTGGTTCACCCTCAATGGTGCGACCAACGCTGTGGCCGGCGACGACTTGCAGGTCCTGCTCGGTCAGTTCACCACCGGAGGTACGCTCAGTGGACAGATCAGCTTGCAGATCTTCCCGGAGGGCAACGGTGACAACGATGTCATCATCACATTCCCCATCGGCAACAGCACTTGCGGTTGTACCGATGAAACCGCATGCAACTACAGCGCAGACGCCACCAATGATGATGGCAGCTGTGAGTATACCGGAGTCTATGATTGCGACGGTGAGACCTGCATGAACGATGTGGACGGTGATGGCATCTGCGATGAGCTCGAGGTGCCTGGTTGCACGGACGGTACGGCATTGAACTACGCGGCCGGTGCTTCCGACGACGATGGCTCCTGCCTCATCCTCGGCTGCATGGATCCGGCGGCGGACAACTATGACGCCACGGCCAACGTGGAAGGGGAGTGCACCTATCCGAACGAGGGTTGTACAGATGCATCAGCGGTCAACTACGACGGAACCGCACTTGTGGATGATGGCTCCTGCCTGTTCCTCGGTTGCATGGATCCCGAAGCGGACAACTACGATGCGAATGCGAACGTCAGTGGTTTCTGTTCCTACCCGGTGGAGGGCTGTACCGATGCGGCAGCGGCCAACTATGACGACACGGCCATCATCAACGATGGAAGCTGTCTCTATCCGGGTTGTACCGACCCGACGGCGTTGAACTACGATCCTGCCGCAAACTTCGATTCGGGTTGCATCCTGCCGTTGGTGGGCTGCACCGATCCGCAGGCCGAGAACTACAACCCGCTCGCCAACACCAATGACGGCTCTTGCGAGTACACGCCGCCTTGTCCGGGTGACCTCAATGGTGACGGTACGATCAACATCAACGACCTGTTGGACTTCTTCCAGATCTACGGATCGGACTGCCCACAGTGATCAAACGCAATTTTCCAATACCAACTCCGTGAATGATACGGAAGGAACGGGGTGCCCAATGGGCGCCCCTTTCTGTTGTTGGGAGGGTACCTTCGCGGCATGAAGGACGAGGAACTGGACGGGCTTCGGGCGCGCTTGGATGCCCACCACGATTGGCCATCCGAGTACATGTTCAAGTTCATCTCGCCGAACGAGCTGCAGCGGGTAGAGGCCATTCTCGCCGTGTTTCCGGAGGGGACGCCGGTGGAGCGCAAATTGAGTGGCGGAGGCAAATACATCTCGCTGACCATCCGCGAGGTCGTAACCGATGCTGATGCCGTCTTCTCCCGCTATCGACAGGTACAGGCCATCGGTGGCATCTTTGCACTCTGAACCCGGCTTCATGCAAACGCTCGATCTGTTGTCCCAAGTGCTGTTCGTGGCATTGATGGCCATGTTGCTGTACGTGCTGTACAAGCGGTTCGTCAGGATGTTGACCCGGGATCGGCTTCACGGGGTCTATGCCCAGATCACCTCATGCGCCCTCGCTGAGAATGGCCGGCTGTTGGTGGCGGTTGAATCCGCGGAGGAAAGTGCATGCACCCTGAAGTGGAATGGGGGAGAGGAGACGTTTGATTGTCCCAAGGGCCGCAAGGAATATGTGTTTGAACTCGGCAAGGGCGACGCCTTCGAGCTCGAGTTCAACTTTCCGAATCAGGTCATCCGGCGCAGGGTGAGGTGAATCACATGCGCTCCGGGAGGGCGATGCCAAGCAGCTGCATGCCGGTATACAGGCAGCGGGTGAAACGCTCCGTCAGCACCAACCGCAAATCCCTGGTTTTCGGATCATCCGCCCCCAGGATGGGGTGTTCCTGGTAATAGCTGCTGTAAGCTTTGGTCAGATCGTAGCACCAATTGGCCACCAAGGAAGGGTTGTAAGCTTCAGCAGCCTCTCCAATGACGTCAGGGAGGTCGTGGAGCAATCCCACCAGCTCCATCTCATCGGCTCCCGGTGCAGCAATTGCTGTCGAGGGCAGGGGGATCCCTTCCGCAGTGGCTTTGCGCAGCACACTTCTTCCCCTGACGTAGTTGAACAGAATGAAGGGGCCGGTATTGCCATAGAAGTCGATGGAAGCCTTCGGGTCGAACATCATGTTCTTCTTGGGGTCCACCTTGAGCAGGAAGTACTTCAGGGCACTGAGTCCGACCCGTTCGAAGACTTCGCGTTGCTCATCCGGACCCAACCCTTCCAGCTTTCCGGCCTCCAGGGCAATGTCCCGGGCGATGCCGAACATCGCTTCCATGAGGTCGTCCGCATCCACCACTGTGCCTTCTCGCGACTTCATCTTTCCCTCGGGCAGTTCCACCATGCCATAACTGAGGTGATGGCAACGCTGGGCCTGAGGAAAACCGAGCTTTTCCAACACGAGGAACAGCACTTTGAAGTGGTATTCCTGCTCGTTTCCGACGGTGTACACCTGCCGGTCGAGATCGGGATAGTCCTGAAAGCGAAGCAGGGCCGTACCGATATCCTGGGTCATGTAGACAGCCGTTCCGTCGCTTCGCAACAGCAGCTTGCGATCGAGGCCGTCCCCGGTCAAGTCGATCCAGACGGCCCCGTCTTCAGTGCGCTCGAACACCCCATTTTCAAGGCCTTCCAGTACCCTGTCCTTTCCGATGAGGTAGGTGTCACTCTCGAAGTAAAGCTTGTCGAATTCAACCCCCATGGTGGCATAGGTGGCGTCGAACCCTGCATAGACCCAGCCATTCATGGTCTTCCAAAGCCCTACCGTGTCGGGGTCCCCCTGTTCCCAGAGGCGCAAGGTCTCTCGGGCCTCGACGAGGATGGGGGCATCCTGTTCCGCCTCTTCCTTGGGCAGGCCGGCAGCCAACCGCTCGGAAACCTCTGCCTTGAAGGCGCGATCGAAAGCGACGTAATACTTGCCGACCAGCTTGTCGCCTTTCATGCCGGACGATTCCGGAGTCTCACCGTTTCCGAATCTGCGCCAGGCGACCATGGACTTGCAGATGTGGATGCCGCGGTCATTGACGATCTGGACCTTGGTCACCGTGTGGCCTTTGGCTTCCAGAATCCGGCTGACGGAATGGCCCAGGAAATTGTTGCGGAGGTGACCGAGGTGCAGGGGTTTGTTCGTGTTGGGGGAGCTGTACTCCACCATTACGTGAGGGGCACTTCCTCGCGGTGCGGCACCATAGTTAGGCCCTGCGGATTCATGGAGCAACCAATGGCTCCAGTGGTCTGCTGCGATTTCCAGGTTGAGGAAACCCTTGACCACATTGTAACCGGTCACGGGCCCTTCCGCAGCCACCATTGCCTTTCCCATCGCTTCAGCGGTGGCATCGGGTGCGGCCTTGCTGTGTCTGGCCAGCGGGAAGCAGACCAACGTGCGCGCTCCTGCAAATTCCTTGCGGGTCTTCTGGATGCTGAATTGTTCCGGGGGCAGCTCAGTTCCGCACACTTGCCTGAATGCGGCGGAAGCAATGGACTGGAGCTGATTGTCGAGGCGCATGGTCAAGAGACGTGGGTTGGAAGGAAAACTTCGGCGATCATGCAACGAACCGAGCCACCGCCGAGCCTTTCAATCGTCGGAATGGGCGCGTGAACAAGGCGGGCGTGTTGTTCCAATGCTTCCCGCTGCTCGGCCGTAAAGGCATGGAAGGCGGCGGATGACATGGCGATGAGGGGTTCGCCTGCGTTGTTTCTGACTTCAAGGACGTTGCCTGCAAAACCGTTGACTTGCTCAGCAGAGATGAGGACCACGCTCCTGCCTCCCCCTTCGAGGGTGTCCAGCACGTGCATCCGTTCCTCCGGGTCGGGGATGATGTCAGCACAGACCACAGCCCAATCCGAGCCAATGGCGAGCATGACATTGGTGTGGTAGATCGGGGCTTCGGTATCTCCCGTGGTCTGCATGGCAGTGAAGGCGAGCAGGTCGTAGTCAAAGGCCTCACAGAAATGGGCCGCTGCCTGATGGTCTGTTCTCGGGCCTATAGCGGCATAGGCCACTTTGCCAACCCGGTCGAGAATGAGACTGCCCGTACCCTCGAGAAAGACACCGTGCTCTTCGAATTCGGTGAAATCGACCAGGGACTCCAGCACTACGCCATGGTCAGCCACGAGGCTGTGCAACAGGGATTCTCTCCGCTCCTTGCGCCGATTGGGGGCGAACATGGGATAGAGCCCCACCCGTCCATCCCCATGGAAACTGACCCAATTGTTGGGGAACAGGGCATCCGGGGTATCCGATTCGGCATCCGCATCGTACACGGCCACCGTGACACCTGCCGAACGGAGGGCTTCCACGACGCCGTCAAACTCATCCTGGGCCGAGCCTTCGACATCGTCGGACGGTCCGTCCTGTTGCTGATAGGCATTGTTGATGGCCGTCTGCTCATTCATACGGAAGGCGGCCGGCCGGATCATCATCACCAGGTTGGTGGATTGGGCCATGAGGGGAATGGAGGAATCCATGGGAAGGATAATCAGTCTTTCCTCAGCAGGGGAAGGGTGGTACATCGGAACAATCCCCCCATCCGCCCCACCTGATCGTAGGCGCAATCGAGCAGGCGGTATCCCAGCCCCTGCAGTTCTTCGCCAAGGCGCTTGAAGGAGGGGTCGATGAGCAAGGTGTCCGGACCTACATGCAACAGGTTGGACTGCAGCATCGCAGCCTCATCGACAGAGATGTTGACAAGTCGTAAATGCCTTTTTTTCAAGAAGTTAAGTTGACTTGGATCGATGAAGGCTTCAGGGCAGACGATGGCCTCGCCTCCGCCCAAGGGCATGTAGGCGCAATCGAGGTGGAGGGCACTGCGCAGCGGATCGTAATCGTCCTTGTGCAACTCGATGGGCACGATTTCCCGGTTGGGAAATTGGGCCGCGAGGAAATCAAGGGCAACGGTGTGTGTGCGGGCCACCCTGAGTCCACGCCACTCTGGCTTCCGGGTCACGCCGACGAGCAGGGCATCGTCCAGCACGATCACGTCGCCGCCCTCCAAGTGGACTCCTTCCGGAAGTTCGTGCACCGGATGCCCATCGAGGATGGGCGCTATGCCTTGCCACTCCTGGCTGCGTTGTTCGATGGTGCGGGATTGGATGAAAGTCTGGTCGATGACCATGCCGATATCCCGCGTGAAGATTTGCTCTACATCCACCAGGTCTGCGGGACGCAGTACCTCGACTCCAATATCCTCGAGCAACCGGGAAAGCCCATCCAGCTGTCGCTCGACAGCCGCGGATCCGGGAAAGGTCCCTTGCTCGAGGTGTTGGCGGGAGATGGGGTCAATGGCGGTTTCCAGCGAGGGCAGAGGGCCTGTCGAGCGGCCATGGCCCACCACCACCGTTCTCAATGGAGCCCACTCATTGGGAATCCCCAATTCATGCGGTCCCAATCTCATCTTCCGCTGACCTTGGGGCGTTCTGCCAGCACGCCGTACATCTCGCAGTGTTGTTGGACAGCCGCGACCGCGGCCGAATCCATGACGGCGACCGCCTCGGGTACCGCTTGCCAACCGTCATTCAACCAACGAATTCCTCCCTTGTGGACGGAGTCCGGTGAACCGGCCCTCACCGCATACAGCCAGCGGTTGGCCTCTGCCGTGATGTGACGGCGCATGACTGTGTCCCCGGCGGCATCCACGTAGGTGGTGTCCCGATAGACGATGGTGGCACCCGGGTATCGATCACCAAGGGTGCGTCCAAAATTCTTGTAATTGCCCGTCCAGCGTTTCTGGAAGACCATATGGTGACGCAGGCGGACCTCCGCCAAACAGATGTCGTAAACCTCGCCTTGCTCGAATGGCGAGGCATAGAGCAGGGTCCAATGGTCAAACCTCGTCGTCACGCCGATGCTGTCCCATTGATGCCACATCCTCACATAGAGGTCCAAGGTGGAGTCGGTGGGAAAGGTTTCGGGGATGTAATAGTTCTCGAAATGCTGGCGGTATTCGCCTTCGTTGTTCGAGCGCATGAAGCCGAACAGGTCTTCCTTGAATTCGGCATAGTCTTCTTCGGTGAGATAGACGGCCGCGGTATCGGGGAAATGGACCTCTGTCGGAGCCGACATGTACTCGGGGTGCAGGAAGTCCTGGTAATCCATGCCCTCAGCCGCTGTGCCTCCCGAGCGAAGTGGACCATTTCCATTGCAGCCCGCCAATGCAGCCAATCCTAAGATCAGTCCGCCATGGATAAAGAGCACGACGGGGCTTGGAATCAAGGTGAACTGACGCTCTTTCCGCATGGAGGCAAAGATAGCCGCCTGAGCCCTGAGGCCGGTGCTTCAGTTGGGAAAGAACCCCCCCTTGATGTGCAATTCTTGTTGGAGCACCAAGATGGTCCATCGCAGCACGCTGTCGAGGAATGCGGCCCGGTCTGGCCCTTGTGCCGTCAACAGCCGGTGCTTGTGGGCGGGGGGGAGCCCCAGCCAACCCGTCAGATCCTCGATGGTCACATCCGGAAGAGATTCCACATCCACATCTTTTTCCTTCAGCAGGTCCTTGATGTCGGAAATGCGCACGAGGTGACCATCAGTCAGGGGTTCTGACAAGTCCATCCGCCGCTCGACCACATCTCCACCGGGATAAGGCTTGGGCTCGAAAACGGAAAGGAACCGCGTGGTTTCGAAATGCCCTACGCACTCCACGACGATGTCCTTCCGTCCGCCCGGATGGACTTTCCTGACTTCAACCAATCGCGCCAGGGTACCTGTGGAAGCAGTGACGTCATCATAGTGGAATGGGATTCCGAAACGGTTGTCTTCCTCCCTGCCGGCGGTCAGGGCAGTTTCCAACTCGCCCACCAACTGGCGGTACCTCGGTTCAAAGATGTGCAGTCCGGTCCTTTCTCCCGGCAGGAGGAAGATTCCCAAGGGGAACAATGGCAGAGTGAATGACCGCGCTGACATCCCATTCAATATACGGGACAAATCGCGTTCGGTTCAATCGGCGCTCAGCCTGGATTGACGCCGAACCAGAGGGGGGCTCCATTGCTGTCCAACCCTTCCAGCAGGATGCCGCGCTGGCCGGATCGTCCAGCCTGTTCCAGGGCATGGATCAAATCCTCCACGCCTTGGACCGGGGTGTTGTCAACCGCGGTGATCACCATTCCTTTCGTCACCCCAGCGTTGCGGAATGGACCTGGGCCCACCTTGAGGACGAGGACCCCCTCCAGACCATCCTGTGCCGGTTTCACCAGACAGCCGAACACCGAGGCGGCCGCATCTTCATCGGAGTCTCCGGTCCCTTCTGGAGCATCCGGAAGCAGTCCGTCCCGCCGCCCCAACTCGACTTCGAACGAGAGGACCCCACCATCCCTCCACACCTGGACTGAAGCAGTCTGGCCCGGCCTGAACCGGCTGACCCTCTCCAGCAACTGGGGGATGGAGCCCGTCTCGGTGCCTTCAACGGAGAGGATGACATCGCCAACCTGGATGCCGGCCTGCTCCGCACCACTGTGGTCGTTCACGTCGGCGACGAGCACACCTGCCACCGCGGGAAGGTCGAGCCTCCCGGCCATGGACTCATCCACCGGACGGACGTTCACGCCGAGGTAGGCCCTCTGTACTGTGCCGAATTCGATGAGATCCCGGGCCACCTTTCCCGCAAGGTTGGCCGGAACCGCAAAGGCATAGCCCGCATAGCTTCCCGTTCGGGAAGCGATGGCCGTATTGATCCCGACGAGCTGTCCCTCAACATCCACCAATGCACCGCCACTGTTGCCGGGATTCACGGCAGCATCCGTCTGGATGAAGCTCTCCACAGGAAAGAGTGAACGGTCATAATCAGGTCTGAGGAGCTGGATGTCCCTTGCCTTGGCAGATACAATTCCTGCCGTGACCGTGCTGGTCAGGTCGAAGGGATTGCCCACGGCGAGCACCCAATCGCCGATTTGCACGGCGTCGCTGTCTCCCCATTCCATGGGGCTGAGGCCTTGGCCTTCCACCTTGAGCACCGCGATATCCGTGGTTGGATCCGAACCGACGAGGGCCGCTGCCATGGTTCGGTTGTCATTGAACCCGACTTCGATGACATCAGCCCCTTCGATGACGTGGTGGTTCGTGACGATGTAGCCATCCTCGCTCATGACCACACCGCTTCCCGACCCTTGCTGTATGCTGCCGCCTTGCTGCTGGGGTTGGAAATAACCGGGCCAGCCAAACCACCCTCCTGAAGCGGGTAGCCGTTGCGCAGTCCTGACATGGACCACCGCATCGAGGGCCTTGTTGGCTGCCTTGCGGAAGTTCATCGGAACACTGGTGCCCATGGCCCCGCCAAACGCAGGGGGCGGTCCAGGGGGCAAGGTCGAGACCGCCGAAGGAGGGTGCTTCATGACGGCCGGTGAAATGACCGCTTCCCGCGCGGCATTCTGATGGTCTTCAGCTGTAATCAAGAGTGCGGATACCGCCCCTGCCACGGAGGAAAGGAGAACGGAAACCAACAGGAGGGTGGAAGATGTCTTCATTCGGAAATCGTGGGATTTGTTTCCGAATTAACACGATGAACCCGCCCTTCGTGCCCGGCAGAGTCTTAAGAAATCCTATGGGAGCGCATGGAAGTCAGGAGGGGAGCTTCCGCATGACCAGGCCATAGATGAATGTGCCCAGCAAAGCCCCGACGATGGCGATCAGAACTGGAACATAACCGGCTCCGAACGAGATGAACAGCGGTCCGGGGCAGGCGCCCGTGATGGACCAGCCCATACCGAAAACGGCACCTCCAAAGAGGTATCGCTTCCAGCCGGCCTCGTACTGGTAGATGTCGAAGGGCCTTCTATTTCGGGTTTTCCAGTCAAACTTCCGGGCGAGTAGATTGAACAGGATGCCCAGGCCCATGGCAGCCCCGATCACACCATACATGTGGAATGAATCGAACAGGAACATCTCCTGAATGCGGAACCAGCTGATGATCTCGCCCATGGTCAGGGTGATGCCGAAAAGGACACCCAAAATGAAAATTACTGGCATGTCAGAGCAGGGGTAAGATCAGGGGTAGGACGAAGTGGGTGATGGTCAGGCCTCCGATGAAAAAACCCACCACCGCGATGAGGCTTGGCCATTGCAACGAGCTCAGGCCACTGATGGCGTGACCGCTGGTGCAGCCGTTCGCCCATCGGGTTCCGAAGCCGACCAACATGCCGCCGAAGAGCAGCAGGAGGATGGTCAAGGGGTGGGACCAAACGTCAGTGCCGAACAGAAGCACAGGATTGAATGCAGTTCCGGCATCTTCGATTCCCATGGCCTGAAGCTGCGACACAGTGTCTGGGCCCAGGGCCGCAGGGCCCGGCGCGAGCAGCAAGAAACGGGCCACTGCCCCCCCGAGAACCGTTCCCGCGACAAAAACGAGATTCCAGGTTTGCGACTTCCAATCGAATCGGAAATAATCGGCCAGCTTGCCTGCGCCGGCGATGCTGCACATGGTCCGGAGATTCGAGCTGAGGCCCAAACGTTTTCCGGTCAGAAGCAGTGCTGCCATCACGAAGGTGATGGCGGGCCCAGCGACATACCAGGGCCAAGGAGAAAGATGAAACATGCGGCTGATTATTTCAATCCGATTTCGCGGAGCCTGTGGTCGAGGAATTCCTCTGCCGTCCATTGCGGATAGGCCTCATGGTCTCCCATGATCGGATCCAAGGGCATGGTGCCTACGGGATGAAGGAAGAAGGGCAGACTATACCGGGATTGACTCCTCAGCGGTCCGGGAGGAAGTACCACCCTGTGCGTGGTGGAGCGCAATACACCTCCCGACAGATTCTGCAGCATGTCGCCCACATTGACGGTCAGGGTTCGGGCATGGGCCCTGACAGGAATCCAATCCCCTTCTCTGTCGAGGACCTCCAACCCATCCGCTGAGCTGCCCACAAGCAGGGTGATCAGGTTGATGTCTTCGTGGCTGCCCGCCCTGGGGGCATCGTCCGGGGCATCGGGTGCGGGCGGGTAATGGAGCACGCGAAGAATGCTGTTTCCCCCCTCGACGAAATGTTGGAAATAGGCGCGGTCCAAATCGAGGGAGATGGCTACAGCCTCGAGCAGGCGGGCCGCCAAACCTTCCAAGGTGGAATACAGGGACCGGCCTTCCGAGACGAATTCGGGGACTTCGGGACAATCCGGTTGGTTGTAGCGAACCTGGGCGAAATGGTAGAACTCCTTGAGGTCGGCACGCGCATCGTCCTTGGCATGCTCCTGACCGAATGGGGTGTACCCGAAATTTCCGCCGACGCCGGCCATGCTCGCCTCCCGCTTCGCCTCATCATCCAGTTCGAAAAACTGCTCGGCCGCCTTGTACGTGCTGGCAATCAGGGATTCGTCGAGTCCGTGGCCTTCAAGGGTAACAAATCCAAAAGTCTCGAAGGCATCGCGCAGGGCTGCGGGGAACGAACCCTTGGATTCCGGATCGCCTGCAAGGAATCCGGCAACATTCAGAACGGGAATTGCCTTGTTCATGACTCGAAAATAAGCACCATGGGGCCTCTTGTCACGAAGTCCCGGCATGGAATTTCAGCAATGCAACCAAGGTCACAGAAGCGGCCTTCCATGTGAAATGGTCCGCCACGAGGGTTTCCGCCTCCTTGCCCATTTGGTCCAATGCCGCTTGGTCCGCGCCCAATCGGAGGAGTTCCGTCGCAAAGGACATGGCATCCTCTGCTGTGGCAGCGGCCGATCCGACAGGGGCTCCGAGGGCGGCCAGTGCCCTGGGTGTGGTCACGCAGGCCCGCCGCAGGGCCATGGCTTCGAGCAATTTGTTCTGCAGACCGGTGTTGACCAGCATGGGGGCGACGAAAATCGGGGCGGCCATGTAGGCCGAACGGATGTCGTCCACATCACCGATCACGTCGATGTGGGCGGAGTCCAAGGCCAAGACTGCTGCGGAGGGCTGGGCGCCGCATATGAGCAAGGTGAGGGGCTTTCCCGCCAAACGAGCGAAAACGGGGGCCACTTCCTGCGCGAGGAATTTCGCAGCAACGATGTTCGGCGCATAGCCCAGATTGCCGCAGAAAGCGGCATCGTAAGCCTTCCTTCCCGGGAGTGGGGCAGGCCTTGCATCGGGAGCGAAAAAGCCTGTGTCCACCCCATTCGGAACGACATGGATGTTGCTGCGATCGGGGTGGGGCAGCAGTTGTCTGTCCTGTTCCGAAATGATGGTGCAGGCGTCGAAATACTGGGGCATGCGATGCTCGTAACGCAGCAGGCGACGTCCTTCCTCCTCGAGCAGGGGCCGCTTCCACCATGGGGCGCGTTCTGCCTCCCGCTCCGCTCCGGCGTGGAGCGTGTCCATGATGTCCAACACATGGGGCACGGCGTCGAGGTCCTTGACATATTCGGCCGTTCGCACCATCTGGGCGAGCAACACATCCGGAGCGCCTGACATGATTTCAGAGCGGATGCGGCGGACCAATTTTCTTTCCGTGAACAACAGAACCTGGAATGGCCGCCTCGAGAACAGCGACCAACCCATTCTGAAGAGTGCCTTGATCCAGCTGAGCTGGTGGACGCTGACGCGTTCACATCTCGATTGCACAGCGCGGAGTTCCTCCCCGGAAATGCGCCGGAAGGAAAGGCAGTGAAGGTCAATGGAGAAGTGCTCGTGGAGCACCCCGAGCTGATGATAGATCCGAAGGCGATCCCCCTTGTTCAGGGGAAGCGGGAACCGCGGCGTCAGGACCGCCAACCTGGGTTTTGTGGCATCAGAGGACATGCTTGCCGTAGAATTCAAGCAGATCAGCTCCGATTTTGACCCGATCGAATCCGTCGAAGGCCGCCTTTTTTCCGGCTTCCGACAACAGCTTGAGGCGTTCGGGTTCTCGAAGGAGGGCGATGAGGACTTCCCCAAACCGGTGAGGTTCGGCTTGAATCACGGCGTCACCATCCATCAATTCCAGCCCATGCAGGCCGACTGAGGTGGAGGCCACAGGAATCCCATGACTCATGGCCTCGACCACTTTTACCCTGATTCCAGCGCCGCGCAACAGGGGCACCACCAGCAGGTCGTGCTCACCTGAGAAGGCCCGAGCGTCCTCCACTTCACCGTGGTTGTGCACACCCTCGATGCCGGCCCATGAGGAGCGGGCGAGGCCTTTCCCTGCCAGGTGCAATTCGGCGCGGGGATGAGCGGCGCGTATGGCGGGCCAAACGGTGGCCACGAACCACTCCACACCTTCCTTGTTGGGGCCCCAATCCATGGCCCCGAGATGGAAGAGCTTGATGGGGTCTCCGGCAGCTGGAAACTTGCGTGCCCTGGGTTTCACTGGTGTGGATTGCCCGTCGATGCCGAACCCTGCGACGTGCAGGGGGCCGGAATAGCCCCAATTCCTGTAGCCCGTCGATTCCTTTGAACTGATGGCGACAATGGAGTCCACTTCTTCCAGCACCGATTTCTCATAGCGTTCGAGTGTCCGCGTCAGGTGCCGGATGATCAGTCGGTTCATCGGGTTTCGCGTGGCCTTCCATCGCTGTTCCCATATCTGGAATTCGTGGTTGTGGCTCCTGAGCGAAATCAGCGCGGTTGGCGCATGCATCCTGATGGTCTCGATGTAGGGCGTGGTGTACAGGCTTTCGAGGTGCACCACGTCATAGCGCTGACGCGACAACACCCGCTTGAGGACCATGGCAAACTGGTGACTGTAGAACCGGCTGATGTTGTAGGACTCTCCATTCATCAGGGCGATGTAAGCGTCGCGAACGTCGAGGCCGGTCTCGAGTGGAACGCCTTCGATGCCGGTTTCCTCGATGTATTGCTCATCCAGTTCTTTCAGCTGTAGGGGGTGCTTTCGGGTGAAGGCAGTCAAGACCTTCACCTGGGCTCCATTGCCGATCAGGCCTGTCGTGATGGAATCAATCGCGAGGCAACCGCCATCAATGGTGGGACGAGGAGGCTTGTGGCAAATCTGGAGGATGCGCATCACAGGTGATCTATCGGCGGGAGCGTAAGCGGGCGATGGGACGCCAAGAGAACTCTCTTGCAGCCCGCAAGTTCAGGATGAAGGCCGTGGGAACCATGATGAGGGTGCCAAGCCACATGCCCCATGCAGGGGACAGGGCACCGGACCGCACCATGCGCTCTCCCATGATGGTGATGACATAGTAGACCACGAAGAGCAGGATGGCGAGTACCGTGGGCAACCCCAGGCCGCCCTTCCGGATGATGGCTCCCAGCGGCGCACCGATCAGGAACAGGAGGATGCAGGCGGAAGCGAGGAACAACTTCCGGTGCCATTCGATGGCATGACGGTCGGATAGCGCCCGTTTGGCCCTGCGGTCATCCGCTTGGTTTTGTGCTGTCTGCGCGGCGTTCCGGATCATGTCAGCTGCGGCATCGTAGACCCGGCGCTCCGCTGAGGGCCCCAATCTTTCCAGCCAATCCGCATGGACCGCAGCCGGGTCGAGGGCAAATGGACGACCGCTGATGTGGGTGGGCTGGTCCATGCTCCGTTTTCCGAATTCGAGCAAGGATTGCGCAAGATGGCTCCGCTCGCCTTCCAGCGAGTCAATGGCGGCATCCAGCTGGCCGAGGCTCATCATTTCATAGGCGCGCTTGAACAGCGCCTCATCGGCTTTGGCAAAATCAAGACTGCTCAGGTCGATTCGAATGCGCTGGGCGTCGAAACGGGTCCGAAGGTGCGGATAGGTGCGGTCGCGCTGACGGATTCCCGGCTCCATGCGCTCTTCGTGGCTCGCTCCATCCAGGAGGTCGAGCACGAGGAAACGTCCGGTCCTGGACGTGCGCATGGTCCCCGATTCAGCCTCGATCACCAGGCCGGCTCCATCTCGGCTGCCCCCGTGGTGGTGGATGAGCACTTCTTCCAGCTGTCCGGTCTCCTGGTCCACCTTGGCGGCTCGGATGGCATATCCATCGATGCCGTTGTAGAAGACGCCATCCTCGAGATTGAGGGTGGGCTTCTTGCGCGTCACACTGTAGAGCAAGGTGCGGAATTTGAGGTTGGCCACCGGCCAGGCATAATTGGCAAAGACGAGTGCGCCACCGGCAACCAGACACATGGCGATGATGAGGGGGCGCATGATCCGGCCGAGCCGCATGCCCGATGATTTCAGTGCCGTGAGCTCCTGGTGCTCCGCCAACGAGCCCAACGTCATGATGCTGCTCATCAGGATGGCCAGCGGAAGGGCGAGGTTGACGAGGCGCGCCGAGGCATAGAGCAGAAGCTCGAGCACGACATGCAGGGCCAGTCCCTTGCCGATGAGCTCATCGGCATAGACCCAGAGAAACTGCATGTCCAGAAAGAACAAGGCAACCAGAAAGGTGATCACGAACGGGCCGAGGAATGACCGGAGCAGGAGCCTTGTGGTGCGCTTCACTTCGAATTGACGGTTGCAGTCCTCTAACGGGAGTAAAATCCCTGCCGAGGTGCAAGATTGCCTAATTTTCGCGCCACAAGCCTTGCGCGATGCACAACAATTCCAACATCTCTGGTGGATTCCCCACCCGTTTCCTCGTCTTCATCCTGCCTTTGTTCCTTTTGGCCGCCTGTACTGGCCCATCCGCCGATTGGGGAGAGGACGGCGAACCCGCTGAAGCCGTGTCATCCTCGGCCAGCGAGCCGGACGACAATGGATTCGTCTGGCAGACCGAGCAATTCGCTGACCTCAAGATGGTCCGTTACCAGGTCCCGGGTTGGAACAAACTGACAACACAGCAGCGTTGCCTCGCTTATTGTTTGACCCAAGCAGGACTGAGCGGACGCGACATCATGTACGACCAGAACAACCGCTACAACCTGCGGGTCCGCCACATGATCGACGAGGCGCACCGGAACTACTCGGGAGACCGGGGAACGAAGGGTTGGCAGGCTTTCCACACGTTTGCCAAGCGCGTATGGTTTTCGAATGGCATCCACCATCACTATTCCAACGCGAAATTGGTCCCGGACTGCAGCCGGGCATATTTCGAGCATGTGGTAAAGGAGAGCGGCGTCGAGATGGACGCGGACCTGCGGGAGGCGCTGGACGCCCTCTACGATCCGACGAGGGAGACGAAAAAAGTAGAGTTGGATGCGGAGAAAGGACTCGTGGAAGCCAGCGCAGTCAATTTCTACGGCCCGAACATGACCACGGCGGAGGCGCAGGCCTATTTCGATGCCTTTGAGCTCGACCGGAACAAGCCGGTGGAGAAGGGATTGAACAGCCGCCTGGTCAAGGATGCCGATGGCAACGTGGTTGAGGAGACCTACAAGGTTGGCGGCCTGTATGGCCAAGCCCTCGAGCAGGTGTGCTATTGGTTGGAGCAGGCCCAGCAGTTCGCGGAGAACGACAAGCAGGCAGCTGCGTTGAGGCACCTGGTGGAGTACTACCGGACGGGCGATCTCGAGAAGTGGAGCCTGTACAACATCAACTGGGTCAACGATACGGAGGGCGACATCGACTACATCAATGGTTTCGTGGAGGTCTACAACGACCCGCTCGGTTACACCGGCAGCTACGAGACCATCGTGCAGATCAAGGATTTCGAGGCTTCACAGCGCATGTCGGTCATGATGGAAAACGCACAGTGGTTCGAGGACCACATGCCCTTCATGGAAGAGCACAAGAAGCAGGAGGTCGTGGGCATCACATACAACGTCGTGAACGTGGTCGGCGAGGCCGGCGATGCTTCACCCTCCACGCCCATCGGGGTGAACCTGCCAAACGCGAACTGGATCCGGACCATCCATGGATCGAAGAGTGTCAGCCTGGGCAACATCATCGACGCTTACGACAAGGCAGGTGGCGGCGGACTCACCGACGAGTTCGCGTTTGACGACGTCGAGAAGATGCGGACCCGCACCCATGGTACCCTGGCCGGGAAAATCCACACGGCGTTTCACGAGGTGATCGGGCATGCGAGTGGCCGGCTCGAACCGGGCGTCGCAGAACCTGCGAGCACCATCAAGGAATACGCAAGCACACTGGAGGAGGGACGCGCCGATCTTGTCGCCCTGTACTTCATGCTGGACGAGAAGCTCATTGAACTGGGGCTGATCAAGAATCTCGAAACGGGGAGGAGTGAATACGACAGCTACATCCGCAACGGCATGCTGATGCAATTGCGGCGCCTGGAATTGGGCGAGAACATTGAGGAAGCCCACATGCGGAACCGGGCCTGGGTGAGCCACTGGGTGATGGAGAAGGCCGCGGAGGACAATTGCATCCGGGAAATCAAGAGGGACGGCAAGACCTACTACAACATTGAGGACTACCCGCGCGTACGCGAGCTCTTCGGCGAGCTGCTCCGCGAGGTTCAGCGCATCAAGTCACAAGGGGACTATGAAGCCGCCAAGGCCCTTGTCGAGGGTTACGGAGTCAAGGTGGACCAGGCCATCCACCAGGAAGTTCTGGACCGTGCCGAAGCATTGGGCATTGCCCCATATGGTGGTTTCATCAACCCGGATTTCACCCCTTCTTTCGATGCCGAGACCGGGGCGTTGGTCGACGTCAAGTTGACCTATCCCGACAATTTCACGGAGCAGATGTTGGGCTATGGCGAGCAATACGGTTTGTTGCCACGCGTCAACTGATGGAACCTTTAGATTCCGAGCTTTCAGCGGATTCCACTTCCCGGAGAAAACTGGCGCTCATCGAATCCCTGGTGGGATTGGATCGGGACGAAGACATCGAAGTCCTTGAATTGGCGATGTCCGTGTTGCAGGAAAACATCAGGGCACGGCAGTTGGTCATCGGCTATCGTCCTTCGGGCACCCCCGTGCTCAAGCAACGGTTCCTCGACAGGCTTCGTCATACCCTACACGATCTGAATCACAATGAATTCGTCTCTCTCCCGGACCTCGAGCAGCGCGCTGCCGACTGGTGAACCCTGGCTTCGCGCCATCAGTGGGCTGTTTCTGGCACTGCTGGTGCTGCCGTCCCCAATTCAAGCCCAAACACCCTGTGAGGATGGGCTGGCCGGACAGTACCCCTGCGAGGGCCTGGATCTCATGAGCGTTCGGTCGTTCGAAGAGATGGGAGGAACGCCGCCCGGCAATGGCAATGATTGCTGGGGCTGGTCCAAGGATGGGCGTGAATTCGTGTTGTTCGGGCGCAGCGATGGAACCTCCATCGTCGAGATCACGGACCCGGTGAACCCGGTCATGATCGCGGACATTCCGACCGCTTCCGTTCCCAGCCTCTGGCGGGACATCAAGGTGATCGGGGACGTGGCCTACATCGTCAGTGAGGCGGGAGAGCATGGACTGCAAATCGTGGACCTTTCGCAGGTCCCCACCATGGAGCCGATGTCGGAGCTGGAAGTCACGGCCCATTACACCGAATTTGGAAGTGCCCACAATGTCGTCGCCAATCCGGAGACCCAGTTCATCTACGGTGTGGGGACCAACACCTTTGGAGGTGGACTTCACATTGTGGATGTCTCGGAGCCTGCCTATCCGGACCTTGTTGGGGCTTGGGATGAGCAATACATCCACGATGCGCAGGTGGTCGTCTATTCAGGCCCCGATTTGGATTATTTCGGACGCGAAGTCGCCTTTGTCTTCAGCGGATTCAGTGGATGCCACATCGTGAGTGTGGAGGACAAATCGGACTGTTATGCCATATCGAGCATCGTCAACCCGGAATTCGTGTATCCCCACCAGGGTTGGTTGACGGAGGACCACAGGTTTGTCCTGATGAACGACGAGATGGACGAGTCTGCCGGCATTGCCGAATCCACCCGGACGTGGGTCTTGGATGTCCAGGATCTCGACAATCCTCAGGTGGTCGGGTTTCACGAAGGCAGCCTCTCGGTGACCGATCACAACCTGTACACCCACAATGGCAAGGTGTATGAGGCGAATTATTACGCCGGAATTCAGGTCCTGGACATCATCGATGCCGCCGGACTGCAGTTCCAGCAGACGGCTTACTTCGACACCAATCCCTTCTCCGATCAGACGGGCACTTCGGGCGGTGCTTGGAGTGTGTACCCCTATTTCGAGAGCGGCAACATCGCCATCAGCACGCAAAGCCACCTGTTTGTCGTGGCACCTTCAGGCGGCATTTCAACATCAGGTGTCGAGCTTGATGCGCCCTCGATGGAAGTCGGTCAGGAAGGAGACATGATCCTGGTCACCTGCCATGGTCAGCACGGGGGAAACCTCAAAGTCTTTGACTCGGCAGGCCGCATACAGGCAGAGTGGTTGGCCATGGCGGACGTGACCATGCGGTGGACCGTGTCGGATTGGCCTTCAGGGATGTACGTGATCCGCGGAAGCGGCGGCGAGCAGCACCGTTTCGTCCTCGACTGAGGCGCAGTGCTCAGCGGTTGGCAGTGGTTTCGTACAGCCGACGGAGGAGATCCTTGCCGAGGATGTTCGCGATGAGCTTGCCTTCCACGGCGAGGGAATAGGTGCCTGTTTCTTCGCTCAGCACAAGCGCGACAGCGTCAATCCGTTCGCTGATGCCCAAGGCTGCCCTGTGACGGGTGCCATATTGGGAGGGCAGGTCGATTCTGCTCGTGACCGGAAGGATGCCCCCCGCCCAGGCGATGCGGTCCCCATCGATGCAGGCCGCACCATCGTGCAATGGACTCGCCTTCTCGAACAGGGCCACCACCAGGCCTGAAGACACTTTGGCGTCCAGTATGCGCATTCCTGTGGCGACAGGGGCGGGATCGGCATCGCGCTTGATGACCACCAAAGCGCCCAGTCCCCGCTTTCGGCATTCCTCGAGCCCCTCATGCATGGCCGCCCAGGCCATGTTCCCATCCGCTGCCGCCTCATCCCTGCCCAACAGGCGCTGGATCCAGGGCGGGCCTCCTTGCAGGAGCTGCCGGTTGCCGATCAGCAGCAGGAATTGACGCAATTCCTGTTGGAAGACGATGAGCAGGGCGATGACCCCGAGGCCGATGAACTGCCCCATGACCTCTGCCAGCATGCGCATCTGCAGGGCATCCACGATCTGGTACAGGAGGTAGATGGCGAGAATCCCAAGGAAAATCCGAATGGCCGCTGTCCCCCGCGTCAAACGGTACAGCTGGTACAGGATGATGGCCACCGCAAGGATGTCCAGAATCTGCCAGAGTCCGAGGTTGAGGGCGGGTTGTTCAATCATCGTCGCGTTCCCGTCGCGTGGAGGTCAGGGCGTGGTGCAATTTCACGCTTTCGGCGGCTTCCGCGACATCGTGTACGCGGAGGATATGCGCACCGCGGTCCAGTGCCCAGGAATTCAAGGCGGTTGTGCCGTTCAAGGCTCCAGCCGCATCGGTGCCGAGTACTTTGTGGATCATGGATTTCCTGCTGATTCCCACCAGGATGGGCACGCCGATGACAGCAAACCGCTCAAGTTGATCGAGCAGGATGTAATTGTGGGCGATGGTCTTGCCGAAACCGAAACCAGGATCGATGGCCAATTGCTCGACGCCCTGACCCCTCAGATGGGAAATGCGGGCGTCCAGGAAATCCAGGACCTCGGCGACCACATCGCCATAGTGGGGGGCGTCCTGCATCGTTTCAGGTGTGCCCTGCATGTGCATCAGGACACAGGGCGCACCGGATTCCACGAGGACGGCTTCCATTTCAGGATCCAGCCGGGCCGCACCGATATCGTTGATGATGTCCGCGCCTGCAGCGAGGGCCCTCCGGGCAACTTCGGCCCGATACGTGTCCACACTGATGGGGAGTGTGGGCATGCAATGCCGGATCTCCTCGATGATCGGCAGGACACGGTCGCACTCGGCGTCGGCATCCAGTGGCGTGGCGCCGGGTCGGGAGCTTTGGCCCCCGATGTCCACAAGGTCGGCGCCTTCCTCAACCATGCGTTTGGCGAGGACTGCGGCGGCCTTGGCCTGCTGCACCCTGCTGCCCGCGTGGAACGAATCGGGTGTCGCATTGAGGATGCCCATGATCCGAGGCCGGCCGAAGTCCAATGTGGAGCTTCCGAAAACGAAGGGAGGCGGCGGATTGATGGGCACTTGTACCGGTGTGGAAAGGGAAGATGCAAAGGAAGCAGGATGGTGTGAAATCGCAGGATCAACTTGTGGGAAAGTGAAGGTGGCAGGATGGCCAAGACCATTGGCGGGCCGGGGATTGGTGGCCAACTTGCCCTTTCAATGAGCGAGACCGCTTCGACTTCTGAAATTCCCGGTGCTGCCGGACGGACTTTCGCCCAATACGATGCCCGTGTGGCCGAATGCCGCGCCCTGTTCCTCGACAAGATGCACGACTACGGGACGGCTTGGCGGGTCCTGCGTCCGGCATCCCTGACGGACCAATTGTTCATCAAGGCTCAGAGGATCAGGACACTTCAGGAAGGAGCGGAGCGCAAGGTCGATGAGGGCATCCGCCCTGAATTCATCGGCATCGTCAACTATTGCATGATGGCGCTGATCCAGCTTGAACTGACCGAGGACAGCCCCATGGACCTGCCGAAGGAGGAGGCCACCGGGCTGTATGATGGCATGCTCGCCCGGACCAGGGGGTTGATGGCCAGAAAGAACCACGACTATGGCGAGGCTTGGCGGGACATGAGGGTGTCGAGCCTGACCGACCTCATCCTGATGAAACTGCTTCGCATCAAGCAGATCGAGGACCTGCAAGGGGGGGCAAAGGTGAGTGAAGGCGTGGATGCGGGCTACATGGACATGGCGAACTACGCCCTCTTCGCCTTGATCCACCTCGAATCCGCTTAATCCACGACAGGCGGTGTTAATCGCCGGTTAATGGAGGTGCGGGGAGCAGGCAAACCGTGCGAACTTCCGAATCGGAAATCATTGCCATGCGCCACATCCTCCTCTCAGTTGCCAATGTATGCCGCGTCCTCGTGGGGGCGCTGTTCGTCGTTTCAGGCCTGATCAAGATCAACGATGCCATGGGGTTCATGTACAAGCTCGAGGAGTATTTCGAGCCCGGTGCGCTGAACCTTGAAGCCTGGACGCCTTGGGCACTGGAACTTGGCATGCTCGCCTCCATAGGGGAGGTTCTGTTGGGCGTGGCCCTGCTCGTGGGGGCGCTGCCCCGGTTGACCACGGCATTGACTGCGGTCCTCATGCTGTTCTTCACTTGGCTCACCTGGTACACCGACCATTGTGATCCTTTCGGGAGCAAGATCATCGTGGAGCAAGGCATCGAAGTTGAAATCCCGAACCAGTGTGTGCTCAGTTGCGGTTGTTTCGGCAATGCCATTCCATTGACCCCACATGAGAGCTTCATCAAGGATGTGGTGTTGCTCATTCTGCTGCTCCCCATTCTGCTCAGCGGCTGGACGGGAGGATACGGCCTCAATGAGCGCAGCCGGTCCATCTGGATGTACACGGGGGGGCTGGCGGTCACGTGGATTTTTGCTGAGACCATGTTGGAGTGGAGCTTTCCGACGTTGTTCCTCGCCTTGGGGCTGATTGCTGCCGAAGGCGTGCGCCGCAGATGGACTTGGGGAGGCCAGGAATGGGCGATGGCCGCAGGGGTCCTGCTCGTCGCCTTGGGTTTTCAAGCGTATACGTTGCGGCATCTGCCCGTAAAGGATTACCGGCCCTATGCCGTGGGCGAGGATATCAACCGGAACATGGCTTCAGCCGATGAGCTCGGGCTCGATCCGCCGGTCTATGACAAGGAAGTGCGGTTCCTCCACCCTGAGACAGGGAAGGACACACTGATCCTCCAGTCTGCCTACATGGAAGGCAAGCTGTGGCAGGATGAGGGGTTCAAGTCCCGGTTCCCCGAAGCCGATTGGGGCGGGGCAAGGGAGTTCAAGGTGTCCGACGGGTATGAGCCGCTCATCTTCGATCTCGATGCCACCGATGGGAACGGGGAGAGCCAGCTCGCCGAATTGCTCGGACCGGGATACACCTTGTTGCACCTCTCCAAGGACCTCGAGGCTTCCGAAGCCCGGGCCCAGGAAAAGATCAACGGCCTGTTCGCCGAGGCGGCGGCGAAGGGGTTCAGGGTGGCCGCACTGACCCCGGCCACAGCAGAGGATGCCGAGGCATTCCGGTCGCTGCACGGAGCAGACTATCCTTTCTATTCCACGGACCCCACCGAATTGAAGATCGTGATTCGAAGCAATCCGGGTGTGGTCCTGATTCGGGATGGTGTCGTCCAGGACAAATGGGCCTGGCGCGATGTGCCCGTTTCCCTGGATGAAATCGACATGGCGGATTGAGCGCATGACGATGCGCCGTTGGATCGGGAAATTCTTGCGGGGTGCGGCCGTCTTGTGGGGCAGCTTCACCCTGGTGTTCCTGGTGTTCACCGCCGTGCCGGATCCGGCGCGCGAATTGGCGGGACAGCAAGCGGACCCGGAGGTGATTGCGGACATCAGGGCGCGCTTTGGGCTGGATCAACCGGCGCATGTCCGCTACTGGAATGCCATGCAGGCGCTTTCACCGATCGGCGCGCGGCCAGGCGGCGGTTGGGGCATCCGGTTCCCTTCATTGGGCAGGAGCTATGTCATGCCCGAAACGGTGGGTTCCATGTTGTGGAAGGCGCTGCCAGCCACGGTCATACTGGCTTTGGTCGCCCTCGGATTTGCCATTTTGCTGGGCCTGCCCATGGGGTTGTGGGCGGCGCGGAATCCCGGCGGTTGGTTCGACCGGGTCATTGTGGGCGGGAGTGTGCTCGGCATGAGTGCCCCTTCTTTTTTCATGGCCATCCTCATCGGTTACGTCTTTGCCGTGCGTTGGGGCGGATGGACCGGTTTGCCCCTCACCGGAAGCCTATGGGATCTGGATTCCGACGGACAGGTTGTGCTGTCCTTGCGCAACCTCATCCTACCGGCGTTCACATTGGGGCTGCGCCCACTCGCGGTGCTTTCCCAGCTGATGAGGGGAGCGGCGCTGGATGTGCTCGGTGCGCCCCATGTGCAGACGGCCCGTGCCTTCGGTGCGGATGAAGGAGAAATCCTGCGCCGACATGTCCTGCGGAATGCGCTCAACCCGGTCGTCACGGCGGCCAGTGGATGGCTTGCCCAGATGTTGGCCGGTGCGGTGTTCGTGGAATTCGTCTTTGGTTGGAGGGGACTGGGTTTCCTGTTGTTCGAGGCCCTGGAGCGGCACGATCTGCCAGTGGTGATGGGCGGTGTCCTGACCGTCAGCTTCACCTTCGTGGTCGTGAACGCACTCTCGGACCTGGCCTATCGCTGGTTGGACCCGAGGGCTGCTCAGGCCTGAAATTGGGCGGCAACGAGTTCGTTGAGTGCCCTGACGAGTTGCTGTGTGGTCGCGTTGAAATAACGCTTCGTCCGGTAGCTTCCCACCCACCGCAGGCCTTGCACCGCATTGGACAGGAACACCTCATCCGCGATCAGCAGGTTCTGTGGTGTCAGGTTGCACTCGTAGACCTTCATTCCGGCCTTCAGTGCGATGTTGATGACTTCGGTGCGCATGATGCCGGCCGTGGCCCCGCCTTCCAGTCCCGGGGTGTACAGGACGCCATTCGACACCAGAAACAGGTTGGAGGCCGTACTCTCGATGATGCCCATCCGGTCGTTCTGGATGAGGGCGGTATCGAGGTTGTTCTCCTGCGCCCAAAGACCACTTTGGATGTAGATGTTGGACGCGATGTTCTTGAATTTCGTCAAGTGGTTGGGCGTGCACTTCATCTCGGGATAGATGTCGACCGAGAGGCCCTTTTCATTGAGGGTGTATTCCGCTGTGGCGATGGGTTCTGCCGTCATGACCACATCGAGGTCATTCTCTTGGGGGGAATAGTAACCGAGGCTGCGTCGGCTCAGCGTCATGCGGATGCGGGCACTGCCTTCGATTCCCTGGGCTTCGAGTAGGCGGAGGATGTCCTTGCGGATTTCAGCCGGCGTGAAATTCAGAGGGGGATGGATCCTGTGGGCCTTGAGCCCCTCACGCATGCGCTGGTGGTGACTTTCGAGAAACAGGGGGACACCCCGGGTGACCCGAATGGTCTCAAAAATGCCGTCTGCATAGAGGAACCCGCGATTGCTCAATGATATCACGGGGGCGTCCTTGCCATCGAAGGACCGCAGTTCGCTGTTGTACAGGAGAAGCTCCAAGCTGCGAAATTAAGCGCCTGCGCTCAGGGGCAGCGACAACCATTGTGAAATGGGCGCATTTGGATGCGTCAGGACGCCATTCCTGACCCCGGCACCCAGGGCGCATTCAATGTCTCTTGCCTTGTCCCCGAACATCCAGCAACGATTCGGGTCAAGCCCATGGCGCGCCAGCGCCCGCTCCACCATCAGTGATCCGGGCTTTCTGCTCAGGCTGCTTCCGAAGTCGGGATGGTGCGGACTGTAGAGGATATCGGCAATCGGCGCACCATGCGCCTCGGCGACATTTCTCAGGTGGTCGTGTATTCCGTGGACGTCGTCATGCGTATAGCGCCCTTTGGCTATACCGCCCTGGTTGGTGATGAGGATCAGCAAATACCCTTCGGAATGCCATGCTTTGAGCGTGTCGAGTACCGTGGGGAGAATGTGGAATTCCTCGAGGCAGGTCGTGTAGTCCCCGGGATCATGGTTGATGACCCCATCCCGGTCGAGGAGGATGGCAGCTCGGCCCTCCGGGGCCACGGAAGCAATTGAATCGGACATCCTTTAGGCTATGGGTGTTCCGGGCGCTACCGGTCGTGAAACTTCAAGCAGACTGACGGATTCTCCCTCCACGGCGCCGAGCACAAGGCACGAACTCATGTGGCTCCCGACCTGTTTGGGAGGCACATTCACGAGGGCGACGACCTGCTTTCCGCGGAGCGTATCCGCGGCGTAGTCCTGCACGAGTTGGGCGGTCGACTTGAGCGTGCCCAACGGTCCGAAATCGATGAGGAGCACGTAGGCGGGCCGCCGCGCGCCCTCCAGGGGTGTGGCGGATTGTACTGTGCCCACCCGCAGGTCGCAGGCAGCGAAATCGGCGGGGGCGATCGTCGCCTTGGAATCCATGTGCATCATGAAGACGTTCTGTGCGGGAAAATAGGGTCGCGGGCCGGTTAACTTGGCGCCATGGAAGAGTCAATTCACGCAGCGGATTCGTGGACGGATTGGGTGGATGCGGTCAAGGCCCAATCGAGGGGAGGTGACGTCACCCTGCATACGGAGTTGGACGGTGAGATTCAATGTCCGGTCTTCCATCCCGCGCGTCCTGTGGGCTCCATCCTTTCGGAAGCCCCCGATCCATGGAGGATCCGGGGTACCGTCGACTCTGCGGCCGCGGTGATGGCCGCCTTGGAAGGAGGGGTGGAGGTCCTGCGCTGCAAGGGGTGTCTCGATCCTGCGCGCTGGATGGAGGGGGTGGAAAAAGCCTACGTCGAGATCGAATTCTTCGGTGGAACGGACGTGTCGACATTGGCCGAGACCGACACCCTTCCCATCAGTGGGGGGGTGCTGATCGACGCGTGGTCGGCAGCTTCCATGGACGCCATCCGCCATCATTCCGAAGCCGTGGACCGTCATGCTCCCCGAAAGGGACTCAGGACCGTGGCCCTGACCGATCCGAGGTTGGCGGGCGGGAACTGGTCCACTTCCGCATCACTGGCGTTGCTGGTCAAAGCGTGTGCGCGGTTGTCCGAGGCAGCTGGAGGACTGGACCGGGTGTCGCTCGACGTGGCACTGGATGTGGATCCAATGGTCGGCATGGCCTCGATGGAGGCGATGAAGCGGTTGCTGGCCAGACAATGGGACAGTGCGGTATGGCCCCGATTGACGGCGGTGTGCAATCCCCGGGCCTTCGGGGCGACGGAAGGCAGGGAGAACCTCGTGAGGCAGTCCATCCAATTGACTGCCGGGGCATTGTCGGCAGTGGATGCTCTGGATGCGGGTAATTCCATGGCTTCAGAAGTGGCGCCGGAGGACATGGAGAACACAACCAAGTGGGGCCGCAACCTGCTCCACATGCTGAGGGAGGAGAGCCATTTGGGCGAAGGCCAAGCGGTGGTTTCGCCCTTGGTCGACAGTCTGGCGGATGCCTTTGTTGCGGCAGCGGACCGGTACCTCGAGCTGTGGTCCGACTTGGAGCCCCACGACATCTGGAACCAGGGGGCTTCGGCCTGGGAAATAGCGCCCTTGCGCCTCGAGGAACCCCTTCCTGTGGACGGGGGTGCCGGTATTTGGGAGGGGCACGGAGCAGGGGTCCATCCCTTCCTCCGGGGACCCTATGCCAGCATGTATACCAGCCGGCCCTGGACCATCCGACAGTATGCAGGTTTCAGCACGGCGCAAGAGTCCAATGCGTTCTACAGGCGCAATCTGGCGGCAGGGCAGAAGGGATTGAGCGTGGCTTTCGACCTCGCCACCCACAGGGGATACGACAGCGATCATCCCCGCGTCTCAGGAGATGTCGGAAAAGCCGGAGTGGCCATCGACAGCGTGGAGGACATGAAACTGTTGTTCGAGGAAATCCCATTGGATGCCATGTCTGTCTCCATGACGATGAATGGGGCAGTATTGCCCGTGATGGCGTTCTATATCGTGGCCGCGGAAGAGCAGGGTGTGCAGGCCATGCAGCTCTCTGGAACGATACAGAATGACATCCTGAAGGAGTTCATGGTGAGGAACACCTTCATCTATCCGCCTTCTCCGAGCATGCGCATCATCAGCGACATTTTTGCCTACACGGCGGAGCACATGCCGAGGTTCAACTCCATCAGCATATCCGGCTACCACATGCAGGAGGCCGGGGCGACACCTGAGCTCGAGCTGGCCTATACCATCGCCAATGGTCTGTCCTACGTCAAGGCCGGGGTGGAAGCGGGATTGGATGTCGACGATTTTGCGCCGCGCCTCAGCTTTTTCTGGGGCATTGGAATGGACCTTATTTCCGAAGTGGCCAAACTGCGCGCGGGCCGCTTGCTCTGGGCCCGGTGGATGGCGGAATTCAACCCGCGCAACCCCCGGTCCTCCATGCTGCGGACCCATTGTCAGACGAGCGGATGGACCTTGACGGAACAAGATCCCCTGAACAACGTGGGGCGAACCGCGATCGAGGCGCTGGCCGCCGTCTGGGGGGGCACACAGAGCTTGCACACCAACTCCATGGATGAAGCCATCGCGTTGCCCACCGATGACACGGCCAAGGTGGCGCGGAACACCCAACTCATCCTCCAGAAGGAATCCGGTACGACCCGCTGGGTGGATCCTTTGGGAGGAGATGACCGCATTGCAACGCGAACGGCGGAGTTGGTGGAGTCTGCTGATGCGATCATCCGGGAGATGCAGGAAGCCGGTGGAATGCCGGGGGCCATTGAAAAGGGCTTGCCCATGCGCGGAATCGAGACTGCGGCTGCAGAAAAGCAATCCCGCATCGATGCGGGCCTGGACAAGATCATAGGCCTGAATCTCTTTGCCGGAAAGGCTCCGGAATCCATGGAGGTGCTCAAGGTGGACCACCATGCCGTCCTTGAGGGGCAATGCGCCCGGTTGGACGAGTTGCGGAAAAACCGGAACCCGGAAGCGGTTTCAACAGCGCTTGAAGCCCTTGAGCAGGGGGCTCGAGGGGATGGAAACCTCTTGTCCCTCGCGGTTGCGGCGGCCCGGGTACGCTGCACGTTGGGGGAAATATCCGACGCCATGGAAAGGGCCTACGGGCGACATGTACCGGTGAATCGTCCTGTTCGTGGTATTTTCCGGAAGCACCTCGGTGCCCATGAGGAATTCAAACACGCCGTGCAGCAAGCCGCCCGTTTTTCAGAACTCGTTGGCCGTCAACCCCGGATACTCGTCGCCAAGATGGGCCAGGATGGCCATGACAGGGGGGCCAAGGTGATCGCGAGTGCCTTTGCCGATCTGGGGTTCGATGTCGACCTCGGGTCCCTTTTCCAGACCCCCGCAGAAGTCGCGAGACAGGCCGTGGAAAGTGATGTCCACGTGGTCGGCGTGTCCACCCTTGCCGCAGGTCACCTGGCCCTTGTGCCCGCCCTGGTGGAAGCCCTGACCGAAGCGGGCAGAGAAGACATGCTCGTGGTGGTGGGCGGGGTCATACCCCGGGAAGATTACCCGGCATTGTACGGCGCGGGCGTGACGGCCATTTTTGGCCCAGGCACGCCGGTGGTCCAATCCGCCAACCGCATTCTGGACTTGCTGCTGGAAGCGTATTCCTGATCCTGAGCTCAGAATCCCTCAGTGCCGAGCGCGTCAGTGGGATAACGGTAGCCCCTGAGGATTTCTTCCGCAGCCATGGCGGGTTTGCCTGCCAATTGTGCCTTTCGCAGTCGGATGGGGCGGTCCTGCGTTCCCACCCACCAACTGTCCTCGCTCACTTGGCATTGGCCCGGCACCAAGGCCCCCGCGTCTCCTGCAGGCGGGTCCATCGAGACTTCATGCACTTTGAAAGTGGCGCCGTTCAGCGTTGTCCAGGCCCCGGGAAAAGGGGACATGCCCCGAATGAAGTCATGGACTTCTTGGCATGATCGACGCCAATCGATGCGGCCATCCTGACGGAAGAGCTTGGGCGCTTCCCGCTCCTTCCCCGTCCAGAGCAAGTCTTGTCCAATGCTCTTGACATGCCCTGTTGACAAGGCATCGAGTGTGTCACAGAGGAGCCCTGCACCCTCCACCATGAGCCGGTCATACACCGTTCCTGCCGTATCCGAGGGGCCGATGGGCGCACTCCGTTGCAACAGCAGGGCCCCTGTGTCGATTTCCCTCGTGATGAAGAAAGCGGTCACGCCGGTCATGGCCGCTCCGGAGGCCACGGCATGCTGGATGGGGGCAGCGCCCCTGAAATCGGGGAGCAGGCTGCCATGGATGTTGATGGTGCCCAAATGGGGACGGTTCCATACCACTTCCGGCAACATCCTGAATGCGACAACGACGTAGAGGTCTGCATTCCAACGGTCCAGTTGCGCGAGGAAGGCAGCGTCCCTCAATTTCTCGGGTTGGTGCAGGGGCAATCCCAGCTCGAGTGCCGCCGATTTCACCGCGGAGGGCGACAGACGCTGTCCGCGGCCTGCAGGCCGGTCGGGTGCCGTGACCACGCCGGCCACTTCGTGTCGGGTGTCCACCAGCGCCCGCAGGGCGCATTCAGCAAAATCGGGAGTCCCGAAGAAGACGACACGGAGGGGATGAGCTGCAGGTTCCAACACGCGGCGCGAAGGTAAACGCGGACCCGTCCACCTCGGGCATTCAGACGGACTTGGAACGCCAATCCCAACGGGTCAGGAACAACAGGCAGCCTGCACCCATGCCACTGAAATAAATCCACTCGACCCACCAGATCCGCCAGACGGGTTGTGGGTCGATGAGCGTCATCCAGATGCTGACCGCAGTGTACAGCACCAGAGCACTGGCTTCAATGGCGAGGGCGGGCGTGGTGTGTCCACTGCCCTGGACCGAGCTGAGCAGCACGCTGCTGATGCTGTACATCATCATGGCCAGAAAAATGACCGGCAATGTCCTGCATGCAGCTTCCAGACCGAGGTGGTCATCGAAGAAGGGGGCCGCCAGGAACTCAGGATAGAACAACCCTCCGTGGGACACCAGCAGGATTCCGCAGGCATTCACCAGCATCAAGCGGCGCATCGTGGGCACCAGTTCCTCCCGCCGTCCTTCTCCGAGAAGACCACTGACTAAGGTGCGCGTGGTCTGCTGCACCCCCTGGGCAATCACGAAGGCGAGCATGAAAAAGTTCCGGGCGATATGGCTCACCTTGAGTTCCATGACCCCGACCTGTTCCACAAGAAAAAAGAACATGCTCCACGTGCCGAGCGTCAGCGTCATCTGGAGGATCATGGGCAGGGCCAATCGGGCCCAACGCCCCAAAGCGTCACCGGCCATCCATGCCGCTGAGCGTAAAGCCCTTCCGTGCCGCTGCATGGCGCAGCCCAGCAGGACGAACAGCCCCGTGCATTCGGCTGTGAAACTGGCCCAGGCAGCGCCGCGGGGCCCCATGGCCGGGAAGCCCCACTGACCCGAAATCAGCGCCGCATCGCCGATGATGTTCACCAATCCGGTCGTGACCATGGCCCACATCAGGATCCGGGAACGGGCGGTTCCCATGAAGAAGGCATTCAGCATCATCATCATGAAGGCAGGCAGGTATCCCCACCGCCGGATGGCCATGAATTCGGCGAACACGGCACCCGTTGCCACATCCTGGAACACATTCTCGATGCCCGTGAGCAGGAGGAGGTGCATCACTCCCACAAGCAACAACCCCGTTCCAGCCATGATGGCAAGACCCGAACGGAGGATGCCCAGCGCAGCGTCCGGTTGGCCCTCACCGACACGGCGCGCAATGAGAATTTGCCCAGTATTGCAGAATCCAGCGCCGATCATGCCCAAGGTGATGTACAGAATCCCGGCATTGCCGGCGCCGTTCAGCGCAGCATCCGAGGTGCGGCTGAGAAAGAAGTTGTCGGTGAGCACCACCAGGAACTGCATGAAGGTTCCGGCCGATATCGGTATGGCCAGCCGCAGTATGGTGGCGTAGTCCGTCTTCAAGGAGCCCATGATGGGATTACCGGGAGGGTTGGTCCTCGGAACCACCGGCATGGGCTCGGAGGCGCATCAGCATGCCAGAAGCATCCTTGATCGTGCGTTCGGCCCAATCGCCGAGGATGCGGACATGTTCATCCTGCGGGATGCGCCAATCGAGGTCTTCGCGCTCGCGGACGCGACGCGTAATGGTCTGCAGCGTGAGGGCTGCAGCAACAGAAATGTTGAAGCTTTCGGTGAATCCGAACATCGGTATGCGAACGAAGCAGTCGGCTTCGGCCATGGCGGCCTCACTGATGCCAGAGCCTTCAGAACCGAATACGAGGGCGATGGGTTGCTCCAGCGGCACGGCTTCAGGGGAGGTGTCGTTGGTGTGGGGCGTGGTGCAGCAGATGGTGAACCCCTCTTTCTTGAGCTTGCGCAAGGCATGTCGGGTTTCGGTATGCCTTCGGATGTCCAGCCATTTGTATGCCCCTTTGGAAACGCCAGGTGAAGTCCGGTAGGGGTTGTTGGCTTCAATGATATGAGCGGATTGGATGCCGAAACAGTCACAGCTCCTCAGCACTGCCGAGATGTTGTGGGGGTTGTACAGGTCTTCCGTCACGACCGTAACCCATTGCATGCGGCGCGCGAGGACGGTCTGGAACCGTGCCCGCCGGGCTTCGGTCAGGTAGGGGGAAAGCAATGCGTATCGATCGTCCATGATCGGAGGGCCTGACAAAGAAAATCCCCGGCCCACCGCAAGGGCAAGCCGGGGATGTCTTGGCTGGTGCCGTGAACAGGTCGATTACTTGACCTTGTCGTTCAGCTCGGCACCGGGCTTGAACTTCACCACGTTCTTCGCTGCGATGGTGATTTCCTTACCGGTTTGCGGGTTGCGTCCCTTGCGCGCCTCGCGGTGCGTCACGGAGAAAGAGCCGAAACCGACGAGAGCGACACGCTCGCCACCCTTGAGGGCATTGGAGGTAGCATCGATGAAAGCGTCAAGTGCGCGACCAGCGTCGGCCTTGCTGATGCCAGCGCCTTCGGCCATGGCATCGCGGAGTTCTGATTTGTTCATGTTGTTCTATTTGAGGTTGTGAACCTTCCAAATGTATAGGCTAAATCCCGCGCCGACCGCGGGTTGCAGCTCGTTTTTATGCAATTTGTGGATAAAGTCGACCATGAATTGGAAAAACCCGCAAAACCAGCAGTGATGCGGGGTTTGAGTTGGGGCGGACCTTTGCCGACCGAACCCAATGGAGCCAATGTCAGATCACCAACCAGCGACACCCATGGATGTCCCCTTCGAAGCCTTGGGGCCTACCGTTGATTTTGAGGTGCCGTTGCGGTACAGCGATATGGACCTGTTCGGGCACGTCAACAATGCCCGCTATTTCACTTTTCTGGAGGAGGCAAGGATCGCCTGGTTCGAAGCGTGTGTGCCCGAAACATGGGATTGGCGGAAGCATGGCGTCCTCGTGGTGCACAACGAAATGGACTATCTCAAGCCGGTGCAACCGGGGGACCGCCTGATCATTCGATTGGGCGCCTCGGGGCTGGGCAATTCCAGCATCCACATCAAGTACGAGGGGTATTGTCTGAAAGGGGGGGAGAAAGCAAAGGCCGTGTTGGCCTTCAGGGCGGCCACGACCCTGGTCAGTTGGGACACGGCGGCGGGAAAGGTGTGTCGGGTGCACGACGATTGGCGCAAGACCATTGAAGGCACCTGAACTTCATTCAAGCCGGTACACCTGAAAGTGCCAGGGGACCAAGGTGAGGTCATCGCCCCAACCGATGGATTCCGGGCCATCTCCTGATCCGCTCAGCACCGAGGAGCAGCGCACGGCGTCAGACCTGAATGGGAGGACTTGATTCCAGTTCAACAGGGCCGGTTCATCCGAGGCATTGGTCAGGACAAGGAGGCGCTGACCTCCTCCGGAACGCATGAAATGATACTGCCCGCCCCGGGGAATAAGGTGGGTCAAGGGGGCCGCGAATGCCGCCTTGTAGTCGCGCCGGGCATGGCCCAGTGCAGCTGTGAATCGCCAGAGCGTATCTTCTGTTGCGGTCCGCCCGTCGGGGCCGAAAGCACTGCGTTTGTCACCGGGCCATCCTCCCGGAAAATCACTGCGAACGAGGCCATCCGGTGCCGCGAAGCCGTCCATGCCGATTTCGGTTCCGTAATAAATGCAGGGGATGCCGCGTGTGGTCATGACGAGACCGATGCCATAGCGGTTGCGCCGTTCATCCCCGGCAACGCTGCGCCATCGGTCCGTATCGTGGTTGTCGACAAAGGTGACGAGTCGGTTGGGGTCCGGATACACGCCGTCTTGCCCGAGCATGCCATGGACCCGCGTGATGCCGGAACGCCAAGTGGGGGCCTCCCTGATCATGTCCCTCAAGGCAAAGTGGAGCTGGAAGTCCTTCAGGCTCTCGAGGTGGGAATCGACTTGGCTCAGCATGCTTCCGGACAGATACTGCGATTGGGCAGCAGGACTTGAGACCCAGCACTCTCCAAACATGAAGAAGTCGGGGTGTTGTTCAAGGATGCGCTCGGCGAATGAAGCCATGAAACGCTGATCGGAATAGGGGTAGGTGTCAATCCTGAATCCGTCTATTCCCACCTCCGATATCCACCACAAGGCATTCTGGACGAGGATGTCGGCGAGGAGGGGGTCCTGATCGGGAGCCAAATCCGGCATCTGTGGAACGAACCAGCCGCGGTTGAATTGATCGACCTCCTCTACAACGGCATTCGGGTCCGTCATCAGATTGCAGTTGTAATTGGTGAGCGTGAACTCCGGCCATTGATGCAGCCAGCTGCTGTCCGGCAGTTCGCGCACCATCCAATGGTTGTGCCCCCAATGGTTGAAGATCACATCCTGTATGACTTTGATTTCCTTGGAATGGCAGGCATCCACCATGTCGCGATAAGCCGCGTTTCCTCCCAGTCTGGGGTCCACCCGGTAATGGTCTGTGATGGCATAGCCATGGTAACTGGCCTCGGGCTGGTCGTTGACCAGGATGGGGTTGAGCCAAAGGGCATTGATGCCCAGTCCGTGCAGGTAATCGACATGCTGGGCTATGCCTTGCAGGTCCCCTCCGTGCCGGGCATAAATCTCATCCCGGTTGACCCCCTGCTCGCGCAAGCCTTCGACGGTGTCATTCCCGGTATCGCCATTGGCGAATCGGTCCGGCATGATGAGATACATCGTGCTTCCCGATTCCACCCCTCCCGCGCCAGCGGGGCACTTCGTGGAATCCAGGAGGGGGTAGGAGAGCACGTGGCGATTTCCCAGGGCATCCCGGATCGCGATGTCATGCAGACCGACAGCACAGCCCGAGGATGTGCGCAACCGCACGAACAGATAGTCGGGGTGCTGTCTGCGCTCCTGACCCACCAAAGAAAGTCCTGGTCCAGGGACGGATACCGTGCAATCCGCCAGACCGGGCCCATGGAGAACCAGCACGAAATGATCCTCGGTGCCTCCGTTCCACCAATGGGGAGGCTCGATCCGCATCAGCGGGACGCTGAGGGAGTCTTGGATTTCCGTTGATTGGGCAAGAGGGAGGGGCGAAGGGAGGGGGGGGGTCCACGTCGCGATGTTCAAAAGGAGGAGGAGCAACATCGGAGCTGCAAACTAAATTCGCTGTGTACACCATACACGATTCATGAAGAAATTCTATACACTATCGATGGCCGCTGCATGGGCGCTGACCCTGCAGGCACAGACCGTGCCGGTTACATTCCACGTGGACATGAACAACGAGGCCGTCGCTGCCGAGGGCGTTCACGTCGCAGGCAATTTTCAGGGATGGGATCCCGCGGGTACCATGTTGTCGGACGATGACATGGACGGCATATACAGCGCGACCGTGGAGGTGTCAGACACATTGGCTGCCATTCAGTACAAATTCCTCAATGGCAATGCCTGGGGAGTGGATGAGGCCTGCCCTGAAGCATGCGCCTTTCCGGGAAGCACGGACCGCTTTGCAGCAATCGACGGGGCCACTGAACTGCCTGTGGTGTGTTTCGGAGCTTGCGCTGCCTGTGGCGTCACCACAGTCCTGTTCAAGGTAGACATGAGCCAGGAGGAGGCAATCAATCCGGTGGGCGTCCACATGAACGGCAATTTCAACGGTTGGGATGGGTCGAATTTCCTCATGATGGAGGATGCCGACGGCGATATGGTCTACACCTACACCGCTCAGGTGGATGGCGCCATGCTCGACCCCGTGGACACGATCCTGTTCAAGTTCGTCAATGGCAATGCCTGGGGCTTCGACGAGAATCCGGAGGGTGAATGCGCCAACCAAGGCAACCGGGTCATGGTGCTTTCGGGTGGAGACATGGTATATGAAGCGGCGGCAGGTCAGGCATATTGCTACAACACCTGTGGCAGTTGTATCGCGCCGACGCCGGTGACCTTCCGCGTCGACATGAGCACGCAGGCCGCGATTTCCGCCAACGGAGTCTGCGTTGCGGGCAGCTTTCAAGGATGGACTCCAGGCGTGGACTTCCTGACCGATGATGATGGCGACCTTGTTTTCGAGGCCACCATCGGCATTGCTCCGGGAGACTACGAATTCAAATTCATCAACGGCAACAATTGGGGAGGCGATGGTGATGGCAATATCGACAATGAGAACCCGCCTGGAGATTGCACATCGAGTGGGAACCGGACCTTCAGTGTGGCCGGAGAGCCCGTGACCGTCCAATACTGTTACAACCAGTGCAACGAGTCCTGCGTGGCCGATCCGGATCCCGCTCCCATCACGTTCCGGATTGACATGAGCAATGAAACGGTGGCGGAATCGGGCGTCTGGCTCATCGGTGGCATGACCTCACCGCAATGGCAGGCCGGAGCGCTTCAACTGAGCGATGGAGACAGTGACAATATATATGAGGTCACCTATGAGGTGTCCGGTGCCGCCTTCTTTGAATACCGCTATTGCAATGGAGACCCGTATCCCGGTGGCGCCCCGGATGACGGTGTCGCAGAAGTGGGTGATTTCGAATCCGGCGGTTGTGGCCAGGCCAATCCATTCGGCCAATTCAACCGGACCCATGTCCGCTCAGGTCTGCCAGAGGTGTTGGGTGCATATTGCTATTCCAGCTGCCTTGATTGCAACGGTGATTCGGTGGGGACGGTGATTGGCATCGAGGAGATCGAAGATTTCATTGGCCTCGTGGCGTTCCCCAATCCAGCCCGGGATGTGGTCAACCTTCGCGTGGATGGCATGGACGGTCTCTTGCAGGTCCGCTTGTACGATTTGGCCGGAAAGCAGATGTGGACCGATCGGGTGCAGGTTCAGACCGGCACCATCCTGACATACGGGGTTGCTGAACTGGCACCGGGATTGTATGTCCTCGAAGCCTCGGGTACCACGAGACGCGCCACATTGCGGATCACCGTGCAGTGATTTGCACAACAGCGAGCACGACTGACGGAAGGGGGCACAAAGCCCCCTTCCTTGTTTCCTACAGCGATGGTGGAAATTCCTTGCACGAATTGACCCCGCATCGCCCCGTTTCTTAAGTCGCCCCCCTCTATATTGCACGTCGATTCACAATTAACACGAACCAACGCATGAAGCGATTGCTACTCGGTGTCCTTGCAGCCTGCTGCAGCACCCTTGCTTTTTCCCAAGCCACTGAAATTGTTGTCGAGACCTACGCCGAGAACATCGGCATGGCCGGCATGGTGGACCTCACGGATTACAACACATACCGTGTTTACGTCAAGTTTGCGTCAGACCAGGATTTCCTTGCCGCAGTCTATGGCGATGCCAACGCGCCAACACGCATTCGGGGTGGAAACAACTTTTTCAATTCTGCGCTGGGGGGATTGAGCAACGAGTCCTACAACCCCATTCTCTTTGCAGCCTTTGCCGACCTCCAATACGACAGTTTCGTGACGGTGGGCATGGCCGCTCCTTCCAATTCCGACAACGGAGAGGCGTCCATCAACACCGTGGGTGACCCGGGCAACAACTGGATCCCCCAATTCGAGCCCGGTGGTGGAACAAGTGGAGCTGACATCGTCATCGACACCCAGACCGGCGGAAGCTGGTTCCCATTGTACCCCGATGCCAATGCCTTCGCTGGGGAGGACAGCCTTGTCCTCATTGGTCAGTTCACGACGGATACGACTTTGTATGGGGTGATCAGCATCGCCACCTTCATGGAGGGGGTGCAGGCCAACGACACACTCGTCACGCTTCCTTTCAGCAGTGTCGCGGATGCCGTGTTCGGATGTACCGATGAGAACGCCGAGAATTTCGACGTGGCTGCGAATGAGGACAATGGAACCTGCGTCTTTGCTTGTGACTATCCCGTCACACAGTTGACGATCACGGGGACTTCATCCGAAGGCGTCAGTTGCAGTGGTGTTGCCGATGGATTCGCTTCCGTCTCCGTAAGCGGAGGTCAGGGAAGTCTGAGCTACACGAACGGCATCGTAACGAATGCCACAGGCCTTTTTGGCGGTGTCATTGCAGGAGAGCTGACCCTGACCGTAACCGACAACGTCGGATGTTCCGTCGAGACGACAGTAACCGTGGATTCTCCGGCTCCTTTGGTCGTGACGGCGAGTCTTTCAGATCCCATCAGCTGCAACGGAGAATCCGACGCCGTGCTGAGCGGAATGAGCACCGGAGGCACAGGCGCCGTGACCTACAGTCTTGAGATGCCCGTGGATACGGGCAGTGGACTGTATTTCGAAAATGGATCCGACGTGCTGCTTTTCGATAACATCGGAATCGGCCTCTATACGGTCTACGCCTTGGACGCCAATGGATGCGACGACCAGACCCCGGGTATTCAGGTTGGCCAGCCCCAGCCCTTCAATGTCTATGCGCAGGCTGTGGTGCCGACCACCTGTCCCGATTCCGAGGATGGAACGGTCATCTTGAACTTCTTTGGAGGCAGTGGAAATTCCACGACATACAGCCTTGACGGCACCAATTTCGCCTCCAGCAGCACCTTTGCTGTTGCTCCTGGGTCCTACACATTCTACGGACAGGATGTGAATGGTTGCTTGGACACCCTGCTTGATGTGGTCGTGACGACCCCGCCTGCTTTTGTCGCACAGGAAGAATTGGTATCACCCAGTTGCTTCGGCCTCATGGACGGATCGATCTCAGTGGAGGTCGAGGGCGGAACCGGCAACATTGAATACATCATCAATGGAGAAACCTCATCCATGGCCACGTTGGACATGGTGGGTGCAGGAACCTACGCCATCGAGGTGATGGACGAGAACGGATGTTCATATGACGCCAGTGTCGAGCTCGTTGGCCCTTCTGAAATTGTGCCGACAGCCACGATCACCGATGTTCTTTGCAGCGACAGTGAGGACGGTGTGTTGGACGTTTCCGCATCCGGCGGAACGGGGATGGGATACATCTACAGCATCGACAATGGCAGCTTCGGACCGAACGGAGAATACGACGGTCTGGCGCCTGGTGACTATGTCATCACGGTGCAGGACGACAGCGAATGCCAGGGCAGCGCTACGTTTACCGTGGCTTCACCCGATGAAATCGGCATTACCATCGAGGCCAACATTGGCGCGGATGAAACTGCAAACAACGGTGTGGTGGACATCACGGTTGTCGGAGGTACCGCACCATTCGAATTCAGTTGGGAGGGGGCTGGTTACGAAAGCACCGATGAGGATCCCACGGGCATGGCCCCTGGTGACTATACGGTGACCATTACCGACGCCAATGGTTGCACGTTCACGAGCACGACCATCACGGTTGTGGTGAACGGCATCGAAGAAATGGTCAACATCATCGACCTGAAGCTGTTCCCGAACCCGACGAACGGAACGGTCGAATTGAACATGGCTGGACTGAGCGGAGAATCCGTCACTGCGGTGTTGCAGGATGGAGTTGGGCGCGAAGTCAGCCGCGAGGACCTCGGCAACCTTACGGGGCAGTTTGTGCACAGAATGGATTTGTCCCGGCTCGAGTCCGGAGTCTATTACCTCCGCATGCAAGTGGACGCGGCCTCAAAAGTGCTGCGTATCGTGAAACAATAATGCCCACGCCATACAATTTTGAAGAAAGGGCGGCCTCAGGGCCGCCTTTTTTCATGGCATTCAGGGTATAATCTGAACTCATTCAGACTCGAATGTTGAAAGGAGAGTACTTTCCTACGTGATACGAGAGACTTATCGGGGGATTTTGCACCTGACGAATTGAACCAACCCCAATCTTATGAAGCTGAATAAGCTCCTCTTGGCCTTGTGCCTCACACCATCCTTCATGTCCGCACAATACGGACTGGATGTGCAAGTTGTAAATGATGACATCGGTACGCTTGTGGGTGCCCTTGGCGTGGTGGACCTGACGGGCTATACCTGTTATCGCGCATACATCACCATGGAGAACGAGGACGATTTCCTCAGCTCCATCTCGGGCGATGCGGTCAACCCGACCTACATCAACACGACGACGGATTTCTATCATGCAGCCCTCGGCGCAGCCACACCCAATGGAATCAACAGCTTGTTGTTCCCGGTTTATCCCGACCTGGAATATGACACTTGGGTCACCATCGGTTTGGATGGCGTGCCCGATGCATCGGCTGGTGAAGCCAACGTCAGCACGGTACAATCCTCCACCAACCAATGGGTGACGGCTTTTGATCCCGGTGGCGGATTGGCGGGAGCCAGTGTGGCCATCGATGATCCCATTGGCGGTGCTTGGTACGCATTGAATGGAGATGCGAATGGTGAAGCAGGAACAGAGTTGCAAGTGCTGGCCGGTCAATTTGTGACTACGGGAGACATCAGTCTGCAGTTCTACACGCAGATTTTCATCAACGGCAATGGCTTGACTGAAGTCCCGGGTGAGAATGGCGCTGACCGACCCACTTTCTTCTGGCCTGCGTCCAGCACGGAGGGATGCACCGATGATACCGCATGCAACTACGATGCCGAAGCCGGTATAGACGATGGTTCCTGCACATACCCCACCGAGATTTACTTGGATTGTGACGGCAATTGCATCAACGATTCTGACATGGACGGTCTGTGTGACGAGCTCGAAACTGCTGGTTGCACTGATGCTGCAGCGTGCAACTACAATCCGAACGCCACGGATGACGATGGCTCATGCGAATCGACTTCTTGTGTGGGGTGCACAGACGCCGATGCCTGTAACTACGACATGGATGCGACAATTGATGATGGCTCTTGTGAATCGACGAGTTGCGCGGGTTGTACGGACGCGAGTGCCTGCAACTATGACATGGACGCCACCATCGATGATGGATCTTGTGACTTCAGCTGCGTCGGTTGCACCGACGCGGAGGCATGCAACTACGATATGGACGCCACAGTTGACAGTGGCGATTGCACTTATCCTGCGGCCGATTACCTGGATTGTGACGGAAGCTGTTTCAACGATGAGGACGGTGACGGGCTGTGTGACGAAGAGGAAGGTTGTGGAGACCCCGAGGCCTGTAATTATGACCCTACTGCGGCCGTGATAGAAGCGGATTACTGCCTCATAGTGGATACGGTCGCAGTGCACACGACAGGAGCATTGGCCGGCATGACGACCTACCGCTACTATGTGAAGTGCGCCAATCCGGCTGACTTTGTGAGCGCGGTGTCCGGAGACGCCACCAACCCGACGGTGGTCACCACCACCGGAGGTTTTTACCAGAACGAATTGGGTGGAGGAACCCCCAATTCGATCACGTCATTCCTGTTTGGAACGTTCCCCGATCTCCAGTACGACTCCTGGGTGACCATCGGTTTGTCATCTTCTCCGAATGCCTCCATTGGCGAGGCCAACGTGTCCACGGTTCAAGGCTCAGAGAATCCTTGGTTGACCAATTTTGATCCTGGCTTTGGTACGACCGGGGATGACATCGTCATCAATGACCCGGTTGGCGGAAGTTGGTTCGCCCTGAATGGAGATGCGAATGGCATTGCGGCCAACAGTGCGGACCAGCAGGTCCTCATTGCCCAATTGACCACGGATGGTGATGTTGAAGGCAACTTCTACGTTCAGATTTTCGAGAATGGTGTGGGCTCAAATGCGCTCTTCTTCGATTTCAACATCGGGGATGCCTGTGTGGCGCCGGATGACGATTGTCTCTACCCTGAGGATGTCTACGGCAATGACTATGTGGATTGCGACGGCAACTGTCTGAATGATGCCGACATGGACGGTGTCTGTGACGAAGATGAGATCGCAGGTTGTACCGATGAGGATGCCCTCAACTGGGATCCGGCCGCGACCGACTCAGACGACTCCTGCACGTATCCGGCAGCAAGTGTCTTTGACATCATCGCATCCAGTGAGGTGCACACGGTGTTGGAGAACCTCGTCGTGCTCGCCGGACTCGACAGTGCGTTGACCTTTGATGGAGACTGGACAGTCTTTGCACCGACCGATGCAGCTGTGGATGCCTTGCCAGATGCCATCGTGGACTATGTACTGGCCAATCCGGAAGCATTGGCCGCGATCCTGACCTACCATGTCACCTCCGGTTTCGTGACGAGCGACATGCTCAGCGATGGCATGCCCATCGAGATGCTCAACGGTGAAACCGCCACGATCACCTTCAACAATGGCAGTGTCTTCATCGAGAATGCGGAAATCATCATCGCCGACCTCATCGCCGAGAATGGAGTGGTGCATGTCATCGACGCGGTCATCGTTCCGCCCATTGCAGGATGTACCAGCCTGGTGTCGTGCAACTACAATCCACTGGCCAACACTGACGATGGAAGCTGTGAAAGCTTGAGTTGTGCCGGATGCCTGAACGTGACCGCCTGCAACTATGACAGCACAGCGACCATCAGTGCACCCTCAACCTGTACATACCCGATTGATCTCTACGGAGTGGATTACGTGGATTGCACCGGGGCATGCATCAGCGACATGGACATGGATGGAATCTGTGATGAGGCCGAAGTGGATGGCTGCATCTATGAGGATGCATGCAACTACAACCCCGATGCTACGGAGGATGACGGTTCTTGCGACTATGAAAGCTGTGCAGGTTGCATGGATGAGAACGCGTGCAACTATGACATGGATGCCACCATCGATGATGGCTGTCTCTATCCGGTTGATCTGTATGGCTCTCCTTATGTAGACTGTGACAATGTCTGTCTCAACGACAGTGACGGAGACGGGGTCTGCAACGAAGAGGAGATTGCCGGGTGTTTGGATGAGAATGCGTGCAACTATGACAGCACAGCCACGGATTACGACGTGACCCTGTGCGATTACAGCTGCTATGGATGTACGGATGCGAATGCCGCGAACTATGACCCCACAGCGACGTTCGACGATGAGACCTGTCTCTACTGTGCCTTGGCCATCGACACCACTGTGACCGTGGTGGACCTGCTCTGTGCTGGTGATGCCAACGGAAGCATCGTGATTGAAGGGTCAACCGGAGGCCTCGGTTCCGTGAATTACGCGCTCGAGGGACAGCCCTTCCAGAACAACCTGGAATTTGACCAATTGGATGGAGGATCCTACAAAATCATCGCGATGGACTCCCTGATGTGCACCGACACACTGGAGGTATACGTGAATGAGCCCTCTGCAATTCAGGTGCTGGCCTTTGCGACGGATCCCGATTGCAACGGAGGTGAGAACGGCTCTGTACTGGTGACCGCTGAGGGCGGAACTGGAGTCTTGACTTATGAGTTGGGTGGTGACAGCAATGCCGATGGAAACTTTGAAGGCCTTGATGCCGGACCTTACACTGCATTCGTGACGGATGCCAATGGATGTGAGGTGTCGGTCGATGCTGAAGTGGAGGATCCGGCTGCCATCGTCATCACAGTGGACGGGACAGTGGACCCGGACGGGGCACCCAACGGCGAAATCAGTGTTTCTGCCGAGGGGGGTACCGGAGACCTTGACTTCAGTTGGGACGGTCCTGGTGGACCATTCGACTCCGAGGACATCGCAGGGTTGACGGACGGAACCTACACGCTGACCGTAACGGATGAGAATGGATGTTCGGAGTCCGAAGTGGTGACGTTGACCACCATTGGTCTGACCGAAGTGCTGGGTGATCTGACCGTGTCCTTCATGCCCAACCCGACCAATGGTCAGGTGATCATGGAGCTCGGTCAGGCAGTCCAGGATGCGATCCTCGAAGTATTCGATGCATCAGGTCGCCGCGTTTTCCGTCAGGAGTCCTTGAGCATCGGCGACAGAATGCCGCTGGATCTTGGAGGTCTTGCTGATGGTGTTTACCAAGTGCGGATTACCGTGGATGAGTCGATGGCCACCCAGCGTGTTGTCGTCCGCCACTGACCTCCGAAACCTGCAACTGATTGGAAAACGCCGGCCTTTTGGTCGGCGTTTTCATTTCGAGATACCAGCTTGATTCCTGAACTTCCACTGCAATGAAGACACGTAATGCCCTTTTGTTTCCCACGTCCCATTTTTTCAGCCATGGGATGGGGTTGCTGTGTTTCCTCCTGCTGAATCCGTGGATGGACCTTTCCTCCTCCGCACAGGATTGTGCACCGGAATGGACGGTTGAAATGACAGCCGTCCAAGGTGCGGATACCACGGTACTGCAATTGGTGATGGACACGTCGGCCACAACGGGATTCGATGCCGGACTCGATTCACTTTGTCCGCCGGATTCCCTGCTTCCGTTGGCGTGTCTGATTTCTGATGACGCGGCCTACATCGTGAATGCGGTACCGTCCGAAGGGGAGTCTCCGATTCCATTCACCGTGAGGATCCATGCGGACACCGTGGTGACATCATTGACTGTTGATCTTGGGGATTTCCTGCTCGATTCCGCCCTCGTGACCTGGGTGTTTGCGGCGGACACCAATGCGTGGAACCTGCTCGATGATGGCATGGTGACCTTGCCCGATTCCGCGGTGGTGCTCACACTCAATGGCATTTTATATCCCAGCTGTGAAGTGTTGGGGTGCATGAATCCAGAGGCTTGCAACTACGATCCATTGGCGACCATTGACGACGGAAGCTGCACCCTGCCTTTCTTTTGCTACGACTGCGAAGGCAATTGTCTGTGCGACGAGGATGAGGATGGCGTTTGCGATCCGTTCGAATTTCCCGGGTGCACCGACCCTGGGGCGTGCAATTATGCGCCGGTCTACACCGAGGAGGATGGCAGTTGTTTCTATGCCCAGCCCGGCTTCGACTGCGCGGGGTTCTGCTTGCCGGTGGTCAATGATGAATGTGGATTTGCTGAGCCGATAGCCTGCAGCCAGATGGTGGAGGGCACCACCGTATGTGCTGACACGACAGAAAGTGAATTTTGTGACCAGTACAACATCGGTCAGTATTTCCACGGAGGATTGTGGTATTCCATCATGGGGACCGGAGATACGTTGAGGGCCACCATGTGCTTCGAGGATACCGACTATGACACCTATCTCAGCGTTTATGAGGGCGATTGTGACGATCTGAACTGTGTCGGAGGCAATGACGACCAGGATGAAGTCAATTTCTTCGCGGATCCCTGTTTCGAGAATTTCCTTTCGTCCACAGTGGATTGGGAGAGCATAGAGGGCGTGGAGTATTTCCTTCACATCAGCGGTTCGAATGCCGTGACGCCAGCGGTGGGCGGATTCGAATTCGTGCTGGTGTGCGACGGGGTGGATGTTGGGGCTTGCCTCGATTCTCTGGCGTGCAATTACAATCCCTTCGCCACGTTCGATGACGGTTCTTGCGACTATGTCACGTGTGCCGGATGTGGACTGTTCTCTGCATGCAACTACGACAGCACGGCTGTCATCAACGACTTCAGCCTGTGCGATTTCGGATGTTACGGCTGTACGGATGAGGGGGCGTGCAATTTCAACGTGGATGCGACGATTGAGAGCGGACTTTGTGAATACTCTTCCTGCGCTGGATGCCTCGATCCTGAAGCGTGCAACTATGCTTCCGAAGCCATCCTTGACGCGGGAAATTGTGAATTCACGTCCTGCGTGGGGTGTACCGATGAGGCCGCATCGAACTACAATCCGCTGGCGACACAGGCGGACGGAAGCTGCACCTATTGTGACCTCGTGCTGTCTCCGGTGACCGTGGTCATGGAGAGCTGTTTCGGAGCAGCGGATGGAACGGCGTCGTTGACCGCAGATTCCCTCTTGTCCGACTCGGCATACTTCATGTTGACGGCACCTGGCCTGCAGATTTCGGGCCCTTGGACCGGAGCAGGATTCGAGGGGCTGGTTCCGGGCAATTACCTCTTCACCCTGTTCGACGGGGATTCCACTTGCAGTGCGGTCAGGACGTTCAATGTGGCGGCATCTCCCGATGTGGCGCTGTTTGCCGTAGCCTCGTCACCATTCTGTGCAGGAGGTGATGATGGCAGCATCAGCGCATTGGTTGCTGATACGTTCGATGTTTCAGGATATTTCCTCAATGGGAACCCCATGGGCCTCGGCGGCAATTTCCTTGGATTGTCTGCAGGGTCCTATTTCGTGGAAGTGGAGGCCATCGGTCCTTCGGGAACCCCATGCACGGATACCGCGACGGTCATCATCCCCGATCCGCCAGGAATGACCATCACCTTGAACGGTGTGGAGGGTGCCGACCCCAACGAGGAAAACGGAGAGATAGCAATTTCGGTGACGGGAGGAGAGGAGCCGTATGTCTTCGAATGGACAGGGCCGACAGGTGCGACGGGAATGGAGGATCCCGATGATCTCGGTGCTGGAGATTGGACGGTCGTGGTGACCGACGACGACGGATGTACGGCCGAATTGGTCGTCTCGGTTCCGGTGGGCATTGCCGAGTGGAATGCCCCCCGGTTTACGGTGTGGCCCAATCCGACCCGCGACGGATTCGAGGTTCGCTTCTCCCGCGAATTTCAGGGAGGCATCAAGCTCATGGACCTCACTGGACGTGTCCTCGATTGGAGGGAAGTACAGGGGATGACCCATCGGGGCACCCTCGCCGCACAACCTGCAGGCGTCTATTTGCTGCGTGCGGAGGATGTTTCAGGCCATGGCCATACGGTGCGGATGGTGAAACAGGATTGATTCGGATCACAAATCGCCGGCGGCATATTGACGTTCCCACAGGATGGCCCCATCGCTGTCATGGGCGCGGATGGTGAGCAACCGCTCCAGGCGAGGTCCTGTGAATTCGAGCGTACCGTAGTTGCGGACCCCCACCATGGTGCCTTCCACACGGCGTGAATTGGGTTCGCTTTCGTGGTCGTATGTGCTGCTCGTCAGTGCGCTGCATGTGAAGTCCAACACCTTTCGGCCATCGGTCAGGTTGACTTCGCTCAACTCAGTGCTGTGACGGTCTCCTGACAGGAAGACCACACCGTGGATGTCCTCTTTCTCGATGCGGCGAAGCAGGGCGTCCCGTTCCTCCGGGTACAGTGCCATGTTCTCATATTCGGCGAAATCGGAGAGGAATTGACCACCTACCGCGACAAGCTTGAATGGGGCGCTGCTCTGTTTGAGGGCCTGGATCAACCAATCCACTTGGGCTTGGCCCAATACCTGGGGCACATTGGTCACATTGTTATGGTTGACCCGGAATGTGCGGTTGTCGAGGAGAAAAAAATCGACATCATGGAATTGGAATGCCGTGGTGATGCCCCGGCCATCCTGCCCTGGAAGGCCTGTGGAGGGATTGGCCCAGAATTCTTTGAAAGTATCCTTGGACCAATCCTTGTGGACCCAGCTGCCGTCGGAATCGTTGGGGCCGTAGTCGTGGTCGTCCCAGATGGCGTAATGGGGGCATGAGCCCAACAATCGCTGCATTTCAGGCAATCTCCTCAAATGGCTGTATCGGTGTTGCATTCCCGAACGGGAGCCCCAATCCACTTCGCGGAAGTAGACATTGTCGCCCAGCCAAAGCATGAGGTCTGGATCGGCCTCGGCGATGGTCTCGAAAATGCCGTATCCGCCGCCGTATGGCTTGCCGGGCCGGTCATATTCAGGTTCGTTGATGAAAACGCATGAACCCACTGCGAGGGAGAAATCAGGGGGGTCGAATCGGTATTGCCAGAGCGGTTGGGTGGTGAACCGCAACAGTTCGGCCCTGAAGCCGCGCTCGGCTCGCTCACCATCGACGAGAATCTGGAAGCGGTACGTGGTGCCGGGCTCGAGGCCCCCAAGATCGAATGTGGCTGTATTGGCTGAGGCGGAGGTCAAAACCTGCTCCTGAGCAATCTTGACTTCGGTGGGGGCATTGCCCATGGAATCGGGCCAGCAGACGACGGTGGCGTTGCACGGAGCCTTGGTCTGGATCCAGATCCGCACATCGCGGAGTCCGGTGTGGCCCACCATGGGCTGGGTTGCGAGTTGCCCCAACATGGAGAGGGGCAAGCAGGACAAGAACGAGAGGAGTGCGAAGAGCGCTGTCCGCATGACGAGAGAGGGTTGGGCCCGAAGTTCGGAACCAACCCCCATTCAAGTGCAGAAGTCAGGAATTCAGTCCACGGTGTAGTCGACGCCTTCGATGGCGGGGCCGACTTTGACCATGTATTGAATGCCTTCCATTTCGATCCGGATCATCTTGAACACCTCCCGACTCGTCGGAAGACGCAGGTTGAAGGTCTGACCTTCGAACCCATCGGGATAACGGTTCTTGATCATGGAACGGATGGACTGGTCGAGCTTCTCATAGCTCACGATGCGTCGGTTGGACATGGGGCAACAGTTTGGAATCGACTCCCGATACTCTCCTCGCTGGAGAAAGGTTTCATTGCGCTTTCCCCAGCCGTGTTCGGCCCGTGTCCCGTCAGGCACCTCCGTATCTTTCAGGGCAAATCGAAAGGCCCATGCAAAAGCTCATTGAACGGATCCGCAGAGAGACCCCCGCAAATTTCGATTTCGAGTGGTTGGGCAGGTTCGTGCGGAGCATTGACCTGCCGTCCTTGGATCTGGCTGGAAGTGTTCCGGAATATGAGCGGGAATCAGGGAATTACGCCCGGAACATCTTGCTGATGGAGCCTTTTGAAGTGGTCGTTCTGCACTGGCCACCGGGCGTAGCAAGCGCCATCCATCATCACGAGGGTTTCTGGGGATACGTCCTGTGCATGGAAGGGGAGCTGGAGAATGTGGAATACACCTTCGATGTCGAGCGCAAGGAACTGAGGGAGCGGGGGGCGCTCGAGGTCAGAAAGGGGGGCGTTTTGCCCGAGCCGGACGGCACCATACACAAGATTGCCAACCCGAGCTCTGATCAGTCCTTGATTTCGATTCACTTCTATGCGCCCGCTTTGGACACCTTGGACGGGATGGTCCTCTTCGATGCGGAGAAGGGGTGGCGGGGAGAGCTCAACGCGCAAGCATCAACGGCATCGTTTCATCAAGACCCCAGGGGCTTTCGCAAGCTGGAGAAAGACGCCTTCACCTTCATTCCGTTGAGTGAGACCGCAGGCCACCGGACACACCGATTGTATCCTGTGATCCCCAAGCCCTCCGCAGAAGAAATTCTCAGGGGCATTGAGGCGTACTATTCGGAACAGGCGGACCAATATGATGAGTTGGACGGCGAAAGTGAAAAGCGCCGCGCCTACACCGAGGGCATCAACCGGATCATCGCAGCGGATCTGAGAAGGCATCCTCCATTGCATTTGCTGGACATTGCCTGTGGCACAGGCCGCAGGGCCACCCAAATCCGTGACGACTCGGGTTTGGACTACCGGATTGATGGCGTGGACATCAGTGCATCCATGGTCGAGCAGGCGCGTTCCCGGGGAGTGGACGCGAGAATCGGCATCTGGAATGAATGTCAGGTTTCCGATGCGCATTACGACGCCATCTCCCTCCTGTATGCATTCGGTCACATACCGAATGTGGCGGAGCGGAAAAAAAGCCTCCTGAAGGTTTTGGAGGCCTTGAAGCCCGGGGGACGGTTCTATTTCGATGTGTTCAATGTGGACAATCCCAATGAGTGGGGGCCAGAAGCATTGCGGCTCTTCGAGCAGTTGGACCTCGAAATGGAGGGGTATGAATCTGGAGATCTGTTCTACAGGCGTCATCAAGGCCGTTCCATGGCCTTCCTGCATTATTGTCGTCGCGATGGCATCACTGGGTTGGTGGAATCATGCGGTTTCCGGGTGGTGGCGGTACATCGGATCGGCTACGTGGATCGTCCGGGACAATTGCTCTCAGCTGACGAACGAGGGGGCAACCTGTTGCTCGTCATCGAAAAGCCGGCTTGAGACAACATCTTTCCATGCCAAGGGTTGAAACGGAATGAGTGAATTCGAGGACAGAAAAGAATACGGGAAGGGCCAGCTGGACGCCTCGGGTATGGCCGATGTAGGTCAATTCCTCAAGCTGTGGCTTCAGGAAGCCAAGGCATCGGATCCAGCCGACTACAATGCCATGACCCTCTCAACCGTCGGCTTGGATGGTCACCCGAATGCGAGGGTTGTGCTGTTGCGTTCGGTGGAGGAGACCAAAGAGGACCTGGCACTCACTTTCTACACGAATTATGAGAGCGGCAAGGGCCAGGAACTCGAAGCCCATCCGCACGCGGCCGCGACCTTTTTCTGGAGGGAGTTGGAGCGTCAACTGAGGGTAAGGGGCAGTGTGCGCCGCATGTCCGCGTCAGATTCGGACCGGTATTTTGCTTCGCGCCCCAGGGACAGCAGAATCGGGGCCTGGGCATCCGATCAGAGCCGGGATGTGGAAGACCGCTTTGCCCTCGAAGCGGCATGGAAGCACTACGACGCCCTTTATCCCGAGGCGGTGCCGCGGCCGCCCCATTGGGGCGGATTTCTCCTGGTGGTGGAAGCCATTGAATTCTGGCAAGGGAGGCCCGGCAGGATGCACGACCGGATTGTGGGGCTCCGGGATGGTGCAGAATGGCGGTTGCGCCGCCTACAGCCTTGAGGTGGGTTTCAAGCTCAAGCTACGTGCAGGATGAGCCCCTTCAGGTAACGGGCTTCTCCATGTCCAGCCCGGGTCGGATGGTCCCCGGGTTGGCCCAGGCGCCTCAAAATGCGCACCTGTCGACCGGATTCTACGGCGGCGGCGACGATGGTGTCCTCGAACAACTGGGCATCGACCACCTGGCTGCAGCTGAATGTCCACAACAGGCCGCCGGAGGGCATTTTTCGCAAAGCAGTGGCATTGAGTCGCTTGTAGCCTTGCACCGCTTTGTGTCTTGAAGACCTGCTCTTGGCGTAGGCCGGGGGATCGAGCACAACGACCTCTGGAAGTACATCCGATGCCTGCAGGTACTCCATGACATCGCCCCGGATACCCTCGTGGCGCTCTGCGAATCCGTTGATCTCAGCATGGTGGCATGCCGCCTCGATGGCCGGCTCCGAAGCGTCCAGGCTGATCACCTTTGGACTTCCACCCTGCAGGGCCGCCATGCTGAAGCCGCCCGTGTAACTGAAGGCATTGAGCACGGTTCGCTTGCCGACCCACTCCATGAGCAGCCTGCGGCTGTCCCGTTGGTCGATGAAGAACCCGGTCTTCTGTCCTTTCAAGGGGTCTACTGCGTAGAGCAGACCGTGCTCCTTTACCGGACGCGGAAAGGAGGGAGCCGCGCCATCGGAGGACCAAAAGACCCCATCGGGAACGGAGGTGGGCGCATGGCCAGGCAGCTTGTCCAGCAACGCTTCGCTTTTGTTGACGATGGCCTCCAACGCATCCCCGAGGACATGCCGCAGTCCGGAGGCGATGTCGGGAAGGACGCGTGCCATGCCATGTGAATGGGTCTGGACCACGGCGACGCCGTCATACCAATCAACCACGAGACCCGAAAGGCCGTCCCCTTCTCCATGTACGAGGCGGAAGGCGGTCGTGTGCTCATCGGCCGTGATGCCGATGCTGTTTCTGACGTCGAGACAAGCAGCCAGGCGCTGGTTCCACCAAGCAGCATCGGGCGGGATTTCACGGGTGCCATCGGTGATGAGGCGTACGGCAATGGATCCCGCACCCCAGTGGCCCCAGCCCATGGATGCACCGCGCGAGGTGAGGACGCGCACCCAATCACCCGGAGCCGGAGGGACATCTTCAACTTCGATCCTGTGGATGGCCCCTGAAAAAACCCAGGGATGGCCCCTCAACAGCCCTTTTTCCCTTCCTGGGTGCAGGTGGACATCCGCTTGCACGGTGGTCGGCTCCGTCATGGGGGCAAGGTAGTCCTGGCGGGTCGGCATTCAGCCCTTGGAATTGGCTTTGATGATGCCCTCCGACAAGGAAATCTGACCCTCGGCACGCAATTCGTCCAAAACCTCCCTGACGGCCGCCCGGTGAAAGGGTGGGACCAGCCGTTTCAGTTCCAATACCGTGACCCCCTCCTGAATCCACTGAAGCAGGGTTGCCTTCGTGGGCGACGGAGGAGGCGCACAGCAATCGCAGATGCCGCAAGGGGCAGCCCTGTTTGGGTCGAACCATTGCTCAAGCTCACAAGCCCGGCAATCCGAAGTCTCGACGTAGGCCTGCATTCTCCTCCAACGTTCCTCTGCTGCAGCCTGCTGCTTCTCCAAAATCTTGCGGGGAATTCGGGCCGAATGGGCATCCGGCCTTCCCACGTGGAACCTGACATGCATCCTGTCCTGTTGGTGCGCCCAATCGAGGATCCCCTTTTCCCTCAGTCGCCCGAGGTGGTTCCATCCCGCTTTCATTGAACAACCCGCAGCACCGAAAACGGCCGTGGCGTCCAATGTCCAAGGAGCGCGTTTTCCGATGCCATGCCGGGCTTCCAGCGCGGCGAGGATGATGCCGTCTATTCCTTGTCGGGCCGCCTCGAAGCGGGGCTCTCCGGGGCTGGCTACCCACAGGGCTTTGGTGTCGGGACTGGATGGTTCAAGCAGAATCCAGCCAGTCCGGGACATCAAATCGAGGGAAGTCTTCACGGTGGACAGGGCGCATCCGCAACGCCTTGCCAAGGCGGGCAGCATGACCTCCTCGGGTTCATCCATGACCGCACCGATGGCCAAGCGCAATTGATTCGCCAGCCCTTGCAGGACTCCGCGAACAGCGTCCTGGGAGGGCCACTGTCGTGCCACATGGTCCGCCGTCTCACCGAGGGACTTGCCATCCAGGAACATCTCGGCCCAGGCGGGCTCTCCATCCCGTCCCGCTCTTCCGGCTTCCTGGATGTAACCCTCAAGGGAGTCGGATACATGGGCATGGGCAATGTGCCGGACATCGGGTTTGTCGATGCCCATGCCAAAGGCGCTGGTGCAGGCCAGAATGCGCAGCGACCCTGAAATCCAATCCGCCTGATGGGTTTCCCGCATCGACCGGGGCATGCCCGCGTGGTACGGGGCTGCATCCAGGCCATGCGCCGTGAGCATCCCGGCCATGGCCTCGGCTTCCCTGCGGGTGCGCACATAAAGGATGGCGGAACCCTGCAGGCGATGGGCCCAATCGATGATGGCGGCATGGCGATCGCGCACGGTTCGGACGGCAAAGGAGAGGTTGCTCCGCCGCATGGTGGCTCGGAACCGCATGCCATTCCTCATGCCGAGCAGACTTTCAATGTCATCGGCCACCTGCTCCGTCGCCGTGGCGGTCAGCGCAATCCAGCTGGCCTTGGGATGCCACGTCCTGATCTTGCCGATTTCGAGGTAATCCGAGCGGAACGAGTGGCCCCATTGGCTGACGCAATGGGCTTCATCGACGGCCACTGTGCGCACATCCATGGCCTTGCATGCCGCTTCGAATGCAGGCGCATTTAACCGTTCAGGTGCCACAAAAAGAAAGCCCCCCGGACCGAAGCGGAAATTGTCCAGGACGCGTTCAACCTCCGACCGGTGTATGCCGGCCGTGAGCGATGCGGCGTGAACACCGCGACGGACCAGACCGGACACCTGGTCTGTCATGAGGGCCACGAGCGGACTGATGACCAGGCAAACCCCACCGCGCACGAGTCCCGGGACCTGATAACAAATGGACTTCCCCCCACCGGTGGGCAGGATGGCCAGGGTATCCCTGCCTTCGGCGGCAGCCTGCACCACGGGGATCTGGTCGGCCCTGAACCCCGGATAACCCCAATGCTCCCGCAACACATCTTCCAACGCGTTCAGTGAGGGACGGAATGGGGGCTCTTGTGCCATTTCCTGTGCTTTGGCGGTGCAGGCATGTTCTGTCGGTTCTACCTTTCGCCCTGAACCAACGAGGGGATCCTGCCCCGATGCAAACCACCGAAAGATGTTCGTAGCTGGCAATTGGAAGAGCAACAAGTCATTCAACGAGGCGAAGGAATTTGCCAACGTCATGTCGGCCATGTCCGCCATGCCTGAAGGCGTGGAAGTCATGGTCGCCCCGCCGACGCCCTATCTCGCCGCCATGGGGCAGCTGGAGTGGCCCTGTCGCCTCGGGGCACAGAATGTTTCGGCCACCGGACCCGGTGCGCAGACGGGGGAATACACCGCCGAGATGCTGGCGGGCTGTGGCGTTCAGGATGTCATCGTGGGCCACAGCGAGCGTCGCGATGGCCATGGCGAGGACGACGAGGCTGTGGCAGAAAAGGTCAACCGGGTCCTCGAGGCAGGACTGCGCGTAGTGTTCTGTTGCGGAGAATCACTGCAGGACCGCCAGACCGATGTCCACTTCGACAAGGTACTCCGCCAGATGGGGTCGGGCATCCTTCATCTTCCGGTGGAGTTGCTGGACCGTGTGGTGGTGGCCTATGAGCCCATCTGGGCGATCGGCACGGGATTGACCGCGACAGCCGAGCAGGCACAAGAGATGCACGCCGCCATCCGGGGTTGGTTGCGCGAAGCCTATGATGAGAGCACCGCATCCCGCATACCCCTCTTGTATGGAGGCAGCTGCAAGCCGGGCAATGCAGACGAGTTGTTCGCATGCGCGGACGTCGACGGGGGGTTGATCGGAGGTGCTGCACTGGACCCGGAATCGTTCAGGGCCATCGTCGACGCTGCCGGCCGCGTGGCGGCGACCAGGATGCACGTGGACACGAACTCCTGAGTATGGCGTGGAAGCGCATTCACGTCCGTTGCTCACCTGAGCAGCCGGGGCATGAAATCGCCACTGCATGGCTCGCGGAAGCGGGATGCAGCATGTTCGAGGAGACCCCTGAAGGCCTTCAGGCCTATGCCCAATCCGAGGAAATCGACCAGCATTTGTTGGGCACGATTGAGCGGGATCTGGCGACGATGGGGCTGCTGGAATGGCGCGTTTCAGAAGTGGAAGAGGAGAATTGGAATGCCCGTTGGGAATCCGACTACCCCGAAGTGGAGGTGGGCACTGCTGTCAGAATTTCGGCGCCATTCCATGCCCGGTTGGATGCTGGAGGATTCGCCCACCAGATCACCATCCAACCACGGATGGCGTTTGGTACGGGACACCATGGCACGACGGCTGGCATTCTGGCCGAAATGGCCGAAATGGATTGGAGCGGGAAGCGCGTATTGGACATGGGTTGCGGTTCGGGAGTGCTGGGAATCTATGCAGCGCTGAGGGGAGCCAGCGAGGTGGTCTTGATCGACATTGACCCTTGGAGTGTGCGCAACACGATTGAAAATCTCGAGCTCAACGTCCTTGGACCGCATGCGCGATGTGAAGTCAGGGAGGGCGGAGCGGCCGCACTGAAGAGCGAGGAGAAGGGGCGATTCGATGTGGTCATCGCCAACATCAACCGGAACATCCTCATGGAGGACATGCAGGACTATTCTGAGGTTGCCGCTGCCGGGGCCACATTGATGCTCAGTGGATTCATGGCACCGGATGTGTCCATCCTCCAGACCTGTGCCGCGCAGTGGGGATGGCAAAATCCATCCGTTCGTGCCCAGGAGGAATGGAGGGTGCTTACCCTTCGAAGGTGAAGCTGATGATGAAGCTGCGGGTACGCAACTGATCGAAGGCCGCACTGAAGGGCGTATCGTCCTGGATCAGTACGTTGCGCATTCCGAATTCCGTCTTCATTTCTACTGAGAATTTGAAGAAGGGCAGGAAGAAATCGGCCCCGGCGCCGAGGTCGATGCTCGAATTTCCCTTGCTCAGTTTGAGGATATAGCCATCCTGCAGGCTTTGGTTCACATCGGCCTGACTCTGCATGTCGCGGCTGAACTTGCCGCCGATGAGGGCATAAGGGGCAAAGTTGCCGATGCGGTCCGTCCTGAGCTTGACGACAAAGGGGAAATCCAGATAGACACTCTCGGTGCGGACATTGACCGGTTGGGTGGTCCCGTCCGCATTGCGGAATCGGAAGAGTAGGCCCCGGTCCTGAAAGCTCAATCCGGGGATGAAGCGGATGCGGATGGTCGGATTGACATTGAGCGAGGCGAGCAGGGCCAGATTGAATCCGGAGAGTGCGTTGTTCTCGACACTGAGCAGGCTGTCTGCAAAGGTGAAATCCGGGCGCAGCCTGAAGTTGAAGCTGCTGCTGTTTCCGCTCAAGAGGAATCCGAAGTGGTAGGCGCGATAATCGAACTTGGCGAGGTTCTCCTTGGCGGTCTGGGCCTGTGTGCCCAGGGCCAACGACAGGAGCAGGGCCACCCCGGTGACGCGGATGGTGGATCTGCTGAAGGAGGAAGAGCGGTTCATCTGCCGGTGTCGGAATGCAACGCATCCCGTAAGGCGAAATTGCGGCAACAGGTTCACCCCCGCAACCATTGGCCCATCATGGCCGCAAACAAGGCTGTGGTCATGGCGGCAGCGACCCACATCAACAAGCTTGCAGTGAAGTGCCACATGGGGTCGAATTGGAACCGCAATCCCTCCAGGACGTTTTGTCTGGCCGTTTCCCGGTCCATGTGGGCCAATCGCTCATCCTGCGCCTGCAGTTCGGCATAGGCCACATCATCGGAAAGCGACTTGTCGATAAACCGCTCCCGCTCCAATTGACGCAGTGCCGTTGTGTCGGCGCAGACGACATGATGGAAGCAGACCGTGCTGACCGAGGCGAGCGATGCATACAAGATGGCGGGCCTCAAGGTCTGCTTGAACCTGGAAATCAGGTGAGGATCCACAAACCGTTGGAAACCAAATAGCAAGCAGATTGCGAGCAGGAGGAAAAAGTGGGCGAGTACGCCCGTGGTGACCCCCGTTTCGAATGGCATCCTACCCGCCGTTCCAAGGCGGATGGTCCACCAGAAGGAGATGGCAATCCAAGGTGCAAAAGGCAAGAAGGCCTTCGCCTTGTTCACCTCAACCGTGTCAGCCATTCATCGTGATGAGGAACTCCTCATTCGATTCAGTCCGACCCATGCGGTCCTTGAGGAACTCCATCGCTTCGATGGGGTTCATGTCCGAAAGGTGTTTCCGCAACACCCAGATGCGCTGGAGCAATTCCTTGTGCATCAACAAGTCCTCGCGGCGTGTACCGGAGGAAAGGATATCGATGGCGGGGTAGATGCGGCGGTTGGAGATGCGGCGGTCGAGCTGCAATTCCATGTTGCCGGTGCCCTTGAACTCCTCGAAGATGACCTCGTCCATCTTGGATCCGGTTTCCGTCAAGGCCGTTGCAATGATGCTCAAGGAGCCCCCGTTCTCGATGTTCCTCGCTGCACCAAAGAAGCGCTTTGGCTTCTGCAGGGCGTTGGATTCGACACCACCTGAAAGCACCTTTCCAGAACCAGGAGCTACTGTATTGTAGGCACGGGCCAGTCGGGTGATTGAGTCCAGGAGAATGCACACGTCATGGCCGCACTCTACCATACGCTTGGATTTCTCCAACACGATTTCGGCAATCTTCACGTGGCGGTCTGCGGGCTCGTCAAACGTAGAGGCAATAACCTCTGCGTTCACGCTGCGCTTCATATCCGTGACCTCCTCAGGACGCTCATCAATCAGTAGGATGATGAGATAGGTTTCGGGGTGGTTTTCGGCGATGGCATTGGCCACATCCTTCAACAAAGTCGTCTTTCCGGTTTTCGGCTGGGAGACGATCATGCCCCGCTGGCCCTTTCCAATGGGGGAGAACAGGTCCATCACACGGGTGGACATGTTGCCGTTCTTTCCGGCGAGATTGAAGGCCTCCTGCGGGAACAGGGGCGTCAGGTATTTGAAGGGCACCCGGTCCCGCACCCAGGACGGATCCCGGCCGTTGACCTTGAGCACCTCCACCATGGGGTAGTATTTGTCTCCCTTACGCGGAGGGCGAATGGAACAGACGATGTTGTCTCCCGTCTGCAATCCGGATGCCTTGATCTGTCGGTTGCTGACGTAGACGTCATCCGGGCTGTTGAGGTAGTTGTAGTCGGCACTGCGCAGATAGCCGAAGCCCTCTGGCATGATTTCGAGGACCCCTTCTGCCTGGGCGATGCCATCGAAGTTGAATCCGTGCTCTTCAGGCTCACCAAGTCGGTCGCGATCGCGGTCACGGCGATCACCGCGATCCTTGCGATCACCGCGATCATTGCGGTCTCCGCGGTTGTTGCGTTCTCCGCGGTCGTTGCGTTCTCCGCGGTCGTTGCGTTCTCCGCGGTCGTTGCGGTCTCCGCGGTCGTTGCGGTCTCCGCGGCTGTTTCGGCCACGGTCCTTGCGGTCTCCGCGATCATCGCGGTCACGGCGGTTGCCGCGGTCGTTCTTTTGCTCCTCTCCGCTGCTTTCTTGCTCGCCTTCCTTCTGCTGTCCGTTCTGCTTCGCGTCCGGTTCGTTCTTGTCGCGGCGGCGGCCACGATCGACAGTCCCGTTGGCAGCATCCTTTCGACTGGGATTTTCCTGGCTTTCGACGGATTCACCACTGGGGGCGCTGTCCTTTTTGGCAGCTGCCCGCTCACGGCCACGGCCGGAACCGGAAGCTTCCTTTTTTGGGGTTTCTTCTGCCTCCAGCTTGGCTTTCGCGCTGGTGGAGACGGCCTGCTCGTCGAGGATGGCATAGACCAATTCCTGCTTCTTCAACTTGTCCGTGCGGGCAATATTGAGCTCCTTGGCAATGTCTCGGAGCTCGGCAACCTTTCGGCTGTTCAAATCAATGATGTCGTACATGTGGGGTTCCCACCTGAGTGGGCGAACTGTGCATTCTACTTTCCCTGAGGGGAGGCCCGGAGGCCGCGCATCAAACGATGCATGGCAAGTTTACGACAACTTTTGCGGTTGACCGCGATTATTCAGCGCGGCCCCAGTTCCACCACCTCCGGATCCCGGATCGAACCACCGCGCAAATTGAACCGGAGCAAGGTGCGCATGCGGTGGAAACCTTGCTTCCCGGCGGCTCCGGGATTGAGGTGGATCCCGCCCCAGCTCTTGTCGGGTTTGACCATCAGGATATGCGAATGTCCGCACACGAAGATGTCCGGGCGATGCTGGGTCAACCCACGCCTGATTCCCTGGGCATAACGGCCTGGGCGCCCCCCGATGTGGGTCATCCAAATGATGCAGCCTTCCCTCTCGAAGTGCTGATGTTCCGGGAAATCCCTGCGTATGAGCTGGTCGTCGATGTTGCCATGCACCGCGAGGAGCGGGGCCTGTTTGGCGAGGGCGTCTGTCACCCTGAAATGACCGATGTCGCCTGCATGCCAGATTTCATCACATCCCGAAAGGTGATGCAGGATTCGGTCATCGATGTGTCCATGGGTGTCACTGAGCAGACCGATGCGCATGGGGGCAAGTTCGCCCAAGTGATGCGATTGGCCCCATCTTGGCGTTCTACAAGCAGCCCTTTCATGAAACCGATGTTTCCGCTTCTCCGATTGTTGTTTCTGTTGTTCGTCGCTCCAATGGCCAGCGTGTTTGGCCAACCTGACGCTCGGCTGCACACGGAAAGCAAGAAAGCCATCAAACTCTATCGCAGGGCCATGGAAATCAGCAGGGAGGCCATGGTGTCCCCGGAGGGCAGGGATCAGGCCAGGGGGGAGGTCGAGGATGATCTGCTGAAGGCGCTGGAGCTCGACCCCGGTTTTGCAGAGGCCGAACGCGTTTTGGCCGCCCTTCGGTTCGATGAAGGCCGATTCAGAGAATCGCGGGACCACTATGCCCATTACCTCGCCCACGCCGGTGAAGATTGGATCCGGGATCACCTCGCCTGGGCGGAAGCGGCTCGGCATGCCCTGGATCCCGAGGGAATGAAGGAGGCCATGGTGAGGATGCGGGCGATTCCCGGTGTGATGGAAGGGCCGGACGTCGAGCTCATGGAGCGGATCGCCAAGGATGCGGAGTTCATGGCGGAAGCGTTGAAGTCACCCGTGGCCCCGAATGCAGAGGCACTGCCCGCCCCGGTTTCGACATTGGAGGACGAGTATTTTCCGAGCATCTGGCTGGCTGGGGAGGCACTGGTGTTCACCCGACGTGTGACCGACCCTCGCTGGGATCAGGGGCAGGAGGACCTGTTCGTCACACGGAAGTCTTCCGAGGGATGGGGACATCCCCAGCCATTGCAGGGACTCAATACACTGGACAATGAGGGCGCCGCTTCGCTGTCCGGGGATGGCCGCAGCATCGTTTTTACCACCTGCCGGGAGGCCGACCGTCCCGGCCAGGGAGCCCACAGGGGCAGTTGTGATCTCTACTCGGCTTACCGCTTTGAGAATACATGGAGCAGTCCCGAAAACCTGGGGCCGGTCAACTCATCCGCCTGGGAAAGCCAGCCCTGCCTCAGTCCGGATGCGCGCCAACTTTACTTCACGCGGGGAGCGGGGCGGGCAGGCAGCCGCAAATACGACCTCTTCACGGCTCGCAGAAAGGAAGACGGCACTTGGGGCGATCCCTTCCGCATGGGCGGTGGGGTCAATTCCTCAGGCAAGGAGATGCGGCCTTTCATCCACCCCGATGGGCGTCACCTGTATTTCGCGTCGGATGGTCGAACGGGGATGGGAGGAATGGACCTCTTTGTCTGCACGCTCGACGCGGAAGGACGCTGGGGAATGCCCGTCAACCTGGGATGGCCCATCAATACACCCGATGATGAAACCGGACTGGTCGTGGCCTCCGATGGGGTGACGGCTTATTTCAGCCGTGAGGTGGAAGGACAACTCGATCTCCATGTGCTGACTTTGCCCGCTCCCGTCGCAGCCGACCCCACTGCGGCCATGGAGGGACGGTTGACCAATTCCGCAGGCCGCCCGCTCGCCCAAGGCCGCATCACCTTGCTGGACAGGGCTACGGGAGTGCCATTCGCTGAGGCCTTGGCTACAACGGACGGCACCTATCACGTCCCGGTCCCATTGGACCGTCCTTTCGCAGTCATGGCCGAAGCCCCGGGACACCTCTTTCAATCGGAACGCATTGAAACGGGGACCTTGACGGAGCGCACAGAACGAAATTTCCGTCTCGAGCCGATGGGGACAGGCTTAGAGGTCGTGCTGCAGAATGTCTTTTTCTCCAGCGGAAGTGCCGAGCTCGGCGAAGAATCACTTGCTGAATTGCAGCGTGTCGGGCAGTGGCTTGCGGCCCAACCCGGGGTGCGCATGGAAGTGGGCGGCCACACCGATGATGTGGGGGCAGCTGCCGACAACCTGGCGCTTTCCGATGAGCGGGCCGCTCGGGTCCTGGAAGTTCTGCTTTCTGCCGGAGCAGCGCGGTCGCAGCTCACTTCAAAAGGCTACGGCCAATCACAGCCTGCCGTGGACGGGACCACCGACGGGGCGCGGCAGCAGAACCGACGCACCACCCTCAGGGTGATTGAAGTGGACTGAAGGGCGCGCTCAATGCACCACGAGGTCGGCTTGGCCGACCGCGGTCCACACCACGTATCGTCCGGAAGACCAGCCTTCGATGTCCAGGGGGAACCGCAAATCCTGAACCGTGGATTCGTGGACAATCCGACCGGCCATGTCGCGCACGACAATCGGGCCGCCCAGCGCCCCGTCCGTCACACTGACGTCCACCTTGCCCCGGGCGGGAAGGGGATGGAGCAACAGGGGGTGGATGACAGGGCTGGGTACCGAAGCGGGATCGGACGTGCTGAACTCCTTGATGATGTTCGGAGGGGAACCGGGATAGGATACACCGTTGAAAGCGAGATAGAAGGCACCGGTATAGGGATTCACCGCAATGTCCCGGATGCGCTGGTTGAAACTGCCGAAATAAGCCTCCTCGTCGACAACAGCCGTGCCGTCTTCCGACAGCGTCATCACGATCACCCGCCCGGGCAGGGGGTCATTGAACCCGCTCATCACGGCCATCATGATTTTGCCCTGGAACTCGGGAATGGCCTCGTGGGTGTAGAATTCCAATCCGTTGAGTGCAATACAAGGTGACCACGCTGCAAGCGGCTCCAGCACATTCCATTCCTCACAGAAATCCTGTTCCGAAGCCAGATTGCACGCCCCCTGAACATCGGGCCAGCCATAGTTCCGGCCTGCTTCGACAAGGTTGAACTCATCATCGTTGTTCTGGCCGTGCTCGGAAGCATAGATCAAGCCGTTCGGTCCGATGCAGAGTCCTTGGGGATTGCGGTTGCCCCAGGTGTAGACAAAGCTATCCGGCCAGGGGTTGTCCTCGGGCACCGTTCCATCCGGGTTGAGGCGGAGAATCTTGCCGTTGAGGCTTCCGAGGTTCTGGCTGTTGGCAGTGGCACCGGCATCACCCGTGGTCATGAGCATCGTGTTGTCGGGGAGCCACAGGAGGCGGCTGCCATTGTGGATCTGGGCCCCTGGAAGGGAGAGCAATTCCTGCTCATTCACAAGGTTGGTGCCGTCCCATTCGAAAACGCTCAAGTGCTCGGACACACTGAACTGGCCATCGCAATAGACAACCCAGACCCGCGGATCTTCGGGGAAGTCGGGATGCTGGACCATGCCGAGCAAGCCGGGTTCTCCCGAGCCGTTGAAGGTTACGTTGAGGTCGAGTACAGTCGTGTATTCCCCGGTAGCGGGATCAATGCGGATCACCCTTCCCTTCCGCTCGCTGCACCAGAGCATGTCGTCACCACCCCACAGGATTTCCCATGGAATCTGACTGTCGGTGACCAGATCGGTGGCGTACAGGGTGGTATTGCCAATCGTGAAAGTGTCCTGGGCGGTCAAACCAGAGGGGAGCAACAGGGTGGCAACAAGACCGGAGAGGGTCAAAAGACGAATCATGGTACAAGGATAAGATGTCGCCGGTTGTTTCCACGGTCAAGGGCCCCCATCGACCGCCAACGCGGAATAGGGGGGGATGCCGCGATCCGAGAGGTGGCCGACCAGCATCTCGGCCCCTTCCAGCTCCGGCAAAAGGACGAATTGATCGCTTACGTTGAAATAGACCGTTGTGGCTTCCTCGAGGTACTGGCGGTTCACCCTGAGCACCTGGGGATGGACCTCTGAAAGTGAAGTCTGACCGTAGAGCATGCTCATCCTGTCCCGCCTCAAGCCAATCCAGGCTTTGGCCATATCCCGGGTTCGCCGTTCCTCCAGGTCGAGGGCATCGAAGCGCATCATCCGCCGGTTGTCGGGGTCATTGCCTCCCACATCGGCGTATTCATCTCCCTGATAGAGGCAAGGCACTCCGGGCATGGACATGTTGAATGCGGTGAGCATCCGCATCGCTTGATGTCCGCGCAGGCCATCTCTTCGGATGTCCCGGGTCCATCCGGCCAATTTGTGGTCCTCATCCCACCGCACCGTTCCTTCGGCGAGTGAGGCGAACCTCGGGCGGTCCTGGTTGCCCGTGATGGTGCCCATCAGGTGGTGGGCACCGTAGTGCCGCCATCCTTCCTCGGCCACCTGGATCAGGTCTTGCATGCCGGCGCTGTCCTTTCCGAAGGCCACGGTGGCCTTGTCGTACAGATTGAAATCGAATTGGGCGTCCAGCAGGCCCGTGCCGAGATAACTGCCGATCAGCTCAGCGCTGCCGTACGTTTCACCAATCTGGTAAATGCGCCGACCGGTGCCGTCCGTGATGCGTTTGACTTTTTCAGTCAGCCGGCGCCAGAATTTGAGCGAAATGTGCTTGGTCGCGTCATGTCTGAAACCGTCGATCCCAGAGTGCTCCACCCACCAGGCTGCACTGTCCGTCATCGCCTCCACCACATCGTCCCGCTCCAGGTCGAGGGTGGGCATGAAGGTGTCGAACCACGTGGTGAGGCGCTGATCATCCCACAGCTGCGTGTTTTCCGTCCCATCCGGGAGGTACAGGTCCGTGACCCAATCAGGATGCTCCTTGTAGAGCGGATGCTCTTCGTGAACGTGGTTGGCCACATAATCCAACAGGAAGTTCATGTCCCGGTCGTGCGCGGCTTCGACCAGGCCGTCGAATTCCGATCGCGTGCCGAATCTTGGGTCGATGGCCGTATTCGAGATGGGCCAATAACCATGGTATCCGCTGAAACGGCTCGTCACATCGGTGGACGGGTCCTGCCAGTATCCATAGGCCTTGTCCGGATTGCGGGTGATCGGGGAGATCCAGAGCGCGGTGATGCCGAGGTCCTCGAAGTAGCCTTCCTCGAGGGCCGCACGAATGCCCGCGAGGTCGCCGCCGTGGTCGTTGGCTTGGGGCATGACGGCATCGTCATCGACAGGCCTGTCATTGGCAGGATTGGCGTTCCGGAATCGGTCGACCAGCATGAAGTACAGCACCTGGGATTCCCAGTCGCTCCGCGTCAATTGTTCCGTGCTGGTGACAGGGATGCCATCGAACAGGGGAATGCGGACTTCGTGGCTGGGCAATCCTTCCGAGGTGGCCCACAGCCGCAGGTCCGTGCGGCCAGCACCATAAGCCGGGGCCGGAATTCGGACCAGACCGGTGCCGTTCTCATCGAGGACACTGCTCGCATGGAGGTGGTTCTCCCACCAGACCCAGATCCGCGCTCCCGGCGTCCCCACCAGCCTCACTTCATGCACCTGGTTTCCTCCGAATCCGATGGCGCTGAGTTCGGTGACGGCTTGTCCTCCGCCCACCTCGAGGATGGAATTCCAACCCCCGAACCCGTTGTCCACCCTGTTCGGATTGCCGGGATCCGGCATTTCTGCACCATCGATGACCAGCTGATAGGGGTGGTTGCCTTCCGGCAGGGTAAGCTCAATCGACCACACCCCATGGTCCTCGTTCAGAGGATGGCCCTTCCTGGACCAACCGTTGAATGCGCCCATGATAGAAGCCCCCTCCTGAACTTGCAGGTCGTCGGGCAGGGTATAGCGGAGCTTCTGTTGGGTTGAGGCCAATACGGGAATATGAGCCGATCGATCCGGGGTTGAAATTTCGAGGGCACCGAAACCACGGGAGGGTTGTCCTTGGATCCAGACACCGCGTTTCCCCTCTTCCTCCTGAATGGAGAGCGACATGCCCTGGCTCCATTCCGGCAGCCAATTTATACGGGTCACGTCCCCGAAAGGGTTGAAATCATCGAGTTGAACCCACGTTGAGTCCGGTGAGAGCTGGATCGGCAGCGCCATGCCGGGTATGACCTGCTGGACGGGCGCTGTGACGGTGTCGCCAGAATGACATCCGGCAAGGACGGTCAAACCGAACAGAATGAAGGCAAAAGGGTGACGCATGGGGTCCGAAGATCAGACATGCCCGGACACGACCGGGCGCATCGGGAAATCAACACAGAGGGCAGGGGGGCAAATCAATCGCAGATGAGGATGCCCAGACTGTTGGCGGGTGGTGGTCCGACAAAGGTGTAGCCGGGTTTGGTCACATACCACCGGATGCCGTTTTCGAGAGGCTCACCGGTGTAGGGGGTCTGGTCGATGTTGCTGGGGGTGCCCAGGAAGAATGATTCCGGCACGAAGGTGAAGGTGAAGACCCCTGGTTCTCCGTCCACCGGTTTCATGCGCAATTCCGGAACCGAACCGGCATCGAACGGGGTGGAGGCAATGCCATCATCTCCATAGGTGTAGAGGGTGAAGGCGTCTGTCCGCGCGGTCAGGTGGAGGTAGACCTCACTGAGGTTGTCGAGATCCGGATTTTCTTCCTGGTTGTTGTCGTAGGTGAAGGTGATGAAGTCATCGCCCTCGCGGATCTCCGGGAAGATGCACATCCGTCCATTGCACAGCTGGGGGACGATGCCCACCGAAAGGTCTTCCGTCTTGGCTTCTCCTCCGAATTCCTCCTCGTAGGCATAACCATTGTCGAACTTGGCCAGACAGGAGATGCCGCGCGTGAAGAAGGTGGGCCCGTCCACCCCGAAGTACTCGGTGGGTACGAAGCTGTAGCTGTAGAGCTTCTCGCTGACCTTGTCCATCTTCTGGTGGTCATCACTGTCGCCCCAATCGCCGTTGCCCTGCAATGGAGCCGAAGGGTTCCAGATCCACAGGTAGACATCCTCGTCGGGATACGCATCGAGCATTTCACTCAGGCGTTGGTCCTGGCATTGGCTGAGGTCGATGTACAGGGTGCACTCCGAATCGGCGGCAGTGGGAGAGGGGAGCACATAGGCTGCCTGACTCCAGCACAGGGTGTTCATCGCGCCTGCAATGAGCAGGCCGAAAAGGCTCATCGAACGGATCATTGCGGGATGCGGTTGAAGGTGAATGTGTAAATGACGGTTTCGATGCGCGCACCACCTTCACCACAGCTCCTGCGGTACTCGATGGCCATCTGGTTGTCGTACGGCCGGACCGTGGCGCCGAGGTTGTACTCCAAGGTGTCCGCAGATCCGGCAAGCCTCAGGAATGTGGGAAATGCGGGGTCGTCAAAGGACCATTGGCCTCCATCTCCGAAGTAGGAGCGTCCGACTTCCTGTTGGACGGCGTAGGTATCGTCGTCGTTGAATGTCATGCGCAACGGGGCGGTGCCTTCTTGGATGAAGAGGGGGCTGAGGTCCCGGGTTTCCTTGACGGGATTGTTGAGGTCCTGCTGGGTGAACGAGGACAGTTCCCAGGTGCCCAGAAAGCCGGCGCGCTTGTCGATGGGGTCACCAAGTTCGCCTCCGATGTCCGGCTTGCAACCGGACAGCCCGATGGCGAGGGCCAAGGCGGCCAGTGGTAGGATGAATGTGCGGTTCATATCAGTTGCTGTCGTGCGTGAATCAGAGGCAGCCGCCTTCTTCGTTGAGGATGAAGCCGGCGGCGGTGGTGGACGAATTCGGGAATTGGAGCAGGGAGCCGGGACAGTCCCAAGGTGCGCCGCGCACCGTCTCGTCCTCGCCCATGACGCCGCGCAATTTCACCTGATCGAGCTCCCAGCCTTCGCAGAGGGTTTCCTTTCGGTATTCCTCGCGTGCGGCTGCCAACACGGTGCCGGCATCGGAGCCGGGGCCCAGGTCGTTCTGGTCCGCGCCGAATGCCCGGTCTCGTATCGCATTGATGTCCGCAATCGCAGTGCTCAGATCACCGCCGTTTTCAGCGATGCTCATGGCGCGCAGCAGGTGAAGTCCGGTGAGGTGGACGACGGGCACATTGAAGAACTGCTTGCCATCGAAGCGGGTGACTTTGTGGGTGACCTCGTTGGAGTTGATCCATGCCCCACGGTCATCGGCCTGGTTGATCTGGAAGAGCTGGTGGATTTCGTCGCTGAACGTCATTTGTGGATTCAGGTTGTTGTCCTGGCGGAAATTGTCGCGGAAGGCATAGCTCCGGTCGTTGAGCAGGCTGTCGCCGTCCACGGCGAAATAGCCTCCGATGATGCCGAACACCGTCTCCGGATTGATCAGGTCCCCTGCAAGCACGCTGTCGCTGCCCGCCTCGTAGCGGTCGAGGTCGTCGTCGAGCTGGAAGAGGCCACTTCCGATGACCCGCTCGGCTTCAGCTTGGGATGCGTTCCAATCCTGTCGCTGGAAATGGACGTGGGCAAGGAACCCGCTGGCCGCCATGCTGGAGGCGTACGGACCGTTTTCGTCAGGAAGGTTCGCCTTGGCGAATTCGAGGTCCTCGACGATCTGGGCATACACCTCCGCCACGGTCGCACGCGGACTCGGCGGGGCGACCGCGTCGGTCCTCAGCGGCACGCCGAGGTGGCTGTTGTCCGCAGTGAAGCCATACGGATAGGCCCACATCTTGACGAGGTACCAGTGGCAGACAGCGCGGACGAAGCGGGATTCGGCTTCAAGCCTCAAGCGGGTCGCGTCATCCAGTCCCTCCACGAGGTCAAAACTCTCGACCACCACATTGGCGCGGTAGATGGCGTAATAGAAATCCGTGTACAGGCCACCCGTGGTGGGGGTGAAGAAGTTGGTCTCCCGGTTCCACACTGCCGTGTAGTCGAGGCTTGAGTAGGGGCGGGCCATGTTGTCGGTCAACAGCTCCGCGATGCACTGTTGGCGTCCGTTGAGGAGGTTGGCCAGCACGTCGTAATTGGAGTTCAGCATCCGCTGCAGGTCGTCCGCCGTGTTGATGGCGTCCTCGGCGAGGATCACATCACCGGGTTCGAATTCGAGCATCTTGTCGCAGCCGGTCAGCAGCAATGCGCATCCGGCGATGCCGGCAATGTGGCGAAGGGATTTCATGGTCGTCTGCATGGCGGGTCAGAAGGACATGTTGATGCCGAGGGTGAACGCCCGCTCCTGTGGCGGCGTCAGGTAAGTGACATTGGGACTCATGTTGCGGTCCTGGGCGTTTTCGAAGTCGCGGACGACCTCGGGGTCGAGTCCGGGGAAGTTCGTGATGGTGAACAGGTTCGTCACGCTGGCATTGACCCGCACATTCCGAATGGCGTGCTTGCCTTCGCCGATCCTCGGGATGGTGTACCCCAGGGTGAGGTTGCGCAAACGCAGGTAGCTCGCGTCGAAGACGAACAGGCTCGTGTTCCACCAGGGGAATCCGCTCGGCAGGCCGTACGTGGTCTCGTCGAGGGTCAGGCGGGGGAAGGTGGCCTCATCGCCCGGTTGGCGCCAGCGGTCGAGTATTTCCGTCCGCATGTTCCAACTGGTCACCACGCCGAGCTGGCGCTTGGAAGAGCTGTCAAAGATCTTGGCCCCATAACTGAAGGTGGCCAGGGCACGCAGGTCCCAGTTCTTCCAGCGGAAGGTGTTGGTCATGCCACCGACGAAATCGGGAAGGCCGTCCCCGACGTATTTCCGCTCGTTGTTGTCGTAATCAAAAGTCTCGTTGCCTGCCCTGTCGAGGTAGACCGGAAGGCCCGTCTCGCTGTCCACGTGGGAGAACTCCATCAGGTAGAAGCTCCCGACGGGGCTGCCTGGAATGACCCTGCTGTCGTTCGTGCCCCCGCTGACGGCGTCGGGCGTATAGTTGCCGATGTCCTGGAGTTCGTTGTAGTTCCGGGCGAAATTCACTTCGGTCGTCCATTGGAAATCCCCGATCAGGTTGCGGCTCTTGATGGAGAGCTCGACACCCCGGTTCAGGATGGTCGCCACGTTGTCCCAACGGTTGGTGAACCCGGTGCTGGGCGGAGTGGAGACGTTCATGATGACGTCCTGGGACAGTTTGTTGTAGTAGGCGAGCTCCGTGGTCACGCGGTCGTTCCAGAAGCCCAGCTCGATGGAGGCGTCCACCGTGCGGCTGGTCTCCCAACGGAGGTTGGGGTTGGCCGGCTGGAGTGGAAAGAGGATGGGCTGGCCATTGTAAAGGATGCCGTTGTCCGGGGCGCTGTACGTGCCGAAACGGGCGTAGTCGGGCAGGGCGGCATTGCCCGTCTTGCCCCAGCTGGTGCGCGCCTTCATGAAGCTGATTGTGCCGCTCTCGAACCACGGCTCATCGCTGACCACCCAACCCGCACTCAAGGAGGGGAAGAAGCCATAGCGGTAGTTGCGGCCGAAACGGCTGGATCCGTCCACCCTTGCGGTGCCCTGGAAGAAGTACCGGTCTTTCAGCGTGTAGTTGGCCCGACCGAAGTAGGAGAGGAAACTGTGCTGTGATGGATTGTTCACCGTCGTCTGCCCGTTGGCGATCTCCAGCAGGCTGTCATTCTCGAAGACGGGACCGGTCACATCGCCGAATCCGATGCCGTAGCCGTAGCTGTCTGTGCGCTGGAATTCGGAGCCGGCGAGCAGCCCGAGCGTGCTGAACTCCGTCAGGTCCATTTTGTAGTCGGCCGTCAGGCTGTAGTTCCAGTTGAGGACATAATTGGCGTAGCGGTTGGCATTGCCGAGGTCGCTCGATATGAAGATGCTCGGAGGGTTGTAGATGTCCTCTCGGACGTGCATGTAGTCGAAACCGCCTGACCCCTTGATGAACAGGTTGTCCATGGGGTTCAAAACCAGGCTGGCGTTGTTGATGGACCGGTTCTCCGTGGTGATCCAGGTCTTGCTCTCTCGCACCGCCACCGGATTCTTGGTGCCGCCCCACTCATCCTGGTACAAATAATAATCGCCAGGCAGCGACTGCACCGTTCCATCCGCACCGAACAGGGTGTCTGTCCGATAGACGGGATAATAGGGCAGCGCATTCGACATGGCATCGCCTAGGCCGCCTGACCACGCGGCATCGATGCGGTTGTTGATGCCCTGACTGAGGCTGGATGACAGCATGATCTTGGCCCATTCGACCGGCTCGAAGTCGGCATTCACACGGCCGCTGACCCGTTCGTAGCTGTTGCCGATCAGATAACTGCCATTGTCATCATAGCTGACGCCGGCATAGATGTTGTGCTTCTCGCCTCCCTTGCGGACACCAAAGCTGTAGTTGTGTTTGACCCCCGTGCCGACGGTCTCATTGACCCAATCGGTGTTGGTGAGCAGGGCATTCGCATAGGCGGCCTTTCGGGTTTCTGGGCTGTCGCCTGCCGAAGTGAAGCCGGGAAGCCAGACATATCCTGTGCCGCCATCATTCTCCCATGCCTCCTGGCGCAGGGTCAGATACTGCTCGGTGTTGAGCATGTTGGGCAATGAAGCGGGATTGGAGAAGCCTGCGCTCGAGCTGAATTCATAAGTTGTTCCAGCCTTTCCGCGCTTGGTCGTGATCAGGATGACACCGTTGGCTCCACGTGAGCCGTAGATGCCGGTGGCCGCAGCATCTTTCAGGATCTCAACCGATTCGATGTCGTTGGGGTTGATGGTCGCCAGCGGATTGTTGTTCATGGCCCCGCTGTTGCCGCGCAGGAAATAGTTCTGTGTGATCGGAATGCCATCCACCACATAGAGCGGATCGCCCGCTGCGGACACGGAGGCGACGCCGCGCACCCGGATGAGGCTTCCCGCGCCGGCCACACCGGAACTCTGGGACACCTGCACTCCGGCGGCCTGGCCCTGCAATGCGGCTTCGAAGCTGGGGGTCCGCACCGACGTGATCTGCTTGGAATCAATCTGTGCAATGGAGCCGGTGACTTCTTTCCGCCGCTGAACACCGTAACCGATCACGACCACATCGTCCATCATGACGGCATCCGACTCCATGCGCACATCGAGTGTCTTGGATTGGCCTACACTGAGGCTCACCTCGCGCGCGATTTTGAGGTAACCCACAAAGCTGAATTCGACGGTATGCTGTCCAGCGGGCAGCGGCAGGGCATAGTGCCCATCCATGTCCGAGGTTACGCCGCGGGCGCCGCCATTGGCCATGATGGTAGCGCCGGGCATGGGCTGGCCATTCTCATCGGTGATGGTGCCGTTGAGGCCTTGGGCCCAAGCGGTTACTGAACACAACAGGAGCAATCCTGTCGCAATGCGGGATTTCATTTGGTGCATGAAACGAAGTGGTCTGTCGGCAAAGCTGCTGAACGAAAATAGTCGCTTCGTATAAGAGATACACGAAGGGTGCCCTATTCCGTTTTGAGCCAGTACGAAGCACAGTTTCCAGCAGGAGAAACCAACCGGACCAACATCGGTCCCGGAGCGATTCCACGGGGCAGGCCTGCCCTGACCGCACCCGCCGCAAGGCGCTGCTGGGCTACCCGCTTCCCGGTCAGGTCATAGACCTGCATTTCAGTCTCCACCCCGAGGGGGGCATGGAAGATGAGTTCGGAATCGACACCGGGGTTGGGGACAATGTCAAAGGAAGCCGCCTGTCGAGCCTCATGGATGCCGAGGATGTTGTCAGGGGTTTCCAAGGCCACGTCCGTCCAGAGGTGATACTCACCTGCGGCGAATTCAAGCGGGGCATTCAAGTCCGTGACCTCGAGGCTCGAACCCGTGAAAAAGTCATGCCATGTCCCCGTGTGCTGGAACCCCGGGGTCATGGAAAGGCTGGTCACCTGAAAATTGCCGGCCACGACCACATTCATGTCATCGCCATTGAGGTGCAAGCGTTTCCCGGACCCCCAGACGTCCCAGTTGAAGTCGTCCGTCTGGAAAACGGGGTGGTCCCGCTTCAATTCCGACAGGGCGGACATCACCTGGTACACACGGTAGCGCGGTGCCACCTCGCGGTAATCCCATTTCACGGGCTTGGCGACCACCCTGCAATCTTCGGATATCGTCACGCCATCCGAACAGGTATTGATGGAGTAGTCATAACCCAGTTCTCCAAACTGCCAGATCATTTTGGGGCCGGGCAGGGGAAGGTTGAAACAGGAACCCAATTCGATGCGCGCCAAGGCCGTCTCCAGATCGGTTACCTGATAAGCCCCATCGCCGTTGCCGTATTGCAGGTTCTTGTACATCAACCGTTCCTCGTCATGGCTCTCCATGTAACTGACGGAGCGGGGGTGGTTCCATCCCCGCTCCTGCCAGCTCGCCCATGCGAGGTTCGAGCTGTAGCCCATCGACGCTTCCTGGTAGTCGTGGGTCACATTCGCCCAAGTCATGAAGCCCATGTCGCTGAGCGCTTTCTCCTCGTTGTTGTCCGTCCAATGTTCGAGGATCATGTAGAAAGAGGGGTCCTGCGCCCAGATGTGGTCGCCGTACTCCTCCCAGAGGTCGATCCGGTCCTGGTCATAGCCTCCACCGGTGCCGTTCCATGTGAACCCCTGCGACAGGTCCCAGCGGTAGCCATCCACGTGGAATTCCTCCCGCCAGAAATCGATGATGCGCTTGGTGAAATCCCGCGTGGCTTGGACCTCGTGGTCATAATCAAAGAAAAAGTCGAAGCTGTTGGGAGGGGGAGTGGTATTGAAGAACGGATTGTCGGCTGCAGGCGCATTGTTCTGCCACCACATCAAGATCTGCGGGTTGGGCCAGTCGCTGTGGTTCATCACCATGTCGAGGATCACGGCAATGCCGCGCTCATGGCAGGCATTGACCAACTCCTGCAATTTCTCCTTCGGGCCGTACGCTTTGTCCACCGCGAAGTAGAAAGAAGGGTTGTAGCCCCAACTGTCATTGCCATTGAACTCGTTGACCGGCATGAGTTCCAGTGCGGTGATGTTCAGTGAAGCGAGGTAGTCCAACGTGTCGAGAATGAACTGGAACGTCCGTTCCTCGCTGAAATCGCGCACCAGCAACTCGTAAATGACGAGGTTTTCCTGAGCCGGACGTTCGAAGTCGCCATCCGTCCATTCAAAGGCGGGCTCCCCCGTGCGGAAAACACTCACCGGCGCTTGGTTGGTCAGTCCCACCGGAAAATCGATGAGAAAGGGGTAGGTGGATTCAGGGATCCACGGGTCGTTCCAGTAATCGAGTTGCTTCTCGGCATAGGGGTCCGGAAAGCGGTCATCATTCGGCATGACATGATACTGGTAGCGGTATTCCTGGTTGGGGTTGAGGCCAGTGAGCTCAATCCAGAACCGGTCACCCTCCGGCGTCATATTCATCATGAAGTCCTCCTGGATCAGCCAATCGGTCAGGTCACCGATAAAGAAGACATGGCTCTTTCCGGGGGCAAAAAGCTGCAGTACCATCGATGTGCCGTCATCCGAGGGGTTCAGGCCGTCCAGCGCGCCTGCGGGCGCTTCGGCGATGTTGGGCACATCGGGCAGGACGAAAATCTCCGTTGTGGCCGTAGCCGTGCTGATGCCATTGTCTGCAGTGAAGTCGACAACATGGGTCCCCGGCTCGGTGGGCGTGAAGACATGGCTGAGCTGGACGGCATCCTCAGCTTGGGCAAGGGTGTCTCCGCCACTGACCAAGACGAGATCCGCAGACTGGGATGCCGTGGCCACCAATTCTATGGCTTGCCCTGCGATGCCCAGACTTCCAGAGGATGCCGGCTGCTGGAACACAGCAGAAAAGCTGCCATCGTTGAGCGGCAGGAAGATGTCGCTGCCGTCGGAGTCACGGCCTACAAGGGTGCCGTTGCCATTGCGGAATACCATTGCGAGCTGCTCCGCCGTGACGCTGCCGGGTACGCCGAAGAAATCCGCCAGTGATTGGCCACCGAAGTCATAGCTCCACAGGTTGGAGCCCTCATAATCCATGACCCACTCGGGGTCCGTGCTTGCCCAGGGCATGTTTACGTACTGCCAGTCGGTGGGCGAGGAACTCTGGGAAGTGATCAGACCCGTGTGGATGTAGACCGGAATGATGCCGGTCAATTCACCATTGCCTTCGGTGGCGTCGTAATACAGGGTGACCTGATCACCGACCGAAGGAAAAGGCGGGTCCGTCCAAACGACCTGCGCGGTCAAATTGAAGGAGAATGCAAGGGACAGAAGAATGAGGCCTGTTCGCATGTAAGTGGGGAGCCTGAAGTGTTCGAGCAAGTGTCGAATTTACACCTCAGACGGGCTTCTTGTAGGTGTACAGCTGCGCAGGTTTGTGCAGCACGCCCTCCTGTTTTTCGTCGAGGCGCACGACCTCGGTCATGCGCTTGACATTCTTGCGGAAATTCCGCTTGTCGAGTTCCTTGCCCAGGATGATCTCGTGCAGGCGCTGCAGCTGCCCGAGCGTGAATTTTTCCGGGAGCAGCTCGAAGATGATGTTGTGGTGGACGACATCCTCCTGCAGTTTTTTCAGCCCTGCGGCAATGATGTCATTGTGGTCAAAAGCCAATGTCGGAATCTCCTCGAGGGGACACCATTCCGCCCGGCTTGCGAAGCTGCTGGGCTTGGGTCGGTATTCTGCCATGGACACGAGGCTGTAATAGCCGATCGTGATGACCCTGCGGTCCGGAAACGGACGAAAACTCGTGAGCCACTCCCTGTCCTTTTCTGCAAAAACACGGTCAGGCGCGCCAAAAGCGCTGAATTGCTTGAGGAAAATGCCATCCAACGAGGTCAGGTTGGAGAGGATCCGATGGGCGGCCTCATCCAAGCCTTCCTCGGGCAGAATCAAGTCCCCGGGAACGGCCATGTGGAACCGGTCTGATTCCATGTCCTCACCGGGAAGACCTTGGCGGATGAGCAAGACCTGAAGACGCTCACCATCAAAACCGAATACAACATTGTCAACACTGAGGTCAAATGGAGTCGAGGCTTGAATCCTGGTAGGCATGTTGGTTCTCCTGCTTTGACGGGGTTCGTGTCAAAAGTACACCCATTTCCAAGTGACCGCCACAACGCTATCTTCGCGCACCTTATCTGATGAGTAAAATCGAACGCATCGGCGTCTTGACCAGTGGAGGTGACGCCCCAGGAATGAATGCCGCAATCCGCGCGGTAGTGAGATGTGCCGTGTTCCATGGCATCGAAGTGTCCGGTGTATTCCAGGGATACGATGGCTTGATTTCGGGTGACCTGAAGCGATTGCATGCCCGCAGTGTGGCCAAGATTCTCGGCCGTGGAGGCACCATCCTGAAAAGTGCGCGTTGCGAGGAGTTTTTCGAAGCGGCGGGGCGGTCAAAGGCGGCGGCAGTGTTGCGCGAAGCCAAGGTCGACGCCCTGGTGGTCATCGGAGGCAATGGCACATTCACCGGTGCCCAGAAGTTGGCCGAGGAACACGGTGTGAAGGTGGTCGGCATTCCCGGTACCATCGACAATGATCTCGCCGGTACAGATTACACGATTGGGTACGACACTGCTACGAATACGGTCGTGGAGGCGGTCGATAAAATCAGGGACACGGCGAGCAGCCACAACAGGCTTTTCTTCGTGGAGGTCATGGGGCGCGACAGTGGATACATCGCGCTGAAGACCGCCATTGCGACGGGCGCCATCGCCGTCATGACGCCTGAAGCAGGCATGGACATCGATGACCTGATTGACATTCTGGCCCGCGGAGAGGAGTCCAACAAGACCAGCAGCATCGTGATTGTGGCAGAAGGCGATACCAACGGAGGGGCGATGGAGATTGCGGCCAAGGTCCATTCACGCTACAACAAATACGACACACGGGTCACCGTGCTCGGGCACATTCAGAGGGGAGGGGATCCCAGCTGTTTCGACCGTGTACTCGCCAGTCGACTCGGGGTAGGTGCAGTGGAAGCGCTGATCTCAGGGCAGTCCAACGTCATGGCGGGCCTGGTCAACGACGAAGTGATCTACACTCCATTCATGGAGGCGATCAATAGAAAATCGAAAGGGCTTGACGAGGAATTGCGCGTCGCCCAAATTCTCAGCATCTGATAAACACACCATAGAATCATGACCAAGGTTGCCATCAACGGATTTGGCCGAATCGGCCGTTTGTCCTTTCGCCAGCTCCTCGCCAAGGAAGGCGTGGAAGTCTGTGCCATCAACGACCTGACCAGTGTCGAAACCCTGGCGCACCTGCTCAAGTACGACAGCATCCATGGCCGTTTTCCCGGTGAGGTCCGGGTCGAGGGAGGTCACCTTGTGGTCAATGGCAAGACGGTCGCCGTCAGTGCCGAGCGCGACCCGGCCGCCTTGCCCTGGTCCACCATGGGCGTGGATGTCGTCGTGGAAAGCACCGGTGTGTTCCGCGATGAGGCGGGCGCGGGCAAGCACCTGACGGCAGGAGCACGCAAAGTCGTCATTTCAGCGCCGGCCAAAGGCGGCATCAAGACCGTCGTCCTGGGAGTCAATGACGATGTCCTGACCGATGATGACACCATCCTTTCCAATGCGAGCTGTACGACGAACTGTTTGGCCCCCATGGCCAAGGTGCTCAACGACAATTTCGGTTTGGAAAAAGGCTACATCACCACGGTACATGCCTACACTTCCGACCAGAACATCCAGGACGCTCCCCATTCGGACCTGCGCCGCGCGCGGGCCGCAGCGATGAGCATGATTCCAACCACCACCGGGGCTGCCGTGGCCGTCGGGCTCGTCCTTCCCGAACTGAAGGGGAAATTGGACGGTGTGGCTGTTCGCGTTCCCACACCAACGGGTTCATTGACCGACCTCGTGGCCGTGCTTGGCCGCGATGTGACGGCAGCGGAAGTCAACGCCGCCATGAAAGCGGCTTCGGAAGGCCCGATGAAGGGAATTCTGGAGTACACGGAGGACCCGATCGTCTCCGCGGACATCGTGGGCAATCCGCACAGCAGCATTTTCGATGCGGGAATGACTTCCGCCATGGGGAACATGGTGAAGGTCTTCGGTTGGTATGACAACGAAATGGGGTATTCAAGCCGTGTGGCCGACCTTGTTGAACGCATAGGCTGATCTCCATGCGTGTGCTGATAGCGGACAGCGGGTCCACGAAATGTGACTGGCTACTCCTGGATGCCTCGGGCAAGGAATTGATGGAATTCCATACGATGGGGTTCAATCCCTATTTCCATTCTGCGGACAGGGTGGAAGAGGTGATGTTCAACCATTCGGACGTCAAGGGCATCAAGGAGGATGTCACCCACGTCTATTTCTACGGAGCGGGGAGCAGTTCACCTGAACTCTGCGCGATCATCGAAGCAGGATTGCAAAGGGTCTTTGAGGAGGCGCAGATACGGGTGGGGCACGACCTTGTTGGGGCCGCCTACAGCACCTTCGATGGCCGGCCCGGAATCACGTGCATCATCGGAACCGGATCGAACAGTTGCCAATTCGACGGACAACAGGTGATTGAAGAGGTGCCCGCTTTGGCCTACATCCTCGGTGATGAGGCGAGCGGAAGCTGGCATGGCAAGCGCTTGTTGGCCGCCAAACTCTACCACCACTTGTCTGATGAAGTCGAACGCGATTTCGATGCGACCTATGGCCTCACCAAGGACGACATCATCGACAAGGTGTACCGGGATTCGGATCCCAACGTGTTTCTGGCCAGCTTCATGACGTTCATCGGCAAGCACAAGGACCAGCCCATGTTCCGGCAGTGGCTCAAAGAGGGCTTCCGGTCCTTCATCGACGTCCACGTAAAGTGTTTTGAGGGTTGGCAGCATCAACCCGTCCATTTCATCGGCAGCGTGGCCTATCATTTCCAGGAAGAGCTGAGGGCGGAATGCGCCAAGGACGGCATCGAAGTCGGCCAGATCATCAAAAAGCCCATCGACGGCCTGGCTTCCTACCACCTTAAGCATATTCTTCCGAAACTGCAGGACTAATTCCCTTGACCATGCCGTTCGAGCCCCAAGCGTGTCTGTTCGACCTCGACGGCGTCATCGTCGATACGGCCCAATACCACTTTGCCGGTTGGCAGCGGTTGGCTGAGGAGCTCGGGGTTCCTTATACCCAGGAGGACAATGAGCAGCTCAAGGGGGTGAGCCGGGTGGACTCGTTGGAGTACATCCTCGAAAAGGGTGGACTTTTTCTGGACAACGACACCAAGGTGCGGCTGATGGACAGGAAGAACGCCTGGTACCTCGAACTGGTGGCGTCCATGACGCCGGACGAATTGTCCCCCGGTGTGGTGGAGTTCATCGATGAGCTAAGGGCCAAAGGAATCAAGGTCGGATTGGGTTCAAGCAGCAGAAATGCCCCCCTGATCCTCGAGCGTTGCGGAATTGCCGACCGGTTCGATGTCATCGTGGATGGCAACAGCATCACCTTTTCCAAGCCCGATCCAGAAGTCTTTCTCAAAGGGGCGGAGGCCTTTGGCGTAGCTCCGGCCCAATGCGTCGTGTTCGAGGATGCGCAATCCGGGGTGGAAGCCGCACTGAATGGCGGGTTCCGTATCGTGGGGGTAGGAGACGCCGTCACGCTGGAACGGGCAGAGTTTGTCATCCGCGGTTTCGAGGGATTCAATCTGCGAGGGCTCGTCGAGCGGCTGACATGAACCGATACCTCGACATCGATCCCTGGAAGGTGGTGGAAACGGGGTTCCATCCCGAACACCAGCGCAGCTCAGAGTCCATCTTCAGCATTGGAAACGGCCGATTCGGACAGCGCGCCAACCATGAGGAACAGTATGGAGGGGACTCCTTGCGGGGCAGCTACGTAGGAGGGGTGTATTACCCCGACAAGACCAAGGTCGGATGGTGGAAGAACGGTTACCCCGAATACTTCGCCAAGGTGCTCAATGCACCGGATTGGACGAGCATCAGGGTACAGGTGAACGGAGAGGAGGTAGACCTTGCCATTCAGTCGCCGCGGTCCTTCCGGCGCGAGTTGGACATGCGTCGAGGCCTGTTGACGCGCAGTTTCGAGGTGGAGGTCGGTGGGATGCACCTCGCGGTGAAGGCCCAACGGTTCTGCAGCATGGCAGACGTTGAGACGGCCCATCTGCGCTTTTCGGTGGATGTCTTGAGTGGCGAGGGGCGATTGACCCTCGAGGCTGTCCTGGACGGAGAAGTCAAGAATGAGGACGCCAATTGGGAAGAGCGTTTCTGGGATTTGGTGCAGCACGGAGGAGATGACCACGGCGGTTTCCTCCATGTTCGAACACGCAAGACGGCCTTCGACGTCGCCCATGCCATGAGGGTCTCGGCCTGGTTCGACTCCGGGTCTGTTGATACCCGGGGCCGCACTGGGGAGAAGGCCCACGGTGTCGTCATGGCCACTGCTGTGGAGGCTGGTTCACGGGTGGTCCTCGACAAGACGGTCGCACTGCTGCGTGGCCTGGACCACCCAAAGGACGTCCTGGTCGAACGGACACAATCCAAAGTCGAGGACGCGATGGCCAAGGGATGGAACGCGGCCCTCCAGGACCACATGATGGCCTGGGAAACCATCTGGGAGCGATCCGACATCACGATCAACGGAGACGATGCTGCGCAACAGGCCATCCGCTTCAACATCTTCCACCTCAATCAGACCTTTACTGGCGACGATCCCCGGCTGAACATCGGTCCCAAGGGCTTCACGGGCGAGAAGTATGGTGGAGCGAGTTATTGGGACACCGAGGCCTATTGCCTGCCTTTCTACCTGGGCACGCATCCCCGGGAAGTGGCGCGCCAATTGCTGGTTTACCGCCGAAATCACCTCCAAAAGGCCATTGAAAATGCGGCCATGCTGGGATTCAATGGTGGTGCGGCGCTGTATCCGATGGTGACCATGAATGGCGAGGAATGCCACAATGAGTGGGAAATCACCTTCGAAGAGATCCACCGCAATGGGGCGATGGTCCATGCCATCCACAACTACATCCGCTACACGGGAGAAGAGGCCTACATGGCAGAAGGAGGATGGGAGGTCATGCTCGGCGTTGCACGCTTCTGGGCCCAACGGGTCAACTGGAGCGAGGCGAAGCAGGCATGGGTCATCCTCGGGGTCACAGGGCCCAACGAGTACGAGAACAACGTGAACAACAATTGGTATACCAACCGATTGGCTGCGTGGTGTCTGGGTCGGGCCTGCGAGGCACTCGATTGGATGAAGGCCAACGCCCCGGATGTCCTGAACCGACAGAATGCTCAGTGGCAGTTTGATGAAACTGCCGAACGGCCGCATTGGGAATCCGTCCGTCAGTCCATGTTCTATCCGAAGCTCGAAGGGTCAAGGGTCTTCCTGCAGCAAGAGGGGTTCATGGACAAGGAACAGCGCATGGCGGACGACCTGGACGATACGGAGCGTCCGATCAACCAGCATTGGAGCTGGGACCGCATCCTGCGCAGTGTGTTCATCAAGCAGGCGGACACCTTGCAGGGCCTCTATTTCTTCGAGGAGGAATTCGATGAGGAGACCCACAGGGAGAATTTCGATTTCTATGAGCCGAGGACAGTCCATGAAAGCAGCCTGAGCCCCTGTGTCCATGCGGTGTTGGCCGCGAAATTGGGCATGGAGGAGAAGGCGGTTGAAATGTACCTGCGCACGGCGCGCCTCGACCTGGATGACTACAACCATGAAGCCTACCAGGGGCTGCACATCACGAGCATGGCCGGCACCTGGATGAGCGTCGTGGAGGGCTTCGGCGGTTTCAGGGTACGACAAGGGGTGCCCCATTTCGCTCCGATGCTGCCTTCGGCATGGAAGGATTATTCATTCCAGCTCCATTTCCGCGGTCGCCAGTTGTTGGTGTCCGTTTCCAAGGAAGGCACCGAGGTCGTCCTGCAGGCGGGTGAACCGATGGACGTCGTGGTGGATGGCCTGACGGTTCACCTCACCTGAGGACGACCAGACTCAATCAATCAGCAAGCTGTTGATCGATCCCGGCGTGCCGCCCACACCGATCGAGGCAGACCATTGTCCTGGATCGTGGGGGTCTCCGTCGAGGAAGAGCCGCTCCAATGAAGGTCCCTGGCCGTCAGGGGCAGTGTCCCAACCTCCGGTATCTGAATAGAGCACGGATTCGACTACGGTGCCGTCCGGAGCCCGCAGTGCGATCAACTCGCCTGAATTGTGAAGCCCACCGGCCCCCCAATCCACGACAGGATAACCCAATCCCGAGTACGTGATGGCCTCGGCCGTGACAACCAGATAGCCACCGCTGGCCAGGGACACCCCTGCTGCGAAGGTGTGGTCCAGCCCCTCCGAGAGGGACCAGCCTTCGAGGTTGATGTCGCTTGAACCGGGATTGAACAGCTCGAGGAACTCGAAATCGCTGTCGCTGCCCTGTGCAGTTGACGGATTGTAGTGGAGCTCATTGATGTGGACGGTTGGCCATCCTGATGGGGGCGGGGAAACGGGGCATGTGCTGCCGAAATCCGCCAGCACAATCAACAGGTCGGTCATGCCTACGACGCCGTCACCATCCAGCTCGGTGGGGCAATCGGGGGACCCGGTCTGTGAAAGCAGGGGGGCGCTGGAAAAGACCAGGGCACAGCAGCAGAGAGAAAGGAAGGAAGAGACTCGCATGGGAATGAGGGATGATTGTCGCCTCGAAACACGCCATGCATTTCAAATCCCCGACATGGGGTTCATTTCCGTGGGTGCTGTCTTTGCCGTCGTCCGGCTGTCGCCGTTCCCGGGTCAGAGGAATTCATTGGCCAGATTGGCCAAATCGCTGCGCTCTCCCTTGTCCAAGGTGATGTGGCAGAAGAGATCGCGGCCTTTGAGGCGGTCAATCACGTAGCTCATCCCATTGGACTGTTCGTCGAGATAGGGGGTGTCGATTTGCCGGACATCTCCGGTCAGGATGATCTTGGAGTTCTCTCCCGCTCGTGTGATGATGGTCTTGACCTCATGCGGGGTGAGATTCTGGGCTTCATCCACAATGAAAATCACATTGGACAGGCTGCGTCCACGGATGTAGGCGAGCGGACAAATGGTGATCTTGCCTTCGGCCCGCATTTCCTCGATTGCCCTGTATTTGCGCTCGTTTTGGCCGAATTGGCTCTTGATGAAATTCAAGTTGTCCCACAGCGGTTGCATGTAGGGATTGACCTTGTCTTCCGCATCCCCGGGAAGAAATCCGAGGTCCTTGTTGCTCAACGGCACGATGGGTCGGGCCAGGATGATCTGGTCATACCTGTTCTTCTGCTCCAGAGCACCGGCGAGGGCGAGGAGGGTTTTGCCCGTGCCGGCCACTCCGCTCACGGTGACAAGGTGGATGTCGGGATTCAGGATGGCATGCAACGCAAAAGCCTGCTCGGCATTCTTGGGCTTGATGCCATAGGCGTAGCTCTTGTCCACCCGTTCGATGACCCGCTTGGACTCGCTGAAATAACCCAGGGCTGATGAGGAACAGTTGCGGAGGATGTAGAAGTGGTTGTTTTTCCGCTCCTTGCCGAGGACACTGATCTTCCGTGTCTGCCCGGTGACGTACATCTTCCGGACGACTTCTCCGTCCACACCTTCCAGCAGCGTCTTGCCGCTGTAGAGATGCTGTTTGTCCTTGACCTTGCCCGTCTTGTAATCCTCGGCGGGGAGGTTCAGTGCCTTGGCCTTCAGGCGAAGGTTGATGTCCTTGGAAACCAAGACCACCTTCATGTCGGGCTCGTCATGCTGCAGCTGCAGGGCCGCGGACAGAATCTTGTGGTCGTTCGTTTTCTTGTCGAATACCCGTTCGGCATCGAGTCCGCTGGGATGGCCATCGGAACTCATGACGATCCGCATCAATCCCTCCGCGTCATTCTCCAGGGGGATCCAATCCTGCAGGGTGAAGTCCTTGCTCAACCGGTCGATGATCCGGATGCATTCCCTGGCCTCGAAGTTTTTCGTGTCATTGCCGACCTTGAAGGTGTCGAGCTCCTCCAGCACGGTGATGGGAATGGCGATGCGGTTGTCCTCGAAATTCCGGATGGCATTGTGGTCGTGCAGGAGCACGGAGGTGTCGATTACGAAAACCTTGGTGCGCTGGATTTCAGACGAATTCTCGGATTTCGATCGGTCGTCCGATGGGGATGCGATGTCGAGAGCATCAGGTTGGCTGGCGGGCACATCCGCATCGAATTCTGGGGCGATATAGGGAGTCTTGGTCGTCAAGTTCGAATCGGTTCGGAGCGTCAGGACCGGAAATCGGGTGCTGAGCGGTTGCTGTTTTTCGTCTTTGATGGTCTGGGAAGACAGGGACAAGCTATTCCAGAGTCTCAATCACCATCAAAGGACCGTGAGCACTTCTTCACGTCGAAACGGGGACAGAATGTACCGGTGCTCCGACTCCCCTTTGTTTTCAGGGCTTTTCGCAGCAGCGCCTCCGCGAGCGCCTCCAAAGGAGAATGCGCCTACGTGGTCAATCGAAATAAAGGGCGCACAGGCCTTCGGGCATCCTGACCCGAATGGTCCGCGCACCGCGGTCCACTTCGAGCAGGGTCTGGTCCTGGATGGGAAAGAGCCCCTCTTTTCCCTGCTTTTCAGTTTTGAATAGGGGGTTGCCAGGAAGGTCGAGCACTTTGGCGATGGTGCCGAGGCTTCCGTAGAGCACGTCATCCAGAGCGAATCCGATGACCTCGTGGTAATAGAACTTCAGGCCGTCCAATGGCGGCAACGCAGATGCAGGAAGCAGCAGCCGATGCCCGGACATGGATTGCGCAGCGGCCACATCGTCGATCCCCTCGAACTGGACCACTGTGGATTTGGGACGGATCGAGATCGACAGAATGGCATAGGGAACCAAGGTGCCTTGCCGCTCCACCCAGACCATATCCAAGTTCTGGTATCGACCGGCGTCGTCGACATCCAATTTGATGGAGACCTCACCCTTGAGTCCGTGGGGCTTGAGCGTCTTGCCCAACTCGAACATATCGTTGTGGTCACTCATGGGTTGCGAATTTCGGTACTGCCCTCAAATGAAGAAGCCACCCGGAGGTGGCTTCTGATTCGTTTTGCAAAGCTGGAGTTCAGCCTTCCTTTTCTTCCCCGTCTTCGGCAGCGGGTGCTTCCTCAGCAGCGGGTGCCTCTTCGGCGGGCGCTTCTTCAGCGGCAGGTGCCTCTTCGGCGGGCGCTTCCTCAGCAGCGGGAGCCTCTTCAGCGGGCGCTTCCTCAGCAGCGGGAGCCTCAGCGGCGGGCGCTTCCTCAGCAGCGACTTCCTCGGAGGCAGCCTCTTCAGCTGCAGGAGCCTCTACGGGCGCTGCTGCTGCTTCTGCGGCAGCTTGGGCAGCAGCCGCCTCGGCCGCCAACTCGGCCTGCTTGCCGGCAATTTCCTTGGACCGAGCAGCATTGACTTCCTGCTCATGGGCCAGAATCTTGGCCAACTCTTCATCGGCTGCAGCAGCCAGCTTGGACGCCTTCTGGGCGACCTTGCCTTCTTTCTCGCGCGTCCACTCCTCAAATTTCTTTTGGGCCTGATCCTCGGTCAGGGCGCCTTTCTTGACACCGTTCAACAGGTGATTGTGGTAGACGACCCCTTTGTACTTGAGGAGGGCGCGTGCCGTGTTGCTCATTTCCGCACCGACCTGCAGCCAATAGAGGGCGCGGTCGTGCACGATTTCAATCGTGGCGGGATTCGTATTCGGGTTGTAGGAGCCGAGCTTCTCGATGAAACGGCCGTCCCGCTTGGCGCGGGCATCGGCGGCGACGAGGTGGTAGAAGGGCTTGCCTTTCTTACCGTGGCGTTGGAGGCGGAGGCGTGTGGCCATTTGAAAAACGTTTTAGAAGGGTCCGAAACCCTGTTGTTGATTCTGTGAAATGGGGCGCGAAGATAGGCAGCGCTCCGCGGTCGAACAACCTTTTCATCGGTAAATCCGAATCAGCTCCGAATATGGTCCAGGAATTCCCTCCGGACCGCATGATCCTTGAAGCATCCATGATAATCGGCCGTCACAGTGGCACTTCCTTCGTCTTCAATGCCGCGGCTGGATACACAGAGGTGCTTGGCATCGATGATCACCGCCACGTCTGCCGTGTCCAGGATGTCCATCAGGGCACTGGCAATCTGTCGGGTCAGTCGTTCCTGGACTTGGGGACGGCGGGCGTAGTGGTCGACCAAGCGATTGATCTTGCTCAACCCGATGACACGTCCTGATGCGCGATAGGCCACATGGGCCTTTCCGATGATGGGCAGGAAATGGTGCTCACACGTGGAGTTCAGGTTGATGTCCTTTTCCACGAGCATTTCCCCGTATTCGTAGGTGTTGTTGAAGGTGCGGCAAACGGGATGGTTGTCGGGGTTCAGCCCCCGGAAAATCTCCTTGACGTACATCTTGGCCACCCTGTGGGGTGTACCTGAAAGACTGTCATCGCGCAGATCCAAACCGAGAACATCCATGATCTCCCGGAACAGCGGCTCGATACGGGCGACTTTTTGATCGTCTGTGAGCAGGAAGGCGTCATCCCGCAGTGGGGTGTCCACCGAGGTGCCCAGATGCTCATCGCCGAGCTGCTCCTTCCGGAGTTGCGCTTCGAAGTCGGGTTGGGAGACGGGATTGGAGGTTGTCATGGCAACAGGATAGAATGAATAAAGCAAATGCAGCGCGGGGTTGTTCAATCCACGGGGTGTCCACAATGCGCCTTTGGTGTCCTCCCGTGGACGAAATTGCAGGTTCATGATCCTCGTCTTCGATACAGAGACCACGGGACTGCCCCGGGATTGGAATGCGCCGCTTACCGATGGTGAGAATTGGCCCCGTCTGGTTCAATTGGCCTGGCAGCTCCACACCCCGGATGGCAAGTTGGTTTCCCGCGGAAACCGTATCGTGCGTCCCGACGGATTCACCATTCCATACAATTCCGCCAAGATCCATGGCATCTCCACGGAGCGCGCCTTGGAAGAGGGGCTGAATCTGGCGGAGGTCCTGGAGGAATTCGGACGCGATCTGGATCAGGCCACCCACGTCATGGGGCACAATGTTGAATTCGACATCAACATCGTAGGCGCAGAATGGATCCGTCTGGGCGGAGCGGCGGAGCGGGTGACCGACAAGCCGAGCATCGATTCAAAGAATGAGGCCACGGATTTTTGTGCCATTCCCGGAGGCAGGGGCGGCAAGTTCAAGTGGCCCACACTTACGGAATTGCACCAAAAGCTCTTCGGCGAGGGGTTCGGTGAAGCGCACGACGCGGCCTACGATGTCGACGCCACGGCCAAGTGCTTCTTTGCGCTGGTCCAACGCGGGGTCATCGTCCGTGAGGGGTTCGACCGTGGTGACGCCATCCAATACGAAGCCCCGAAACTGGAGCAAGCCAACTTTGCCCAGGCGAGTGGCCAGGGGCAAGGGGATGCCAGTGGTGCCATCACCGGTCAGGCGGCTGAAGCGGTCGCGGCGCAATTGGTGGACATCCCGTTCAGCCATTTGCATGTGCACAGCCAGTTCAGCGTGCTGCAAGCCACATCAAGCGTTTCCGACCTCGTGTCCGCTGCAGTGGAGATGGGCATGCCGGCCATTGGATTGACGGACCGAGGCAACATGATGGGGGCCTTCCAGTTCGTCAGGGCGGCGAACAAGGCCGGCATCAAGCCCATTGTCGGTGCAGAGCTCAATGTGTGCAGGGACCACAAGGACCGTTCGAAGAAAGACGACGGTTATCCCATCGTGCTCTTGGCGCGGAATCGGAGGGGGTATCACCAGCTGGCCAAGCTGAGCTCGAAGGCGTTCACGGATGGTTTCTACTACGTTCCGCGCATCGACCGGGCCTTGCTGCTGGAATACAGGGAAGACCTGATCGTCACGACGGGAGGGCTGTTCAGCGAGGTGCCGAGCCTGCTGCTCAATGTGGGCGATCGACAGGCCGAGGAGGCCTTCCTCTGGTGGAAGGAGCACTTCGGTGAGCAATTCTATGCCGAACTCAACCGGCATGGACTGGAAGAGGAAAAGGTGGTGAACGACTTCCTGCTGGCGATGTGCCGCAAGCACGGGGTGCGCTTCATCGCGGCGAACAACAGTTTTTACACCACGAGGAAGGAGGCTGAAGCCCATGACATCCTGCTGTGCGTGAAGGACGCGGCCAATGTCAGTCAACCCAAGCGCTATATCGGGAAGCGGAGCAGGGAGTTCCGATTCGGCCTGCCCAATGATGAATTCTACCTGAAGTCACCGGACGAGATGCGCAAGCTGTTCGCTGACGTGCCCGAGGCCTTCGCTACCGTGAGGGACATCGTGGACGGCTGCGAATCCTATTCACTCGAGCGTGAAGTTCTGCTGCCGGCTTTCGACATCCCCAAAGAATTTGTGGACCCCAAGGACGCCGAGGACAGGGGCAAGCGAGGGGAGAACGCCTACCTCAGGTTCCTGACCTACCAGGGGGCGGAAGTCCGTTACCCGGAGATTACGGAGGACATTCGGCAGCGCCTCGATTTCGAACTCGAGACCATCGAGCGGACCGGGTATCCCGGATATTTCCTGATCGTGCAGGATTTCACTTCGGCCGCGCGGAAGATGGGGGTGAGTGTTGGACCGGGCAGAGGTTCTGCCGCGGGAAGTGCGGTGGCCTATTGCACGGGCATCACCAACATGGACCCCATCGAGTACGACTTGCTGTTCGAGCGGTTCCTCAACCCTGACCGCGTGTCCCTGCCGGACATCGACATCGACTTCGATGACGAGGGAAGGGGCAAGGTGATCGACTACGTGATCAACAAATACGGGTCGAATCAGGTGGCGCAGATCATCACCTATGGCACCATGGCGGCCCGGAGTGCCGTGCGCGATACGGCGCGGGTCATGGAATTGCCACGGGGGGATACGGACCGACTGGCAAATCAATTGCCCGAGATCTCCCTGTCCGAGCTGTTCAAGCTGAGTGACAAGGAACTGAAGGAGAAGCTGAGGGGACAGGAAGGGCTGGACATGGCCAATGCCATCAAGGCCATCCACGACAGGGAAGGCCTTGAGGGCGAAGTGGTGCGTAAGGCGAGGATCATCGAGGGGTCGGTGCGCAACACGGGCATCCATGCCTGCGGGGTCATCATCACGCCGGACGACATCACCAATTTCGTTCCAGTGGCGACGGCCAAGGACAGCGACATGGTGTGCACCCAGTTTGACAATGCCGTGGCCGAGGAGGCCGGTCTGCTCAAGATGGACTTCCTCGGGCTGCGGACGCTGACCATCATCAAGGATGCCGTCGAGAACATCCGCAAGCGGAGTGGGATGTCCGTCGATCCCGAGGCCTTTCCCCTCGACGATGGGGAGACCTACGCCCTGTTCCAGCGTGGCGAGACCGTCGGCATCTTCCAGTACGAGTCCTTGGGCATGCAGCGTTACCTGAAGGAGCTGAAGCCGACGGAGTTTGCGGACCTCATTGCCATGAACGCGCTTTACCGGCCCGGTCCTTTGGAGTACATCCCGGCCTTCGTCCGGCGCAAGCACGGCAAGGAGCCGGTAACCTATGACCTCGCGGCCTGCGAGGAATACCTCGCCGAGACCTACGGCATCACGGTCTATCAGGAGCAGGTCATGTTGCTCAGCCAGAAGCTGGCCGGATTCACCAAGGGTGAGGCGGATACGTTGCGGAAGGCGATGGGCAAGAAGAAGGCGGACCTCATCGCCCAGATGAAGCCCAAGTTCCTGGAAGGAGGCGGGGAGCGGGGCCATGACAAGGAAACCCTGGAGAAGATCTGGAAGGACTGGGAGGCATTCGCCAGTTACGCCTTCAACAAGTCCCACGCCACCTGCTACGCTTGGGTGGCCTACCAGACGGCCTACCTCAAGGCCAACCATCCTGCGGAGTTCATGGCGGCGGTCCTGTCCAACAACATGTCCGACATCAAGAAGGTCACCTTCTTCATGGAGGAGTGCCGGCGGATGGGGGTCGCGGTGTTGGGCCCCGATGTCAATGAATCCGAATTCAAGTTCACAGTGAATGCCGAAGGGGCCATCCGCTTCGGTTTGGGTGCCATGAGCGGGATCGGCGAAGGCGCGGTGGCCTCCATCACGGAGAGCCGAAAGGAGGAGCCCTACTCCAGCATCTTCGATTTTGCGACCAAGGTGAACATCAAGGACTGCAACAAGCGGGTCTTCGAGGCGCTCGCCCGCGGTGGCGGCTTCGACGATCTGCCCAATGCCATATTCCGCGCCCAATGTTTCGCCGAGGATGTAAAAGGGCGGACAACCATTGAGCTCGCAATCCGCTATGGCCAAGCCACGCAGGAAAGCGCGAACTCATCACAGGCGTCCCTGTTTGGAGGCGACAGCGGCGCGATGGAGATTCCAGAACCACCGGTGCCCATCTGCGAAGAGTGGGCGCCATTCGACAAGCTCGCCCGCGAAAAGGAAGTGGTCGGTGTCTATCTGTCGGGACACCCGCTTGACCAGTTCAAGGTCCAGATGGATCAGTTCTGCACGAAGGGCGGTTTGACCAACCTCGAAGACCTGAATGCCGCCCGCGGACGCACGATTGCTTTCGGGGGCATGGTCACGGAGGCCGAGCACAAAATCGACAAGAACGGCAGGCCATGGGGGGGCATGACGATGGAGGACTACCTGGGCAGCCGTCGTTTCCCATTCTGGAAGGACGACTACGTGAAGTTCAAGGATTTCATGGTCGAGGGCTGGTTCCTGTTTGTCAAAGGCAAAGTCCAGATGAAGCAGTTCCGCGGATCGGAGGAATTGGAATTCAAGGTCCAGCGCATCGAACTGCTGTCAGACGTCCTGGAGAAGATGGCGGGGCGTTTGCGGTTGCAACTCGACCTGCGCAAGGTGGACGAGACCATGGTGGAGCAGGTGTGTTCGCTCATCGAGTCCCATGAGGGTGGGGTGGGCGTCACGGTGGAACTTCACCATCCTGATGCCGTGATTGAAATGCCATCGCGTCGCAAACGGGTGACGCTCTCCCGGGACTTGCTGGAGGGGCTCGACGATCTGGACGGAGTCGAATACAAGGTCATGGGCTCCGGTGGATAAGTTGACACCCTTTGGCGACGTGGGTCACACTGTGCCTCGCAGTGCCGTTTAACTTTGTTTACTCACAAAACGCTATTCCCATGGCTACTGAAATCAACGAAGCAAACTTCGAAGAGGTCGTGATGAACACGGACAAGCCCGTGATGATCGACTTCTGGGCAGAATGGTGCGGCCCCTGCCGCATGGTGGGCCCCGTCGTCGAGAAAATCGCAGACGACTACGAAGGCAAGGCTGTCGTCGGCAAGGTTGACGTCGATACGAATCAGGAAATCAGCATGAAATTCGGTGTGCGGTCCATCCCCACCATCATCTTCATCAAGAACGGTGAGGTGGTGGACAAGTCGGTCGGAGCGGTCCCAGAGAATGTCCTGACCGAGAAACTCGACAAGCTGATGGCGTAACCACCCGCCGCCAACAAGTTTGATCAAACGCCCCGCCGTCAAGCGGGGCGTTTGCTTGTCCGTATCTTTGAGAGACCCGTGCCCATCGACTTGCAACCCCATCAATTTCGCCAGCTCGGTTCGCTGGAATTCCTGGCAAAGCAGGCAGTGGAAGGCTTCATCACAGGCCTGCACCGCAGCCCCTATCACGGTTTCAGTGTGGAGTTCGCCGAACATCGGCTGTACAATCCCGGTGAGAGCATGCGCCACGTGGATTGGAAGCTCTACGCCCGGTCGGACCGATTCTATGTGAAGCGCTACGAGGAGGAGACCAACCTCCGGTGCCAGATCGTGATTGACACGAGCGGGTCGATGTACTACCCGGCGGACGTCAGCCCGGAGCAGGGGATGAACAAGATCAAGTTCGCCACCCATGCCGCCGCCACGCTGATCGAGCTGTTCAAGCGACAGCGCGACGCTGTGGGGCTGAGCCTGTTCGACAGTACCCTGCACGCCCACCACAAGGCGCGCTCCACCCAGGCGCACCAGCACCTGATGTACGCCGAGCTGGAACGGGTCCTGTCGGGCGTCGGAGAGGGCGGAGGAGAGACCGCAGCGGTGGAGGCCATCCACACCATCGCCGAGGCCACGCCCAAGCGGTCGCTCATTGTGCTGTTCAGCGACATGCTCGACCGCACCCAGGACCTCGAGGCCACCTTTGCTGCCCTGGCCCATCTGCGCCATGCCAAGCACGAGGTCGTCGTCTTCCATGTTCTCGACGAGAAGACGGAACAGCGTTTTGATTTTCCGGACCGCCCCACCACGTTCATCGACCTCGAAAGCGGAGAGGAGGTGCGCGCCAATCCCTCTGAGGTCCGAGACGCCTATGTGGCCCGCATGGCCGAGCTGCGCAAGGCGCTCGATCTGCGCTGCGGTTCGGCCGGAATCGACTGGGTCGAAGTGGACATCCAGCAAGGGGTCAACCCTGTCCTGACGGCCTATATGCTCAAGAGGAAGAAGATGCGCTGAAAATATATTGTTGATATCTAACTACTGTAATACAGTGTGTTAGGGTGGTTATCAACAATTCAACACCTCAATTTCTTGCGCAATTGTGAATGGCGTGCTTTCTTGCCCGCCCTTCACAACACGCCTTCGGGCACTTCATGCCACGACACTTCCTCATCCGCCGCGCCGCGGGCACGGCTGCCGCCTCTGCCGCCATTCTGACCCCGGTCTCCGCATTCTCCCTTGCGAGCACGGCCGATGAGGCCTGGTCCATGCCGGCGAACCGCATCACGGTCAAGGATCCCATCGGCAAGAAGCACCTCCTTGAGCGGTTGGTCATCGATACGAACCAAAAAGACCGGGTGGTGCTCAGTGTGGAGATGGAAAATGAGAACTTCGTCCTGTACCAGGTGGGAACACCGGACGGGAAAGTGCTGCGCAGTGGCTCTTGGCTGCTGGCGCCCGGCGCGAACGAATTGGTCCTCGATGCCCGCGATTGGCCATCGGGAACATTGGAACTCAGTGTCCTGACGAAACAGGACCTGATGAAGCTCGACTTTACCCGTTGAGCTTCCGATCACAGCGGCGGCATTTACCGCGAAAAAAATGAGATGCCACTTGTAACCATTTGTAGGCGCAAACGTATATTTGCGCCCCCGACGACGGGAAGCCGTCCGAGGAGGTCGAAAGACCAGGTCTGGTAGTTCAGTTGGTTAGAATACATGCCTGTCACGCATGGGGTCGCGAGTTCGAGTCTCGTCCAGACCGCCAACCCAAATCGAGAGTCCCTCAGCCCCAACGGCTGGGGGACTTTTGCTTCC
>CALLLH010000022.1 GCA_938082505.1 uncultured Flavobacteriales bacterium
CATGGGCATTGACCCCGATGCTTACGTCACGATGTCTTCATTTACGCACCACCCTTTTGGGGCGCCCTTCATTTTGGAGGTGCCCGACAACCACGCGGAAGGTGCTTTTTGGAACGTGCCGCTCGACGATCTTGAGGCCACGGTGCACCATGCTTTGGACAACGGATATACGGTAGCGTGGGATGCGGATGTGAGCAATGAAGGCTTTTCGTTTTTGGATGGCTGGGCCATCATGCCGGCTGTAGCGGAGCGCAAAGAAGAATGGAAGACCCTGGGCGCCATGCCCATGGAGCCCGAGGTGGATCAAGAGATGCGTCAAGCGGCTTTTGATGCCCAAGAGACCACAGACGATCATTTGATGCACATCACAGGACGCGCCACGGATGTCCAAGGCCGCCGCTATTTCGTGATCAAAAATTCTTGGGGACCCTGGAACGATTACGGTGGCGAGCAATTCGTTTCCATGGCCTATTTCCGGCACCACACCATCGGGGTTATGGTCCACGAGCAAGGCGTGCCCCCCGCTTTGCTTCAGCAGATGGGGCGTTGACTTTCCACCTGCCCATCGGTGTTCACGTCAGTACTTCTGTCCCGGGGTGAGGCAATTCAGTTTGGTGCCCCTGTTTTTCGCAAGCCGCGTGCAGAGGGTACTTTGGAGGCATGAACCCAAAGTGTATTCGCTGTGTATTGGGGCCTGTCTCGGGTGGGCTGTTGTTGCTGGTTTTTTCGGTTGGTCACCCGTCAGGGGCTGTTGCGCAGACGAACGATTCCGGCATTGAGTCTGTGAAAAAAGCCTTGGAATTCCGGTCGATCGGGCCTTTCCGTGGCGGCCGGTCTGCTGCGGTGACGGGCGTGCCTGGCGACCCCATGACCTTCTATATGGGGGCGACGGGCGGCGGCGTGTGGAAGACGTCCAATGGAGGTACGACTTGGGAGAACATCAGTGATGGGTACTTCGGAGGGTCCATCGGTTCCATTGCGGTGAGCGCTTCGCATCCCAACGTGCTGTATGTGGGGGGAGGAGAAGTCACGGTGAGGGGCAATGTTTCGCCGGGGACGGGGGCGTACAAGAGTGTGGATGGAGGCCGCAGCTGGACAGAGATCGGATTGAAGGAGAGCCGGCACATTCCGCGCATGCGCATCCACCCCAACAACCCGGATGTGGTCTATGCCGCTGTCCTCGGGGACCTGTTCAAGGACAGCCAAGAACGCGGAGTCTACAAGTCCACCGACGGTGGAGCGAATTGGGAACGTGTGCTCTTCGCCAATGAACGCTCCGGGGCGGTGGACCTCGCATTCGACCCGGTCAATCCAGCCGTCCTGTACGCGAGCACCTGGAATGTGCGCCGGACGCCGTTTGACTTCTCCTCGGGGGGCGATGGCTCCGCGCTTTGGAAGTCCGAAGACGGGGGAGAGACCTGGCGTTCGTTGATGGAGCAGAAAGGCCTGCCTGACGGGCCATTCGGCATCATCGGGGTGGCCGTATCGCCTGTTGACCCCGACCGCGTTTGGGCCATCATGGAGAATGACCAGGGCGGGGTGTACCGGTCAGACGATGCAGGGAAGACCTGGGAGCTGACCAATTCTGAGCGCAGTCTGCGCCAGCGGGCCTGGTACTATACCCGGATCTATGCCGACTCGGAGGATGCGAACAAGGTGTATGTCATGAACGTGGCCTACCATGTGTCGACCGATGGCGGGCGGACCTTCGAAGCCCGATACGCCCCGCACGGCGACCACCATGACCTGTGGATTGCCCCTGACGATGCGGACCGGTTGGTCATCGCCGATGATGGTGGAGCCCAGGTGAGCTATGATGCCGGCGGAAGTTGGACCACCTACAAGAACCAGCCGACGGCCCAATTCTACCGCGTCACCACGGACGACCATTTCCCCTACCGCGTCTATGGGGCGCAGCAGGACAATTCGGCCATCCGGATTGATTCCCGCTCTTCCGGCCGAACGATTGGAGAGGCCCATTGGGAGTCAACCGCAGGAGGGGAGAGCGCCCACCTCGCCCCCGACCCCCAGGATGACGACATCGTCTACGGTGGCAGCTATGGCGGCTTCCTCACGCGGTACAACCATGACCTGGACATGAACAGGGCCATCAATGTCTGGCCGGACAATCCCATGGGCTATGGCGCGGAGGGAATGAAGTACCGGTTCCAGTGGAACTTCCCGGTGTTCTTTTCGCCCCACGATCCGCAGAAGATCTATACCTGCTCGCAGTTCCTCCACGCGTCCTCGAACGGCGGGGAAAGTTGGGACATCATTTCGCCTGACCTGACGCGCAGCGAGGGCGCCAAGCTCGTGTCTTCCGGCGGTCCGATCACCAAGGACAACACCGGCGTGGAATACTACGCGACCATCTTTGCCGCGGCCGAGTCTCCCCAGGAGGAAGGGCTGCTGTGGTGCGGCTCGGACGATGGTCTGGTGCACGTCTCGAGGAACGGAGGGCAGGACTGGAAGGACGTGACCCCGAAGGGCTTTCCCGAGGCGGCCATGGTGAACAGCATCGAGGTGGACCCCCATCGTCCAGGGGGGCTCTACCTCGCCGCCACCCGATACAAAATGGGGGATTACGCCCCTTACCTGTACCATACGGCGGACTATGGACAGACCTGGCGGCGCATCGTCAAGGGCATCGACTCCGGTCATTTCACCCGGGTCGTCAGGGCCGACCGGACGGTACCGGGCCTGCTCTATGGCGGAACGGAATTCGGACTGTACGTGAGTTTGGATGATGGCGCAAATTGGCAGCGGTTCCAACAGAACCTGCCTTTGGTGCCCATCACGGACCTGGCCCTCAAAGACAACGACCTCATCGTGGCTACGCAGGGGCGCAGCTTCTGGATCCTCGACGACCTCGATGTGCTGTGGCAATCGCTGGACCAGCCCTTGGATACCGGTGCAGTTCGGCTCTTCCAGCCGCACCCGACGGTCGGTTTCGGCGGCGGCAGCGGCGAGGCCTCCCTGACGGAAGGCACCAACCACCCGGCGGGTGTGCGGATTCACTTCCATGTTCCGGAAGGGGCCGAGCAGGGTGCCTTGACGTTCAAGGACGCCCGGGGAACGGTCATCCGCTCGTTTGATACCGGAGCTGCGGAGAAGGATGACAAGTTGGAGCTCGAACAGGGGCTGCAGCATTTCGATTGGAACCTGCGCCACGAGAAGGCCGACGATTTCGATGGGCTGCTCCTCTGGTGGGGCAGCCTCGCCGGTCCCGTGAGTCCTCCCGGGACCTATACCGCCGAGCTGGCTGTCGATGGCGACACGGTGAGCACCACGTTCGAGATTCTGCTGGACCCCCGGTCCGAGGGCTCCGTGGAGGACAGGCAGGCCCAGTTCGACTTCCTCAAGGCGGTGCGCGACAAGGTCGATGAGACCCATGATGCCATTCGCCACATGCGCGATGCGCGGGGACAGATTTCGGCGCTTGGTGGCCGGCTCGACGAGGAGGAGCACGCCGAGGTCATCGCCTTCGGCCAGCGTTTGGATTCTGCCATGGTCGAGATAGAGGAAGTCCTCTATCAGACCAAGTTGAAGAGCAACCAGGACATGCTGAACTACCCCATCAAGCTCAACAACAAGCTGGCGCACGTCGGTTCACTGGCGAGCATGGGCATGTACCGTCCGACCGAGCAGATGGTGGGGGTGAAGGACGAGATGACCGCCCTCATCGATGTGGAGCTGGCGAAATGGTATGCCCTTCGGGACCAGGAATTGCCCGCGTTGAATGCGCTGATCCGCGCACACGAGATTGACTTGATCGGGGTGCCGCAGGACTGAGTCCGGGGGGTCAGATGTCGGCCTTGCCGGCGTCGACTGAGGGGTCGTAGTCGTGTGGGGTGCGCAGCGAATGCAATTCACTGTCCGGATTCCGGGAGCGGATCAGCGGGAAGAGGAGCTGGACGTGCCAGGGTTCCTTCATTTGGTTCCATGCGCCGAATTTGGTGGGGTAGCGCCGTGTGATCTTGGCGGTGCCGAGCAGCACGTCCCAGAGAAACAGCAGGTTGCCGTAGTTGCCATTGGGGTTGGAGACGCCGTCCTCGATGGTCAGGCCGTGGTGGGCGTAATGCGTGGCGGGGGTGGAGATGGTGCGCTCGACAACCCAGGCCAGCGGGTGGAGCCATCGGTATCGGTAGAGGACGCGGTCCCATTTGGTCTCGCTGTGGGCGAGCAGGATGACGACCAGCTTGACCACCAGGTAGACGGCGTAGACATGGCCCATGCCCAGGAAGACCAATGCGGCGGACAGCCAGATGCCGGGCATGAAGGCATAGTACAGCACAGCATTGCGGTAGGTGACGAGGACGCCCATCTCTTCCACGACATGGTGCGGGCGGTGCAGTTTCCAGAGCCATTTGTAGGTGTGCGAGGCGCGGTGCCACCAGTATTGTGTCAGGTCATCCGCGATGAGGAAGGCCCCCACCTGGGCCCACCATGGCCATGCGATGAGCAGGTCCTGTGCGCCCGACGTCCACCATCCCATGAGCAGCAATACCAGGGCGAAGATGCCGGGTTGGATGAGGGTCGGCAGCACGGCGAGGCTGACCAGCTCCATGGTCCAATCGTTGCGGGTCCGCCGGTCCTCGAGGTAAAGGCCCCCCATGGCTTCGAGCACCCCCACGAGGATGAGCACCCCCAGTGGGATGGCCTTGCTCCAGACGGGGTCATCCATGACGCGGCGATGGAGAGGGAACAGCAGGGAGGCACTTTCCTGACATGCCCACAATATGGCCCCGGCAAGCGCACATCCCACAATCATGCGGACCAAAGGCCGTCGAACCACGGCTGGGCGCATCAGGCCATCCGGCCGGCAATGAAGCCGGTGGTCCAGGCCGCCTGGAAGTTGAAGCCGCCCGTGATGCCGTCCACATCGAGGACCTCGCCGGCAAAATGCAGGCCGGGCACGACCCGGCTCTGCATCGTGTTGAAGTCGACCTCGCCGAGCGTGACACCTCCACACGTGACGAACTCCTCTTTGAAGGTGGTCTTGCCTGCGACCGTGTAGGTGTCGTTGAGCAGGCCGTTGAGCAGGCGGTTGCGCTGTTTCTTGCCGAGGTCCGACCAGGGCCTGTCGGGGTCGATGTCGGCTTTCTCCAGCGCGTGGATCCAGAAGTTCTTCGGCAGACTGAAGGGGCAGGCGTTGGCCATCTTTTTCCGCAGCATGCCCGGCAGTGCCGTTTCGAGGAGGGCGGTGACCTCGCTTTCGTTGGTAACCCCGATCCAGTTGACCTGGATGGTGAATGCGTAGCCGCGCTCGGCCAGTTCGCGGGCGCCCCAGGCCGAGAGCTTGAGGACCGCCGGTCCGCTCATGCCCCAATGCGTAATGAGTACAGGACCTTGGTGGGAGAGTCTGGTGCCCTGGATGCGGACGATGGCGTCCGGGACGACAAGCCCCATCCGCTCTGTGATGGTCTCCCCGGGCATATTGAAGGTGAAGAGGGAAGGGACTGGCGCGCTGATGGTGTGTCCGAGGGCGAGGAGCCAATCGAAGCCGGTGGCCTTGGGGCTGCCTCCGGTGGCGACGATGACGCGATCAAACCGTTCCCCGTGAAGGTCGAATCCGCCGCCCTCGAGCGGACAAATGGACTGGATGGGCGACTTCATCCGGATGTCGATGCCCGCTGTCCCGGCTTCGGAGAGGAGGCAGTCGATCACGGCTTGGGAGGTGTTGGCGACAGGAAACATCCGGCCGTCATCTTCGGTCTTGAGGGGGACGCCCCGCTCGGTGAACCAGTCGATGGTGTCCTGGGCGCTGAAGGTGCCGAAGGCTTTCTTGAGCTGCCGCCCGCCGCGGGGGTAGTGCTGGGCGAAGGCGCTGGGTGAGAAGCAGGAGTGGGTGACGTTGCAGCGCCCACCGCCGGATACCATGACCTTGGAGAGCAGCTTGCCGGTCTTCTCAAACAGGACGATCCGGGCATCAGCGTGGTGGTGGGCGGCTGAGAGCGCGGCGAAAAAACCGGCGGCTCCTCCGCCGATTACCGCCACATGCCCTGGTTCAGCCATGCGGCGAAATTACAGTGGCCCTGCGGAGGGGCCGTTGTGCAAGTGCAAGCTTTGCCGAGACAGGCAGGAATATTCCAAGGAGGGAATAATGGTGAAAATGCCCCGTTGTGGTGTCGCACGAAGTAGTTTCAAGGGCCCAAATCGCCATGAAATTCACATTTTCCATCGGGTTTCTGGTCCTGGTCTTGCTGGCACAAGGGCAAACTGCCCAGCTCAGTGGGTACATCCAGGATGCGGCGAGTGGAGAGATGCTGCCTGGAGCGACCATATGGTGTGCAGCTGAATCCGTCGGAGCGGGGACCAACGCATTCGGTTTCTATTCCTTGTCTCTTCCTCCAGGCAAGCAGACCCTGACCGTATCCTACATCGGGTATGCGCCTGCACAGGTGGAGGTGGAACTCCTCGGAGACACGCGTTTGGACTTTCCGCTCCAGTCCGGAGTGGCCCTGTCGGAGGCGATCGTGCTGGGTGAAGGTGACCGGATCGAGGATGAAGTCCAGATGTCCAAGATGGAAATCCCGATGGACCAGATCCGACGGTTGCCGGCCATCGGAGGTGAAGTGGATTTGCTGAAAAGCCTGCAGCTGATGCCCGGTGTCCAGTCCGGCGGTGAAGGGACCTCGGGGTTGTATGTGAGGGGAGGAAGTCCGGACCAGAACCTGATCGTGCTGGACGGCGTGCCATTGTACAGCGTCAGTCATCTGTTCGGCTTCTTTTCGGTGTTCAATGCGGATGCGGTCAAGCGGATGACCATCACCAAGGGCGGATTCCCGGCCCGGTTCGGAGGACGTTTGTCTTCCGTGGTGGAAGTGCAGATGAAGGAGGGCAACATGCGGGAGACCCACGGGACGGTCAACGTCTCCCTGTTGGCCTCCAAGCTGATGATCGAGGGCCCCATCGTCAAGGACAAGGCCTCGTTCATGATCAGCGGGCGGCGCACTTATCTCGACGTGTTGACCCGGCCCATCATCAATGCGGTCAACGCCGAAGACCCCAACGTCCAGACCCAGCCGCGGTACTTTTTCCATGACCTCAATGGCAAGGTGAACTGGCGCATCGGCGATCGGGACCGGGTGTACCTGAGCCTGTTCGACGGCACGGATGATTTCGGCTTCGAGTCCACGGAGACCTTTGGGGAAAGCAGTTCCTACATCGACTTCGGGTTGGACTGGCGCAACCGCGTGGCGGCTTTGCGCTGGAACCGCGAGTGGGGCCCGAAGCTGTTCTCCAATGTGACCCTGACCCGCAGCCAGTATGAGTTCAACACGGGCGTTGAATTCAGGGAATCGTTTGGTGCCGTCGGAGATTCCAACACGACCAGGCTCGCCAGCCTCTACCAAAGCGGCATCGTGGACCTGGGAGGGCGGATCGATTTCCTGTATGCCCTCAACAACCGACACAGCATTCGCTTTGGGGGCAATGTGACCCTGCACACTTTCAATCCGGGAGCGACGACTTTCCAGGCCACGTTCGAAGGCAGCCTCAGTGCCATCGACACCACGCTTGGCGCAGATGAGGTGGGCTCAGATGAGCATTTCCTCTTCGTGGAGGACGAGATGCGGCTTCACCCCAACCTGAAGGCCAACCTAGGCCTGCACGCGGCCCTGCTCCGGGTCAACGGCACCAACTTCGCCTCGCTGCAGCCGCGTGCGTCCCTGAATTACCGCCTGCCCGACGGCAGCGCGGTCAAGGCTTCCTATGCCCGAATGAACCAGTTCGTGCACCTGCTGACCAACGAGGGTCTGGCCCTGCCGACCGATCTGTGGGTGCCGGCCACCGACCGGGTGACCCCACAGACGAGTCAGCAGTGGGCCCTCGGGTGGGCCAAGACATACAGGGGTGTCGAATACAGCATCGAGGCTTATCACAAGGCGATGACGGGGCTGCTCAGTTATCGGGAAGGAGCCAGCTTTGCCAACACCTTCAATTCCGACTGGGAGGACCAGGTCACGCAAGGGGTGGGGGAAGCCTACGGATTCGAATTCCTGCTTCAGAAAAAGCGAGGCAACACGACGGGTTGGATCGGCTACACCCTGAGCTGGGCCAATCGGCAGTTTGATGAGATCAACAGCGGCAACCCGTTTCCCTACACCTATGACCGCAGGCATGACGCTTCGGTGGTCGTGATGCACACGCTGTCGGACCGGATCGACCTGTCCGCGACATGGGTCTACGGCACCGGTCGGGCTTTGACATTGCCGGAATCGGTGTTCCGCACCTTTGTGCCTGCTGCCTTCACCGGTGCCGATCCGAATCTGTCCGGCACCACGGTAGAGGTCCCGGGCGGCAAGAACGAATACAGGCAGAGCCCCTATCACCGGGCGGATGTGGCGCTGACGATCCGGAAGGAGAAGAAGCGCTATCTGCGCACCACGATCATCAGCGTCTACAATGTGTACAACAACCTCAATCCGTTCTTCTCCCTTGTTGACGTGAACGTGGATGGCTCCAAGGTCATTCGGGAGTACGGCATTTTCCCCATCATTCCTTCCATCGCATGGCGCATCGAGTTCTGAACCCCATCTGTTCGTCCGCGCTGGGATGTGTCCTGCTGGTCTCCGTTGTCGGTTGTGAGAAGCTGTCTGAAGGTGTGGTGCGGGAAATCGAGTTTCCCACGCATACCCCTGAGTTGGCTGTGACCTTCCTCGCCCGGCCGCAGGCGGACTCCCTTGTGGCCCGCACCCACGCTTCAGCGGGAATCCTTGATTCGGCTGGAAGTCAGAAAGTAAAGGAAGCCGAATACACGTTGGTCCATTCTTCCGGCACCACCATTTCGTGGGGAGGGCAGGAAGACTGGGTGTCCGGTCTTGGGCATGTGCTCACCGATGTAGACCTCGCGTTGGGCACTTGGAGCCTGACCGTGGAAGCGCCCGGTTTCGAGACGGCCACGGCCGAGCAGACCTTTCCGCCATTGATTGACTCCGCGGGCAGCTATGCCTACACGGCAGAGTGGCTGTTGGTGGATTCGACGACGGAGTTGGATCCCTATTGGAGTTTTGCTTCCCGCGTGTATGAGCTCAGTCTCAGCCTGCCGGACAGGGCCGGGGAGGACGATTTTTTCCTCTTGCGTTCGACGAGACGTCTTTGGATGGAGCCTGTTCCGGGCGAATCGAATGCGTCCACCTGGCTGGAATCCCCGATTGAGGACGATCCCCGGATGGAATGGAACCGGTCCTTGGACGGTTACCTCATTCAGGATGTCCCCGGTGCACAGGCTTTGGAGTCCCTTCCATTCGAGGTGTATTTCGAGGCTTGGGGCGAGGGGCCAGGAGATGTCGAGGAGATGCTCGCCGGAAAGCCGGGTTTGGAGTTGGTGGCCCTGTCGCCCGAGGCGGTGTTGTTTTACCGTCGCTTGGACCAGCTCCAAGGCGGGGGTGGTCCTTTCTTCTCGGAGCCGGTCCTCGCCTACAGCAACATCAGCAGCGGTTATGGCTGCTTCGGCCTTTACACCTCGACGGTTGTCGAACCGGACTGAGGTCCGACCGGACTTTACTGGACCCAGGGGAACTGAAGTAGCGTGCCCGGATTCGGAAGCGAGGGTGAAAGAAATGTCGTTTCAACCGAGAAAGATGGTGTGGAGCGACTGTCTATTGGTGCGGGATTTGCTGCCGGGCATCGACAGTTCGCGGTCGGATGGAGGCCCGTCCCGATGAATGGGACTCTATGTCGTTCCTGTCCATGCGCATTTTGCGGAATTCACCGGCGTGGTACAGTGGTGCCTGGTTGTCGTAGAACGGGCTGAACACATTGCCGGATTGTCCGGTGGGGAGGATGCTCTCGGCCCCATCCACATCCGCGAAATCGATGCCGATCCTCATCGATGGGCCTGAGAAAATGCTGAAGTCCACTTCCTTCTTGAGCTTGAATTCATACTTGCACAGCGCGTCCTTGGCAGCCGGCAGAGCATAGGGGCCGATGCTGAGCCAATCGCCCACAATGGGAACATCCGCCATGGCGTGGCGGTGGGTCACGGTGTGCAGGCGGTCATAATGCCATGTGGTCCGGTCCGGACCAAGCGTGGTTTCGAGGTCTTTCAAGGCCGTTTCCAATGCGGAGAGGACAATTTCGGAAGCGGACTCCCGGTTCGGGGTCGAGGTGTTGTCCCACCAAGGCGATTCGCGATTGCTGAGGAGCCGTGGAAAGGTGTTCTCGCTCACGAGGGTCCTGTGCCACGTCTCGAATTTGTCCTCCGCATCCTCGTCCGCATTCTGGTTGAATTCATCCGCCATGGCGCCTTCTATCGTGCGGTACATCCATCGGTAGTAGAGGGAAGGTGCGAGATCGTCACCCTCGTGGGCTCCGTCCCATCCGCGGAGCATTTCCAGCGCGGCAGTGGCGTCGGTGGATGGGGCCTGTTCCGCTGCATCGGCCAAGGCGACCATCAAGGCAGCGTTGCCTCGGTATACCGGTGAGTGGTGGTCGAGTTGCAGCTTCTGTGCCTCTTCCAGCGTCCAGCCATCTTTTGCGGTCAGGGCGGTGATGATGCCGGCTCCCCTCGTGTTGCCCGAATAGTAGTGGCCGGGATGGTGTATGCCGTCGACGCTGTCGGGAGCGTTGTTGGCCGAATAGACGAAGCCGATGTCGGGGTTGACCGATTGCGGATTCCGGCTGAAGGGGTGCCAGCCCAGCGGGTCGTTCGCGGGGTCGCTGCCGTCAATCGCGGTCTTGGTATCCACATGGGCAGGCCGAATGGGCAGTTTGGCACTGGCCCACCAACCGATGTTGCCCTGGTCATCTCCATACATGAGGTTGATGCCGGGGGCATGGACAATGGAAGCTGCCTTTTGGACTTCCTGTATGCTGCGTCCCCTTGAGAATCCATAGAAGGCTTCATGGATCTTGTTCTCCGGGTATTGGGTGAAGGTCCACCACATGGCCAGGCTGTCTTCGATGAGCGGACCGTGGTGCGTCTTGCGGACTTCAAAGGTGACTGGGTCTGCGCCGGCAACTTCGATGGTCTCGGTTTCGGTCGCGAGGTCGCGCCATTCCCCGCCGTGCAGATACCGGTCGCCTTCGATGGTTTCGCGGTACAGGTCGATGTCGTCATTGACGAACATGGTGATGCCCCATGAATGATGCCGCGTATGTCCGATGGCCGGGAAGGGCAGGCCTGCCAGGTGGTTGCCGTAGTATTCGATCTCGGGTGTCACCACGTGGGCTTCGTACCAGACGGAGGGTTGGGCGAAGGCCATGTGGGCGTCGTTGCAGAAAATGACCTTGCCGGACGCCGTCTTTTCTTCACCGATGACCCAGGCATTGGACCCCAGCCATTGCGGCACGGGGCGCAGTGCATCGAGGCGATGGGTGCGCGCCGACAGGCCGGAGATGTCCGAATGGTGGGCTGGGGTTGCCGATGCGTTCCGGCCCAAGGGCGTCGGGCCACGGGGGGCAGCGCTGGTGTCTGCCGGCTGCCCGAAGACAGGGATTCGGGTGAAGCCATCTGGGCCCACGGCGAGGTCCTCGAAGTACACCGGGTCCAATTCATGCTTCATCCAATCGAGGATGGGTTCGGTCTTCAGATGGATGGCAAAGCTGTACGACATGAATCCTGTTGCGCAGTAGACGTCATGGGTGTCGAAGGGCTCTGGAGCCATCCCAAGCAGGGTGTATTCAACGGGGGGCCGGCCTTGACCAATGAAGTGGTTGATTCCGGCGATGTAGGCGGCCATGCCATCCTGGATTTCTTTGGTTCCTTTCTGGAGGAAATCGGCGGTCACCCTGTCGGCAGCCTCCCGCATCCCCAGTGTCCTCAGGTATTGGTCGTTCTCGATCATGTCCTCACCGAGCAGGGCGGACAGTTCGCCAGCGCCGGCGCGCCGCAGCAGGTCCATCTGCCAGAGCCTTTCGGAGGCATGGACGTAGCCCAAGGCAAACAACGCATCGGTTTCGCTGTCCGCATAGATGTGCGGTACGGCCATATCGTCGAAGATGATTTCCACCGGCGCCGATATGGCCTCCGTTTGGAGTTCGAAGTTGTAATCAGGGGTGTTGTTCCAGAAAAAATAGAAGGCAAAGCCGAGGAGCAGGACAACCAGAAGGCCGAGCGCTTTGAGGACATTGTTCATGGCGCGAATCGTAGGCCGCGAAAATACGGTCAACCGCCCTCGCACATCGAATTCTGTTCCCTATCAGCTAGAGGACCTCCAGCGTGAAGGCCAAGGGGGGAGATATATTCATGCTGCAGCTTACCGACCTTCCGACGCTTTTCGAGAAATTCTATTTTCGATAGAATTTGTTATTGTCGCAATTTGAACACCTGCTTAAGGGCTCGTTGAATGATGCTCAAGATGCAGGGAAGATGGCCCTTTCAAGTGTTGATTATCGAGTTTATCGCCAGTATTTGTGGCGAAGTGCTCTGAGGCGCACAGTGGTGCCTTTCCAGGGAACATCTTCCTTTAGCTCTTCTTGTTTTTATTCCTTGTGAAACCCAGTCACGTCTATATCTTTTTCTGTCGGCTGAAGATGGCCTTCAAGAAAAACAGATTTCACAGAGTCGACTTTTCCTCCATGTTCAG
>CALLLH010000023.1 GCA_938082505.1 uncultured Flavobacteriales bacterium
GAAAGGATGTAATCCTCGGAAAGAGGCGATGAACCCCCTGATTTTTGGAACACATAGTTGTTGTTTCAGAACACGCCGGTCGTATCTTGTTCTGGCTTGACAAAAGCACTTTCTCACGCGGTTTCGGCCGTGATATGCTCACAAGGGCCCCGCTGCGTCGCGGGGCCTTTGCCTTTCATGCCCGCCCCTTTTCCATCGGTGCGGGGACGCCGGGCAGTCGGCTACCTTTGACGCTCCATGGGCACGACGGAAATCGTCTTCATCCTGCTGATTTACCTGCTCCTCTTCGGGACGAAGGGGCTGCCCTCCATGGCGCAGTCCGCGGGCAAGTTCATGCGGCAGGTCCGCGACGCCCAGCAGGACATCCAGCGCGAGATCCTCAGTGGAACGGACGACCTGCGCAAGGGCGCAGCCGCCTTCCGCGATCCCGTCGGCGCCGCCACCAAGGGCTTCGAGGACGCGATGAAGGCCCCGTCGGGCACCCCCCGCTCTTCCACGGGCACTGCTGCGGGCACCTCCACCGGCACCCCGGCCGACGGCGTGCCGCCCGAGGGCGACGGTGGCGTTGACGGCGATGGGCCGATCGCGGAAGACACTGCTGACGCCAAGCCCGACGCCTGAATGGAGTTCCTCGCCGACATCCCGGCCCTGCTGGCGCTCGTCCTGGGCCTCGTGTTCCTCGTGGGCGGCGGCGAGCTGCTCGTCCGCGGTGCGGCCGCCCTCGCCCTGAAAGCCAACATCCCCCCGCTCATCATCGGCCTGACCGTCGTGAGCATGGGCACCTCCGCCCCGGAACTGTTCGCCTCGGTACAGGCAGCATTGGATGGCCATCCCGGACTGGCGGTAGGCAATGTGTTGGGGTCCAATGTGGCCAACCTCGCCCTCATCCTCGGACTGACCGCCCTCGTGCGGCCCGTCACCGTGGACCGCATGGCCCTCCGACTTGACATCCCGCTCATGCTCGGAGTGAGCCTGCTTTTCGTCGCGGTGGCATCCGATCTGGAGATGACGCGCAATGAGGGGATCGGCGCCCTGATCGTGATGGGCCTCTTCATCGGAAACCTGCTCTGGCGCGCGCGCCGTCAGCAGGACCAGGACGCAGACGACGGAGAAGTCCAGGAAGCCGCCCAATGGGCAGAATGGTCTCCACTTGCCCTTGTCGGGGTACTCGCCGTCGGCACGACTGGACTGTATTTCGGTTCGGAGGCCTTCGTTCACGGCGCGAGCAGGGTGGCCCTTGATTTCGGGGTCAGCGACCACGTCGTCGGCCTGACCATCGTCGCCTTTGGCACCAGTGTGCCGGAACTCGTCGCCTCTGGCATCGCCGCCCTGCGGGGCCAATCCGACCTGGCCGTGGGCAACGTCGTGGGCAGCAACCTCTTCAACCTGCTCCTCGTCCTCGGCACCACCGCCACCATCGCACCGCTGCCCATGGGCCCCGAGGTGCTGTCCTGGGACATCTGGTGGGTCCTCGGGACCGCCGCCGCCGTCATCCCCCTCGCCCTGCTCGGCGGGCTCCGGACACCCCGCCTCGGGCGCTGGCAGGGTGGCCTCTTCGTCCTCGCCTACCTCGTCTACATCGGCACCACGTGGACGGGCCTCTGACCGTCCTCTCGGACGGCGCGTGAGCAGTGAAAACAGTCCAGCGTCGAATCAAAGACGACGTGCAGTAGTTAAACTTGACAACTGTCAAGTTTTGATGCAGGTTTGAAACACTGGAACCCGACTGCAGATTCCTCCATGACCGTGATTGAAAAAAGACCATCCCAAAAGGGGGCCTTGGCCAGAAACAAGATCCTGCAGGCCGCTGTCGACCTGTTCGCCTCTCGGGGACATGACGGAGCCAGCATTCGAGACATCGAACAACGAGCCGGCGTCAACCGAGGGCTCATCACTTACCATTTCGGAACCAAGGATGACCTCTGGAAGGCGGCCATCGACCACGCGTTTCAGCCCTATTTCGACGAACTGCAATCGATGGCCGGCATGTTGCGCGGCCTTGATCCGGAAACGCGCCAACGACGGATCATCGGGGGTTTCATCCGCGCCTCCGCTGCACGTCCCTTCATAAATCAGCTGATGATCCAGGAGAATTATGAGCCGTCGTGGCGGTCAGACTGGATTGTGGAACGCTTCCTGATTCCTGCGGCGCAATTGAACCGGGAACTCGGAGGAGGTGACCCATGGATGATTGCCTTTGAATCGAACCCGCACATCCGCTACATCCTGCTCGGGGCGTGCGCCATGCCCTTCTCACTCTCGTTGGAAGCTCAGGCACTCTTCGGAGTCGACGTCCATGGCCAGGAATTCATCGACCGCCACATCGAAACGGTCCTGAAAATGATCCAGGCCGTGCGCATTGAACCCCATTCTTCGCCCAAGAACCATGTATGAAGCCTATCCCGAGACCATCGAAGGACTGACGCTCGTCCAGGTGCTGCTCACCGTGGTCGCTTTCGAATTCTTCGGTCCGATCAAACGCGATACGGACGCCACCCACCTGTTCAATCCCGAGTGGGTGGGACACGCCAGATTCCACCTCGTATGGCAGCTGGGCATGATGTTCTTCGCCGGCGGCGTGACATTGTGGCTCATCTGGTGGACCGATCCACTCAGGCCGGTGCACCTCTACCTCGCTTCCGCACTGTTGGCCGCAAACCTCTTGGGATTCTGGGCCGCGGTGGCCCTGGTCAAGTGGTACAAGGGCATCATCTGGGTACCACTCGTCCACATCAAGATTCTCGGCGTGGATGAAAACGTGTTCGTGTTCAGCGTGCTCAGTCTGATCTTCCTCATTGCGTTGGCGGTCCTCATGTTCCATGTCGGACCTCAATGTGCCCCCGACATCCTGACGGCGACCCTGCGATGAAGCCCAGCCCGGTCAAGACCGACATCCTCATTTCAGGCGCGGGTCCCTCGGGGCTGGTCAGCGCACTCCTGCTCGCACGCTTGGGCATTCGAAGCACCATCATCGAGCGGAAGGCCAAGACCGATGAGCACCCGAAAGCGCACGAACTCAATGCACGGTCCGTGGAGATATTGCGGGAAATCGGCATTTCCCAAGAGGACCTCAATCGTGAAGCCTCGCCGCTTGAAGACGGCTCGCGCATCCTCTTCTGTCGCACCATGCAGGAGGAGTTCGGCCGGATTGACTTGCTCGAGGACCCCCGGCGCCGGGCGAAATATGAAGCGCACCTCCGGGAGACCCTACCCTATTTCAATCTGTCGCAGAGCGAATTCGAAAAGATCCTTGTCGACCGCGCTGCCGCATCGGAATGCGTGGACCTTCGGTTCGGACACACCTGGGACGCCCTCGTCACAAACACCACCGACAGGACGGTCAGCAGGATCGTGGACGGCACGACCGGAGACAGGTATGAGGTCGAATCGCGCTATCTCCTCGGCTGCGACGGCGCAGGCAGCCCCATCCGGAAAGCACTGGGCATCGACCTGGAAGGCCCGTCGGAGTTGTCCAGTTTCGTGAACGCCTTCTTCAAGTACAACCTGCGTGAACACGTCGCCGCTCCTGCAAAGCTGTATTGGATCGCCCACCCTGAATACGCCGGCTCCTTCATCGCGCACCACATCGAGAAACGGTGGGTCTACGTCGTGCCGTTCTATCGCAAATGGGAGTCGCTGGCGACCTTCACACCGGAATTCTTCAAGGAGCGCATCCAAGGCGCGCTGGGTGTGGAGCTGCCGGACCTCGAAATCGAATCGATCAGCCCATGGCGCATGACCGCCCAGGTCGCTCGGAAATACACTGATGGCCGGGCATACCTGCTCGGGGACGCCGCGCACCGTTTCCCCCCAACAGGTGGCTTGGGCATGAACACGGGAATCGCAGACGCGCACAACCTCGCCTGGAAGATCGCATCCGTATTGCAGGGGAAGGCTGATTCCACCCTGCTCGAGACCTATGAAACGGAGCGCCGGCCCATTGCGGTGAAGAATTGTGCGGAGAGCCGAGAGAATTCGGAAAACATCATGGAAGTCTTCTCGCTGCTCGGGCTCGATCTGGACGGCATGGAGAAACTGGCCCAGGCGAAGTACCGATTGCGCTTCCTGCCTGCGAAACTGCGCGATGCGCTGACCTCCGTACCCAAGGGAATGGCCGACCGCAAACTCCGCCGCGTGTTCACCGATGCCGGTCTCAGGGCCAAGGTCGATGCCACCGTATCCCGGCAGATCGGACATTTCGACCGGCTCGGTCTCGACATCGGCTACACATACGAAGCTGGCGCCATCATCGATGATGGTTCACAAGTGGACATCGCGGACGATGACGTTTCGGATTACATACCGTCCACGCGCCCCGGGGCAAGGCTGCCCCATTGCTGGGTCGACACATCCGAAGGCCGAAAGTCCTCACACGACTTTCTGGCCTATGATCGCTTCACCCTGTTCGCCGATGCCGGAAGAATCCAGGCTGACGCCGCCATTTCGGAGACTGCCCTGCACCACATCGACACCTCCTCCTGGACCTTCATCCCGAAAGGCTGGCCGGCTGCACTGCTCGTGCGCCCCGATGGCCATGTAGCCTGGCGCGGCGATGCCTGGGACCCCCGCTATGTGGACGAGGTGGCGCATCACAAATAGAAAGAACCATGGGAATCAACATCTGCCGATACCGCCACGACAACACCCTTGGTTGGGGAGTCGTTCAGGGAAACACCATCCATCATGTAGGTGGGTATGACACGCTTGAGGCGTTTCTGATGCACGGAAAGGCCGATGCGTTCCATCTCGACACAAGCGGTGCCGGAATCGACATGGGCGCTGTGGAGCTGCTGTCGCCGGTCACGCCACCCTGCTCCATCGTCTGCCAGGGCCTCAACTATGATGACCACCGCAAGGAATCCGGAGTTTCCACGCGGTCGCGCCCCCCCTTCAACATGATGTTCACGAAGGCTTCATCCTCGTTGAACAACCCCCATGGCGACATCGTGCGACCCGAGGGCGTCCAGCTCCTCGACTATGAACTTGAGCTCGGACTCATCATCGGGCGCGAGATCAAGGGACCAATCGACTTGACGGAAGAGGCCGCCGCAGACCACATCGCCGGCATCGTCATGACCAACGATGTGTCGGCCCGGGACGTGCAGATCCCCCAACAGCAGTGGTTCAAGGGAAAGAGTTTCCGGACGTTCTGCCCTGTGGGGCCCTTCATCCATCTCTTCGCCCCCGGCGAATTCGACCGGCTGAGGGACATCGACATCCGCCTCGAGGTGAACGGAAGGGTGCGCCAGGAGGCCAACACCCGCCAGCTCCTCTTCCAGCCCTCCGAGACCCTCCATGAATTGTCCGGCATCATGGACCTGCATCCCGGCGATCTCATCATGACCGGCACCCCCGGCGGGGTGGCCTTGAATGTGCCTCCCGCATCCGTACAGCGCCTCATGCGGTTCGTGCTGGGCGAGCGATTGCTCATGAAGATGTTCCTGAAGAATCAGAGGACACAACCGCATTACCTCCAGGACGGCGATGTCATCACCTCCACCATGCGCAGCCCGGATGGCACCATCGACCTGGGCATCATGCGGCAACGCGTGGTTGCCGGAACTTGAAACAACCAAGCAGTCCATGCGCAGCATGAACCATCAAACAGGAAACGAGGAACCGGGACGCACCGCAGGCGGGCCTCTCCATGGTGCTCGGGACTTTCGGATGCGTACCCGATACAGGTCTCGGAGACCGTTCTTTCTCCTGCTGCTTGCTTTCCTTGCGCAGCTTTCGGTGATCGCCCGGTACCGGATCCGACCCATGAGGCATCGTCGCGCGCCATGAACACACCTTTTACCGTCCTCTCGTCCGGTGCCGCACGCTGCCGACATTGGCCCGGACTCCTCGAGTCGGAGTCCCTCGACGCCTGGGTGGACCGCATCCCGTGGCAGCAGAACCGCATCACCGTCTACGGCAAGACCTACGACGAACCCCGCCTCACTGCGTGGTTCGGACCGGCCTACCAGTACAGCTCCATCGACTGGCCCGCCGCCCAGATCCCGGTTGAACTGAAGGCGCTCAATCAACTTATTTCAAGTGAGTTGGAATGTCGGGAATTTGACGCGGTGTTGTGCAACCTGTACCGCGATGGGCAGGACGCCATGGGCTGGCACAGGGACAACGAACCCGAAATCGACCCCGCCGTCATCGCCTCCGTCAGCTTCGGGGCGGCCCGCGATTTCAAGGTGCGGCACCGCGACACCAAGGAGGGCTGGACGGTCTCCCTGGGGCACGGCGACCTGCTCGCGATGGAGCACCTGCAGGCCGATTTCGACCACGCCATTCCGAGGCGGGCGCGGGTCGATGCCCCGCGATTGAACCTCACCTTACGCCACTTCCGCTGAGGCCGTTCCAGCAAGCGGTCAGGCCAAAGCCGAACCTTAACTTGCAACCATGTCCGTCCACGCCTCCGCGAAGCGCATCACGACGCAGGTGCTCCAGGAAATGAAGCACAACGGCGAGAAGATCGCCATGCTCACCGCCTACGATTACTCCATGGCCCGCATCGTCGACGGCGCCGGGGTCGACGTCATCCTCGTCGGCGACAGTGCCTCCAACGTGATGGCCGGCCACGAGACCACCTTGCCGATCACGCTGGATCAGATGATCTACCACGCCGCCGGCGTCATCCGGGCCGCCAAGAAAGCACTGGTCGTGGTCGACCTCCCCTTCGGCACCTACCAGGGCAACTCCAAGGAGGCGTTGAACAGCGCCATCCGCATCATGAAGGAAAGCGGCGCCCACGCCGTCAAACTCGAAGGTGGCGCCGAGGTCCGCGAGAGCATCGAGCGCATCCTCACCGCCGGCATCCCCGTCATGGGACACCTGGGCCTGACCCCGCAGAGCATCTACAAGTTCGGCACCTACACCGTCCGCGCGAAGGAGGAGGCGGAGGCGGAGGAGTTGAAGGCCAATGCGAAACTGCTCGAGGAAATCGGCTGCTTCAGCCTCGTGCTCGAAAAGGTCCCCGCCAAGCTGGCCACCGCCGTGAGCGAGAGCCTCCACATCCCGACCATCGGCATCGGTGCCGGCGTCGGGTGCGACGGCCAGGTGCTCGTCCTGCCGGACATGCTCGGCATCACCCAGGATTTCTCGCCACGCTTCCTGCGCCGCTACCTCGACATGGGCCAGCAGATGCACGACGCCATCGGCCAGTACGTGTCCGACGTGCGGGCAAAGGACTTTCCCAACGAAAACGAGCAGTACTGATGGGCCAGGACCACAGTGGTTCACCTTTTACCCACAAACCGAAAGTGCCCATCGTGATGAGCACCCCCGACAACCTGGAGGTGCTCTATGAGGACAACCACCTCATTGCGGTCAACAAGCGCTCGAGCGACATCGTCCAGGGCGACATCACGAACGACCGCACGCTGGACAACGTCATCCGCGCCTACCTGCGTGTGAAATACAACAAGCCCGGTGAGGCCTGGCTCGGCACCATCCACCGCATCGACCGCCCAGTGAGTGGTGTCATTCTGTACGCCAAGACGTCCAAGTGCCTGAGCCGCATGATGAAGGCGTTCAAGCACCGCGAAGTCGCGAAGACATACTGGACCGTGGTCAAGGGGGCTCCACCCGAGCAGCAAGGGCACATCATCAATTACCTGAGGAAGAACGAGGAGCGCAACAAAAGCTACGCTTACGACACACCGGGAAAGGACCGCAAGGAGTCCGAACTCAAGTACTACCTGCTCGGCAAGGGCGACCACTACCACTTTGTGGAAGTCCACCCCAAGACAGGCCGCCACCATCAGATTCGGGTGACGATGTCTTCACTCGGATGCCCCATCAAGGGCGACATCAAATACGGCGCCCGGCGCACCAACGACAACGCCTCCATCCACCTGCACGCACGCCGCATCGAGTTTGTCCATCCGACCCGACGCGAGGTGATCCGCATCATCGCTCCTCCGCCGGAGGACAACCTGTGGGACAAGATGCTCGAACTGGATGAAAAGGTCTGTCAAAGCGGCGCCGACCCGCGCCCCGGTCAGTAAATTCGCCCTCCCATGGAAGCCAAGGAACACGTCAAATGCCTGATCATCGGATCGGGGCCCGCAGGATACACCGCCGCCATCTACGCCGCCCGCGCGGACATGAAGCCCGTCCTCTATCAGGGCATGCAGCCCGGAGGCCAGCTCACCGAAACGACCGATGTCGACAATTTCCCGGGATATCCGGAGGGCATCAACGGGACGGCCATGATGGTCGACCTGGAGAACCAGGCCAAGCGGTTCGAGACTGACATCCGCAACGGATGGGTCACCGCGGTCGACTTCAGTGGAGAAAAGAAGCTCGTCGAAATCGAGGATGGAAAGCATGTGGTCAGCGCCGACAGCGTGATCATCTCGACGGGTGCCTCCGCCAAATGGCTCGGAATCGAGAGCGAGACTCGGCTTCGCCTCAATGGCGGCGGCGTATCGGCTTGCGCGGTCTGTGACGGCTTCTTCTACCGCGGCCAGGAGGTCGCCGTGGTCGGTGCCGGAGACAGCGCGTGTGAAGAGGCCAGTTACCTCGCCAAGCTGTGCACCAAGGTCCACATGCTGATCCGCCGCGATGAAATGCGCGCATCCAAAGTGATGCAGCACCGCGTCATGGGCATGGACAACATCGAAATCCACTGGAATACGGAAACGGTCGAAATCCTCGGTGCCGAGCAGGTCGAAGGCGCCAAGGTGCTCAACAACAAGACCGGTGAAGAGTCCATCCTTCCCGTTACGGGGTTCTTCCTCGCCATAGGACACAAGCCGAACACCGACATCTTCGCCGGACAGGTCGAACTCGACGAAGAAGGCTATATCGTAGCGGCCAAGCCCGGGTCATCCTACACCAACGTGGACGGCGTATTCTGGAGCGGCGACGCCTGTGACAAAACGTACCGCCAGGCCATTACAGCCGCCGGCACCGGCTGCATCGCGGCCCTCGATGCCGAGCGCTACCTCGCGGCAAAGGGCATCCATTGATCGGGTTGGCCCCCCTCATTCCTACCCTCCGGGCCGGCATGTTGCTGTCCGGCACACTGGTGTTGTGGGCCTGTTCAGAATCCTCGGTGCCCACCGCTGCTGCACCGGCAATGAGCCCCGCCGAAGACAGCGCCCAAGTCAATCTCGCGGACAGCCTCCCCGCGTGGTCCCGTGAAGAATTGCTGGGCCTGTTCGATCCTTCAGAACACCCCGATTTCGATCGGATTCCCAATGATTGGACGGACAAGGATGGCATCTTCCTTCGACGGGAAGTCCTCGAGGCCTACGATCAGATGCGCACGGCAGCCGCCCTTGACGGCATTGACCTCTTGATCCGCAGCGCCACCCGAAACTTCGACTACCAGAGGGGCATTTGGGAACGCAAATGGGAACGCCCACAATACATGGGATGGCAGGACGTAGACAAGGCCCGCGATATCCTAACCTACAGCGCCATGCCCGGCGCTTCCCGCCACCATTGGGGCACGGACATCGACCTCAACTCCTTCGAAAACGACTGGTTCACCGCCGACGAAGGCGCCGCGGTCTATGCTTGGTTGAACGCGCATGCCGGCACGTATGGCTTCCACCAAGTCTACGACGACAAGGCCACCGGCCGCACCGGATACGAGCTCGAACGCTGGCACTGGTCCTACCTGCCCATCGCCGGCCCCATGCTGACCGCCTACAACCGGGTCGTGGCCTCAACCGACCTGACGTCAGCACCCTTCAGCGGCGCCGGCACAGCCGATAGCCTCGCTGTCCTCCGCGACTTCGTCAATGGCCTGGCCTTGCCCATCGGTACCGAACGATAGACCGACAGAAGGTCAACCGAGCACGGAGCGGTAGGCCTCCACGATCTGCCTTCCCACGGAGGCCATCGAAAACCGCTCCTGAGCATGGCGTGCAATGGCTTCAGCGTCCGCCAGCGTTCCCGACCGCTTCCTTTCAGCCATGGTGAGAATGGCGGTCTTCAGCGCCGTTTCATCTTCTGAATCTATCAGCAGTCCCAGCGCCTCCTGCCGCCCGAGGTGCTCCCCTACCCCCCCAACTGCCGTGGCAATCACCGGCATCCCGGTGCTCCATGCCTCAAGCAGGACGCAAGGCAGATTTTCGTAGCGGCTGAACAGCACGAACGCATCCGAACGCCTCATCGCATGAGCGACCTGTTCGGATGTGGCGGGGCCCTCGAACGAGATGCGATCGGACATCCCGAGTTCGGCAACCAACGCCCTGTATTCGGGGATTTCGGCGCCTCCCACACCGGCACCACCATGGCACGTGAGGCAGAGGTCAGCACCAGCTTCCACGGCTGCGGCCACCGCGCGGAGCATCCCTCGGATGTTCTTGTGGTCGTCCACCATCGAGCTGACATGGAGCAGGCGCAATGGCCCCTCCTTCTCTCTGGGTGCAGCCGGTGGATGAAAAATATCCTCAACCGCATTGGGCACGACACGCTGCTGCACTTCGGGTGCTTGATCCGCCATCGCCCGACCGAGGTGTTCCGATACAGGAAGGTGCAATGCGGCAGCATTCAAGGCTTTGCGCACCAACCGCTCCTCTTTGGGACGGAAGTTCCGACCAAGCTCGGAATGGTAAGCGGTCCAATTCTCCGAGATGACCAGGGGAATGCCCAAGGCATCCCGAAGTTCCACCGCCGGCAATGCCGCCTCCGCCGCATTGTGCAGATGCAGGATATCCGGCCGGAATCCCTCCCGCTGAAGCCGCTCTCCAAGGCGGATGTAGGCCCGTTCCATCCGCCACCTCCGGGGAGGCCGGTCCGGCACATAGGCAACCAAGGTGCGGCCCGCATGCCCATCGATCCGGTCGAGGATTTCCCTGCGCTTCAATCTGCGACAGGGATCCGGCCAAGCGTGCAGAACAATGCCCTCCACCTCTTCTGGGAGGGATTGGATGTGGCGCTGCACGAAGTTCCCCAATTGAGGGTGTATCCGATTCGGATACCAGCTGGCCAGATGCAACACACGCATGAATGCAAGATGGCCCTGCTTTGCGGGTTCCCGAACAAATTCGTAAACGGTATAAACTCTATATAAAACAACTCGGATATTTAAAACTCCGGACCAAACCAAATCAACACCGTGCCCTTTCAACGGTTGCCCCTCCTATTGATCACGCTGATCACGAATCTGCTCGCTGTCGCCCAGGTACCATTCGGGCTGCCCGAAATGCTCGAGCTGACCGCTGCACCAGCCCTCAATCAGACGGGAACCGTGGATTTCTCCATTGAAATCGACACTGTCGCCGTGGACATTGGCCTTCTCTCGGATGAAGACCTCACGGGATTCAACACGTACCGCCTGTATGTAACCACCTCAGAATCAACGGACCAGATCTCCGCCATCTACGGCAACATCGACGAGCCCAGCTTGCTGACCTCCACGGGCAGCATCTTCCAATCCCACCCCATTGGCAACATCACATCAGACGGAATCAATCCGGAAGTCTGGGACCTCTTCCCTTCCAACGAATTCGACAGCTATGTCACCATTGGCCTCGAATTTCCTGCGAACACAGCCGAAGGCGAGGGCTCCATCTCCATCCTCGAATCCTCCACAATGCCATGGACCGAAGCCTTCGAACCTGGAGACGCAAGCTGGAGCAATGGATTTGCATTGAACGACATCACGGGGGGCAGCTGGTACACGTTGCCCAACTTCAACAACGGCATTGCGGGTGATGACCTGCGCGTTCTGATCGCCCAGATCACCACCGATGGCGTCCTTTCCGGAAACCTGCACGCCCAGATTTTTCTCGAGGGAGACAACCTCAATGGAACCGTCTACATCGACCTCCCCATCCCCATTGCCGGCTGCATGGACAGCCTTGCATGCAACTACCAGCCCGGCGCCACATTGCCAGGCGACCCCTGCTCCTACGCGCTGCCGGGTTTGGACTGTACTGGAGCATGTCTGAACGACTTTGACTTGGACGGCATTTGCGATGGCGATGAAGTCGAGGGGTGCACCTACGCTTCCGCTTGCAATTTCGACCCTGAAGCCACCGAGGAAGATGGCTCCTGCACATTTCCCGGGCCCGGACTCGATTGCCAGGGTCAATGCCTGATCGATCTCGATGGGGATGACATCTGCGACCAGGATGACCCCTGCGTCGGCACCGTTGATGCCTGTGGCGTTTGCAATGGTCCTGGCGCCATCCAGGAATGCGGTTGCACGCCCTTGCCTGACGGAGACTGCGACTGCGTAGGCAATGTCCTCGATGCCATCGGCGTCTGCGGTGGAGATTGCACAGCAGACAGCGATGGCGATGGCGTGTGCGATTCGGCAGAAATCGAAGGATGCACCGACGGCGAAGCTTGCAATTTCAATGTGGCAGCCACGGAGGAGAATGGCACCTGCACTTACCCGCAGGACGGCCTCGACTGCGCAGGGAATTGCCTCGAGGATGCCGATGGAGATGGCGTCTGTGACGACCAAGAAATTTCAGGATGCACCGAGTCCTCAGCCTGCAACTTCGCCCCTGCTGCCACGGACGACGACGGCTCCTGCCTCGTTCCGGATGACTGCAGTACTTGCGAGGGGTCGGAACTGCTTGACTTCGACTCCGACGACGACGGCGTCTGCGATGGCGATGAAATCGACGGCTGCACCGACCCCGATGCGCCCAATTTCAATCCTGCAGCCACCGAGGACGATGGCACCTGCAAAGTATTCGGGTGCACCGATATGAATGCCGGGAATTATGACCCCTCAGCCACTGACGAGGACGGCAGTTGCCAACACCTCTGCACCGGCATCGCAGGATGCGCGTATCCGGATGCGGAGAATTTCAATCCGGAAGCCCTCTGCGACAACGGCACCTGCACCTTCGATTGCGGTGATCCCGGCTCCTGCATCTTCGACCAGGATGACAACGGATACATAGGGTCCTATGACCTCATCTTTTTCCTGACTTACATCGGTCTCCCCTGCGCCGAATAGGAATATTTGAGCGAGGTCGAGCTTCCGCTTGGCGACATCGACAACAGCACTATCTTTGCCCGCCCGCACGGTGGCTATAGCTCAGTTGGTTAGAGCGCTTGATTGTGGTTCAAGAGGTCGTCGGTTCGATCCCGATTAGCCACCCCACCCGAACGCCTGGTCCCATGGACCGGGCGTTTTTCATGGCCCACAATGCCTTAAATCAAGGCATCCAAATCATTCAAACCCAGTGGGGATTGGGACTCGAACCCCTCTCCGGAGACCACACCGATGTAACGCCCCATGGTGATGTCCCGACCGCGGACCACCGCCATGAATTCAGGCGTGCTGATGGGCGTCGCCAGATCAGAAGCGCTGGGAATCCGAACGCCCCCTTCAGCCGTTCCGGGAATGTGGAATTGGGAGGCATAGCAGGCAATCGCCGCATACTTGCGCTCCTCGGCTCCCGTGATGTCGACCACAATGGAAGGCTCTCGGAAGCGATCCTGGATGTAGTGGAGAATCTGCCTTGGACGGTGGGGCCCCTGTGGGGCACCGTCCTTCGATAGCGTCTCGATCCGAGCCAATCCGGACAGGAAGCAGGCTCTGTGGACCAGCTCGGCGGCCCTGCCATGATCCGTGTGGCGGTCATGGAGTGCATTGGCCAGCACCGTAGTCGGCCGATGACGCCGGATGGCCCCGATCAGGACCATGATGGCCTTCTCCTCATCCTCGGGCAGGCCATCCTTCATGGCCAGGTTCTCCCTGACCACCAGCCCCAGTATCTGGGCGGAAGCCGCAGCCTCTGTTGCACGCAGTTCGGCCGATCCCCTCGTGCCCAACTCTCCGCGCGTCAAATCCACGATGCCCGTGCGCTTGCCCTGAAGGGCTGCCTTCACGAGTGTACCACCGGCACTCAGCTCCACATCATCGGGATGGGCGCCGAAAGCGAGGATGTCCAAGGGTGCCTGATCCGCCATGGGACCAATTTCGGCTTCAGATTTTATTTGCCCGAAGCAAATGCGGTGATTTCGTCACCGAGGGGGTCGGCTCCCGACTTGAGAGAGGCGATGAGCCGGCCGTCACCATCCACGAGGAACTTGTGGAAGTTCCACGCCACCTTGTGGTCTCCCACGCCATTGTTGTCGGCATTGCACAGCCAAGTGTAGACGGGATGTTGGTCGTCCCCTTTGACGTCCACCTTTTCCATCATCTGGAAGGTGACCCCGTAATTCTTCGAGCAGAACTCACCGATTTCCCCTGCCGTACCCGGCTCTTGTCTCCCAAACTGGTTGCAAGGGAACCCAAGGATCACGAAATCTTCTCCGCCATGCTGGTCGAACAGGGACTGCAGCTTTTTGTATTGAGGCGTGTAGCCACATTTGCTGGCCGTATTCACGATGAGCACCCGCTTCCCTGCCAGTTGAGCGAAGTCAAACAACTCACCGTCGAGGGTGTTGGCGGAAAGGGCATGGAAATCCTGTGGGGACATGGTCGAGTCGTATCGGTTGTCGACACCTCCGAAGATGGCGCCTTTGTATGTGTTGAATGCAAACAGACCGCCCACGGTCAGGAGGGCGAGGAAAAGGAACATGGCTTTTTGCTTCATGGTCATGGAACAGCGGAATGGACCGCAAGTTCGACGAAGCTGACCACAAAAGCGAAACGCCCCGCTTCCACGGGGCGCTTCTGGCAATTGGAAAAAACCTTCTCAAGGACGGATATCATCCTTGCAGGTCTGACTCCATGGCCTAGAACGTGTCGGGTACGAAAAAGGTTTCAAGAATCTCCGGCCCTCTTGCCCGGGACGTCATAGAATACCGGAAAATGACATTCCATACCGTACTTTAATCGGCCCATGCCGAAGACCTCCATTTGAACCCAAAGGCAATCGGCGTTGTTCTCCCTTCATCCATGTCGCAAGAGCTTCCTTCCCTTGATGCCGCCGTTATTGGTTCCGGCTTTGCCGGACTCGCCGCAGCGGCAACGCTGGCCAAGCAGGGACTGGATGTTGCCGTCTTCGAGCAACACGACATACCGGGCGGACGCGCACGCAGGTTCGACGTGGAAGGTTTCCGTTTCGACATGGGCCCGAGCTGGTATTGGATGCCCGACGTCTTCGATCGATTCTTTGCGCACTTCAACCGCCGGGTGGACGAATTCTACGATCTGGTAAGGTTGGACCCCTCCTACCGGGTGGAGTTTAAAGCGGGGCCATTCGACGTCCCAGCCGGCATCCCGGCCTTGGCTGCGGCCTTCGAGGCGATTGAACCCGGGGCGGGAGCCGCTTTGGAGTCTTTCTTGGCTGAGGCCAAGGTCAAATACGACATCGGCATGGGGCGCTTCGTGAACAAGCCGGCCCATTCCATGATGGAATTCGCCCGTCTCGACATCCTGCGCGATGCCCCCCGCCTGCAGCTGCTCCGCAGTTTCAGTGATCATGTGCGCAAGCATTTCAAGGATCCACGCCTCATCCAACTCATGGAGTTCCCTGTGCTCTTCCTGGGTTCCAAGCCACAGACCACACCCGCGCTCTACAGCCTGATGAACTACGCGGACACAGCATTGGGCACCTGGTATCCGATGGGCGGCATGCACGGCATCGTAGAAGCCATGGTGCAGGTGGCGAAGGACCAAGGCGTGACTTTCCACTGTGGTAAATCCGTTCAGGGCATTTTGGAAGAGGACGGTCAAACGGCTGGAATCCAGGTCGACGGGAAGAAAATCGCGGCCCGTTATGTCGTGGCGGCCTGCGACTACCACCATGCCGAGCAACACCTGCTCCCGAAGCCATTCCGTCGGTATGACGCGCGCTACTGGGACAGAAGGGCCATGTCGCCGAGTTCGCTGCTGTTCTATCTCGGCATCGACCGCCGATTGCCAGGACTGAAGCACCATACCCTCTTCTTCGACACCCCTTTCGACGCGCATGCAGAAGAGATTTACGACACACCGGACTGGCCGGCAGACCCGCTCTTCTACGTCTGCGCGCCCAGCGTCACGGATTCGAGTGTCGCACCGCAGGGCTGTGAGAACCTCTTCCTTCTCGTGCCCATAGCACCGGGCTTGGATCCGGATGAAGCGGCATGTGCCCGCATTTTCGACCAGATCATGGACCGCCTCGAACGAAGATTGGACGTCCCGGTTCGGAATCACATCGTCTACAAGCGCCAGTATGCCCACCGCGAGTTCATTGAAGACTACAACGCCTTCAAAGGCAATGCCTATGGCTTGGCCAACACGCTGACTCAAACTGCTTTCCTGAAGCCGAAGCTCAAATCAAAACTGCCCGGAACTTATTTCGCAGGACAATTGACCACACCTGGCCCGGGCGTTCCTCCGAGCATCATCAGTGGACAGGTCGCAGCCGGTGAAATCCTGAAGTCGATGGGATTGCCAGGCCCTCCGGAATCGGTCGCCATCGAACAACCCGCAGCCCTGGAGACTTATCCCACCGTCACAGCATGAATGCCCGTCCCCCCATACTCGATGCAGAGGCACCCACCGCGCAATGCCGCCCCGTGGGAACCGGTGCGACCGTAACCCATGGACTCCTCGATACGGGAAAACCCCTTTTTGACCTCGTTTCGCAGCAGTGCAGTGCACTGACAACCAAAGCGTACAGCACCTCGTTCAGCCTGGGGATCCGGCTCCTCGCTCCGGAACTCCAAACCCCCATCCATGCGGTGTATGGCTTCGTCCGGTTCGCTGACGAAATCGTGGACACGTTCCACGACTTCGACAAGGTCACCCTTTTCGACCGTTTCAAGGCGGATACATACCGGGCCCTCTCGGAACGCATCTCCTTGAACCCCATCCTCAACAGTTTCCAATGGGCCTTCCATGCGTATGAAATGGACATGGCCCACGTCGACAAGTTCTTGGAATCCATGGAACGAGACCTGGACCAGACGGCCTATGACCGGGAAGGATACGAGGACTATATCGTGGGGTCGGCGGAGGTCGTGGGGCTGATGTGCCTCTCCGTTTTCGTCCAGGGTGACCGCAAGCAGTATGCTGCCCTGCTGCCGCATGCGCGCAGCCTGGGAGCCGCATTCCAAAAAATCAACTTCCTCCGTGACCTCAAGGCCGACTGGTCCGGTCTCGGGCGAACGTATTTCCCCGGTCTGGACCTCGACGCTTTCGACTCGGATGCCAAGACGGCCATAGAATCTGAAATCCACAGGGACTTCGCCCATGCCTACCAGGGGATCATTCAGCTCCCTCGATCCTCGAGACTCGGGGTCTACATGGCGTACATCTATTACACACGCCTGTTTCGCAAAATCCAACGGCTGCCCCATTCCAGGATCATGGAGGACCGCATCCGGATACCGAACCGCCAAAAAGCCATGCTGTTGATGGGCTCCTACGTCCGCCATCAGTTCAACCTGCTGTAATCATGGGCCATACCGGATGCAGCCAACGGATGGCCGTCCTGATCCCTGCCATCCTGTTCAGCTTTCCGCTCCTCATGCGAGGACAACCGTGCCACGAACTGTTGCCCCTGAGGGCCATGTTCATGGACCACGGCACCTTTGAACAAGCTGAAGCGAGCGAGCTACGCGCCCTCGACGCCCTGCAGACCTGTCCTGCGGATTGCCGGCCCGTCGTGGAAGCACACCGTTGGGCCTCCCACGCACGCACGGCCGATTTCGGACTCAACATGATGGGCCGCTGGCAGCGTTTCAATCTCGCCGTGGCAAAATTGGACAGCCTCGTTTCCGCCCATCCAGACATGGACGTCCTGCGGGCCCATCGGCTGAGCGTCACGGGAAAAGCCCCTCGATTCCTGGGAGCCGACACCCATTGGATGATGGACGCCGAGGCCACCGTTGCGGTAGCAAACACGGACTTTTGGGCGGAAAGCCCGCAATTTTCAGAATGGATGTCCGAATTGGCCCTTGGCATCCTCGAACTGACAAGCAGGGAATGATGGAGGAACACGTCGTATTGGTCAACACACTGGACCAGGACCAGGGCACCATGGAAAAGATGGAGGCCCACAAGGTGGGAAGACTGCACCGGGCATTCAGCGTTTTCATCCTGAACAGCCGGGGGGAACTGCTCCTTCAGCAGCGCGCCCATCACAAATACCACAGCGGTGGCCTCTGGACGAACACGTGCTGCAGCCACCCGCGGAATGGCGAGGCCATACTGGATGCCGGCAACCGCCGGCTTCAGGAGGAAATGGGGATGCAGTGCCAATTGTCCAAGGGATTCGATTTCATCTACCGCTCAGAACTTGAAGGCGGTTTGATCGAGCACGAATTCGACCATGTCCTGTTCGGGATCAGTGATCTGGACCCACTTCCGAATCCGGATGAAGTCGCCGGCATTCGCTATGTCGACTTTGCCACCCTCCGCGCAGAAATGGCCGCGGAGCCGGAGCGCTTCACCACCTGGTTCCGGATCTGCTTCGAACGCGCTGCCGATCACCTCGGAAAGTGAGCACGGTCGCGGTCATAGGGGCTGGCATCGGTGGATTGGCCACAGCCGTGCGCGCCGCCGCCGAAGGGCGCAACGTCGCCCTCTTCGAAGCCGCCCATGAAGTCGGCGGCAAACTGCGCCAGCTCGAACTGGGTGGCTATCGATTCGATCTTGGCCCCAGCCTGTTCACCTGGCCGGACCTGTTGGTCGAAACCCTTCAGCAGGCCGGCAGACACGCCGCTCCCTTCTCGTTCTCCAAACTCGACCGGTCGTGCCATTATTTCTGGCCTGACGGCACGCGCTTCACCGCTTGGAGCGACCCGGAAACCCTCTCCAAGGAGATCGCGCGGGCCTTCCACGTCGACCCCGGCCCGGCCATGGACCACCTCGAGCGCAGTGCTGAAGGATTCGAAGCCACACGGGGGCTGTTTCTGGAGCAGAGCCTGCATGAGGCCACAAGCTGGACCCCTGCCAAGACAGCCCGCCATTTGCGCAAGGCCTGGCAGGGTCGCCGGGCGTTGCCCCTCACCCAAACACTCGACCGCTGGAATGCCCGACCGGGACACGACAAACTCCGCCAACTCTTCAATCGGTACGCCACATACAACGGCAGTGACCCTTACAGGGCCCCCGCCATGCTTCACGTCATCCCCCACCTCGAATTCGGGATGGGGACCTTCGCTCCAGACGGCGGCATGCACGCCATCGTGGATGCCCTGTACCAAACCGCACTCAATCTCGGAGTGAAATTCCACCTGAACACACCCGTGGAACGCATCCTGACCGAAGGAAAAAAGGTCAAGGGAGTCCGCACTGCCTCCGGCCAGGAATACAGCGCGGATGTGGTCGTCTCCGGGGCGGACGTCACCCCCACCTACCGTCGATTGCTGCCGGAACACAAAGCACCCGAGCGCATTCTGTCCGCAGAGCCATCCACCTCGGGCGTCATCTTCTATTGGGGGGTGCGTCACCCCGCTCCGGACCTTCACCTGCACAACATCCTCTGGGCGGAAGACTACCGCGCCGAATTCGATGCCCTCTTCAAGTCGAAGACCATCGCGGCCGACCCCACCGTGTACATCAACATCGGAAGCCGCACCTCTCCGGAGGATGCCCCAGAAGGATGCGGCAATTGGTTTGTCATGGTCAATGCCCCGGCGGGTTGGCAACCCCATGACCTGGCAGACCTGCGCAGCACCGTCATGGACAAGATCCTCCGCATGACCGGAATCGATGTCACCGCCCACCTCGAATGTGAACATGTGCTGACTCCTCAGGACATCGCCTCTCGCACGGGCAGCCACCGCGGCGCCCTCTATGGACCGGCGAGCAACAGGCCTACGAGTGCCTTCCTCCGTCACCGCAACCGCGATCGGCGCATCCGAGGTTTGTACTTTGTCGGAGGCAGTGTGCACCCCGGAGGTGGCATTCCGCTGTGCCTGCTTGGAGCCCGCATTACTCAAGAACTGATGGAACACCATGACCCCTGTTGAACACGGTGCATTCGGAATCCGAGGTGCTGCGGGATCCCTCCCCTTGTGGATGGGGCTGTTGACGGTTGTCCATGCAGTCGGGCTTGCCGGAGTGGTCTTTCTCGATGCCCAGCGCATACTCGACCTGACCGTGGTGAATCTGCTGATCACGTCCTTCGTCGTGCTCGGATTCGGACATACCGATGACGCCTGGCGTTGGGCCCTGACCGCCTATCTGACCTACGCTGTGGAAGTCGTCGGGGTGCAGACCGGATTTCCCTTTGGTGAATACGCCTATGGTACGCGGCTCGGTCCGCACCTCTATGACACCCCGCCCATGATCGGGGTGCTGTGGCTCATGACACTGATGGGCAGCATGTACTGGGCCGGTCGATGGGCCCCGGACCGGGAGGACCGCAACCAAGGCGTCCTGCGGGCCGCCATCGCGGCTACCCTCATGGTGGCCTTTGACATCGTCCTCGAACCCGTGGCCATCCGCACCGAATTCTGGAACTGGGCCGACGACACCATCCCCTACCGCAACTATGCGAGTTGGTGGGTCATCGCTTTTGCCCTCGCCTGGACGTGGCGCAAGGCCCATACCTTTCGAACCAACCGCGCTGCAGGCTTGTTGCTGATCATACAAACCGCCTTCTTCATCGGACTCTCCCTGTTGCCATGGAAATCCTGACCGCTTCCCTCATCATACTGGCCACCTTCTGTGTCATGGAAGGCGTGGCGTGGGCAGCCCACAAACACCTGATGCACGGTGCCATGTGGTATTTCCACCGCGACCACCATCAGCACGAACCCGGCTTCTTCGAAAAGAACGATGCCTTCTTCCTGATTTTCGCCGTGCCCAGCGCCTGGTGCTTCATCACGGGCAGCATTGCGGGCGACTTCCGCTTCTGGATCGGCACGGGCATTGCCGCTTACGGGCTCTGTTATTTCCTGGTCCACGACGTCTTCATCCACCGTCGATTCAATTGGTTCCGAAACGCCAAACACCCCTATTTCGCTGCGATCCGCAAGGCGCACAAGGTCCACCACAAGCACCTGGGAAAGGAGGACGGCGAATGCTTCGGCATGCTGTGGGTGCCCCTGCGGTATTTCCGCGAAGCGCGCAAAGCCCAGGCTGCCCGTACCTTGAGCAAGGGATGAATCCACACTACCTCTACCTCACGGTTGACCTCGCGGTCATTGCAGTGCCACTGGCGTTCAGCTTCGACCGAAAAGTGAGATTCTCCCGCTTCTGGCCGGCCCTCTTTCCGGCCATCGGCATCATGATGGCCCTCTTCATTCCTTGGGACATCGCCTTCACCGAGCACGGCATCTGGGGATTCAATGAAGACTACCTGAGCGGCATTTGGATCGGCGGCATTCCACTCGAAGAGTGGCTCTTTTTCATTTGCATCCCATACGCGTGTGTCTTCACTTATGAGTCGCTGAAGCACTACATCCCCGTGGCCCCCATGCGGGCGTTGGCCATTCCAGCCACCGCGCTGCTCGCTGTGGCTTCGGCTTCTCTGGCCCTCTCGATGCCGGGACGGTATTACATCGCCGTCACCGCCGGACTCACCGCGATTTTCTGCGCGGGCCTCGCCATTGCCGCAGCCCGAAAGACGACCTTCAAGGAGTGGAACCACCGACTGTGGTTCGCCTATCTGCCTTTGGTCATCCCCCTGATTCTGTCCAACGGCGTGCTCACCGGACTCCGTTTCTGGCAGTACCCGTGGATGAACCGCAATGTCCGGGAAATCAGCGACCAGATCGTCTGGTACAACAACGACCACAACCTCCAACTCCGCATCTTCTCCATGCCGGTGGACGACCTGTTCTACGGCTTCCTGATGATCGCGATGACCATCATCGCCTACGAACTCATCGCCCGCCGCCTGGGACTCATCACCGGCGCACCGCCTGAAGCTCAGCCGTAACGTAGCGGTGGTCGCTCAAGCCCGTCCCTCCCGTTCTGTGGGACCTGACGGACCAATGCTCACCCACGAGCACATGGTCGATGCGAATTCCCGGCAAGGCCCCCTGCCAAGTGCCATCCATCGTGAGGAACCGGGCGTCATGGCTGTCGCGCAACGTCTTCCGGCACCGCGAGAGGGTCCACCCCGTCGGGGTGTCGTTGAAGTCCCCACACAGGAGAACCGGATGTGGACTCGATTCCACGGCTGCCATCACCTGTGACACCTGCTCCACGCGTTCTACAAAGGCGGACCTCATCCGACCCCAAATGCGTTCCCGCCCTTCGGCGTCCGGCATGCCCTCCTGCAAAGCGGCATAGTCCTCCTGTTCGAAACGAAGACTGGAGAAATGGACATTGAAAATGCGCACCGTATCGTCCTGCCACAGCACATCCGTGATGGCGCACACGTTGTTGTTGCGCGTTCCGAATGCAATGGATGACCGACCGACAATGGGCCAACGCGACCAGGTCGCCACACCGAATTTCCTGTCCTGCTTGCTCCGCACAAAGACGACGTGACTGTACGCGGGAGCACCATTGCCCATGGCCAAATTCAATGGCTGCACCACAGGAAAATCCGCCTTGTCCATCAGTTCGAAATACTCTTGAAGGCAGAGTACATCCGGAGTCTCATCCCCGATGGCGCCAATGATGTCCCTGCGTATGCCATTGCGGCCGCTCTCACCATTGCCCCCCAGCCAACCATAGTAGTCGAAGAGCCGAACATTCCAGGACATCACGCGGAATTCCGGCCCACCGGCATCCTCCATTCCACAGCCGGCACAACCCCAGGTCGCGCGCAACAGAGGGCCAGACCACAACAGCAGCGCCACCATCGCGACCATGGCTTTCCAGCGGCGTCTGCGCAACGCCGTCGCGGCCCCCAACAACAAAAAGACCGCCCCAACAGGAAAGGCCAGCCCGGCCAAAGCGGGAATCGCGGATACATCGGGAGGCACATGCACCGCCAGCTGGGCGGCAAAGACGGCCACAAAACCGGCCCACCCCAGCAACATGCCCAACCGCCCTTTCTTTCGCTTCCTAGCGCGTCCCTTTCCCCGAGCCTGACCTCCCATCCGTCAGACTTCTCCACCGTGACGAAACAGAAAATCCTTCTCTTCCTTCGTCAATTGGTCGTATCCCACCTTGGAGATTTTGTCCAGGATGCGGTCGATGCGCTCCTGACGTGCCTTCCTCTCGGCGTTGAATTCCTCGTCGGTCTGGGCCCTGCGGGTCCTTCCTTCCTTGTCCAAGCTCCGATGTATGGCGTACAATCCGCCCTTCCTCTTCTTCCGCCCCCATTTTCTCTGGGGCTTTCCCGTTGCTGAACTTCTTGAGAACAAGGTCGCCAGCGCATCCAACAGCCGCTCGATCGGGGCGCCGTAGTCCCGTCCGGACTTCATCCCCTGCATGTACAGCAGGCCATAGGCGGCACCACCAAGGTGACCAAGATGTCCTCCTACATTGGCCCCCCTGGACAGGGCGGCATAATCGAGCAGCACGTAGGCCAGGGCAACCCACTTCAGCTTGACCGGTCCGAGAATGAACAACCGGATTGTCAGGTCCGGCAGATAGACCGCCGTAGCCACCATCAGGGCCATCACCGCTGCGGAGGCGCCCAGCGCATAACCTCCAGCGCCGCCGAATCCGGGCACCAGGTTCAGCAAGAGAAAGTAGACCAACCATCCGGACAGGCCTCCCATCAGATAGGTGCTCAGGGTTCGACGATCTCCGAAATAACTGTGGAACATCCCTCCCATCCACCACAGGATGAGCAGGTTCATGACCAGGTGCCAAATGCCGAGGTGCACGAACATATGCGTGACGATGCTCCATGGACGGAACACCAACCGCGCCGGATCCGCCGTCGTCGCGAGGCCGAATGCCCCTCCCGGGTTGGGAATGTGGATGCCCAGCTTCTCCAACAGCCCCAGTGTCGCCAACAGGACGAAGACGCCGAGGTTCACCAGAATGAGCCGAACCACCATACCCCCGGTGTTCCATCGCATTCGAATCTCGTCAATCATACTGCTCATGTCCTGGGCCTCTCGCCTTCAACGCGGATTTACTCAGTAAAATACATCCCGGTCCCGCGCCCACTTCTTCAACAGGAGGTAACCGAAGAACATGCCACCGAGGTGGGCAAAATGGGCCACGTTGTCCCCCTCACTGTTCTGCAAGGCCATGTACAACTCAATCGCGCCATACCCCATCACAAAATACCGTGCCTTGATGGGCACGGGGGGAAACAACAACTGCAACCGCGTTTCAGGGAACAGCATACCGAATCCGAGCAGAAGACCGAATACAGCTCCAGAAGCCCCAACCACCGGCACGTACATGTTCTTCGCTACATTCTGCAATTCCGAATACCCTGAGCCAGGATAGAGTTCCTGCACGTTCGGGAACCAACTGCCGTATCGGGTGAAGAGGCCATAGCCCACCACGAGTTCATGCAGAGCAAATGCACCGAGTCCACAAATCAGATAGTAATTGAGAAAGCGCTTCGGACCCCACACCCGCTCCAACTGCGAACCGAACATGTACAGAGCGAACATATTGAAGAAGATGTGCCCCAAGCTCGCATGCATGAACATGTGGGTTACAATCTGCCATGGCTGGAATTGAGGGGCACTGGGATAGTAACCGGCCAGCGATTTCTGGAGCTCAGGCGCAACCATGTGGGTCACCACATAGAAAATGACGTTGATGATCAACAGATTGCGGACGACCGGCGTGGCTTGACTGAACATATGGGGATTTTCAACGGAACCTCGAGGCCACCGCTTCTCGGTCAAAGGTAGCGATGGTCGGTCGCCCCCATGGGTCGCGGTCAGGCTCCTGACACGCAAACAGCCCATCGACGACATCCAACATTTCAGTCCGGGTCAGGGTCCGACCGGAAGGCACGGCAGCTCCCCGTGCCACACCTGCCATGGCGCGACTGGCCCTCATTTCTGCATCCACCGCTCCGGCATCACGCAACTCCTGCAACACGGCATCCACCAGCATCTGTGGATCACCATCGGCCGCCTCGGATGGCAGCCCCAGGACCTTGACCTTCCCCCCACCCATCGGCTCGAGGTTAAACCCGAGTTGGGACAATGCCGGCATGGCATCCTCCAACAACGCCGCATCGGCCTGCCCCACTTCCAATATTTCAGGAAACAACAATTGCTGGGCATGCCCCCCCATCAACTGCTGGGCCATCCCAGAGAAGCGCTCGTATAGAATGCGGGTGTGGGCGCGGTGCTGATCCACGAGCACGAGTCCACTGCGGGTGGCCGTCACAATCCACCCTCCGTACAACTGAAACAAGGGGCGCTGCTCATCAAATCCGGTCCCCGTGGATGGACCCGCTTCAATCTGTTGGCCGGGCACCTCTGAAAAAACCATGCGCGCCTTGTCAGAGCCTTCCTCCTCAACTGCCCGATCTCCCGACTCGAAGAACCTCCGCGTTGCCGCGATGCGGTCCCGGCCTGGCGCCATTGCGCCTCCCCGAACACCGGACCCTTGGCCTCCTGACCATGGTCTGCTTTGGCCACCATCACCGCTTTTGCCGGATGGGCCATACTCGAGAAAAGGATTGTAGTCTGGGTTCAATTGGATCCTGGGCTCCTCCACTTCCTGTCCCGGCTTGGGCGGCGCGATATCGAATGCGGTCTCGGTGTCAAAATCGAGGGAAGGCGCAACATGAAAACGGCCTAACGCCCTTTTCACGGCAGCGTGCAGGATGGCGACAATGGCCCGGTCCTCCTGAAACTTGGCCTCCACCTTGGTCGGGTGGATGTTGACATCCACTCGGGAGGGGTCAACCTGCAAGAACAGGACGTACAATGGGAATTGACCCGGCGTCAGCAACCCCTCCATGGCCCTCATTACGGCACCATGGAAGGCCCCGTGGCGAATGAACCGCCCATTGACGAATAGGAACTGCTCCCCGCGCGTGCGCCGGGCGAATTCAGGCTTGCCCACGAATCCACGCAATCCCACCACATCCGTCTGCTCTTCCACGGGAACGAGCCTTTCGTCGTACCGGCCGCCAAAAATGCGCACGATGCGATGTCGCAAAGCCCCGGCTGGCAGTTCAAACAGTTCGGAGCCATTGTGCCGCAATACAAAGGAGAGCTCCGGATGAGCCAAGGCGAGGCGCTGGAATTCGTCGATGCAATGCCGGAGCTCTACCTGGTCACTCTTCAGGAAATTTCGACGGGCCGGCACATTGTAGAACAAGCGTTTCACCGTCATACGGGTCCCCGGTTCACACGTCACGGGCTCGGTCCCCAAATGCTCTCCACCCTCCATGACAACTTCGGTTCCTGTCGGATCCCCTTCGCGACGGGTGCGCAATTCAACCCTGGCAATGGAGGCCACGCTCGAGAGGGCCTCCCCCCGAAACCCCATGGTCGCAAGGGAAAGCAAATCATCCGCAGAGCGCAATTTCGACGTCGCATGACGACCGAAGCACGCCTCGGCATCCACGGCCCCCATGCCACTGCCATCGTCGGACACCGCAATTCGGTTCCTTCCGGCGTCCTTGAGGTCCACCACCACCTTGGTCGCACCGGCATCCAGCGCATTCTCCATCAACTCCTTGACTACGGAAGCAGGTCGCTGGACCACCTCACCCGCAGCGATCTGGTTCGCCACGTGGTCCGGCAGTTGTTCAATCACGGATTCAGTTGCAGTCTTCATGGTGCGGGGATCATCAGGTGTTCCCGGGCAAAATCAGTCGTCTCCACCCAGAGCAGTCCACGCCATGCCGCATAGAACAGCAAGGCCAGAATGACGACGCTCCTCACCATGGCGCGCCGGCGGGCACGCTGGGTCGACCGGACGCGCTCGAGACGGGGAAGGCCGGGGCCGGCACCTTGACGAAAACGCATTTTTCGCGGAGCGGCGTCGGTCCCGCCATGGACCTCAGCCTCAAGTGCTTCTTTCCTTTCCTTCCAACGCAGAGCCCGCGCATCCACGTGGGATGAACGGAACATGTAGCTCCGTGGCGTTTGTCGCACGTTCCGAAAAGGACTGGGCAGTCGAGGGGCTTTCATCAGGCACCCAAAGTTGCCTGCTCTTTGGCAAAAAGCCGCAACACATCATCCACAGCGCGTCCACCACCGCACCGTTCAAGAATCTGTTGGAGGACGCGGTCAACCGCACTATCAGGACAGGAAGCGCCCGACGTCAACAGCACGGTGGGCACCTCGCCCCGCAACACGGATGGCCACCAATCCTCTGTCTTACAATGGGTTCCGGACTTCATATCGAAGTGACCGAGGTGGCCATCCGCCCCAAATTCATCCGCCCCCCTGATGAACCAAGTGGGAACGACTTCCTCACACAATTCCACCAGATGACTGGTGTTGCTCGAATTGTATCCCCCCACCACTACGGCAAAGTCCGCCGAATCCCGGGCCAAGTCCAATGCGGCCGCCGTCGCCGTCTGGTTGTCGAGGGTGGCGTAGCACAGGGTATCCCGGGTGTTCGCGAACCGCTCATCGGAACCACCATCGCGCAACATCAAGGCCGCCTTGAGGTGGTCGGCAATCGCCTGGGTGTCACTCGCGAGCATCGTCGTCTGGTTGACCACCCCGAACCGCTGGAGGTCCTGCGGCACCTCGAACCCGGGGGAGGTCCTTCCCGGGAACACTTCCTCGAAATCGCGCCAGTCCCGCTCCCCGCGCACAAAGGCCGCGAGCACTTCAGCTTCGGCCATGTCCCTGATGACCATGGAGCGCGCATGGGCGCTGCTGTGGCTGAACGTGGCCCGGGTCTCCTCATGGCTCGGCTTCCCGTGGATCACGACCGTGTAGTCCTTCTCGCCGAGCTGTGCGGCGCGCTTCCAGACTTTCTCCACGAATGGACAAGTGGTGTTGTAGCGCTGGATGTCCACCCCGATGGCCTCCAGCTTCGCCTCGATCTCCAGCGTCGTGCCGAAAGCCGGCACGATCACCACATCCTCGGGCTTCAATGCATCCAATGGAGTGAGCACACGGCCTTCGGTGTCCATCAGAAATCCAATGCCCTGCGATTCAAGATCCGCGTTGACCTCAGGATTGTGGATCATTTGACTGAGCAACCACAAGCGCTTGCCTTCATTCTCACTGACCGCTTTGTAGGCAATCTCAATGGCATTCTCCACACCGAAACAGAAACCGAAATGGCGCGGCAGGATGAGGCGCACCGAGCCGAAATCCAACAGGCTCGGCTGCAGGTCACGCTTTCTGGGATCCGCGGTCTTGCGAATGGCCTTGACCTTGCCGATAACCGGCGAGCGATAGAACTCCGGAATGTCGAACGTCCGCATGCCACGAAAGTACAGGGCAACCCTGTGCCGTGTTCAACTCCCGCAAAAACCGCTTGACCTGCAACCCTGCCGACAGGATGACCGTATCCCGGTCACGATGCGTTCACGACCTGCCTTTTGCCGGATGGTGTTGACCACCCTCCTCGCCTCCGGCTCCCTCACGGGATGGGGCCAGGGCGTGTTCTCCGTGCCGGGCAGCCCGGGCTGGACACAGCAGTTGACGCGCGAGGCCAAGGAAGGCGCGAGGCTGACGCTCTCCATCCTGCCGACCATCGAGAGTGCCACGGTACGGAAGGGGTATGAAGTTCTGCTCCATCAGGACAACCTCCTCTGGTCCAACATCCGCCCGAAAGGCAACCGTCCCATCACCTTCAAGCTGCCTCCGGATCATCTGTACACTTTGGAAGTACACCATGATGCAGCATACCGGAAGGTGATCCAGTTCGACACCGACGGACTCGATCAGTTCATTGCGCTGGAATGCGCCATCGACCTGATGCTCAAACCCGAATTGGACAGCCTGACTTTTGAGGACGAATTGATCCTCAGCACCCCCCTTTCCGTGGTTTGGTTCGATCCAAAACGCAACCTCTTTCGCCACGATGCGTATCTCCATGGAGATGGCATCGAGCGGTTACGCAGTCACTTGGCACTGCGCGATCCATCCTGGCACGATCCTCCCTTGAAGGGGGCGTGTACTAAGCCACCTGATGACGATGCTGCGGGTCAGCAACGATGAGGTTGATGTGGTGAGAAGGGGCTTCCGAAAGGGGCCCCTTCACTTTTTTCAGTTTTCCTGCAGCCCTTGGATCCTGCGCAGGACAAATGCTGCTCTCCGATCCAAGGCACCCCGGGTCGGTTCCGCCTTGCCCCAACCACGCGGGAAGCAGCGCCTTTGCCCTTTGAATTCCGCCCAGGCCTCTGCCTTGATGTGGCACAGGAACTCATCGGGCGCGTCCATCCACCCCGAAGCCTCCTTGCCCTCAAATGCCACGCGGATGTCGGGATGGGCCTGCAACCAGCGCACCAGCAGAATGTCCACCACCTCCTGGATCTCATCACAGGTCCGGCCATGAACCTCCCTGCGCAGGGCCTTTTCGGCCCACCGGTCCATGCTGCGGACCTGCTCCACGGAGGAAACGGGCAAAAGCGGATCGAAAGGAGGCGGGTCACATGGACCTCCAGCCCACACTGCGGACGGCAGTATCCATCCGCACAACAGGACCACCCTGGCCAACATCTTGTTTCTTGCCCTCCGCCTCATTCCGGATCATCCTGTTCCTGAAATTCAATGCCCTCCGCGGCAAGACCTTCAAGCAAGGGGCCATAGAGGTCCGCGTAAGTTGGCAGTACGACACCGGTTCCGCTCCAATCGCTCCGCATCCACAACCGGGCGGCGAGGGCAAGGGGCAATCCCACGGTGAGGGACATGGCCGTATGCGTATCGTCCTCTCCGATGTACATGAGGGAAGCCGTCTTGACCCGAGCCTCACCATCTGCCGTGCGGTAGCGGAACCGGTGCCACATCACAATCATATCGAGGTCGTTGGCTCCGAGTGCCCACTTGCTTTCGAGACGATGCTGCAGGATCTCACATGGCGATCCTTGAAGGACCTCCAACGGTTCATCCCCGAACAAACCCAGCCATTCCAACAGATCGAGCGACCGCTCCCCAGCCCCGGTAGTCTTGGCCACCGCCGAGCGGACCGCATCTGCATCCGCATCCCCACGGACCCCACCGGCAAAACCGGCCGTAAACGCCCGCCAAGTGGTCCCTGGGGGCAAAGAGAGCTGCGCATCATCCCGGTTCATGCCCAGTGCGAAGAGGGCATCCCACCCTCCGCAGAAACCATCACCGCGCAACGTTCCCCGAACCAAGGTGTCGATGCCTTCGAGTCCATAGATCCGCTCATAAGCCAATGAATCGCGGTTGGCATAACCCTCGAACCGGCCGACACCGGGAACATCCACCTGCGTGACTTCCTTGAACAGCCTGTGGGGCGGAAGGACGCGGTTGAGTCCGTTTTTCCTGAAAGTTGCAGACCCTCCTTGTCCCGCCAACACCACATTGCGCGGATTCCAGGTGAATTTGTAATGCCATGGATTGTCATCGCTCTCGGGCGCCACAAGGCCTCCGGTATAGCTCTCGAAGCTATGGAGCGTATGGCCCTGCGCCTTCAATTCATCGATGACCTGCATGGCGCTGAGGTGGTCGATTCCAGGATCAAGTCCGAGCTCATTCACGATGGCAATGCCCGCTTCCCGGGCCTCATCATCCATGGCCGCGATTTCCGGGGACAGATAACTGGGTGTGATGAGGGTGGTCCGCGTCGCGATGGCATCGCGGGCCACTTGAGGATGCAAAAATGCAGGCAACATGCTGATCACGAGGTCAGCTGACGCAATCTCGGCCCGCCGCGCCTCCGGGTTTCCTGCGTCCAGCGCAAAAGTGCTGGCCGAAGGATGCCCTCCCGCTTTGCGCTCTGCCAGCTCCGGGTCCAGGTCTCCGATTCTAACCACAAAGTCCTCACGTACGGAATGATCCAACAGGTGGCGGATGAGAGAGGAGCTCGATCGTCCTGCTCCGAGGATAAGAACACATTTCGGCATGCAGCGAATTTCGCAGAATGCCTACGGTTGCCCACTGTGCACCGCAAGACTGGCACGGGACTTGTCCACATCGCTCATAAGGCTTGTATTTTCGACTCCGGTCGATTGCCCCACAAACCACCGCCCCCATGCGCAACCTCTTGTTCCCCCTTTTCATGGCCACCCTCCTGTTCGCGGGGTGCAGTGGTCCGCGCGCCCTGACCAAGCGCGGCCTGGAACTGCAGGCAGCGGGCATGGGCAAACAGGCCGCAGAGATGTACTACCTGGCCCTCCGGAAAAAACCGGGCTCCGTGGACGCCATGGTCGGTCTGCGCTCCACGGGACAGGGCGTGGTGGACGGGTGGATCGGCGAATTCCAGCGTGCTTCCATGGATGGCCGGCGGGGAGATGCCCTCGAACTCTATGACGATATGGTCGCCTACCAGGCCAAGATTGCCAAGGTCAATGTGGACCTGCTCATCCCCTCCAGCATCATCAGCGACTACGAGGACCACCTCGATGAACACCTCGTGGAACTCGATGAAGAGGGACACCGGCAGTTGGAGGCAGAAGAGTTCGAGGCCGCGTCAGCCACCTTCAGCGAAATTCTGAGGCTGGATCCGGATTACGGAGACGCACGCACCCTGCTGACGGTCGCCCAGGCCGAGCCCGAATACCGGGAAGGCAGCACACAACTTTCTGAAGAGCATTACAGGGCTGCACACGCTGCTTTCATGCGGGCACTCTCATTCGATCCCGAATACAAGGACGCCAAACAGCGCGCGGAGTCCGCGTTGGAAGAAGGGAAGTTCAACGTCGCCATCCTGACCTTCGAAGCGGGACGCCGCCATGGGGATGTCGCACTCGAACTTCGGAGCGGCATACAGAATGGGCTCATCCAGTCCCAGGACCCCTTCATCGGAATCGTGGACCGCTCCCAGCGCGAAGAGATCATCGCGGAGCAAGAACTGTCCATTTCAGGCATTTCGGACGAACAGGTCGAGGTCGGCGGGTTGGCTGGAGCCAGGGCCATGTTGAGCGGAGCCATCCTCATGTACACGATGGAATCGAGCACCCCCATCAGCACACCACGTTCGGGATTCCGGAAATATTTCCGGGAAGTCAAGGACGATGAAGGCAACACGAAAAAAGTAGCGGCCTATGCCCCTGCGCCCTATGTGCTGCACTCCCAACGCCGCGAGGTCATCATCAAATACGAACTCAAGCTCGTGAGCACGGAAACGAGTGAAATCCTCTTCTCCAAGGTGGACGAAGTCCGCAGCGTGGATGAAGTGGAATTCGCCACGAGCCAGGTCAATGCGGGGTCCCTTTACCCCGCCAGGGCCAACGGGGAAGTCAACCGAAGCGGAAAATCCGAGATGAACAGACTCCTCGGAGCCCGCCGTGAACTCATGGCAGAATCTGCGCTGCGCAACCAGGTGGTGCAGGAAGCCGCGCGGCGCGGCATCCGGAAGGTGGAATCCTTTTTGGCCTCCCACATCGAATGAAGTTGGGACGCACCATAGCCTTTGGCATGATCAGTCTGGTCCTGGCCATGACCCTGCACGGCTGTTCGGGTTCGAGGGGAACGGAAAGCACCCCGCCCCCATCTTGGATGCTCGCGCGCCCCTTGTCCGGGACGCATTACATCGGCATCGGCAGTGCAGCCAAGACCGGCACACCGGGTGAGGGGTTGCAGAACGCCAAGAAGCAAGCCTCCGCCGATCTCGCAGCGGAAATCGCAGTGCGGGTCGAAAGCGCCTCCATCCTGGAAAGCGCTGAGCAGAACGGCACCCTGCAGGAACGGTTTTCCAGCACCATTTCAAGCCGGGCCGAAGAACGCATCACCGGCTTTGAAGTGGCCGGAGTCTGGGAAGATGAGGCCACGGTCCATGTCTTCTACCGGCTGAACAAGGCCAAACATGCCGCCGAACGCCAGGCCCGCCGGGAATCCGCAATCCGTGCCGCCGTCTCTGAGTACGATGCCGGAAGGGCGGCCCTCGATGAGGGGCTGTTGCTCATGGCGATCGCCCAATACAGCCGTGGCATCATGGCCTTGGAGGAATTCTGGAACGAAGTCAACCGGGCCACCATCGATGGCATGGAAGTGACCGTCGAATCCCACCTCATCGCCGCGATCCGCAGCACCCTGCAGTCCATCATCCTGACCCCCGCCGTCGAGGAAATCACACTCAATGCCAGCGGGGCATTCAAATTTCCGCTGGGCGTGGAGGCCACCATCCATGGCGTCGGCGCTACAGGTGCTCCCCTCCAATACCGCTACCACAATGGCACCTACCGAAAATCCGGCACGGAATTCACCGATGAGGAGGGCATGGTGGTCGTGTTGGTCAGCGGCGTGGATGACCCACGACCGGACCGGAACCTCGAAATCACCGTCAACCTCGAGCGAATGTGGAGCCAGGGAGAAGTGGACCCCGCCGTGGTCGAGCTGGTGGGCACCCCGGTTGCCCGGACACTGACCCTCCCCATCGTCCTCGACATGCCGCGCATATTTGTGGGGATTGCGCCCTCCTCCAACCTTTCCGCGGAATTGCATGATGCCCCCCTGCAAGCCCTGCGGGCGGCCCTGCTCTCTGCAGGCTTCCTCGTCATGGAAGATGCGGGAGCCGCCGATTTCACCGTGGAATTCGACCTCCGCTCGGAACACCGCGCTCCTTCGGGCAGCTTCGAGGGCTTTCACACGGCCTTTGTGGAGGGCGCAATCAAAGTGCGCAATCAAGCCGGACGCATGACACAGGAAATCCTGCTGGATCGGAGCAAGGGCGTACAGATGAATCCCGACGCCGCCCTTCGACTGGCCCTGTCCAACACCGCCGAATCCATTGAAAGGAGCATCGGTGAAAAAGTCACGGATGCCATTCGATAGCCATGTTGGCACGATATTCGCCTATTACCCTTTCGAAACACACAAACCCCATTTCAAATGACCCGCATTACCCCCTTTGCTTTGGCGGGCCTGTTCCTAGGCCTGACCGCCGTGACCACCGGTTGCAAGAAGAACAAGGAAGTCGCCAAGCCCAAGGGCGAAGTTGAAATCGTCGAATTCTGTACCGGAGACGAGTACGAAAGCGACAGCAAGAACTTCCGCTCCAGCGGCACCGGCGAAAGCCAGGACCGTGAAATCGCCAAGAAGAAAGCGCGTTCCAACGCCTCCACCCGCCTGGCTCAGACCGTCAGCGCCACCGTGAAGGCCGTCACGGACAACTACGTGTCCAGCACGGAATTCAACAACCGCGAGGAAGCCACAGAGTCCTTCAACGAATTGTCGCGCATCGTCGTCGATCAGGAATTGAGGGGCGCCATCGCCATCTGCGAGAAATTGACCCAGCGTGAGAACGGCATCTACGTCGCTTACGTCGCCCTGGAGCTCAGCGGTGAGAAGGTCGCTTCGAAATACAACGAGAAAATTTCCGAGGACGAGCGCATCAAGGCCGAATACAACTACGAGCGTTTCAAGGAAACCTGGCAGGAGGAAATGGACAAGCTCCGCAACTGATGCCATCCTTCCAACAGGACTTCAAGAAAAAGGCGCCCCCCAAGGCGCCTTTTTTCATTTGAGGTCCTCGAGCCAAGCGGCCAGCATCGACCGGCCCTCCGGCGTCAAGACACTCTCAGGATGGAACTGCACGGCATGAAGGGGCAAGGTCCTGTGACGCAGGGCCAACGGGATGGACGGGTCTTCCTGAACCTCTGCCGTGACGGACCAGCAGTCCGGAAGGAACCCGAGGTCCGCACACCAACTGTGGTAATGCCCCACTTCGAAATGCGCACCCACACCGGCCAGGAGAGGGTCGGGTGCGCAACGCCGCGCTATGGAGGTCAATCCGTGTCGCACCGTTTCCATCCGGCGCAACCGCCCCCCACTCCATTCCACGAGGGCCTGCAAACCGAGACACACCCCCAGGATGGGGAAGCGGGGCGCCCAAGCCTGCACCAGCGGCATCAATCCCTCCGATTCAGAAGGAAGCCCGGGGCCGGGAGACAGAACGATGCCATCAAAGGACGCGGCATCGGGGATGGTCCATTCAGACGCCTGACGCACCTCCACCCTCGCCCCGCACCGGCCGAGGTCGTGGGCCAGGTTCCAGGTAAAAGAGTCCCGGTTGTCCACCAGAAGGATGCGCGGCGCATTCATGCTGCAAATGTTCGTCTAAGCATGCGATACTTGCACCATGTCTAAACCCATCGCCAGCTACAGTCCCTACCGACGTCACGGTGACTCCGTCTATTGCAGCGGACAGATTCCCCTCATCCCCGAGACGGGAGCGCTGCTGCACGGCACCATCACCGAAGAAGTCCACCAGGCCATCGACAACCTGTCCGCAGTGCTCGCGGATGCAGGTTCCGGGCTGGAACGGGTGGTCAAGACGACCGTATTCCTCATCGATCCCCGGGACTACGCAGAAATGGACGCCGCATACCGGTCCCGCTTCTCCGACCCGCTGCCCGCCAGGGAAGCCGTGTTCGTGGCCGGACTGCCGAAACAAGCGCGCGTGGAAATCAGTGCCGTCGCCTGCGATTGAACCGCACATCCCCAAGACTGTTCTCCATCCAAGCCATGGAAATCCTCCAGAAAATCCTGTACTACGCCAACCCGCTGAACCTCTTCCGGAAGAGTGAGGGCGAAGGCGTAAACCTCCGGGTCATGCACGGCATCAACAAGGTCTCCATGACCCTGTTCATGCTCTGCCTCATTTACATGCTCATCCGCAGCTTGACCCGCTAAGCAATTCCAGATCAGCGAATCAACCCCTCGCCCTGGAAGCGCTTCTCCAATTTGACATCCCGCAGCATCGAGGACTTCACCGCGAGCCTCAACTGCAGACTCTGCTGGAACCCGAATGGCACCCATCGTGCCGTGAATTCCCAGCAATGCAGGTCCCAGGTGAGGTTGACCTGTGTATTGGTGAACTCGCCTGCCGTAAAATCATAACCCGACCCGACCGTGATGCGCCAGTCCTCGAAGAGGGTCACATCACCATTGAATGTCAGGTTCTGCGTCAGGATGGTCGTGTCGGCCTGCAGATCACTGCGCCAATTGCGCTGCAACCGCATCGTGTAACCCGCCCGTAAATTCCAAGGCACCTCACCTTGGCTGGTCCAATTGCCATTGACCGAGGCGTTCGCCCGCTTCAAACGGAGCGGCGCACCCCCTTCCTCCCAGAGGAAACGGTCGATCCGTGCACCCGTGCTGTCCCGGTCGTACATGCTGTGCGCAAAGCCCACATTGACGGGGAATCGCCCCGCAATCGTCGTGAAACCCGAACCGGACAGGTCACTCCACCTCAAGGAGTCCGCCTGCAGGTTGTGGCTCGCCCGCAAGGACAGGTTGTCGATCAAACGGACTTTGCGGACCTCCCCTTCCCTGTCGCGCACTTTGGCTTCGAGGTTGTTGTTCAACGTGAAATTCAGGGCCCCTTGTGCATTGAGCTCTGCCGGGGTGTAGAGCCCGGGCGCGAGTGGATCGTACACTTCGAGGATGCTCCCATCCAGCCCGACCACCGAATCCCGCTGGCTGAATGCCGGGTTGTAGCTGAAGCCGACTTGCGGCGTGATGACATGGCGGATGGCCCTCAGCCGACCCGCACCCCGATTCTGGAAAGTTCCGTAGAACTTGGTATTCGCGCTGACGCCCATACGCCAATCACCATCGGCATAGAAACCGGGAATGGTGTCGGTGATCACACTGTCGGGAACATCAGGGCTCACCGCCTTGTCCAGGGCAGAGAAATTCCAATATCCGTTGTAGGAGACATTGGGCGTGAAACTCAGAAAGCCCGCCTTGACCTGGGTGGAAGCCGTCGCCGTGTGCTTCACACCGCCTTCTGCACGCTCGAACAGGCCCGCCAACCCCTCGTCGAACAGCGTACTGTCCATTCCCGAGATGCGCTGCTCGGACTTCAAGGCATACGTGACGCCGATGCGGTCATACCACCCTTTCTTGATGGCGCCGGGCCTGAGCAACCGGGAAATGGGCAGTTCGAATCGGCTGACATTCAGACCGATGGATGGAACAATCAAATCGACCCTTCCCGTGCTGCTGTTCTGGTTGTGACGCGCCGTGGCCGTCAGGCTCACCGGCTTGCCCGGCAACGACGCATTGTAATTGATGCTTGAGGAAAATGTATTGGCCAGGTAATCTTCCTGCGTGCTGTTCAATTGAGACCTGAAGTTCCCGCTGGACCCGAAGTTGACGTTGGCATTGAAACGCCCGTTCGGACGGGCCTTCGAATCCTGGCTGTGACTCCACCGGACAAAGAACTCGGTGCGCCGCGTGGCTCCAGGGTCTCCGGCTGTACCGCCCGAAACGATGCTCGATCGGGATATGTTGAAGTTGCCGTTGAAACGATAGCGATAACGGTACTGCGTCCCACCGGCCAGGCGCCATGTACCCCGGCTGTACAGGTCGCCCTGGATGCGGGCATCCCAATGGTCGCCCAGCGGCTCGTACCAGCCCAGGTCCTTGATGAAGAACCCCAACTCCCTGCCATTTCCGAAACTCGGAAAAATGAGCCCCCGGCTGCGCTCCTGCTTTTGGGGAAACCAGAAGAACGGAAGGCCGATGGGCAATGGCACCTTGCGCACCTTCACGAACATGGGACCGCTCACCACCTTCTTGTCCGGGACCAGAAGACCGCGGGTCAGGTGGAAATGAAAGTGGGGCCGTTCTGCATCACAGGTCGTGAATTTCCCTCCGCGCAGAAAGATGCGTCCGTCCGGGAATCGCTTGGCGCGGTCAGCGTGGAAAGTCAACTCACCCTCCTTTGTGATGGCCCTGCGGCTCAATCCCTTGCGGGTGTCAAGGTTGTACCTCAAGGCATCCTGGGTGAAGGTCTTTCCATCCTGTGTGAAGGCCGGCCTTCCCATCAGCGCCCCCGTGCTGTCGGGCACCCCTTCCGCCTCGATTTCCCGGTCGGCGGCCAGGTAGTCCACCCGGGCCGCTTCGAGCAGAATGCCCGCCGTTTCCACCTTCGCATTGCCGCACAGGGCAACACGCTCTTCCCTCACCGCGAATACAATGCTGTCTGTTGCCTGATAGGCAATGGGGTCCGGGCCGTCGGGCCTCAAAGAATCCGCAGGTGCCTGCCAAGGTGAGCGCTCCAATCGGGGCGCGGGTGCTTGGCCTGGGCCTGCAGGGCGGGCCGAATCAGGACGCCAACGCAAGGTGAACCCGGGCAATGAGGCGGCATCCGCAGCCCCCTCGATCGGGGCTGCCGACAAACTCGCCAAATCTGCAAAGTCTCCCGCAGGTGCCGAAAGCAATGTGATGGTGGACAGTCCAGAGGAGTCCAACCTCATCCGGATCTCAGAACAAGCCGCCCTGTTGGCCTGCGGCAACGGCAGCGGCAAACTGTCCTCGACGGCACGCTGCACCGCAGCACTGTCCGGATCGGCGAAATACAGCGTCCGCCCGTTGCCGAGCATCACCACCTCGTGCAGCGCTCCATCCAGGAACAGCCCGTCGAGGTCCCGTCCTGCGATCTGATGATGGAACGCCCCCTCTGCTGGACTGGCGACGAATGCACGCCCCCTCACTTCCAGCCGGTCCGCCTCCCCGTCCCGCAGGAACAGGCGGATCGAATCGCCGGTCAGCTGATCCTGCCCACTCCAGAGAACCGGTTGTCCGAAGAGGTCCACACGGCCCGCTGCTTCTGTCCAGGCCAGCCAATCAGCCGCCCCCGTCAAACCCTCGCTGTGCAGGGCCGCTCCGGATTGCGCCACAAGCGACCGCATGCCTGCCGAATCGGTGGCGATCTCCAACACCGGGCCCTGGACGAGCAAGCGCCCCTCCCCTTCATTGAGCCAGGCCGAGGCCATTCCCTGCAATGCGACCCTGCCCGATGCTCCTGTGGATCCACGTTGGAATGCCACGGAATCCCCCTTCATCCGATAAGTGGACGCAGTATCGCCAAGCACGACTTGCCCGGTGGCAATCCCCAAGGAATCGGAAAGCGCAAGGCTGTCCCCCCGGACCACGAGGTCCCCATCGCGGAACACGGCTGGAACGGCATCGTCCCCTTTGAACCACCCTCCGCCCGAAGGCAGGTCCCATTCACCCCTTGCACAATCCACACCTCCGCCGGGATGCCTCACCGTAGCCGCTACGGGAAAACGCAGGAGCCTCAGGTCCGGTGCGTACCCGATGCGATCGGACGTGGCGACCAACGTGTCCACCTCCATCCGGACGTCTCCGACGAATTCCATCCGACGGGCTTCACCATCAAATCGCCCTGCACGACTGGTGATGCGCTCCCCTGTGGTGGTCACCGTCCCGCCCCCATCAAACCGTGCGATCCCATTTCTGAAACCGTAAAGGACCTTTGGGGTGACGAGGGTTCTGACCCCATCAGCACCGGAGCGGTCGACCAACCGAACCAGGTCACCGGTCATGATTCCGAATCCACTGTCGGGGAGCAGCACGAGGTCATCGCCCGTCAGGGTCACCGGACCATCGGTGACGGTGACTTCGCCCATGACCCTGAAGCGGCCGTCACTGTACCTCCAGGCGCTGTCGCACCGCACTTCGGCACCATCCACAGAAAGGCGTACATCACCGAGGAGGCGCTGGCCATCGACGACGGAAGGATCCCGGGTGATCTCATCCGCCGCCTCAATCCGGACCTCCACCTGCTGCCCCCAGAGCATTTGGGGCAGGCAGAACAGGACGACCCCAAGACAGGAACGCACAAGAAAACCAGTCAAGGCAGCGTTGGACACGTTGGGGACAACGCGGATTTCGCCGTTTCGGTATTCGTCTTCGATTGCCAACAAGGCGCGGCGCAAATTCAGTGCGGCGGGGACCGCGAATGCCCGTCAAAGCTAGATAGTTTTCACCCTGAAGATGCGCACCCCTGACTCCACTTCCCCAACGCCCCTGCTGGCCCCGCCCTGCGGGCAGGCACGCCGGTACTGGATGCGATGGAAGGCCCTTGCAGCCTGCGCCCTGTTTGTCCTCGCTTCCAGTGCATTCCGCCCTCCCTTGGAGCCCGCCATGACCGTGGTGATCGACGCCGGACACGGAGGAAAGGATCCGGGGAACCTCGGGACGGGCCGATACAGGACCGTAGAAAAAGACATCACGCTCGCCGTGGCCCTGAAGACCGCGGCCTACATCGAGGAGCGCGTTCCCGACGTCAAGGTCATCATGACCCGGACCGGGGACACCTACCCGACGCTGCCCGAACGCGTGGCCATGGCCAACGAGAACCAAGCGGACCTGCTGCTTTCCATCCACTGTGACAGCTTCAGCAAACCCGCGGCATTCGGCAGCTCGACTTTTGTCATGGGACTCGAAAAAAGCGAGGCCAGCCTGAGGGTGGCACAGAAGGAAAACGCCGTCCTTTTCGAAGAGGACAAGGCTGCGGCATCGGGCTTCGACCCCAATGACCCGGACACCTTCATCGCCCTCGCCCTGCGCCAGGAGATCTACCTCGACAGGAGCCTGGAGCTCGCAGACCTCATCCAGCAACAATTCCGAGAGCGCGTAGGCCGCAAGGACCGGGGTGTACGGCAGGCAAACTACTACGTCACCACCTATGCCAACATGCCCAGCGTATTGGTGGAGCTGGGGTTCCTGACCAATCCTACCGAAGAAGATTTCCTCCGATCGGAGCAGGGCCAGGATTTCATGGCCAGTGCCCTGTTCAGGGCGTTCCGGAGTTATGCAGACCACTGGTTCAACCTCGAATCCGCAGTCCAGTCCCAAACAGGGAATCCGATACAGGAAGAGCCCCAGCCGATGGAAGGGCACACCCAGGATTCCACGGAGTCCTCCACCCCGGGCTGGTTCGACACCATCGAATCAGATTGCGCTGGCTCCCCTTGTTTTGCCGTGCAGGCTGCGAGCTCGCGACGGGGAGGCCCGCTCGAGGATGTGACAGGAACGGTCATCCCCCATGTCACAACGGAAAAGAAAGGCGGCGTGCATAAGTACCGGGTGGGCTCATCCCCCTCCTACGCGGTGGCTTGCCGGATGCGCGATACCTTGCGGTTGAATGGATTTCCAGACGCGTTCGTGGTCGCCTTCGATGGAAATCAGCGCATACCGCTGGAGGAGGCCCTGAAACGACGACGGAATTGAAGCCGTTCAATAAGTAGGGATGCAGAAAGGCAGGGAAATCAAGATTGGTGTGCTCATCCTCCTCGGGGGTGCGCTGCTGGTATTGGGCGTCAATTACCTGAAAGGGTTCAACCCCTGGGGTGGCGGAAGGGCCTTTCACGCGGTCTATGAGAACATCGACGGCTTGGCGGTCTCCAATCCCGTGGTGATCAATGGGTTCAAGGTGGGACAGGTTTCCTCCATCGAATTCGATGGCCGGGGCAACGGATCCCTCCTCGTGACCTTCCTGATCGAGCAGGAAAAACTGCACATCACCAGAAATTCCACAGCCAAGATTGTCTCCAATGACCTGTTCGGCACGAAGGCCATCGAACTGATCGGCGGCAGGAGCAATGAACTCGCCGCTCCAGGCGACACCCTGATTTCTGACATTGAAATCGGCATTACCGAAGCGGTGAGGCAGGAGCTGCTGCCCTTGCGACAGAAGACGGACCAGCTCATCGCCGGAGTCGACGACATCCTGATCAACCTCCAGTCCGTTTTCCAGGACAGCGCCACACAAGGCCTGCCCAAGGCTTTTGAAAGCATCCAGCGCACGATGGAGAACCTCGAGAGTACGTCGAAGACCCTCGACCTTACGGTGGATGAAAACCGAACCGCCCTCAAGGGCATCATCAGCAACATGGAGGAGTTGACGGGGTTTGCGAATTCCCAGCAGGGCGCCTTGTCGAACGCGCTGGCCAACTTCAGCCAGATGAGCGATTCCCTGGCGGACCTGCAACTGTCCTCCACCCTGCGCAAGGCGGATGCCTGCATCACCGAATTGAACCGACTGCTCGAAGGACTGAACAACGGCAAAGGCACCATAGGCCAGCTGCTCCAGGACGACACCCTGCACAACGGACTGCTCGCCACCAACCGGGAAGTCCAGCATTTGATCAACGACCTGTATCTGAACCCCCAGCGCTACGTCCGGGTGTCCGTCTTCGGACGCAAGGAGAATCGGAAGCTCAGCGAAAGGGAACTCGAGCGCCTGCAACGGCTCATCCAGGAGGAACTCGACGAACGCACCGAAGCGGGAGATTAACAGACGGCACCCTGCACCCCATGGACCACCTGATCGGACAACTGGTATTCCTCGCGCTGCTCATCACGGCAGGCACGCTCTTCGGGCGGCGCATCCGCCAAATCAGCAGGAACATCAAACTCGGGCAGGACGTGGACCGCTCGGACCGTCCCGGAGAACGCTGGGCCACCATGGCCCGGGTCGCAATGGGTCAATCCAAGATGGTGGTGCGCCCCGTAGCCGGCCTTATGCACATCGTCATCTACGCAGGCTTCATCCTCATCAACATCGAGGTGCTCGAGATCCTCATCGACGGTCTGTTCGGAACCCATCGGGTCTTCGCCCCCTACCTGGGTGGCGTGTACGACATCCTGATCGGATGCTTCGAATGGCTCGCGCTGGGTGTGCTGGTCGCCTGTGTGGTCTTCCTCGTTCGGCGCAATGTGCTGCCAATCGCCCGATTCCGAAGTCCAGAGATGCAGGGATGGCCGAAAAACGACGCGAACATCATCCTCGTGGTCGAGGTGCTCCTCATGTTCGCCTTTCTTTCCATGAATGCAGCGGACGGCATTGCCCAAGCCAGGGGGCTCGAGCATTACGTCAACGCAGGCTCCTTCCCGGTAAGTCAGCATTTGCAACCCCTCTACGCCGGCTTCTCGGATGGCGGAGTCGTCCTGATTGAGCGCGGCGCCTGGTGGTTCCATATCGCAGGAATCCTGTCCTTCCTCGTTTACGTGCCGTACAGCAAGCACTTCCACATCTTCCTCGCCTTCCCCAACACCTACTACAGCGACCTCACTCCGGCCGGTCGGTTGGACAACATGGCCGCGGTAAAGAAAGAAGTCGACCTGATGATGTCCGGGGATCCGTTCGCCGCACCTGCCGAACCGGAGGGCGCGGTGCCCATCGAGCCTCCGAAATTCGGGGCAAAGGACGCCCAGGACCTCACCTGGAAGCAGTTGATGGAAGCCTACAGCTGCACCGAGTGCGGCCGCTGCACATCCGCCTGCCCGGCCAATGCGACCGGCAAGCTGCTCAGCCCGCGCAAGATCATGATGGACACCCGCGACCGCATCGAGGAGATCGGCCAGGCCTTGGATGCCGCCGGTGGAACCTGGGGCGATGGCGACGGCAAGGCGCTGTTGGGAGACTACATCACCGAAGAGGAGCTGTGGGCCTGCACGAGCTGTCAGGCTTGCGTGGAAGCCTGCCCGATCAACATCAGTCCCATGGGCATCATCCTGGACATGCGCCGAAGCCTCATCATGGAGGACTCCAAGGCCCCCGAAGCCATCACGGCCATGTTCAACAACGTGGAGAACAACGGTGCTCCCTGGGCTTTTCCTGCCGCAGACCGCGGCAAATGGACCGAGGAACTTTCCGCCGAATCCTGAGACGACCATCATGGCATTGACCGTACCTACCCTCGCCGAAATGACCGCCCGCGGAGAGACCCCTGAAATCCTCTTCTGGGTGGGGTGCGCCGGCAGCTTCGATGACCGGGCCAAGCGCATCACCAAGGCCATTGCCCGCATACTCCACGCTGCCGATGTCCCCTTCGCTGTTCTCGGATCGGAGGAGAGCTGCACCGGTGACCCCGCCAAACGCGCAGGCAATGAGTTCCTCTTCCAGATGCAGGCCGCCCAGAACATCGCTGTGCTGAACGGATATGGCGTGAAGCGCATCGTCACCGGTTGCCCGCATTGCTTCAACACCCTCAAGAACGAGTATCCTGAACTGGGAGGTGAATACGAAGTGCTGCACCACACCCAATTCATACAGCAACTCATCTCCGAAGGGCGCCTCAAGGTCGCCGACGGCCAACCGTTCAAAGGCCGGCGGATCACCTTTCACGACCCCTGCTATCTCGGCAGGGGCAACGGCGAATACGCAGCACCGAGGGCCGCACTGCAAGCCCTCGATGCCGACCTCGTCGAGATGCGCCGCTGCAAGAAAAATGGCCTCTGTTGCGGAGCAGGCGGTGCCCAGATGTTCAAGGATGCAGAAAAGGGGAACCGCGAAGTCAACCATGAAAGGACCGACGATGTGCTGTCCACCGGAGCCAAGGTTGTCGCTACGGGTTGCCCTTTCTGCAACACCATGATGACCGATGGCATCAAGAATGCCAACCGCGAGGGGGACATCGAAGTCAAGGACATCGCTGAACTCATTGCAGAGGCTGCCGATTTGCTCTGAAATCCGCACTACCCTACCCCATTTGAACGGCGGCTATCTTGCCCCCCAAATCCTACGATATGGCCCTACTTGAAGGCAAAATCGCCCTGATCACCGGCGCCTCTCGCGGCATCGGCAAATCCATCGCCCAGCGCTTCGTTCAGGAAGGCGCCACCGTGGCATTCACCTACCGCAGCAGCGACGAGAAGGCCCGGGCGCTCGAAGCAGAACTGACCGCCGCCGGCGGCACGGCCCGGGGATTCAAATCCGACGCGGGCTCACTGGCGGAGAGTGAGGAACTGGTCGCCAAGGTCGTAGAGGCCTTCGGGACGGTCGACGTCCTCATCAACAATGCCGGCATCACCCGTGACACCTTGCTGATGCGCATGTCGGAAGACCAGTGGGACGAGATCATGCAGGTCAACCTAAAGAGCTGCTTCAACCTGACGAAGGCCGTCCTGCGCACCATGCTCAAGGCCCGTTCCGGAAGCATCATCAACATGTCGAGCGTCGTCGGAATCCAAGGCAATGCAGGACAGGCCAACTACGCCGCATCCAAGGCGGGCATCCTCGGTTTCACCAAAAGCGTGGCCCTCGAGCTCGGCAGCCGCAACATCCGCTGCAATGCCATCGCTCCCGGTTTCATCGAGACCGAGATGACAGGCGCATTGGACGAGGCCACCGTCCAGGGGTGGCGCGATGCCATACCGCTGAAGCGGGGCGGAAGTCCTGAGGATGTCGCCGACGCTTGCGTCTTTCTCGGTTCCGATATGAGCGCCTACATCACGGGCCAAACGCTGTCCGTGGACGGCGGCATGCGGATGTAACTTCGCGCCCCATGCGCGACGTCCTCCTCGATGCCCCTTTACCGCAGGTCGCGCTGGCCCTGACCCTCGTGGTCGCGGCGGCCGCGTTGCTTTACCGTATCGACAAGGGCAACCGTCACCTGCACGGAGGCCTGCGCGCTGGACTGGGCATCCTCCGTGCGCTCACCCTTTGCATCCTGGTCCTGCTCCTCTTCCGTCCGGTCCTGCGCATAGAAGAAAGCCAGACGAGGCAACCCGCATTGATTGTCCTGCAGGACCAATCCCGCTCCATCGGCGCCGACCATGCAGCATGGAACGACACGCTCGGCTCGTGGCTCGGCACCTTGCCCTCGGATGAAGGAAACCCGGGCAACAACATCCACCTCTACGGATTCGGCGCAGACATCGTCCCGCTCCAATCCGCGCAAGCCCTGGAGTTCGACGATCCCACCACCGATTTATCCTCCGCCCTGCAGACCATCCAAGGCCAATGGGCCGGTGCCCCTGTCGGTGCGGTCATTGTCGCCACGGACGGCAGATTCAACCGGGGCCGCAACCCGGAAGCACTGAGCGGCAGAATTCCCGCCCCCCTGCATTTCGTCACGTTGGGCGACACCAGCCTGCGCAAGGACGTGCGCATCCTTCGCCTGCTCCACAATGACGTGGCGGGCCTCGGCAACCAGTTCCCCATCGAAGTGGAATTGGGCGCCCAAGGGTACCGCGGAAACGCTGAGGTCCGCATTGTCGGCCCCGGCGTCAGCATGGCGGAGCAGGTCAATTTCGACGGCAGTGGTGCCCCCCAATCGGTGCGCTTCATCTTGGCAGCGAAGAACCCCGGAATACAACGCTACCGAATCTCCCTGAGCGCCGTGGAAGGGGAAGACAATACGGAGAACAACCGCCGCACGGCCGTGGTGGACATCATCGAAGGACGCAAGCGCATCCTGTTGGCTGGACCCGCTCCCCACCCGGATCAGGGAGCCTGGGCCAATGCCCTCTCCGGCAACATCAACTACGAGGTCGTGCTCCACGACCTCAAGGCATTGCCTCCCCTCGATGAGGAACCCGGTTGGGACGCCGCCTTCCTTTTTTCCTTCGACCCCGGAGATGCTGCCGCAGCGGGCGCCTACGTCAGCATGCAAAGCCAAGGCATTCCGGTGGGCGTCATCCTGGACCCCATGGCCTCGTTCGGCAGCCTGGCCGGGCTCGGCATGGGCCTCGGGCTGAACACGGTGAGGCAGGGCCTGACAGCCGATCCACGGGGTGGTTTGAATCCCGCTTTCCCGCATTTCCGTCTGGCCGAGGGCATGGAGGAATGGCTTGCCGAAGTGCCTCCACTCAGGGCGCCCTTCGGAGAAGCGGAATGGGGCCCCGCCCACACGCCACTGTTGTTTCAACGCATCGGCGGCATCCTGACCGACGACCCGTTGCTGACCGTCACCCAAACGCCAGAAGGACGCGGCATGGTGCTCTTCGGTGAAGGCAGTTGGCGCTGGAGACAGGTGGGCTACCTGCGATCGGGGTCGCATGACCTGTTCGATGACCTGGTGGGCAAACTGGCACAATTCCTGACTTCCGACCCCGGTGTGGACCGGTTCAGGGTCGAAGCACCCCGCATCCTGAACGAGGACCAACGGTTGCAAATGCAGGCCAGGGCCTACGACGCCACGCTGCAACCTTTCGAAGGCGCGGACATCGCGCTCGAACTCTCCGACAGTGCAGGAACCCGATTCAATTACAGATTCTCCACCGCTCCTGCCGGAGGGTACACCCTCGACGCCGGCCGATGGCCCGAAGGGACCTACAACTGGCGTGCACGAACGGACATCGGCGGCACCGCATTCGAGCGAAGCGGCATCGTCGAAGTGCGGGCCATGGAACTGGAAAGAAATGGCCGACCGGCCCAGCACGCCACCCTGCGTAGGATGGCCTTGGCGGGCAGTGGCATCGCCGTATCCCCGAATGACCTGGAGCAACTGACCCGCACCATGACGGCATCCGGCAGGTTCACACCGGAACGCACCTGGTCCGAGCGCCTGCAGGACATCATCCAATGGAAAACCCTCGCCTGGATCCTGCTTGCCCTGTTGGGCGCGGAGTGGGTCGTGAGGCGCTGGGCCGGCACATATTGACCGCCGTGCGAACGCGGGTTCACCCGTAGCTTCGCAGCCATGGATACTTCCTCCCGCCCACTCAAACTTGTCGCCCTCGTTTCGGGCCTTTTCGTTGCCCTGCTCGTCAGCTGGTCTTCCTTCACATTCACCATACCATCAGGCCATGCCGGCCTCATATTCAGGACCTTCTCAGGTGGCATCGACCCCACCGAAGCCCCGATCGGCCAAGGCTTCCATTTCAAGGCTCCCTGGGACCGCATTTCGGTCTACGAAGTGCGCCAGAAAGAAGTCCAGCAGAAACTTGACCTCCTGTCGTCAAATCTGCTCAAGATTCAATTGGACATGACGGTATTCCATGAGCCGGTCATCGAAGACCTGGGCTTGTTGGAACTGGAAAGGGGCCGCGGCTATGAAGAAATGGTCATCATTCCGTCGATGCGTTCCGTATCCCGGGAAATCTTTGCGAAATACCTGCCCGAGGAAATCAACACTTCCAAAAGGGAGGAGATCCAGAATGGAATCGAGGAGCGTCTGCGCGAGAAACTCGCCGCCAACTACATACAGCTGAACGACGTCCTCATCCGCAACATCCGCCTGCCCCAGACCCTGGAAGAGGCCATCGAACGGAAACTTCAGCAGGAACAGGAGTCCCTGGAATATGAATTCCGCCTGGAAAAGGAAACCAAGGAAGCCGAGCGCAAGCGGATCGAGGCCAAAGGCATCCGCGATTTCCAGGAAATCGTTTCAGAGGGCATCTCGGATGAGCTGCTGCGTTGGAAGGGCATCGAAGCCACCCAGAAACTGGCGGAGAGTCCGAATTCAAAGGTCGTCGTCGTGGGCGGCGGCAAGGATGGTCTGCCCATCATCCTGGGAAACAACTGAACGGTTTCCTCACACGATCCAACATGAAAAAGGCCCACATGAGCGGGCCTTTTTCATTCGAGGAACGGAACGGGCTTCAAGCCTCCGTCCAGGTCCCCTTCTCCTTCGCCTTGGCGATGGCTCCAAGAACACCCAATCGGTTGATGTTGCGGATACCGGAAGCGCTGATGCGCAAGGTCACCCAACGGTCCTCCTCGGGCACATAAAATCGCTTCTTGAACAGGTTCGGGTAGAAACGACGCTTGGTGCGGCGGTTCGAGTGGGAAACGTTGTTTCCGACCATCACCTTCTTTCCGGTCAACTGGCAAATGCGGCTCATGGGACTCCTGTTCCGAAGTGGTTTGATGTAACCCGAATTTTTCGGGAGTGCAAAGGTGCGGTTTTCAGAGTGAATCCGCAACCCCTGCCGCCGCTTTTGATGTCTTGGACGCTATCCTGCCGGTCTCCAGCGCCAATTGGCAGGCTGCCCGAATGCTCATGGCGATGTTGCGCGAGCGGTCCCGACCGAAACTGTGCGCCGCACTTTGGGTGCCTGAAGGCCCTGCACAAGCCATGTGTACGGTCCCTACCGGTTTGTCTTCAGTTCCGCCTTCCGGCCCCGCAATTCCAGTGATGGCGATTGCATAGTCCGCGCCGAAACGCTGTCGGACCCCTTCGGCCATCGCTCGGGCCACCTCCGCTGAAACGGCCCCATGCCGGGCAATGAGCTCCGGCTTGACCCCCAACATCTCAGTCTTGGCTGCATTGGAATAGGACTGCACACCACCGAGGAAATACGCACTGGCCCCGGGACTGGCCACGATCAGGGCTCCAAGCCCACCTCCCGTGCAACTCTCCCCCACCGCAAGCGTCCAGCCTTGGCTTTTCCACAGGTGGGCCAGCTCCTCCTCCACCCTCAATCCATCCTCCGACACCACCCATTCGGCAATCCGCCTCAAGATTTGCGCATGGGCCTCATCCAATTGGGCGACCGCTGCACCCTCTGCTGTCAGGCGCATGCGCACACTACCGGGACTCGGCAAATAGGCCAGTTTGATTCCCTGGGTTTCCCAGAATGTTTCGAGGTCCTCAATACGGGCCGCCAGTTGGCTCTCTCCGGCCCCCATGGTCAGCAGCGAGCGGTGCACACGCTGGGGCCGCCTTCCCGTGGAGGTCAACCGCTGCCTCATGGCGGGCAACACCCCGCTTTCCATGATGTGCTCCATTTCATAGGGCACCCCCGGCATGGAAACGGTCACACCCCCGTCCCGCTCGAACCACATGCCACTGGCCGTTCCCAGCGCATTGTCGAGCGGCGTGCAGGCCTCGGGCAACAGCGCCTGGTCCCGGTTTACCTGCAGCACCTCACGGCCCCGGCGCTGAAACCAGGCCACGATGCGCTCCTCGATGGCGGAATGGCGCACGAGGCGGGTCTTGAAATGACGACACAGGACGTGCTTGGTGATGTCGTCCCGGGTCGGGCCAAGGCCTCCGGTCAACAACACCAATTCCGCGCGGGACTCCGCGTCTGCAAGGGCCTCAAGGATGGCCTCCTCGTCGTCCGAAACGACCACACAACGGTTGACGCGCCACCCCTCATTCTCGAGGAGACGGCCCATCCAGGCGGCATTGGTATTGACCGTCTGTCCAATCAGCAATTCATCGCCAATGGACAGGACCTCCACCAACAACCGCCTGGATGCCATCTGCGATCAGCGGATGGACAGACGCTCGATGCTGCGCGCACCGGAGCCACTGACCTCCACGGTGTAGATGCCAGGGGTCAGGTCAGACACATCCAACCGGGCCAATTTGCCCTGGATGCGCGTCTGGCGGACCAGACGGCCGCCCATGTCGCGGATGCGAACCTCAGCACCGAGCAACAGATCGTCGAGGACGATCTCCACCACGGCATCTGCAGGATTCGGGAAGAGTCCGAAGCCCACCTCGTCGATTTCACCCACATTGACGTAATCCTCAATCTCCACTTCGGCACAATCATCCAGGTCCTCCACGTTGATGGCGAGCGCGATGATGTCATTGATGTCAATGGGATCCTCGTCCCCGCGAACGTGCAATCCGGGCTCGAAGTCGCTTTGATAGGTCAGGTTGAGCTGTCCCCCTTGAATGCGCTGGGGAATACAAGGGAATACGCTCTCGATCAGGTCGAAGTCGAGGTCGGGCGTCACATCGCACGCCGTCTCCGAATTCCAGGTCTCCCCGAGGTCGGTGGAGTGGACCACATAGCAGTGCCGGTAATTCTGTACACCCGTGCTGAAATTCTCCATCAACGCGCTGTAGGCCACCACGATGGTATTGGACTCGACGACCTGACCGGCAGAAGGCTGTGAACTGATGCTCACGAAATAACCAGCGATGTCGTCTTCAAAATCGAGGGTGCCGCTCTCATCGATGTCGTAGGCGTAGGCGATGGTCACACTGGTGTCCGGCCCCATGTCGTTGCGCCAGTACTCCAGACCGTTGGTGTAGGGATAGTAACTCGTGGTGCCGTCCGTAGTGTCGCTGTCGGCGTAGTACATGGCGCCAAAGAAGACGTGCACGCCGCCCCCGTCATCCACAAGAACGTCGCCCGCGCGGTCGGAGTTCAGGAACATCGCGTTGCCATTGGCATCCACGGCATCAGCGATGGCGGTGTCGAGCAACGCGCCGGAATCCACGATGTAGTTGTCGACCGGGAAATCGATCACGGTCTCGTAGGTCCACGTCTCTCCGTTGTCCTCGGAAATCATGACGAACGTGTCGTAGAAACCGTTGAAGCAAGCAAACGCCACCGTTGCACCATCGGAGTGGATCGCATAGGAGTCCGCAACCATGCCTGCGGGGAAGCTCGAAGTGTCGAGTTCGGCGAAAGTCTGCATGTCCCAGTTGGCGCCACCATCCGTGGACCGCATGTAGACCAGGGCACCGTCCTGGCCATTGTAGAGCACGCCCCCATTGCCCACCGGGGCGGTGATGCAAATGGCGTGGATGGAGTTGCCATCGGGTCCGCCCACCGAAGCGCGCGGCCACAGGTGCCAGATATCGGAACCGGTCTCCTCATCCTGCAAGGCGGGCAATGTGGAAGTCACCCACGCACCGCTGCCGATGGCATCCCGGGTGGTGAATGTGAGCCCCCCCGTGCTGGCATGACTCAGGGCAAATTCACTGCCATTGGCCAGGTGCCCCAATGAAGGCCATCCGATGCGGACGTCCTCGATGCGGTCGTAGGGAATCTCTCCCCAATCGGCTTCGACATCCGGATTCTTGTGGTTGTAACCCGTACCGCGGTCACTGAAGGGAGAAGTCTCCAAAGACTGGATCCAACCAGCACTGACTCCACCACTGGAGCTCACCACACGGTCGTCCACCGCGTAGTTGGACTGGAGGTCGTACTGGGTGTAGCCGATCACCTGTCGTTGGATGACCATCTCCCGCAATTGGAGGTGGTCGATGTCGCCGACATTCTGCGACGTCAAGGGCTGATACGGAATGATCTCCTCTCCCGTCATGTTCGTCGTGGGAACGGGAGCCTGCACTTGATGGGCAGCGTCGAGGCGTTGGAAACTCTGGGCCTGCACGGCCGTGAATGCCGCACACAGCGCGGCCAGCGTAAGGGTTGCGATTCGCATGGTTGGTTCAGGTTGCTTAGGGACAATTCCCTGCTGAATGGCGGAAGTTAAGACACTTAACGCAACCGGGCCAACACCGTCGAACGCGCCACCACACGGTCGCCCGGCTCGACCAAAATTTCCGAATCCAACGGCAAATAGAGATCAATCCTCGAACCAAACAGGATGAAGCCGCATTCCTGGGCATGCTCAATCGACTGCCCTTCTTCCACGAACCAACGGATGCGCCGGGCCACAGCCCCTGCTATCTGACGCCACACGACCAAACCATGAGGCGTCCGCTGACCGAAGGTGGTCCGCTCATTCAACACGGAAGACTTGGGATGCCAGGCCACGAGGTATTCGCCTGCATGGTACTTGAAATACTCCAGGTCGCCCCCAATCGGCGCCCACTGGGCGTGCACGTCAAAAATGCTCAGGAATACACACACCTTGATGGCCCTCCCACCAATGACCTCGGGTTCATCGACCTCCTCGACCAATACCACCTTGCCATCGCTCACCGACGTCACCTCATTGGGTGCCGCATTGAAGGGCCGCGGGGGAATCCTGAAGAACCACAAGACCAGACAGCACAGCACCATCAGGGCACCACCGACCAACACCTCCGCCCACGTTGGAATCGAGGGGATCCGATGCACCAGGAGCATGACGATGACAACAACAGCAAAGAAGACAAGGATGACGCGGTAGCCCGCCGGGTGGATATACATGGCGCGAAAATCAGAAAACCTGCAACAGCAAGGCTGCAATCGGTGCAGAAATAAAATGGGAATCGAACCGGTCGAGGACCCCCCCATGTCCCGGGAGGACGGCACCCGAATCCTTGATGCCCGCCTTCCGTTTCAATGCACTTTCAAGCAGGTCACCCAAAGGACCGAAAACCGAAACCACGGCACCCAGAACGGCCCATTGTCCGGAGGACAGGCCTGCCCATGCTTGGGCATGCCCCATGACGCCCAACGCCAAGGCCATGGTAGCCGCGGCTCCGCCAGCCCACCCCTCCCAGGTTTTGCCCGGCGAAATGGAGGGGGCCAGCTTGTGGCGGCCAAAGAGCCGGCCGAAGATGTAGGCCGCCGTGTCGTTGGTCCACAACAAGAGGAACCAACCCAGAGGCAACATGGGATGATAGGAGCCATCGTTCCACCCGATCCCGAACAGGCCTGCCACCGGCAGGGCAACCATGAAGGTGCTCCGGAGCACGATCGCCGGAGTCGACAGATTAGGCCAGGCTGCCTTGAGGGCATCCCTCCCTTCTTGCCAACCCACGCAGAACAGAACGAACAGCAGCACCGACCAGGTCCACAGACCGCCGAGGATGGCCGCCAGAATCGCCGACACCAATACCGCACCCGTAGCGGAACGGATGAAAAATTCACTCCGCATCAAGACGCCCCTGGGGCCAACCCGAGCACTTCCCGGGCACGCTCCACGTGTTCCGACGGCACCCATACACCGAGTTCACCAAAACCGTAACTGCTGTCCCGCTGATTCAGGACGACTGCAGGAATTCCCGCGCCCTCCAGGGTATTCCGCATCAATTCAGCACGAAAAGCCTGAGATTCAACCAGAATTCGGGTCCATCCTTCCATTCAGGCCGCGTTCTCGTCCGCATCAGAAGCGGTTTCCGCTCCCGCGGATTCGTCAGCTCCACCAGTCGGCTCACCGGAAACATCCGGTTCTCCGGCTGGCTCTGCACCAGCCTCTTCTTCCACCTCCACGGATTGGGCACCGACTTGAACCCCATCCAAAACTTTGGACTCCCATTGGCGTTCACCGAGCAGTTCCACGAGATCCTCCTTGAAGAGGACCTCCCGCTCCAACAGCCGCTCTGCGAGGGCGGCCAATTTGTCCTTGTGCAATTCGAGAATTTCACGGGCCTTGGCATAGGCCCGCTCGATGATGGCACCCGACTCCTCATCAATCACCCGAGCGGTTTCCTCACTGTAGGGCTTGGTGAAGGTCGCCTCCGCCCTGGGGTCGTAAAAACTCCGGTTGCCGATGCGCTTGTTGAGTCCGTAGACGCTGACCATGGCATAGGCTTGCTTGGTGACTTTCTCGAGGTCGCTCAAGGCCCCCGTCGAAATCTTGCCGAAGGTCAGTTCTTCCGCTGCACGCCCCCCAAGGGCAGCGCACATCTCGTCGAAGATCTGCTCGGTGGTGGTGATGTGGCGTTCCTCCGGCAGGTACCAGGCGGCACCCAGCGACTGGCCACGGGGCACAATGGTCACCTTGACGAGGGGCGAAGCATGCTCGAGCATCCAGCTGACGGTGGCGTGACCTGCCTCGTGGAACGCAATGGTCCGCTTCTCCCCAACCGTGATGAGTTTGTTCTTCTTCTCGAGCCCTCCAACCACGCGGTCCACGGCATTCAGAAAATCCTGCTTGCCGACTTTTCCCGCGTCTCGCCTTGCGGCAATCAGGGCGGCCTCATTGCAGATGTTCGCAATGTCGGCTCCGCTGAATCCAGGGGTCTGGCGCGCGAGGAAGTCCACGTCAATCGTTTCGTCTTTCTTCAACGGACGGAGGTGCACCTTGAAAATGGCCTCCCGCTCCTTCAAATCGGGCATGTCCACATAAATCTGTCGGTCGAAACGGCCCGCCCGCATCAAGGCACTGTCGAGGATGTCGGCGCGGTTCGTCGCCGCAAGGATGATGACACCGCTGTTCGTGCCGAAACCATCCATCTCGGTAAGCAGCTGATTCAAGGTGTTCTCCCGCTCGTCATTGGACCCGATGCTCGCGTTTTTCCCACGGGCACGTCCCACGGCATCGATCTCATCGATGAAGACGATGCAGGGGCTCTTGTCCTTGGCCTGCTTGAAGAGGTCGCGCACCCGGCTCGCCCCCACCCCGACAAACATCTCCACGAAGTCGGAGCCGCTCAAAGAGAAGAAAGGCACCTGTGCCTCGCCCGCGACAGCCTTTGCAAGGAGGGTCTTGCCCGTCCCCGGTGGGCCCACCAACAGGGCGCCTTTAGGAATCTTCGCGCCCAGGTCCGTGTACTTCTGCGGATTCTTGAGGAACTCCACAATCTCGGCCAACTCCTCCTTGGCCCCTTCCAGTCCCGCTACGTCCTTGAAATTGATCTGGGTGGAGTTTTCCTTGTCGAACAGCTGGGCTTTCGATTTGCCGATGTTGAAAATCTGCCCACCGGCCCCTCCTCCGCCACCGAGACGGCGCATCAGGACCATCCACACCCCCACCATGACGGCGAGGACGATGATGTAGAAGACCAGCTGTTGTCCCCATTCATTGGGCCGCTCGTATCGGACCTCCACTGCGTCATCGGCCGATAGCTGATCCAACCGGTCAATGTTCTTTTCGGAAGGCGGAATCTCGACCATCAGATCAGCGCCCTTGAACAAGCCCCCTCCCAATGGACTTTGGGGGCTGTCCTTCATGATGGAGTCACGGGCAGCATCCGTATACCAGGCCTCTGCCATCATGCCGTTGTGGCTGATCCTGCTGATTTCACCACGCTCGGCCTTGCCGACCAATTCCTGAAAGCCCACGGTACCCGAACCTCCACCGGCTCCACCCGAGAGAATCATGGCGATCAGCAAGGCCCCTATGCCCGCATACACCCAATAGAAATTGAAGTTTGGCCGTGCCTGCTTCTTGTCGTTCTGTTGCTCTTCCATGCTCTATCTCAACCGAGGGCGCTCCATTTCTGTTCGCTTCAAACGCAAGAACATCCACAGGCCAAAGCGAAACTACGAAGGAGGGCGCAGGTGGCGCCTTGGAATCATCCAACGGGAGGGAAAATTCACAATTGCCAACCGCTCATAAGGCTGCCACCCATTTCTTAATTTGGAGGCGAATCAAACTGCCTGTGTGGACTTCCGTCACCATCCATCCCCGACACCAGCTGACCCCCCGATCGGTAGAGGTCGCGGTATTGCCGAGGGTGGGAGAAATCGAATTTTCCGCCGGGCAGTTCGTCGTGCTCGAGTTGAATCTGGGTTCCCAGGTCAAGCGGAGCGCATTCTCCATCGTCCGACAGGAAGGCAAAGGGGTCATCCTCGGGGTCAAGCAAAACGGAGACTGGGGCATCTCCGCTTTCCTGAACCAGCTTGAGAAGCCCGTCAAGGCGAGCATGGCTGGCCCTTTTGGTGCCTTCACCCTCCTTCCAGACCGCCACAACCATGTCTTCATCACCGGGGGAAGCGGCATCACCCCGGTCCGGAGTCTGCTGGACAAGCTGTTTGACCAAGGCAACATTCCCACCATCATCTACGCCAATGCTGCGCCGGAGGAGGCCATGTACGGTGCCTCATTCCGCAAACTGGATGAACGGGGATACATCCGTCTGATTGAAGTCTTCGACAGGAAAATTGAAGCGGCCATCGGCGCCCACCAAAAGGAGGGCACGGCATACTACGTATCGGGGCCACCGGGCTTGGTCAATGCTGCCCTTGACAATCTCAAGGCCTTGGGGATTGACGATGCGGCCATCACCACCGAGAAGTACGGATTGGACATGGGTCAGATCTCCTCCAGTTCGCATGCATTCTACTGGAAGGGCTGGTGGAGTGGCAAACAAAAGGTCAGCGCCCTGCAGGGGATGAGCATGCTGCACGCAGCGCGGCGTGAAGGAATCTCCATCCCCAGTGCCTGCGAGGTGGGGGTATGCGGGGCCTGTGAAGTCCACTTGAAATCCGGTCGGGTCCTCTGCGGAATGAAGGAGGAAAGCGCTGGGGCCAACATCCTCTCGTGCATCAGCCAGCCCCTGGATGGACCGGCTCCTGTCATCCGTCCTGCGCGAAGGGGCCGCGCAGAAATCGTCAGCTTGGCCCTGGTCTGTGCTGCACTCTCCTTGGGCTTCTGGAATTTACCCCCCGGCAGTGGATGGAAGGCAAAAGGGGAAATGAACACGGGACACGACGGCCTTGAATGCAATGCTTGCCACAAGGAAGCACCCGGTTCGATGCGACAGCAGTTGGGGCACAACGCCAAGACATTGTTGGGCATGCACGATGGCGATTGGGTGCCCGTCGGATTTTCCGTCGTGGACAACGCGGCATGCATGCAATGTCACGACAGACCCAATGACACGCACCCCGTATCCCGCTTTCTCGAACCCCGTTTTGCCGACCAACGGAATTTGCTTTCCGTCCATGAATGCAATGGGTGCCACGGCGAGCACAATGGAGTGAGGGTCGCCAATACGGGAGCAGAATTCTGCCAACAATGCCATGGCGACATGGAGGTCTCTTTCGACCCCATCACACCGAGCCACGCAGAATTGCTGGAAGCCGAATCTTGGGAAACCTGCATGCAATGCCACGATTTCCATGGAAACCACATCGCCGAAGTACCCCGGAATTTGAGGGACGCGATTGAATCAGAGGCCATCCTCCGGTATTTGGACGGGGGTGAAGATCCGTACAGCAGCACCAAAGAATACAACGCCGAATCAGCACCATGATCCGTTCGCTCAGCCTCTTACTCTCCATGATGCCCGGCATCGCCTTTGCCGCGTCCGGTGAGGGAGACACGACTTTGACCCTGAATGCGGAACTGCGTGTCCGTTCGGAATGGCGGGATGGATACAGACTGTCCTCAACTTCCGAAGCGGAAGGAGCATTGACCACAGTCCAGCGGAACAGGATCGGCATCAGCGGCTCTTGGAATCGCCTCTCATTCAAGGCCGAATTCCAGGATGTCCGGAATTATGGTCAGCCCGGAGGAAACACCCAGGGCAACGCAGGCGCAGCGGAAGCATGGGGAGCTTACCGTTTCAGTCCATCCCTGTCGGTCAAGGTCGGACGACAGATGGTCGACTTCGATGGAGGCCGGGTGATCGGTGCTGCCAATTGGGCGAATCCCGGACGTTTTCTGGATGGTATACGCCTCGATCGAAAGGGGAAATCCAGCCGGACGTCCATCCTCTACACTTGGGATGAGTTGGCGGAAACGTCGCGCTTCATTGCCCACCATGAATGGCGATTTGACCGCCACCGATTGAGCCTCTTCTCGTTCGACCAGAAAAGCAACACGGAATTCCAGGCATTCACAACCGGATTGACCGGTTACTGGGCCTTGGGCGATCAGGGGTCCATCCGGACGGAAACCCACCTTCAATGGCAGGAAGGAGCGGGTTCCGGACACCTCATCGCTTGCGAAGCCCAGCGCAAGGGAAAGGATGGCGGCGTCTGGAAGATCGGTGGCGACCTGTTGTCGGACAGCCGCAGCGGGCAGGCCTTTCAGCCCCTGCTGGGCACCAACCACAAATTCTACGGTTGGATGGACCATTTCTATGTCGGCGCGTCAACGGATGGCCTGACCGACCTGCGTCTGACGAGACAGTTCCCGATCTATGCCAAGCGCCTGCAAGGAGGCGCCACCCTCCACCATTTCCGAACCTACGGCGGCGATGCCCTGCTGGGCAATGAGCTCGACCTCTGGTTGACCGGTCAGGAAAAGGAAGGCATACGCTGGTTTGCGGGATGGTCGTTGTTCGACCCCACCACCACCCACATCGATCGCCAAGGCCACCTGCCTATCGAATCGTCCGGGGATGCAGCAGAACACCTGCAACAATGGGGCTGGGTTTCCATCCAAATCAACCCTTCAATCGTGCTGCGATGAATTCCCCGTCACGACCTGTCCGCTTCTGGACCTTCACCATTCTGGGCGGGGCTGCCGTTCTGACCTACCTCTTCGCCTCGGCGCCCGTGCCACTCGATTCAGGCGAAAAAGAACGCATGACCATGTCAGCGCAGGAAGCCTTGTCGCTGCTCGCCCATGAAAACGACATGACCCGGACGCTCTTCACCAAAGCCATCGTCGGCAAGGGAAAACAGCAGGGGTTGGCGTTCAGTGAGGATTGGGCCGAGCAACACGTCATTGCCGGCCCGTTGCCGGCCCTGTTCCTGAGGGGCGTAGCCCTTCACCTGGCCGGAACTGACGTCCCATTGAGCCTGTTCCTCGGTTCAGATTTCCCGATTGAAGGGTCCAACCTCTTCACCGGAAAGCAAGCCGAGGCATTTGCGGCCATGCGCAGCGACTCCCTTCCGAAGCATTTTCAGGATCCCGGCTCCGGAAGCCAGGTGAGCATGTTTCCTGATTTCGCGAGTGCCGGGCCCTGCGTCAGTTGCCACAATGCGCACGAACAGTCTCCAAAAGTCGACTGGGAATTGGGCGACATCATGGGGGCGACCACGTGGTCCTACCCCCATGATTCCGTCACCACCGATGGGTTCATGGCCATGCTCGGCGCATACCGGGCCGGCGTATCCGTTGTGTGGTCCCAATACCTCGAAGAACTCGAACAATTGGACCCCGCGTCCAAGCCAGCGATCGGACCAGCCTGGCCATCCACCGGCCTGTTCATTCCGGACTATGCCACCCTGCGGGATTCCATCGACGACCTATCCGGGCCTCATATCCTGTCCCGGCTCGCACAGCGCACCGCAGTCAGATGAGAAATTTATCGCGGTATCTCGCATGGGCGGCAGCGGGCATACTCATCCTCGGTTCGCTGCTCGGCCTGGACGAAAAGTCCTGGCTTGCCTTCCAATCTGAAGACACCTACCAGGTGACCACCGGCATCATCATCATGATGCTCGTCCTGTTTCAATGGGGGCTGACCTTGGGGCGTGTCATCTTCCAGCGCACAGGCAGCCAATGGGGCCGCTGGATCGACTGGCATCTCCGCGTCGCCATCCTGCTCCCGATTGCCGTCCTGGCCCACAGCCTCACGCTGGGTTGGGGCCTGCTCGCCGCATTGCCCCTCTCGCTGCTCGGCGCGGCCCATTTCGGCTCCTTGATGAACGGGCATGACAAGATCAAGGAATACCTGCCTTACCACGTGGGCCTCTCAGCCTTGACACTTGCCCTCGCCCTCGTTCACACCTACACGGTGCTCATCTTCCGCTGATCCTCAGTACTCGGGGAAGTCCTCCGGGTCGGGGGCGCGGTCCTCAGGGTCGGGCAACCGCTGCTGTTGCGCATCTGCCCACAATTCCTCCAGGCTATAATGGCCCCTCCAATCCTTGTGGAAAATATGGACCACAACGTCCGAGTAGTCGAGCAGGGCCCATTGGCCACCCCTCAACCCCTGCTTCGTCCAGGGAGACTCATCATGGGCTTTTTCGGTGAATTCCTCCACGCTGCGCGCAATGGCCTCCACCTGCGTGTTCGATTGTCCCTCACAAATGATGAACCGCGCGGCCACACTGTTTTGAATGGTCCCGAAATCGACGATGCAAATGTCCTTTCCCTTGACCTCCTGTATCCCCTGCACAATGGCGGTAACCAGAGCATCAGTGGAGGGACCGCCCGTGCGATCTGGGGCCTCCCGTGGGACAGTCGCGTAGGTTCGCGGATCGGGTTGTGCTTGCGGTTCTTCCACCATGCGCTAAAATAGCCCCCGTGGAGCACCCGCGCACTGCCATCATTGAACACCTCTCCCGAACCATGGGGGAGGATCCTGCCTCTTGCTCGTTCCCAGGCCGTTGGACCTTGTGTGAATGGCCGGAAACGGACAGTACGAATTCTGCTGCGTTGAAGGCCCTGCGCGCGGCACCGGGCGGCACCTTGGACCACGTGGCCATTACCGTGGACCGCCAAACGGCGGGACGGGGCCAACAACACCGCCCCTGGTCGCAGGAAGCGGGCCGGGACCTGGCCATGACCCTCATCCTGACCCGGGAATTGCCTTCCACAACCCCGTTCGCCCTGAACCTCGCCGTCAGTCTGGGTGTCCTCGAAGCCGTGGAAGCCACGATTCCAAGGGTCGGTGGCGAGGCCCTTCAAGTCAAATGGCCCAACGATATTTTCTGGCGGGGCCACAAGGCAGGCGGCATTCTGATCGAGAACAGCTGGCGCGGCGCAGAATGGTCATCCGCTGTCATCGGCATTGGCATCAACCTGTCGGGACGGCCTCCCTATCCCAATGCGACACGGCTCCTTGCGGCAGAAGAGACCCCGGTTGACATGCTGGCCGCACTGCGCTTGGCCGTGTTGGACCGCATCGAAAAGAGACGCTCGCAGATGGGGCACCCGGAAGCCCTGTTGCAGCTGTTCCACCAGCGGCTCCATGGATGGGGACGGGCTCAACGCTGGCAGTTGGATGGGATGCCGGTTCGGGGCGTGCTCGAGTCGATCGATCTCGAAGGCAGGTTGTGCGTCTCCACGGACGGGAAGCAACACTGCTTTTCTCCAGGTGAGGTCGGATGGTTGGGCTTGGAGCCGTAATTCTCCATCCCGGGAAGGCGTGATGCTCAGCTGCCGCCGAACTTGTCCTGAACGGCTCCCGCAATGTGCTGAAACAGGGCTTCGAGCGGCTTCTGGACCATCATCCGAAGAAAGGGGTTCAGGTCGGCCTCACACAGCACGGAGGCCCTGGAACCCGCTCCATCGGCTGTCACCTTCAAATCGAGATGAAATGGGAACGGGGCCCCACCACCCTGCAGCCGCAGCGTGTCTCGATCAAATTCCGCAGCAGTGCGCGTCAGCCGGATTTCGAGGCCGCCCTGGATTTTGAAGGCCACCTCGTCCTCGGAACCGGAGAATCCCCTCACCTTGTCTTGAGGCAACAACGGTTCCAGGTTCCGCAAATCGCAGAGGTGTGCCTTCAGGTCCTCAGCGGACAGCGACACTTCGACTTCACGGCTGCGGATCTCCGTCATTCAGCCATGCCCTCTTTGGATACTGTTTCCTCGAACCGTCGGCTCCATGCGGCGGCATCTTCCTTCCAGAGCATCAGCGTCTCGGCCTGCTTCTCCGTGAGGTAGTCCTTTTGGGCTGCTTCTGAAATCAAGGTCGGATAATCGCTCAGTGTCTCCAGGGAACAGCCAGCAGCAGCAAAATTGTCGGCCGCAAGGGTGAATCCATAGGTGAAAATGGCGACCATGCCCTTGACCTCAAGCCCCTCGGCCCGCAGGGCTTCCACTGCAGAAAGACTGGATTTTCCGGTACTGATGAGGTCTTCGATCACGACCACATTGTGGGCCTTGCCGAGGTCTCCCTCCACCCTGTTCCCTTTTCCATGGCCCTTGGCCTCACCGCGCACATAGCAGAACGGCAATCCGAGTTCATGGGCCACGTAGGCCCCCCAGGCAATGCCTCCGGTCGCCACTCCGGCAATCATGTCCGGTTTCACATGCAAGGACTCCACAAGGGCACACATCTGTTGGCGGATGTGGGTTCGGACAGACGGATGACTCAACGCCATGCGGTTGTCACAGTAGATCGGAGAACGCAATCCGGACGCCCAGGTGAAGGGATCTTCAGGGGCCAATTGAATCGCCTTGATACGCAACAGGGATTCTGCTACTTTCCGGCGCTCATCCAACGAAAGAGACATGGCACGAAGGTATGACGTGGATTGTGGTCCACGGCGGCTCACATTGGCCGAAATGAAGGTGGCGCCCGATGCGGAGGCACATGTCGTGGATTATGCGGTTGGGCCCATGCCCTCCGCACCGGAATGGCTCGCCGAGCGGGACCATGTCTGGCTGCGGTGCGCCAATCTCGAGGCGGCTTGGGCAGCCATGAGGGTGCACTCCCGGGATGTGGTTGCAGCCGGCGGACTGCTTTCCGATTCGAGAGGCGCCCTGCTGTGCATCCACAGACTGGGACATTGGGACCTCCCCAAAGGCAAGGTTGAGCCTGGTGAGGACCTGCCCACTGCCGCCGCCCGTGAGGTCGAGGAAGAATGCGGTGTGCCCCGCCCTGAGGTCCTCGCCCCTTTTGCAATGACGCACCACCTCTATGGTGCCGATCTTCAATGGATGAAGGTGACCCATTGGTTCACGATGCGCCCCGGACCCGGTTCAGAGGACGTCACACCCATCCCGCAAACAGAGGAAGGGATCACGGAGGTGCGTTGGGCCTTGCCGGAGGAAGTGGCCGCATTGGAGCCTCGGGCCTATGGCAACATCGCCCGGCTCATGAGCGCCTGGAGAGCCAATCGATGAGCGCGGGTCCCGGGAGGGGGGGCTCCTCCCGAACGGGCGACAGTTTAGGGCCGTGATGGCGCATCGCGGGCAGGGTGCGCAGTTCGAACGCCTCCGTCCATCGGATGTCTCCACCAGAATGCAGGAGGGTGTAAGGCATGCGTGACAATCCACCATGGCGGGAAGCCACCTCACGCACCAACCGTTCGAACGCCAGCCAGTCCATGCCGGCATCGACCACGACCCACGTCAGGTCCCTGGACAACGATCCGCGGCGGTTCGTCTGCGCGTCCGCCAGCATCCGCTCCAGCACCTGCAACTGAACCAGTGTACTCGGCGCACCCGCATCGACCCACAGCCACAGAGCGGGCCCCGAGCCCACCACTTCCTCCATCGCCATGAGGTCCCCACTGCCCGCAAAGGCACGGAGTTGATCCGGCAAAGCCGATCGGGTCACAAACCGCTGCTTCAATCGTTGTGCTGAAGGGCCATACAGGTCATCCTCGGCACAATGTTCGAGCAGATCCACAACACCTTCCAGCAAGGGACGGTCAGGACTGAACCGCCTCGACGGTCGGCATCCCCAGGCGCCCTCCCCGACCTCAGACAGGAACCACGCCATGGTCTTGCGGTGATCCGGCACCCCCCAAAAAACGGCGGACGCCTCGGTCAGGCGCGCTAAATCGCCCGCGAGCAAGGCCGCTTCGAGCCGTTCAAGCGCATCCTCTGACAGCGCGTCATACACAGCGAATCGACCGATCCCAATGCGGAACAACGTCACCGCAGCCGCATCGCAGGGATCGGGGGCTTCCATCGCAGTCCATTCCCCACGAAGCCGCGCCAACGTATCCGGACTCAACTCAGGCAAGACCTCCCAGCGGCGCACGTCGAGATAGGCGCGAACGGGACCGGGACAGCGGTCCAACAGGTCATCCGCAGCGCCGACGAATGAGGCCGTGTGGACAGCGCACAGGGAATCCATGTCCACCGGCCCGACAGGGCCCTCGCCGATTGGAGCCCCTACGGTTCCCCCCACCCGCTCTTTCGCATCCGAGGAAGTCGCTCCCCACAGCATCGCTTGCTGCAACGCAGGTGCCAACCGTTCGCGGGTCTCGGACAACAGGGATTCGAACTTGGAAACCGCCACGGGCGACCACAGCGCTTCGGCATCATCCCCTGTCCACAATACGCCTCCAGGCCGCTGCGAAAAGGGAGCCCCTCCCTTCTCCGGAACCGCGAGAGCCGCAGCCCCGGGATCTCCTCCCCCCATGGGCAACATCCATTGCACCCCTCCGCATTCAAGCAGCAGGAAATGGAGGCGGCCATCCTCCGGCCACGACAACCTGATGTCCCCTTCCATGCCCACCTGGCCCTCCTCGATCACGCTGTAGGTCCCCGTCAAGGGGTGCATTTCTCTCCACCGATACGGCCGGTTTTCCATGCCCGGCAGGGTAAATCCAACCACCTGCTGCGCTTCGACACCCAGGGCCAACGCAAACAACAGGCAGGTCAAGCCAACACCCCGCCTCAAGAGCACCATCGGAACACCCCTGAAGACCATACCGTCAAACCTCAACCGCATCGGGAACGAAACGGCTGACATCGCCACCGTGGTGTGCGATGTCCCGCACGACGCTGCTCGAGATCGGCGCAAACTCAGGGTCCGTGAACAGGATGAGGGTCTCGAGATCGGGGTCGAGGTGTCGGGTCATCTGCGCGATGGTCCGCTCGTATTCGAAATCGCCTCCATTGCGAACCCCGCGAATGAGCCAACGGGCTCCCTGAGCGCGACAGAAGTCCACCGTGAGCCCTTCGAACGAGGTAACCCGGACCTGTGGCAAATCCGCAAAAGTCGCCCGGCACCATGCCATCCGCTGCTCCAGCGGGAACATGCCCTGTTTGTCCTGGTTGACGCCTATGGCCAGCACAACCTCATCGAACAGGCCTGCTGCCCGGCGCAGGATGTTCTCGTGGCCCCGGGTGATGGGATCGAACGAACCGGGAAATACGGCACGACATGGGGTTTTGCTCATCGGAATCGCCTTCTGTGGAACCAAAGAAACTCAAATGAGGACAACCAAGCCTTGCAGAAACAAAGGAATGCACAACACGCCCCTCAGGGAACCGCGAATCAGTGGTCTCCATCAAAAGCCTGGACCTCCACGCCCAGGCCCGGCAAGCCCGACGGCATCAGCCTCCCTTCGACCTGCTGCAGCCCCGTGGCCACATCCCCGTCGAGGAGCAGCGTCCCATCGTTGTCCAGGAAGTCCACCAGGGGCGACAGGTGGGCGATGGCCGACGAACCGATGGTCGATTCGCTCATGGAACCGATCATGACCCGCATGCCCAAGGCCCTTGCCTGCCCGATCATGCGCAACGCCGGGGTGATGCCCCCGCACTTGGTCAACTTGATGTTGACGCCGTGGAACAAGCCTGCACACCGGGCAACATCCGATTCGGCCACGCAGGATTCATCCGCAATCAGGGGCAAGGACGAAGCTTCCATGAGCCTGCCCATCCCGGCGTCATTCCCTTTGGCGAGGGGTTGTTCCACCAATTCGACCCCAAGCTCCGTCAGGCGCGGCAACAGCGCCAGGGCCTCCTCCACCTCCCATGCCGCGTTCGCATCAACCCGGAACGGCGCGTCGGTCCCGGCCCGCAATGCTTCCAGCACCTCAAGGTCTTCCGCTCCGCCCACCTTGACCTTGTACACGGGCCATTTCAGGGCGGCCATTTTTTCGACCATGCGCGGGACCGCATCCATGCCGATGGTATAGTCGCTGATCGGCACATCATTGGGGTCCAATCCCCACATCGACATCAAGGGCCGCTGCTCCCTCTTTCCACAGAGGTCCCAGGCCGCCATGTCCAGGGCGCACACCAAGAATGGGGTGGAGGGAAACAACCCCGTGAGGAATGACCAGAATTCGCCGGGGTCCCCGAGAATGTGGGCTTCGATGGCCGGGCGGCCCTGCTCCAGCTCGGCCGCCATCCGGTCCACCGTCACACCGTAATAGGAAATCGCCGGCGCCTCTCCCCACCCCACGAAGCCGCCTTGTTCCAGCCGGACAATCAATGCCGGTTGGTGGGTCTTGGTGCCCTTGGCCGTGGTAAAGGGATAGCGGAAAGGCAACCGGCTGCGGAACCAAGAAACGGTCACCGTCTCAGCCATCAAGCATGGAAGTCGAAAAAGCTGAAATGCACATGGCCATATTTCCGCATCTCCACGAAGCCTTCCACGGCACTGAAATCCCGGCGGTCGCCATGCTCCAGCACGAAAAACCCACCCTTGGCTACCAAGCCCGCTTCGCGCACCATTTCCGGCAACGCTTCGAGCCGGGGCTCCGTGTAGGGCGGGTCCGCAAAGACCAGGTCGAATTGCGTCACCGCCTTCCCGAGGAAAGCAAAAGCATCGGCACGCAACACACGGATGGCATCGAGTTCGAAGTCCATGGCTTGCTTCTGAATGTAGCGGCAAGACCCTGCGTCCTTCTCCACAGCTGTGACGGCGACAGCACCGCGACTCGCCAACTCGTAGGACACGGCACCTGATCCCGCAAACAGGTCCAGCGCCTCCAGTCCTTCCAAGTCAAGGCGGGAACGCAGGAGGTTGAACAGCCCCTCCCGACCGAAATCGGTCGTGGGGCGCCCCTTGAAGTGGCGTGGCGGTGAAAACCGATGCCCCTTCAGCGTGCCGCCGATCACGCGCATCGGATGAGCTGGATGAGCGGCAGGAAATGCTGCCGATGGAGTCCCGTCACTGCACCCATGGCCGGAATGAAGCGCCCGTAGTGCAGATCCACGGTATTGAAATGCCGTTCAAATGCGCGGTGCACGTCCCCAGCCGGTTTCACATCGCCACTCAACTGAATGGCAACATCCGCTCCGAACCCAAGCGTATCCAACAGGTGGACGGCCCGGTATACCGCATCCGCCGGCGTCGCGGCGGCATGGCACACCGAAGCTTGCAGGCCCTCGGCATTCAGCAACACCAAATCCACCAATTCATCGCGCAGGTGGACGGCCAGGGCATCCCTGCCCCGATCGCGCTCTTCCCGCAGAAAAGCTTCGGCCAGAATCGCCCGGGGGTGCCGGAACGAAATGGTGGGCGCCAAGATGGACAAGGCCTGCCGCATGCTGTGGTCGGGCGCGTGGATGACCAGATAAGGGGACCCGACGACGGCGTGGGCCTCGGTTCCGAGGTGACGCAATCCGGTCTCGGCCTCCAGCCACTCGACATCCGTGGCCTGACCCCGCAGCGCCTCCGGCACAACCGTTGCCGCACCATCGGCCATCCAGGTGACAACACCAACCGGATCGACGGTCAACCGCTCGGCCAACCAGTCGGACCGCTCCTTCATGCGCGCTGCACCTGGGGCCGCCTTCCAGCCTTTCCGGCCCGCCTCGAGCAGCACACTCCGGTCCTCCGAAGTCCGCAGCCAGTGCACGGTATCTCCCGAGTCGAAGACCCACAGCGGGGTGACCCCCTCCGGCACTTCCTGAGAGCCGTCGAGCGCCGTCAACAAAAAATCGGGTTGGTCCTTATTGGCGCCAGTTGCCATCCGTATGGGCTTCCACAAGCGAACCGAAGCGGAGCGTGTCCTTCTTCACGTTCGAACGGCCGAACGGTGTCGGGTCCTGCACCTTGATGCAACACACCCGCATTCCGCTCTGGTTCACATAAGTCGTATCGATCATGAAGCGCTCCCCTGAGGTCGGGCTGAAGGTCAATGAATCGAGGTTCACCGGGGACAGCTTCTTGTCCGCCCGCTTTTCCGGTGTGAAATTCTCCGCATAGAAGGAAGTGTACAGCGTGTCACGCACCTTGAAGGCCACGGCGTCTGCCGTGATGCTGTCCATCAAATCCTGTTCGGCCCATCCCATTTCCGCAGCGATGCCCGGAACATCGGAACGCTTGATGACGAATCCCATTTCGTAGCTCATGGCCTCGGGCAGGGTATCGTGGAAGGAGCCGATCGAGAAGTTCAGCGGCACCAACGGAGCATTGATGAAGGCGTACAGCGTATCAAAATTGTCCGTGAAGGCCCCGTTGACCTCCTTGTAGGCCAATTGAGCGTCGCGGATGTCCGTGAGCCGCTGGATGGTGACGGCGTTCATTGCCGTCTGATCCCGCAGGTATTGCTCTTCATCGAGCACTGAATTGGTGGACGCGATGAAGAAATAAGACGCGCTGCCGATGCCCACGACCAACAAGGCACGGTAGGCTGACTGCGGAATGCGGTCCAACACCACTGGCATGGTCAAGACGGCACTGAAAATCAGGGCCAATCCGGCGAAAAGCATCTCCGTAGGCTGGCTGAGGTCAGCCGTGTCGGTCGACGCCAGGACACTGCGGATGTAGGCAATGGTCCAGACAAAACCCGCAAGCAGCAGGATGGCGCTGAAGCTGTGGGTACGGAGGAGGAACAGGAGGTTCCGGTATTGGTCGTTCGAATCGTTCATGCTCGTGGGCGCGAAAGGGGGCGAATCAAGCGGGGCGAAGCTAAGGAATCCATACCGGACAGCCACCCCGCAGGCCCGTACTTTGCCCCTGCCCGGCACGAACTTGTCGACGCACCCCAGCCCCACCGTGTCCAGCGCCCCCACCTCCGAAGAAGTCGAAGACCGCCTGCGGGCCGCCTTCCCGCACGCCCCCACGGCGAGCCAGGAAGCGCTGCTCCACGCGCTGGGCCGCTTCCTCGTGAGCCCACAACAGCGCTGCTGCCTCATCGTCCGCGGCTATGCCGGAACCGGCAAGACCACCACCATGGCAGCCCTCGTCCGCGTCCTCCGTGACCTCCGTCGGCCCGTCGAACTTCTGGCCCCGACCGGCCGCGCCGCCCAGGTCATGGGCCGCTACGCTGGTGTCCAGGCGAGCACCATCCACCGGCGCATCTACCTGCGCAAGCCCACCGCGGACGGCGGCACCTCCGCCACCATCGCCCCCTTCACCCGCAAGGGCGCGGTCTTCATTGTGGATGAGGCGTCCATGATCGGGCGCGACAGCGGCCTCCGCCAATCCGGCGCGGCCGGCACCGGTTTCCGCTACCGCGACCTCCTCGCCGACCTCATCCAGTTTTGCCTCCAGGCCCCGGGCAGCCGCATCATCCTCGTGGGCGACGACGCCCAGCTCCCCCCGGTCGGCAGCGCCATCTCGCCCGCCCTCGATGGGCCGAGCCTCTCACGGGAATTCGACCTCACCCTCGCCGAACGCACCCTCGACGACGTCGTACGCCAGGAGCTCGACAGCGGCATCCTCGCCAACGCCCACGCCCTCCGCCAGGACATCGCCCTCGCTCAAGACCTCCCCGAAGACATAAAAGCACCCCTCCCCCAATTCAATACCCAACCCTTCCCCGATCTGCACGTCGTCACCGGCAACGACCTCGCCGAGCTGCTCGACGACCTCCACCACCGCCACGGCGAACAGGACGTCGTCATCATCACCCGCTCCAACCGCCGCGCCAACGATTTCAACGAGCAGATCCGCCGCCGCATCCTCTGGCGCGAGGAGGAAATCGACGCCGGCGACCGGCTCATGGTCGTCCGCAACAATTACCATTGGCTCAAGGACAACGACGCCTACCCCACCGACTTGATCGCCAACGGCGACACGCTCGTCGTCCAGAAGATCGTCCGCCGCCTCGAGCGATACGGCCTGCGCTACGCCACGGCCGACCTGAAGATGGAGGACTTCCCCGACGCCCCCTCCTTCGAAGCCCAGATCATGCTCGACGCCCTCCACGTCGACGGCCCCAGCCTGCCCGGCGCCCGCATGAAAACGCTCTTCGAGGACGTCATGCTCGACTACGCCCACCTGGGCAACAAGCGGAAGATCGCCGAGGCCGCCAAGCAGGACCCCTGCACCCAGGCCCTCCAAGTCAAATTCGCCTACGCCGTCACCGCCCACAAGAGCCAGGGCGGCCAATGGCCGGCGGTCGTCATCGACCAGGGCTACCTCACCGAGGAGATGGTCGACCTCGAATGGCTGCGCTGGCTCTACACGGCCCTCACCCGCGCCCAACAGGAGGCCCACCTCCTCAACTTCCACCCCCGCTTCCTCACCGCATCCACCGACAACACTTAGGAACAAGATTATCAGCCTTAAATGATCACATAATCTATTTTAAGGTATTACATACCCCCGCATGTAAATTGGTTACACCAAACCACTTGCCATGCGCCCCCCGCTGCTGCTACTGGCCACCCTCCTGGCCACCCTCACCGCCTCCGCCCAACTCCCCTCCTACGTCCCCACCGACGGCCTCGTCGCCTGGTATCCGTTCAACGGCAACGCCAATGATGCCAGCGTCAACGACCAGAACGGTTCGATGTCGAATGTGACCTTCACCACCGGGGCATCTGGCGAAGCCATCGAAGCCGCACACTTCAATGGTGACGCCCAAGTGCTAATCCCCCATAACAGCATCTGGAACGCGAGTTCGTACACCCTCACCGCACTATATCGTTGGCAGAACAACTCCTCAGCCACGCCCAATGGAAACTCGCTTCTCATGAGCAAACGAGAACCCTCCGGATGGGGATCGAGTTTTGAGCATTCGCCCGGTGGAGGCCTCAGCTGGACCATTGGAAGCAATGGCGGTACAGGGATTGGCACCACCATTCCACAAAACACATGGGTCCACATCACCTGGGTCTTCACACCCTCGACTATTCATTTCTATCTCGATGGGCAACTGGTCAACTCCGCTTCCTCTCCGGGAGCCATGAACTCCAACACTCTTCCCGTTTCCATAGGCATGAGGGGCAATGGTTGGCATGAACTGATTGGGGACATCGACCACATTGGATATTGGTCCCGAGCTCTGACGGAAACCGAAATACTCGACCTGCATGCCATGGAGGTAACCCCTCCAGAAGGCTGCATGGATCCTGCCGCCTGCAACTACAACCCCGACGCCAATCAGGACGACGGCAGTTGTGCCGAAGGGTTTTCCCTAAACCTCTCCGACACCACGGTGTGCGCCGGCGACACGCTGACCCTCTTCATAGACAACCTCTCCCCCGCAACCCTTCCGTATGCACAGACAACAGGCAACAGTGAATGGTTCGTCTCATCCGGTGCCTCAGGAAATGGTTCGGAAGCCAGCCCATTCGGCACGATTCAAGCCGCCGTCAACCAAGCCAGCAACGGGGACGTGATCACGGTCCTTCCCGGGACGTACACGGGAACAGGCAACCGCAACATCAGCCCGCTCGGCAAGTCCATCACCATCCAATCTGCAGATGGGCCGGAGGTGACCATCATCGACTGCGAGCACCTAGACCGCGGCTTCATCGCCAACTCCGGCGAGTCAATGAACACCATCATTCAAGGATTCCACATCACGCAAGGCCTTCCCACCTCGGGCCCGACGAATTACGGCACCGCCATTTTCATTGAGGACAATTCAGGGCTCCTCATCCAAAACTGCATCATCTCCGAATGCAAGAGGGCTGGGGATGTCGCAGGAACTGCCATTCAAATTGGGGACACTGAGACCAGCGGACCGCAGACCGGAGTGGAGTCCTGCGTCTTCAAAAACAACTTAGGTGGAGGTATCGCGGCCAGCAAGAAATCCTTCTACTGTCATAACAGCCTGTTCATGGACAATTCCGGCATCTCCCATGGCAATGGCCACGTGGCCAATCCAGCTCAGGAGTACCGGAACTGTTCCTGGTTTCGGAACACGGGAAGCAGCTACATCCTGCGGTTGGATCACGGAAAACGAGCTGAAAACTGCCTCTTCATCGACAATACCGCTCCGACAAACGCCATCACGTATCTCGGCACCAACTGGTCCGGCCTCAACACCATTGACCATTGCACCTTTCACAATAACTCAGGCGTCTATTACAGCTCAGGCTGGGGGGACCACAAAGGGGATGTTCGCAGCTGTATCCTGTTCGAAGGTGGCCCTGCACGACATCACGTGTCCGGTAACCAGAGCATCGTCAATTTCTATTACAGTCTGGGCGAAGGCATCAGCGGCAATGGGAACATCTCGGGAGACCCCCTATTCGTGGATGCGAACAACCTCGATTTCAGCCTGTCACCAGGCTCACCCTGCATCGGCACAGGTGAAAATGGGACCAACATGGGATGCGACCTCTCCTTGCTGCCCGAATGGATGATTCCCATGGCAGCTGGCAGTGATGTGGCCTCTGAATCAGCAGACACCATCACGTGGTCCGATGGCTCAACACAAGACACCTTGATGGTTGTTGCCGATGAAACCATCACCATCACGGCCACTTCAGGAAATTCAGGTTGCAGCCAAAATGTGATCATCACCGTCACGGAATTGGAATGCGGAGATGCTGAGGCTACGAATTATGCGCCCAATGCCACCTGTACGGGAGGTCCCTGCACCTACAACGGCTGCACCGATCCCGAGGCCTGCAATTACAGCGCCATCGCAGAA
>CALLLH010000024.1 GCA_938082505.1 uncultured Flavobacteriales bacterium
CAAAGAGGGACAAGCGAACCAAATACCGGCCACGCGGTGCGCTGCATCCTTGGGGATTGTCTGGCAATGAGTCTTGGATGCACCGATCCGGACGCTTGCAATTACGATGCGCTGGCTTCGGATGATGATGGGTCGTGCAGTCAATTGCAGGTCACGGAGGTTGTCGGACTGACAGAGGTTGAGGCAGGCACCGTGACCACCTATGCTGCGGAGGAAGCCGCCATCGGCAACAGCTACTCTTGGACCGTGACCGGAGGAGAGATTACGGCAGGCCAAGGCACGCCCTATGTCGTGGTTGCATGGAACGAGGCTGGAGACCACAACATCAGCGTGGTGGAGTCCAACGCAGACTGCGGAGAAGCCACGATCACAGTGGCGGTCTCCGTGACCGAAGTGATGGGCGTTGGGGAAACGACGGGTTCCGCCGGCTTGGCCGTCACGGTCGCCCCGAACCCCTTCCGGTCCGATTTCACCTTGCTCATGACGCTGCCTCGACACGCTCGTGTGGCGGCTTCCCTCTGGGACATGAATGGCAAACGGATCCAAAACGGTGCGATCGAGCCGCTGCCGGCCGGGGAACAGACGCTGCGCATCAGCTCAGTGGATGTGCCGGCTGGAATCTATGCCGTCCGCGTCCGGTTCGAAGGTGAAGGTTGGACCGAATCCAAGGTGTTGCGGGTCGTGAAGGAGTGAGGCCTTTGCCCCTTAGGTCCGATGCAACACTGCGCGTCGGACCTGGGGTTGCAATCGGTAAAGCGTCCTGCGCCTGTCCGTGGGGTCCTTTACCCGTTCGATGACATGGCCCTCGATCAGGCCTTCTCCCCATAGGTTGCATTCACGGATGAACCTGGAGCGACGTGACCGCTTGGTTTCATCCGTTTCGATGTGGTCGATGCCAAGCATTTCATCGAAAATGAGGGTGTCCATTTCCTCCTCCTTGAATTGAGCAATCCTGGAGAGGGGCAACTTCAATGCTTCGGGCAGGGGTGGCAGGTGATCTTGCGACAACGCAGCCCGTTGTGCCTGTTTCCGTTTCCAAAGAAGACCGACTGCAGCGAATGCCATCAGCCCGAGGGCTGACAAGACGAGAGTAAGAGGTGAAGTCCTGCGCAGCAAAATGGGCGCCACCGGCTGCATGGCGAGGGATCTTCTTTCGTCAGACCATGGGATGCTGCGTCCTGAAAAATGAACGATGTCGCCGATCGGACTCCAGGTGATGGCAGTGGGCTGGAACAAGCTGTCGACGGGAACGAGACTGGTGCCGAATTCATCCCCTGTCCAGTGCCACGCCCCATCAAATTCCATCAAGACCCCATCGCAGACAGGAACCATATCAAAATCGGATCCGTGAGGCACGGAGTAGGCGGTATTGGTCCAACCCTTGGTGCTTTGCCATTCCCAGAGTTCGCCTGCCCGGTCCATGACGTAAAGGGAGGACCCCCGCGTCCAATGTTGATCAACAGCGAATTCCACTCCGCTCGGCGATGGTTCAATGGCTTCCCAGCCGAAAGGGGCTTCTGCTCGGATTTGACCATCCCGGTCCATCAAGTACAGCGTTTCATCGAGAATGAAAGGAGAAGCCCCAGGGGGCCAGGCGGCGGGAACGATCTTGACGGGTGGTTCGGTCTTGATCTTACCAGCGCCATTGGCAATTTGGGACTGAAGCGGGGCCGAACTGGTTCTGACAGCATTGATTTCGATGTTGTAGAGCCCATATAGTTGAAGCAGGGTCTGCACATCACTTGCCATGGGCTCGTCCATCCTGAAGTGGAAGCCAAGCGTGACGGTGCCATTGGGAACCGGTGCGAAAGATCTGAGCAAGTCATCGTCTCCATCGAATGACAACGCGAGGTCCGAAACGCCGGCAGTTGACGTTGGTTTGGACGACATATCGAGGTGTTTCGAGGCTGCGAATCCTTCGCTTGAGGCGGTCTCCATGTCCCATACCTTGACGGTGAACCGGTCCTCGCGCAGCGAACCTGTGCAGCGGGATTCCTCCGCAATCTCCTCGGGCGTCCATGACCGACCGGAAAGAATGACCCTATCCAGGGTGATGGCGGCATGATTCCGGTATTCCTTCATCATCGAGGCACCGAATACGAGCGCATTGTGCGCGTAGGGGAGATCTTTACTCTTTCCTTCAAAGAGACACTCCCCATCGTACCAGATTTTGGTCTCCAATTCTGGTGTTCTTGTGTATACGAAGTGGTGCCACTGATGAGCTTCAATTTCAATCAGTCCAGGATTGGATTCTCTGGGTTGTCTCGGATCCCAAATGCCTTCAAGCGCCGTTACTCTCAATTGAAGTGGGGCATCGGGCTGTGGGGTGGGTGTGTTGTAGCTTATTCTGGATGCTTCCATCAAGGCAGTTTCCTGTAGCTGGGCTTGCCACCAGCGACCGCTGTGCCTGAAAAGCAATTTCCCACGGTGCAGCCAGACCTCCTCAATGGAGCTGATGGAGTCAATGGCGGTTTGCCAATGCCGGTGGAGTTTTCCTGTAGGCACGGTTTTCAGGTCCTCCCCTGGCGCCACATGACGAATCCATGCTTGGGACCCCAGTCCCCAGTTCAAGTAATAGGTCCAATGGGTGCCACCACCGTTGGGGTGGATGAAGTCCAGGGCCCCATTGCCATCGATGTCCATGCTCAGTATGAACGGATAGGGTTCAGCCGCGGCCAATTGCAGGGCATCCCGGAACACACCTGTGAAAACGTCAATCTTGAGTACCGATAATCCTGAGGTGATCAAGTTCCGCTTCGCTATGAGGAGGGACTTTTGGTCTGCATTCATTACTGGGGTTTGGTCGAACTCCAATAATCTATTGAATCTCTTTTCGTTGATCCAGCTTTGGTGGCGCTGGCCATTCACATTCAGAAGGTGGGACCAGGCCTGATTCGCCTTTGACCCAAAGAGGAGGTATTGACCGGCGTCCATTGGAAAGGCTGTCCATTGGATGGTGCCCTCGGTATCATCCCACCATTGCACGGGAGACCACCTTCCGTTCTCGACGGTGGAGATGCCCAGTCTCAATCTTTCACGGTCTTGTACAAGCAATATTCCAGGCTTGCCTTCGACGGCTGTGATGAGCGCATCGGCAAGGGATGAGGTCTGTTGGGTGATCTGCTGTCTCGTTCCGTCTCCACGCAACAATTCAAGTTGGCGCCCATCCATTCCGATGGAGGTTACGCCGAGCCCCGGACTCACCCGCCACGTCTGTGGAGCACCTTCGAACTCGGCCAATTTCGAGGAAGTTTGTCCATTGAATTTCCACGCCTCAATTCCATGGGGAGTGCGCCGTTCCAACCAGACGAGCTGAAGTGTGCTGTCCCATTCACAGCGACTTCCATCCATGCCCATTTCGGTTATCTGCCGAAACGGGGCCAATCCCTGTGTAGAGTTCCATGCCACGAACCCCCCCATATTTCCTATCACGAGGATGTCGTCGAAACCATTGCCATCGAAATCCCCTGTCGTTCCCGAGTTCAGGGCTGTCACGGGCATGTTCAAACCCATGGGGACGACCCCGCTCACCCAATGGAAACGATCAGGTTTTTGGTCTCCAACATCAATCTGAGCCATGCACGTCACCAAATGGAGCGCAAGGATGACGGTCATTGGGCATTGCAGATGAGAGGCGCAAGAGGGTAGCATGGCAGAGACTGTGCTCAAAGATGTGTTGCGCCGGGAGGGTTTATGTTGAACAGATGTGTTGCGTTGTGTTGCAATGGCGGTTTTCACGCACATTGAAGTCCTCCTGTATGGGGAGCAGTACCTTCGGGCCATGCGCAGCGCAGGCCCATCGCAACGATCATGCTGAAACGGATGGCGACCCTTCTGGGAGGCTCGCTCGCGGGCCAGGTGGTGACCATTGCCGCGGCATTCGTCCTCACTCGGCTTTATTCCCCTGAGGCCTTCGCCCACCTCGAGATGTTCGCGCTCGTCACGGGCATGGCCGCAGTCTTGGGTACAGGCAAATACGAGCAGGCGCTCATGCTGCCCAAGTCGGGCACGGAGGCGCGGGTGCTGTTCGCTGCCGGCCAACGGTCAGCAGCCGTGACCGGCCTTGTCGTGTTGGCTCTGGTGGTCCCTTCGGCAACATGGGTGGCGGCCCGTTATGAACTGGCACTCTGGACACCCATCGCATATGCCTTGCCCATCCTGTGCGCACTGGGTGCCCACGCCCGGCTGCTCGAATACTGGCACCACCGCAATGCCGATGCGGGCAAGGTGGCCACGGCCCAGGCCACTGCACCGCTGGCCTCCGAAGGGGTCAAGCTCGCGCTCGCCACTCCGCTGGCCACAACGGGCCTCGTTGGCGGGGCTTCCCTGGGAATGGCGGTCCGCTGGGGCATGCTGAGCCGTGGGCTGTCCGGCTTGGTGCGCGAGGCATGGAGCTGGCAACGCGTCAAGGACGATCCGGTGTTGGATCAATACCGCGACTACCCCACCTGGGTGCTGGCGGGAAGTGCCATGAACCGCCTCGCCCAATGGCTGCACGTGCTGCTCATCGGTGCCACTTTGGGTCCGGTCCTCTTGGGGATGATGGGCCTCGCCCGCCGCATGGTCATGCAGCCATTGTCCCTGTTGGCCACCTCTGCAGCCCCTGTGTTGTTCCAAGGCTCCACTGAAGTGGAGGATGGGGCACCGCTGCGTCGCCTGTTCCTCCGCGCCCTCGCAGCATTCGCCACCGCTTCGCTGGCGGTGTGGCTCTGTGTGGCCTTGGCCCCCGATGGCACCACAGCGTGGCTTTTCGGGGAGACCTGGTATGATGCGATGGAGGTGGTGCGCATCCTTACCCCTTGGTTCGTTCTCAACTTCATGACGGCGGGCCTCGGTGCATTGTTCCACAGGGTGCGCAAGCCCCGTTGGATCACCTGGCTCGATGGGCTGCACCTCGCTGCAGTCGGCACCGGCTGGTACCTGGGCACTGTGCGTCCCGAGTGGTTTGGAGGGGGCGAATGGGGTGCCCTCATCGGCATCGTCTGGGCGAAGTGCGGCTACTATGTGTTGAACCTGTCGGTCCTCGTCACCGCCGTCATGCGCCACGGAAAATGAGGATTGCCAACGTCGTCCTCAACGACTTCACCCGCGACACCCGCGTGCTGAAGATCTCCCGAAGCTTGGCCGAGGCCGGCCATGACGTGACGGTGGTGGCCTTGAGCGGCGAAGGATTGCCGATGGAGGAGGATGGCGGCGGTTTCAAGGTCATGCGCACCCGCATCGCCACGTCCAGCCTTCCGCGGGGAACGGTGTTCGGGGCGCTCAAGATGGCCGAACTGGCGCTCAGGGTCGTCTGGAAGTGGCGCAATGTGGACGCCTGGCATTGCAACGACATCGAGGCATTCGTCCTCGGTTGGTGCGCACAAAGGCTCAACCCCCGACTCCAGCTGATCTACGATTGCCATGAGTTCGAAGCCGAGCGCAACGCCAAGCCCGCCATCGAACGGAAGATGGTCGGTTGGCTGGAACGGCGGATGATCCGCAAGGCTTCGGCCGTCATCACGGTGAGCCCGTCTATCGCGGACGCCTACCGCGAGCGCTACTCACGATATGGCATCCCCGAGGTCCACCTCGTGCGGAACATTCCCGAAGCCCGTCCGCCTGCCGCCGATGGCTCCGCTCCTGACCACTTCCGGTCCCGCTTCAGCATACCGGACGGCGCCTTCATCGCCCTCTACCAGGGTGCCTTCACCTACAACCGGGGCCTGGAGACCGCCTTGGAGGCCATGCAAGGTTTGGAAGACAGCGGCATCCACCTTGTGCTGATGGGGTACGGCCCGCTCCAGCATCTCGTGGATGAGGCAGCGGCCCGGATGCCGCACGTCCACGTCCATCCGGCCGTGCCGTACGAAGAGGTCCTCGCCCACACCCGCAGCGCGGATGTCGGCCTCGTTTCCGTCAAACCGACCTGCCTGTCCTACCTCTACTGCCTGCCCAACAAGCTGTTCGAGTACCTCCTGGCCGGCGTCCCCGTGCTGTCCAACGACCTGCCCGATTGCCGCGCGCTGATCGAGCAATGCGATTCCGGTCAAGTGGTCCATGATGACACACCTGAAGGGTGGCGCAACGCCCTCCTCGCAATGAAGGCGCGGGGCAGTGGGGCATACGAACAGGGCTTGCAGCGGGCAGGCCGTGAATTGTCTTGGGCCAACGAATCGCGCAGCCTGTTCCGCGCTTATGCAGGGGGCGGCGACGGAACGCGCTGAGATTGCCCGAGGCGGTACCTTCACGTGATGGAAGCACTGCGCAACACCGCCATTGAGGCCGCCATCGAAGCAGGCAAGGCCATCTTGGAGATTTACCACAGCGGCGATTTCGATGTCACCATCAAAGGGGACGACTCGCCCCTGACGCGCGCGGACCTGGCCTCCCACGAGGTCATCATGCGCCACCTCGAACCCACGGGCATTCCCGTGCTTTCGGAGGAGGGGCGCGACATGCCCTTCAGCGAGCGCTCCGGCTGGTCCGAGCTGTGGATCGTGGACCCCATTGACGGCACCAAGGAGTTCATCAAGCGCAACGGAGAATTCACCGTCAACATCGCCCTCGCACGTGATGGTGTGCCCGTCCTAGGGGTCATCTACGTGCCGGTGACCGGCGAGCTTTACGTCGGGGTCAAGGGCGAAGGCGCCGTGAAGGCCATGTGTCCGGCGGATGGATCCTCGGATGCGGCGCACGTTTTGGCCGAGGCCGCATCCTTGCCCCTACCGAAGGGCGACAGGCTTTTCACCGCAGTGGCCAGCCGGTCCCACCTCTCGCCGGAGACCGAAGCCTTCATCGAGGAGCTGAAGCAGGAGCACGGCGAGGTGGCCACCATCTCCAAGGGGTCGTCGCTCAAGCTGTGCATGGTGGCCGAGGGCAAGGCCGATTGCTATCCCCGCTTCGCCCCGACCATGGAGTGGGACACCGCTGCGGGCCAGGGCATCTGCATGGCGGCCGGCTTTGACGTCATCGACCAGGACACCGGCACCACCATGCGCTACAACCGGGAGCAGCTGCTCAACGCCTGGTTCCTCGTGAAATGAACAAGGCCGCCCCGAGGGACGGCCTTGCTTCCTTGCATGTCTGCCCCCGACAAGGGGCAATTGGAATTACTGTTTGACGACGGCCTTGATGGCACGCTGTCCATCGGCTTCGATGACGACCATGTAGCGGCCGCTGTCGAACCCACTCATGTCGAGCATTCCACCAGGGTTGGTCGTGTCCAGGCAAATACGGCCATGGGCGTCGAGCACCTGCAGGCGATCAACCTGCACGTTGCCCCAACGCAGGGCGTCGGTGGTCGGGTTCGGGTAGACCTCGAACAGGCTACCGAGGTCGACTTGACCGACATTGGAAGGCAGGCTCAATACAGCATCGATGACGTGTACGACACCGTTGTCGGCCACGAGGTCGGCCACAATCACCGTGGCGTCATTGACCATGACCATCATGCCATCAATGGAAATGGAGACTTCCTCTCCTTGGAGGGTGGCGATGGTCTGGCCATCCGTGAGGTCCGTGCTGAGGGCAGCGACACCAGCCACAACATGGTACGTCAGGATGTCGGTCAGCGCACCCGTAGGGTCAGCGAGCAGTTCATCAATCAGTTCTGCCGGCAACGCAGCGAAGGCGGCATCCGTGGGGGCGAAGACTGTGAACGGACCCTCACCGGAGAGGGCTTCAGCCAAACCGGCTGCCACGACGGCGGTCTCGAGTATGGTGTGGTCTTCGCTGTTCACGATGATGTCCACGACCGTGGTCGTTGCTGGAGGCTCTGGCAAGAGCACGGCGTCGATGACGTGGACCACACCATTGTCGGCCACAATGTCGGCCACGACGACGGTGGCGTTGTTGATCATGACGGTTCCATCCATGATGGTCACGGTGACGTCCTGGCCGTTGACGGTCGTGATCATCTGGCCGTCGGACAGGTCACCGCTCATGGCGGCGGCACCACCCACCACGTGGTAGGTGAGGATGTCGGTGAGGGCACCGGTTGGATCGGCAAGCAGCTCATCGATCACGCCTGGCGGGAGGGCTGCAAAGGCCATGTCGGTCGGCGCAAAGACGGTAAAGGGACCATCTCCGGAGAGCGTTTCCACGAGGCCGGCGGCCACGACTGCCGTCTCAAGGACGTTGTGAGCTGGGCTGTTGACCACGATGTCCACCACAGTGGCCGGGGTCGGCGGCGGTGGCAGCAGGATCGCATCGATCACGTGGACCACACCGTTGGATCCGATGAGGTCGGCCACGATCACCGTGGCGTCGTTGATCATCACCGCACCGTCCATGATGGTGACGGTCACATCCTCACCATTGAGGGTGGTGATCATCTGACCATTGGACAGGTCACCTGCGGTCAGGCTGTCACCTGCCACGTGGTAGGTCAGGGCGTTGGTCAATGCCTCGTTGTCGGTGAGGAGTCCGAGGATGACAGCCGGAGGAAGCGCGTCGAAGGCGGCGTCCGTCGGCGCAAAGACGGTGAAGGGACCTTCACCGGCCAACGCTTCGTCGAGGTTCGTGCTGTCGAGCACGGCGGCGAGCACGGTGTGCGCCTCACTTTCGGCGATGATTTCAGCTACGGTCGGGGTGGCTTCCGTGGTGGGGGGAAGCAGCACGGCATCAATGACGTGCACGACACCATTGTCAGCCGTAATGTCGGCTGTGGTCACGGTGGCATTGTTGACCATCACGGTTCCATCCATGATGGAAATCGTGACGTCTTCGCCCAACATGGTGGTGACCATTTGACCATCAAAGAGGTCGGCACTCATGGCCGTAGCATTGACAACGTGGTAAAGCAGGATGTCACCGAGCCCATCGAGGGCGAGGAGGTCTTCTGCCGAAATACCGAGTGACGTAACCAGAGCACCCACAGCCGCATCGGTCGGTGCGAAAACGGTGAAAGGGCCATCGCCACTGAGCGCACCTGCGAGGTCTGCTTCAATGACAGCGGCCTCCAGAAGGGTGTGGTCTTCACTGTTGACCACCACATCGACGACGGTCGTTTGGGCTTGAATGAGAGACCCTGCAAGGAGCAGGGGGAACAAAAGGGTATGCTTGAACATGGCTTGGTATTGTAAGAATCTGACTCTTGAACAGAACCCGATAGGGAATGTTCTCTTCGTCCGGAAAATGAGTGAACGGCCTTATTATGAGTCGCTCAGGAGGGCTCGATGGCCGTTAATCCCCCCATTATCGAGGATGACAAAGGTCATCGTGGAAGACGCGGATTTAAAGGGGTTCTGAGTGATCTTGCAGTAGCCAAATTGTCCACAGACACCATGAATTTCAGGATTTTTATCTGTGCTCTTTTCTTGAGCACCTTTTCAATTCTCCAAGCGCAAGAGCGCACTTGCCACACGATGGGCAACCTCGATCGGCTGGTTCAGGAGCATGCGCAATTCCAACTCGAGATGGAGGAGATTGAGGAGTTCACCCGGGACTTCATCAATACGCCTCGGCTGAGAAACAACACGGTCATCACCATTCCGGTGGTGGTCAACGTGCTGTACAAGACATCCGCACAGAATATCTCCGATGCACAGATCCAATCTCAGATCGACGTTTTGAATGAGGATTTCCGCAGGACGAATGCAGACGCCGACAACACCTGGTCTCAAGCGGCCGATACGGAATTCGAATTCTGTCTTGCGAGTGTAGATCCGGATGGCAATGCCACCAATGGCATCCGCCGCAAATCCACCAACAAGCCCTCCTGGCAGGCCAACGACGGCATGAAGGGCAACCAGGGTTTGACGCCTTGGGATCCCTCGTCCTATTTGAACATCTGGGTATGCAACCTGAGCGGGGGCATCCTGGGATATGCCCAGTTTCCAGGTGGTCCGTCCTCCACAGATGGTGTGGTGTGCGACTTCGCCTACTTCGGTACAATCGGAACGGCGACATCGCCTTTCGACTTGGGCCGTACCTGTACACACGAGGTCGGGCACTATTTGAACCTTCGCCACATCTGGGGTGATGGTGGTTGCAGTGTGGACGATTTCGTGGGCGACACACCCCTCAGCGACGGCCCGAACTATGGTTGTTCCATCGGCCACGTCAGCTGCACTACCGTGGATATGGTCCAGAACTACATGGATTACACCAATGACGACTGCATGAATCTCTTCACGGAGGGCCAGGCATTGCGCATGCAAGCCTTGTTCGCTCAAGGGGGGGTGCGGTTCTCCCTGACGGAATCCGGAGGATGTGGCAATTCGCCGGATCCTACTTGCAATGATGGCATTCAAAACGGCGACGAGACCGGAGTGGACTGCGGGGGCAGTTGCGCGCCTTGTGCCGAGCCGACTTGTGACGACGGCATCCAGAACGGCGACGAGACCGGGGTGGACTGCGGAGGGGCCAGCTGCGCCGCATGCCCCCCCTCTTGCGACGACGGAATCCAGAACGGCGATGAGACCGGAGTGGATTGCGGTGGATCCTGCACGCCTTGCTTCAGCGGAACCTGCGAGGTGCCCACGGGTACGGCCGCAGTGAACATCAAGCGCAAACGCGCCACCCTGGCCTGGGACGACATGGCGGGTGCCTTGGATTACACGGTAGAGTTTCGTGTTGCCGGATCGGCTGACTGGAGCAGCATAGCCAACACAGTGGATACCAGTATCAACGCCACGAGTTTGAACAACGGTACCACGTACGAATGGCGGGTGCGTTCCAATTGCGGCGCCGAAGCCAGTGCCTTCTCTGCGATCTGCAGCTTCACTGCCGGCCAATCGAACTCGAGCAGTTGTGCCGGGGAACGGGCCGTGCTGGCCACGGTCATCGCTTATCCGAATCCCGCAGATGGTGCGGTGCGCATCGAGGCGATGATGAAGGGCAACGCCGCCGTCACCGTCCACTTGATGGATGCACTGGGACGGGTGGTCTTGTCGCAGCAGATGAACGACGATTTCACCCTCGACCTGGATGTGTCCTCACTGGAGGCAGGCATCTACATGGTGCGCGCCACGAACGGCGCCGAGGAGGACGTGATCCGATTGGTCATCGAATAAGCCTCAAGGCGATTCGCCTTTACGGGGAAGGGGTCCATTGCGCGGTGCGCACGTGGGCTTCCTTCCCCGTAGTCGTCCACGCCAACATCACGCCGCCCTCATCGAGGCCGACCACGCTCGGAAATCCTCCGGCACGGGCGGCATCGACCCCGGTCAAAACGGCGGGCCGGTCATCGAGGGGCTGTCCCAGCGCATCCCAATGGCATCCCACCAGAACGGCCTCTCCTGCGCGGCGCTCCATCCAAACAGCGTGGAACCGCCCGCCACCGTCGACGGCCGCCGCCACGCGGCCCACGGCTTCTCCTGAATTCAGGTTGACGGCCGGGCTCCAATCCCCCTTGCCGCTTTTCCATGAGGAGCGTACCCGAGCGGTGTCGCCTGCATTCGTAAACCAGACGGCCAGGGTCCGTTCGGATGAGGAGGCCAGCGCCGCGCCATTGACCGGACATCCCGCGATGCGCCAACCGTCATGGCCCACCGGGGATGGGCCTTCCACAACGGCGGGGCCGCCGTCTTCGGCGGCCTGGATGACGACGCCTGAAAAGTCGCGAACCTCGTCCGAGGTGCGGTCGCGGTAGGCGAGGAGGTGGCCGCGCTCCTGCGGTGCAGCCGTCAAGGGGCAGCACGTGCACGCACTGCTGTCGAGTACGACTTCATCCGACCAGCCCTGTGCAGCGGTCCATTGGGCGGCCCGGACCTCCATGGGGGCCTTCGCGGGGTCGGAGTGACCATCGAACTGCCGCCCGTCCAACCACGCAAAAAGAACGCCATCCACCCCGGTCATCCATTGACCGAAGCCGTGTTCAGCCACCGCCGTGTCGCGGTGGGGACAGTCCGGGGGGGACCACGTCAGACCGCCATCGGATGAATGCACTGTCCGGATGCCATAAGTGAAATCACCTCGGGGGTCGACTTCAAGCCAATGGGCATGTGCGTCGCCTTCCATACCGAAGGCCAGTCCCGGTCGGTCAGCCCAATTGACCAGCATCGTGGTTCCCTGTGCGATGGTCGTGGTGTCCGTCCATTGGTCTCCGCCCCAATGCATCCATTGCAGCCGGGTCGTGTCGCCCTCTTCCGCAGTGAACAAGAGTGCAGGACCATTGGGCGATGTGGTCAGTTCCGGCAGGGACGTGCCCGCAGGCAAGGCGCATCGAAGGGAGAGCGGTCCGGCCAACACCGGGGCCTGCTCCCCCGTCTCCTGGGTGCCGCATGACAACCACAGGAAGCCACAGGAAAGCAGGCCCCAGCGCACGCGCCGCGCCATCATTGGATTGCGATTCGGGTCGCGCCTGAAGCGCTACCGAAGGTGGCCATGTAGACCCCGGAGGCCAGACCGGTGGTGGAGATGCGTGAAGTGCCGGGGTGAAGCGGTGCCGTCAGGACAACCCTGCCGGATAGATCACGCAAGACCAGCGGTCCGTCAGGCTTGCCTTCGAGCCACTCGACATTGAGCATTCCGCGCGCTGGATTCGGATACACGAGACATTGCGTTCCCTCTCCGGATTCACCCACGGAGCTGATCGCGCCAAGGGCGATGAGAATGGCTTGGAATTCCTGGTGGTAGAGGTTGGCCACACGGGCATCGTGCACGATCACCGTATTCTCGTCGTTCACATTCTCGGCCGAGGAGGACCAGTTGTGCGATCCCGTGATGACCGTGGGATCGTCGGACAGGGATGCATGGTCCACAATGGCGTATTTGTGGTGGAGGTCATTGCTGATGTCGTGGTGGTATACCTGAACGCCATTGGACAGGAGGTTCTCGTACTCGCTGCCGGTCGTGTTGACCTGTTCGATGGCGCCGATGGGATTCACGAAGAAACTCTGTCCCAAAGTGGCGATGGCATCACCGAGGTCATCGCGGGTGAAGGCGAGGAGGGCAAATTCAAACTCGGAATCCGCCGCTTCGATCTCCTCGCGGATGGCGTTCGTGGTGCCGTCAGAAGGGGAGAAGTACAGCTCCACCGGGCTGCCTCCGATCAGGAAGTCAACCGGCGTATTCCATGTCTTGTCCGGTCCGAACCTGGCGTTGGCTGCATCGGGTGTCATCCCGTCGCTGCCCCACATTTCGTTGAACTCGATGGTGTAGGCGCGGGCGAGGCTCTGGTCCTCGAATACGATGGCGTTGTTGAGGTCCTGGACGAGGTTGCCCGTGGTGAGGTTGGTCGATCCGGTCAGCACGAAGGCCGACTCGGGGTATTCCGCATCGGCCACGATGAACTTGTTGTGCATGCCGCTGCCTTGGCCATCCGTCCGCGGGTGGGTGACGATGGACCCGGGAAGGTTGTTCAATCCGACGTTGGCATTTTGCCCTTCGTAGATCCAACGGATTTGGATGCCATTGTTGGCAGCGGTTTCAAAGGCATCCTCCAGGGTCTGGTCGTTGAAATTGTAGGCGGCAACATCCAACGTGTGTTGGGCCGACAGAATCCAGGCGGCCACCGTGTCGTTCATGTCGGTCCCGAGTGAAAGCGCTTCTTCCTCGGTGGCCACGGCCGTGTTCACCGGACCATTGAAGTACACGTGTATGTCACCTGATGAGGTGGATACGGTGGCATAGGGCCGGATGGGAGAGGCGGCGCTCTCCCCGTCAGGCAGCGAGGAAATGGCCCGGGCGTAATAAATCTGTCCCGCTTCGAGTCCCGTGAGGTCCACACTGTGGTCCGATGTTCCAGACGCTCCCGTCGCCGTCATGCCCAGCGCTTCAGTCAGTCCGTATTCGATGACCCCATCCGAGGGGAGGTCCGTCGTCCATGACAGGGTGAAGCCATTGGAACCCATGTTGGACTGAACCACCGGAGAGGTATAGCAGATGCCGGCCGCAGGGATGAGGTCCATCGGACCGCGCGGAAGCAGCTGATAGCCACCGGTGCCGTCAAAGGAGAATTGGGAGACGATGCCGATGAGGTCCACCGCACACCCCGTCAGGGTTTCGCCTACAAGGCTGTTGCTCGTGCGGACGTAGATGATGCCCGTCTCCCCGTCCGCCGTGAAGTCGTAGGTGTTGTTGCCCGTGATTTCCAGGCCTGCGAGCGGAAAAGTGACCCCATTGACCCGCACCAACTGCCCCTCCAGGCCCTCTTCCATGTCGGCAGCGCCAATGATTTGGGCTTCCGGCACCATGCCCATGCCATTGAAGACGACGGCGGACAGGTTGGGCCCCACTTCCAGGAGACCGTTGTATTCGGTGATCTCACCCGTGACGGTCAGGGAATCTCCGATTCCGGGCTCGGCATCCCATTCGGACCAATCGGCGCCCGGATACAGGGCAATGCCGGCGGTCGCGTCCTGGAGGTACCGCACGGAGCCGAGGTTGCCGTCGGACGTGACCACACCGGTCACCGTGACGACGTCCCCCACATCGAAATTGTTGCGGGCGTCGAGAATGTTGTCCTGCGAAAGGACGGGTCCCGCCGCAGTCAAAGCGGCAGCGGCAAGGAATAGACGGACTTTCATGGTTTATCGGTTGTGGAGCCCCTTCAATTCGAGCACGGCACTGAGCCGGATCATGCGCGGTGGGCCGACAAAGACTTCGGCCCTTCCACTGCCCCCTTCGAGGCCATAGGGGTTGGGTGCGTATTGCGAATTGTTGGTCGCGTCAGCGATGTACAGTTTGTCCAAGGCATTGGTCACACTGACCCTCACTCGAAGCAATGCATTGTCTGACACTTTAAAAGAGGTTCCGGCATTGATGTTGAGCAAGGCATAGGCGGGGGTGACCCAGACATCCTTGGGTTCACCTTCCGTGATCACGTCTCCAGGGGAGAAGTTGGCGTAGTGCTGCCAGAACCACGTGTTCCGAATGGAGATGTAGGTCCCACGCTTCGGGCGGTAGCTGATCGACGACGAGATCTGACGTTGCGCGGCGTCGCCCACCTTCACGCCGTCCAGGTTGACGAGCGTATCCGCGATGGCACCATCGGACACCCGGGTGATGAAACCATTGGTGTTCCGGTTGACCAGCTCTACTTCCTCGTTGCTCGTCCAGCGCCAATTGCCGGCAGAGAAGACCCCCTGCACGTCCCATTTGTCATTGATGTCATAGGCGAAATCCCATTCCACCCCGGAGTGGACCGCGTCCGCATTGAGCAGGTTGTAGCCCAGGTTCCGATCGACATTCTCGATGATGTTGGTCGCTTCCGTGGCCCAATCGACGTCCAGGATGTCACGGTCATCCTCGCCGAGCATCAGCAGTTCCTGGCGCCCGGAAACGGTCGAGGTGTCGGCATAGACGGAGAGGTTGGGGTCATTCCACAATCCGGAGACGCTGTAGAAGCGGTTCACCGCCTTGTTCTCCCAGCCGGTCCGGTACGCATTGAGGTTGGAGGCGAACCTGCCCTTGGCATACTTGACGCCGATTTCGACGGCTTTCACATACTGGTTCTCATAGCCTTCGATCAAGTTGTTGTTGATGTCGAAGACGGAATTGAACAAAGGCGCCCTATTGAGATAGCCCACATTGGTGTAGGCGTTCATCCACTCGTTGAGCTCATAGCTGCCGCCGGCCTTGATGGTCCCACTGCTCATCCGTTCCCAATTGGTGGCGTAGGTTTCCAACCCAGGGTGGTCTGCGGTCAGGAGGGTGCCATCGGTCAGGGCTCCTGTCGACCAGGTGTTGTCGCCAATCAACCGCCACTCATCCGTGGATCTGACCTCATACGTCTCCTCCCCGAGGGTCACGACTTTCGGGCGGAAATAATCGATGCCGCGGTACCAGCTCTGGGCAGCGGAGACATTCAGGAAGGCCGAGTAATTGTACTTGTCCAATTCCAACTGGGCGTAAGTGCCGCCCCACCCGACCTGACCGTCGTCGTGGTAGTAATACTTGTCTCCTTCCCGCAACGGGGCATCGAAGTCGCCGTTCTGGTCCCGCCGGTCGTCCGGAGCATCATAGTAGTCCGCGCCGAACAGATCCCCGATGGTCCTGTAGTGGCTCCCGGTGTAGTGTCGGACGTCGATTCCGGTGCTGAAGTTGAGCTCCTTGGAAAGGTCCGTCGAGTAGTTTGTCAATGCGCCGAACCAGCGGTGGTCGTTGTGCGCGATGCGGACGAAGTTGGACCCCTTTCTTTCACCGTTCTCATCCAGATTCAGCCCGTTGGGGCCGAATTCAAAAAGCTGGTGCGCATTCCAAGTGGTCTGCAGATCGACGGTTCCATCAGCGAGACGGCTGCCCGGGGTGCTGTTCAAGGCTTCGCCGCCGCCTTTTCCGAAACTGGCATAGGCCGTGGTGGTCAGGCTCGACTTGTCGTTGATGCTCCAGACATCCCGTATGGTGAAGATGGGCTTGAAGTAGTAATTCTGACGTGAATTGTAGCGCCGGCTGTTGCCGTAAGTGGTGTCGACCTGGCCGGTGGACTCATTGTAGTTATAGAAGACCTCATCGTAATTGACGATGAATTCATTGAAACCCCGTCCCCTTGAAACGATGGCGTTTTCTCCGAGACCGGAAATGACATCCTGCAATTCCTGCTGGCCCGAAGCATCCGTCAACTGCTCCGCCAGATTGGAGTCGAATTCATAAACCTGCATTTGATAGGCCCGCTGACCGTGCCGCTGGGGCGCACCGAAGGCGGTGAAGCTCAGGTTGTGGTTGCCCATCGTCTTGCGTCCTTTGAGGTAGTACGCGTAAGCCTTGGATTCCAGTCCCTCTGCAAATCCCTGATTCGTCCGGTACGAGCCGACGAAGTGCAGGAAGCCTTTCTCTTGATTTCCGATGACCCCCGCCAGGCTGTTTCGGAAGTATCCGTAGTTGCCGATTTCCGACAGGTAGGTCAGGCGTCCGTTTCCACTTTCGTCGCCCCCCGTGAGGATGTTGATCGTGCCGCCCACCGAAGGGATGGCCAGCTTGCTTGCACCCAGGCCGCGCTGGACCTGGGTGGTCCTGACCACAAGGTCGAGACCGGCCCAGTTGCTCCAGTATACCCAGCCGTTCTCCATGTCGTTCATGGGGACACCGTCGACCATGACCGCGAGGTTCGTCTGGTCGAAGCCCCGGATGGTCACGCGGGCATCGCCATCGCCACCGCCCTGTTGGGTGGCGTAGACGCCGGGGGTCGAATTGAGGATGAGGGGCAGGTCCCGTCCTGCCAGTTCCTCCTGGATCTGTGCGGGCAGCACGTTCGTGAACGCGACCGGGGTCTTCCTGTCGATCGCCACGTCCGCCGCGACCACGGCTTCGCTGAGGATGAGCGAGGAGAGGGTCGCGTTCAGCGTGGCTGTCGCCCCCTTCAAATCGATTTGCTTCTCCTGGGCTTCATATCCGATATAGGAAAAGCTGATCACCGTCTCCCCGACAGGCAAGCCAAGGGTGTAGCGGCCGTCGATATCCGTGGCGGTGATGTCGTCCCCGGACACGACATATGCCCCGATGAGGGGATCCCCCGTCAAACCATCCTTCACTACCCCCGAGAGGGTGCAATTCTGCCCGTAGGCAGCCGAGAACAAACCCACGCCGACGGCGAGGGCCAGGGAGAGCAGTGACTTCATGGTCGATGCGGTGCGGTTAGTATCAGTGCTTGATCACCTTGCGGTGACGCACCGTGCCATCGGTGAGGCGGACTTCGACGAGATAGGTGCCCTTGGAGAGCTCCGTCAGGTCGACCTCGGAACGGATGGCGCCGTTGGCGGCGATCCGGCGCATCTCGATGCCCGCAACATTGCGGACCAGGATTTCACGGATCGGAGCGGCGAGGCTGACCGTCAGCACATCGTGGGTCGGGTTTGGGAAGACCTTGAAGCCGTCCTTGCCCTGCTCCTCGACGGAGACCACGCAATCACAGGTGTGGAAGCCGAGCTGGTCGAAGGTGTTGACTTCGAGGCTATCCCATACGGCGAGCACGTCAAATGCATCCGTAGCGGTTACGTCGCCGGTGGTCACCTCGGGACGGCGGACCAGCGTGTGGTTCTGGGTAACCTCGTCCCAACCGGCGGAGCCTGGATCCTCGCCGATCACGCCGAAAATGTCGACGACGGTGTTGGTTGAAATCTTGCGGAGGACCATGGCGTCGTTGCCATTGAAATACATGGCATTGTTCTCGGCATACACCGGACAAAGCCAGACGTCCGCCTGCTCGGCGAGCTCGTCCCACACGGGGGCTTCGAAATCGACACCGTCGGGATCCTGCTTGTCCAGCACATAGACCAGCACATCGCCTGGTTCGATGGTGCCGCTGAGGTCGACTTTCTGATTTTCTTCTGCTGCCGTGGCGCCATTGGCATAGCGCTCGAGGCGGTAATCCGTCATGTCGATGGCGGATCCGGTCGGGTTGAAGATTTCAATCGCTTTGTTGTTGGACCAACCTTCAATGTATTCGGACATGAAGAGCTCGTCGCACTGTGCCATCAGGGCCGGTGCAGAGGCGGCCATGAGGGCCAGGGTATACAGCTTGCGCATGGTATTGGGCTTGGGTGAATCAGCGCAAAGTTAGACGCGATTCCCAACCCGCAACGAGGATGGCTGAAGCAGCGGCTGAAGGGGGGCTTCAAGGCCTTTCAGGCTAAGTGTGGAGCCAATCGAGGGCGCAGGACATGCCGTGATGGTAGTCCTGCAGCAGGTGGCCGGCATTCAATCGATAACCCTCCGAGCGCAATGGACTCAGTGGGGCGATTTCCTCCCATCTCTTGCGGCCTTCTCCACCTGTGCTCAGCCGGTCCACGCAATCATTGTAGGTGTTGTGGCCATCTTCATAGAGTTTGACGATGGCCGGATTGTCCCGGTACCAGTACGTGGCAAACGTATCGAGCCAACCTTTCTCAATGTGCATTCCCGAAGGGCGGGTTCGAATGACGAGAATGCGGCTTCCGCCGAGGTTCAGGGCTGCCTGAAGCGGCAGGGCATCCGAAATTCCTCCATCGAACATCCAGCGGTCATGCACCTTGATGCGGCCCCGCGTCACCATGGGCAAGGTGGAGGATGCCCACATGATCCGCAACCAATCGGAAGGCGTCGGCCTCAGATAGAGGGGGGAGCCCGTTTCGAAATCCGTGGTGACCATCCTCACGTCCTTTCCCCAGCTTGCGATGGCAGCGCCTTCGATGTCGAGGGGTCGGTGGCGTCGGACATGGTCGAACAGGTGAGACAGGTTCATCAAGCCCTCCTCGCTGAATGCAGAGAAGAATCGAATGAACTCGCCATCCTCGACCATGTGACAGGCGACATCGATGAAGTGCTTCCGCTGCCCGGCAAGAAAGGAGGTCAGTGCCATCGTTCCAGCAGAAACAGCGAAATAGCGCTTGAATTTGTTGTATCCCAGCACGGAGAATGTATCGAGCACGCCAGCCGAGAAGGCACAGCGCAAGCTGCCCCCCTCCACGATCAGGGTATCGAATTCGCGCTTGGATCGCATGGTTTCTTTACGGTGGTGAACGCCCCTAAGTTGCATCCCTATGGGGTTGCAACTTGCATGAATTCGTATGACATTGCTGGCCATGCAACAGAATTCCTCCATTCTCATCGCCGCTGCCTTCACCATGATCGGATTCGCCCTTGGACGGGTCACTGCGCCTCCGCCACCCAGTGCGCCTGCTCCTCCGGGTGTTCACTCCATGGAATGGGTTGGCGATGGGGGCGTCGGGGATGTGGAGGTCATCGTGAAGCGGCTTGAGGGAGAGGGCTTCGAAGGCGACACCGTGTTTGCCATTCCGGGGGGAGAAATCAGGATGGTCCGCCATGGAGAGGAAGTGGAAGTGGAAGTGGATATGGAAGTGGAGATGGAAAACACCCAGGAAGGGAACGCCACCGGCGAGCAAGTGGTGGTGCAGAAAAAGGTCATCATGGTCACCTCCGACGAGGATTAGACACCCCGGATGCCCTGGCTCATGACGGTGGGTCAGTCCTTTCCGACAACGGGAGCGGACGATTCGACATTATGGCCTCAAAAGTTTGATGGTCATCAGGTTAAAGCGGGTTTTTGCAGCCTCATTTCCGTGGATTTCGAGGGGGGTAAACAAAGGATGGTGGAAACGTGTCACAGATGGAATTGTTTTGCGTTCCAACTGCAATGGACATTGATTTTCACATGCCGGAATTGAGGTCAGCCGAAGCTGAGGCCAGCCATGGCTTCGCCGAGACTGACGACCACTGGAAGCAGTTCGCGACCATCGTTGCCCATGACCTGAAGGAGCCATTGCGCAACATTGCGAGCTGCGCGAGGATGCTGGTCTCCTTGAATCAGGACCCCGCCCCGCAAGCCAAGCAGCTCACCGAATGGCTTGTCGAATCCTCGGAGCGCATCGAGGATATGGTCAGCGGCTTGCTTCAACATGCCCGCCTTGGACATGAGCCCGTTGAAGAATTGGAAATGGGGCCATTGGTTCAGGAAGTCATTCGGGACCTCCGTTGTCTGGCCATCAGAAGTGGCGCCACGTTTGATGTGGGGCCACTGCCTGCCATTCAGGCTGGGCCATTGGGCATGCGCCTCCTCTTCGTGAACCTGTTTGAGAACGCGCTGAAATATGCACGCCAGGGAGTCGATCCGGTTGTCCAACTGACCGCTGAAAAGGTGAAGGGTGGATTCCTGTTCACGGTGGGGGACAATGGTCAGGGCATGACGCAAAATCAGGTGGCCAGTGCTTTTGAACCTTTCCGCAGGCACGATCAAGCCGTGGAAGGCTTGGGCATGGGACTCTGCCATGTGCGGAAAATCGTGGCGGGCCACGGCGGTTGGATCAGAACGGAATCACAGGTCGGTCAGGGCACAACGTTCATATTCTTCCTACCGGATTGGAGCGGGGCTGCCCGCTCAGAAAGGGGAGGAAAAAGCGGGATCGACGGTGATGGCGGTATCCGATAGCGTATGCAGGAAATCCACGAGGCCGATGCGCTCGGCTTCCGTCAACTCGAGCCGATATGGTTCCTGCCCGGGTGGCCCGATGCCATTGTCAGAGAACCGTTCATCGAGATAGGGGTGGTGTCGAATGCTGTCGCTGTAGAAATCCACGACCTCCCGCAGTGTCGAGAAGCGGCCGTCATGCATGTAGGGCGCCGTAAGACCGACGTTCCTCAGCGACACCGTCTTGAACCGGCCATCGTCATCGGCGTCACCGGTCAAAGCGCCGATACCCCCGTCGCCAGCCGCTGCGTAGTCCAGCTCCAGGCCATTGATGAAGGGTTGGGTCGAAAAGAAATTGAGCCCGCTGTGGCATTGATTGCAACGAGTATCCCCTCGGAAGAAGATGTCTTTCCCGAGCAGTTCGCTCTGGGAAAAATCCGGGAAACCATGGGCGAGTCCCGCATCGTAGCGGCTGCTGTACGAACGGATGGAACGCAGGAACTGGACCAACGCATCCGCAATGCGGTCGAGATTGACGGAAGGGTCACCAAAGGCGGCCTCGAACAAGGGGGGGTAGTAGGAGAGACCCTCCAACTTGCCCGGAAGATCTCCGAGATTCATGCCCATTTCGTCCGGGTGGCCGATGGGCTGAAGCACCTGATTGGCCAAGCCGACCACACGCATGTCCCAAAAGAGCCGCCGCTGATAGCGCAGGTTGAACAGCCCCGGCGTATTGCGCGAAAGGGGAATCCCGGATATGCCGACAGACCCCACTGCGGCATCGGAGAAAGCGGCGGCCTGACGGTGGCAGGTGCCACACGAAACGGAATTGTCCAGGGACAAGCGGGTGTCATGAAACAGCACGCGGCCGAGCGCGGCGCCCTCGTTGGTGATGGTGATGTCATTCCCGAATCCGCCGAAGAGGGCGAGCGCAGGATCATTCAACCAAGCGTCAGGGAAAGTGGATTCGGCATAAGGGTACAGCGTATCCGGCAGATTGGGCAGGGCCAGCACTTCGGGGAACGTGGCGGAGGTCGGGAGGGAATCTTCTTTCACGCACCCGGCCAACACAAAAAACACCCAGCCGCAACTGAATAATCCCACGCGCGTCCACTCCATAGGCTTTAAAGTACTGTTTTCCTTTGTGTTCATGTAACAATCCCGATGCGAATATTCTGGACCGGATTCATCTTCATCGCCGTATTGCCCCTTTCAGCCCAGACGGTGGGCTCCAGTCTTTCTGGGCCCCGTGCCTTGCTCACGGCCAAGTACGCGGCATCCCCCTCATCAGTTCCAGCCCCACCATGGGTGCCTCCAGCGGAACGAACCGCGACTTTCGAGGTGAACTACACGGGTTTTTCTCCCGAGGCCCAGACCGCATTCCAGTACGCCGTCGACATTTGGTCAGGTCTGATTGAGAGTGATGTGCCCATCGTGGTGAGCGCCGTGTGGGAGGATCTTCCGGGCAACGTCCTGGGCTCGGCCGGTGCCTCCGGTTTGTGGTACAATTTCCCGGGGGCCTCCACCGGGGGCGTTTTGTACCCATCGCCTCTTGCCGACAAGTTGTCTGGTTCCAACCTCGCCCCAGGCGAAGCGGACATTGTGGCCAATTTCGACAGTGGCACGAACTGGTATTTCGGACTGGACGGTGCCCCTTCTTTTTCCCAATTCGATCTGGTGTCCGTGGTGTTGCATGAGATCGGGCATGGACTGGGCTTCTCGGGGACGGCGCAGGTTGGAGAAGATTCCAATGGATATTTCCTCAACAGCCCACTTCTGGGCATCTATGACAATTTCGTGGTCGACGGTGACGGTAACTTGTTGATGATGATGGACAGTGGGTCCGCCATGCTGGGAGCCGCGCTGGTCTCGGAGAACCTATTCTGGAATGGTCCGAATGCTGGGGCTTTCAGCGGGCCTTTCCCTCCCAAGTTGCACGCGCCGCTTTTCTGGGAGCCGGGTTCCAGTTTCGCGCACTTCGACGAGGACCTCTATTTGGCAGGTTCGGATGCCTCCTTGATGACCCCGCAAATAGGCAACGGTGAATCCATTCACACGCCAGGTGCCATGTGCCTCGGTCTGCTCGAGGACATTGGCTGGACCGTGGATTATGCCGCCCTCGGCTCCGGCACGCCGGGTTGCACGGACCCGGCGGCATGCAATTTCGATTCCGAAGCGACCCTCTCCGATGGGAGCTGTTTCTATCCGGTGGCCGGCGAGCCCTGCGGGGATTGCGCCTCCGTGTGGAACATGTCCGTGAATCTCGCGGCACAGGAGGGGGTGGAGTTCACCTTTGGAGGTGTGGGCTCCGTTCAAACCGTCGATGTGTCGGTCCAATGGCCGGGCGCAGCAAATGATGAGTGGGTCTCCGACCTGCTCGTGGTCATTTGCGACCCGAATGGCGGTTGTTTTGAATGGGGTGGTTTCGACCAGACAGCGGGTCTGCCGGATGCCGGTGTCACATGGCCTGGGTCGTGGGACAACGGCAGCGGGGGGTCCTACTCGGCGACGCTGGACCTCTCAGGACTGGGACTGTCGGGATTGGGCACATGGTCGGTTTTTCTCTACAACGGATATGGATCATCCAGTGGGTTGAATCTTCCGGACGTCACCTTCACGGTGCCCTTCGTCTGTCCGTTGGCCGATTTGACGCCCGGGTGTGTGGATTCCGTTGCCTGCAATTTCGATTCGGCCGCAGAATATGACGACGGCAGTTGCGCGTACCTGTCCTGCATCAATTGCACTTCCACCCAATTGATGGAGACGTTTCAGGGGTACGGCACTTCAGAGCCCTTGACCGTGCAGTCCGACGCGGGATGGGAGACGTGGAGCGGAACGCCGGGTTCCACGGAAGATCCATACGTTGTCATGGACGGGGCCGATGCGTCAGCATACATGGTCTCATCCGATGTGGACCCTTCTCAGGCGAATGACCTCTATTTCCCGATTGGGGCGACCACCGGTACGCATATGGTCCAGTTCTCGCTCGAGGCGCAGATGGGATACACGGCCTACTACAATTTCCAGGGCGCGATCCAGCCTGGTGTGGATTGGGCCCTGGAGGCCTACATTTTCACCGATGGGACCATCGGATTCTACTGGGATGGAGACAGCACTGCCGTGACGGGGTTTCAATTCGGTCAGGACAATTTCTTGACCCATCTGTTCGACCTCGACAACGATGAACTGCGCATCTTGTTGGGCGGGCAGCTCATCGCCCTGCTGCCCTTTGATGAAGACCTTGGGGGGGTCAATTTCTATCCGGTTTCGTTTGCAGGGGGATTGGGCGCCTTTCTGCTGGACGACGTGACGGTCTGCACCAGCACCGCCCTGCCCGTGGGCTGCATGGACGAGGCGGCATGCAATTATGACCCAGCCGCGGTCGAGGATGATGGGTCGTGCTGGACCCCCTCGGATTATGGGTGGTGCGACTGTCAGGGAAATACCGAGGATGCGTTGGGGAATTGTGGCGGGAATTGTGAGGAGGACCTGGACGGTGATGGCCTGTGTGACGATGTGGACCCCTGCATTGGCGGTGTGCCCGATGACTGCGGGGTGTGCGATGGACCGGGTGCCGTATTCGAATGCGGCTGCAACGACATTCCCACAGGTGACTGTGATTGCTTCGGCAATCAATTGGACGCTGTGGGAGTTTGCGGAGGAGATTGCGCTGCTGATGTCGACGGGGACGGCGTTTGTGATGCACCTGGATGCACCGATCCGGAGGCCTGCAATTTTGAGGCCACGGCGAACATCGATGACGGTTCGTGCACCTATGCGGAGCCGTACTACGATTGTGCTGGAGCATGCCTGAATGACCTTGATGGAGACGGCGTTTGCGACGAGCTGGAATTGGAGGGGTGCACGGATGAGGCGGCGTGCAATTTCAATCCTGAAGCGACGGAGGAGGACGGAGCCTGTGCATACCTGTTGATGGAGGAAATCGATGGCGACGACACGGTCAGTGAGGGCGATACCCAGCTCTATGTCGCCATGCCGTCAGCTCCGGACAACAGCTATACCTGGGCTGTGACGGGGGGAGAGATACAGGACGGCCAAGGCACCGCAATCGTGACTGTGGAATGGACCACTCCCGGCAGCCAGGGCATCCAGGCGGTCGAGACGAATCCCGCGTGCAATGGCGGCGTGGTGGGGCTCGATGTCGAGGTCCAGCCGATGACAGGAGTCGGTCAGTTCGCGCCTCCTTCGAATTGGACCCCTTCACCCAACCCCGCCAGAGCCTCATTCCGCCTCGGCAATGGAGCCGATCTTGTCAGGGTGTTGATTCCCAATGGGGCCGAAGTGAGGCGGTGGAGCGGAATCACTCCGGACCAGACCCTCGTTCTCGGTAATCTTGCGCCCGGGTTGTACCTGGTGGAGCGGGTCTCCGCGGGTCTCCGCGAGGTCAAGCCCCTGGTGGTGTTGCCCTGAGTTTCGGGTGCTCCGGCAATTTGGGACAGCCGCTCCGCGCGTAATTTGGCCGCATGAACCTGCATTGGAATCCCGCCCCAACGGTCATGGCCCTCGGGCTGCTTCTCGTTTCTGGGGTAACCCGGGCACAGACGGACATTCCACCATTTGGCCCCGTATTCCTGCAGGATGAAATCGCTACGTTGGAAGTCACCATGGATGCGGACAGCCTGTATGCCATGCTGTTTGGCGACGTGGACTATGCGGCGAGCAATCCTTTTCCATCATCGATCCATTACATCTCGTCCGTCATCGATACCGTGATCGATACGACGGCCATCCGACTCCGGGGCAACACCTCCCTCGCCGCACCCAAGAAGAGTTTCAAGATTGACCTCAACGCGTTCATCCCTGGGCAAAAGTTTGCCGACCTCGAGAAGCTCAACCTCAACGCCAACCAGAACGACCCCTCCATCCTGCGCGCCGCACTGAGCTGGAACATCCTGCGCCGCATGGGCCTAGCAGGGTCGAGGACGAGCCTCGTCAAATTGATGCTCAACGGCCAGTACATGGGACTGTACGTCAACACGGAGCACATGGATGAGGAGTTCGTCGAAGAGTATTACGACCGCGACGGCGGGAATTTCTACAAGTGCCTCTGGCCGGCCACCCTCGATTACATCAGTGAAGAGCCTGACGACTACAAGTTCGAGGTCAACGGCCGCCGGGCCTATGAGCTCAAAACGAACACCGATGAGGATGACTATACGGACATCGCCACATTCATCAGTGTCCTCAACAATGCGGCCGAGGGTGATTTCCCCTGCGCGATCGAGGAGGAATTCAACGTGGCCGACTTCCTCAAGGTGATGGCCTTGGATGTCGTCAGCGCCAATTGGGACGGCTATGCGGGCAACAAGAACAACTTCTACCTCTACCACAACCCTCAGACCGGCCTGTTCGAGTATATCGCCTATGACCTGGACAACACCTGGGGCATTGATTGGCTCAACCTGGATTGGGCGGATCGGGATCCTTACCTCTGGTCCACCGAGTATCGGCCGTTGTACGACCGCTTGATGGACGTTCCCGAATACCGGAATTGGTATACCCATTACCTGAGGAAGGTGGCGTCGGAATACGCCCACCCCGACAGTGTCGAGGCCTATTTGGTCCCCCGTCACGACATGATGGGGCCCTTGGTCGAGACGGATGCCTACTACCCATTGAGCTTCGGTTTCACGACGGGTGATTTCGAAGCCTCGCTGGAAGAAGCGTGGGGCGGACATGTGGAATACGGCATCCTGCCCTGGTTGGAGACGCGGTTGGCTTCGCTGGAGGGACAATTGGATCCGGAAGCGCCGGTTCTCATTGCGCATGAGGTGGAGGACAATGCGCCCGTGCTGGATTCCCTTCGGGTCCGGGCCATCGTGGATGGGGGCGGGGATGCCGTTGAAGTCACCTGCTGGATCGACCCGGGTTCCGGTCCCCAGCCATTCACCATGTATGACGACGGCGAGCACGGAGACCGGAAAGCAGGGGATGGTACCTGGGGCATCAAGGTGCCCATCCAGTGGAATTGGACCACGGTGACCTACCATGTTCAGGCCACGAGCGATGCCGGCCTTGAACGCTGGTTGCCCTGTTCACCCGTTTTGGTCACGGTGGGCCTGTCTCCTTCTGACTTGGTCATCAATGAGTTGATGAGTTCCAATGCCAACAACGTATCGGACAATTTCGGTGAGTTCGATGATTGGGTGGAGTTGTTCAACGCGGGATCGGTTCCGGTGGCCCTTGGGGGCAAGTACCTGACCGACAACCTGAGCAATCCGTCCAAATACGCCTTGCCGGCGGGCACCTTGTCCGCAGGGGATTGGGCGTTCTATTGGCTCGACAACGACCCCGAGCAGGGCCCGCTGCACGCCCCATTCACGCTGTCGTCATCCGGAGATGAAATCGCGCTGTTCGAGTGGGATGGGGCCGGAGAGGTCTGGATCCTCCTCGATTTCTTTCCTTTCGGCACCTCCGAACAGGACGCCTCGCTCGGACGCTACCCGGATGGAGCGGACTATTGGGTGTGGTTCGCCACGCCCACGGCAGATGCCACGAACAACTATGCCATCATCCTCGGGGAGGATGCGGCACCGGCACCGTCTGTGCGGTCCTTTGGTCCCAATCCTTCTTCCGACCACATCCGATGGAATGGCCTGTCTGCTGCGGGGACCCTGCACGATGCACAGGGCCGATTGAGGGTGACCTTTCCCAAGGCGCGCGGGCTGGGCAGGGGCAACCTCGAGGCCGGTGTCTACCTGCTGACATTGGAGGATGGCAGCCGCTGCAGGTGGGTCGTAGCCGACTGAATCCCGCTGCACGTTCTTTGCACCATGGACACCGATGGTGGCATCCGGATCAACAAGTACCTGAGCGAGGTGGGCCATTGCTCCCGCCGCGCTGCGGACAAGCTGCTGGAGCTGGGGAGAATCACATTGAACGGTGTCGTGCCGGAATTGGGCACCAAGGTGATGCCCGGTGACGTGGTCGAGGTGGACGGCAAGGCCGTGGGAACACCCACCCCCCAGGAGGACCATGTCTACATCGCCTATCACAAGCCCGTGGGCATCGTCTGCACGACCGATCGAAAGCGGGAGCGTGACAACATCATCGATGCCATTGGGCACGAACGCAGGATATTTCCCGTGGGCCGTCTCGACAAGCCCAGTGAGGGCTTGATTTTTTTGACCAGTGATGGCGACATCGTGAACAAGATCCTGCGCGCCAGAAATCACCACGAAAAGGAATACCACGTCACCTTGGACCGTCCCATTCGGGGCAGTTTCATTGAAGACATGTCCGGCGGTGTTCCCATTCTGGGAACCGTGACCCGAAGGTGTGAGGTGGAACAGACAGGCCCCCGTCATTTCCGCATCGTGCTGACCCAAGGGTTGAACAGACAGATCCGCCGCATGTGCGAGCACCTGGGTTATCAGGTGGCGAGGTTGAAGCGGGTGCGCATCATGCACATGCATCTCGACCTCGAGAGGGGGGAGTGGAGGGACTTTTCCCAAGAGGAACTCGCCGAATTGAGCCGCTTGGTGGGCACTTCGAGCAAGACGACCGATGAATCCGAGTGAACGCCCCGTCGTGATCGGTGGTGGGGCAGCCGGACTGGCGGCGTGCCTGACGCTCGAAAAGGCGGGCTTCTCACCTTTGCTTCTGGAAGGGGCCGATCGTTTGGGGGGCCGTCTCCGGACCGACCAGTTGCCGGATGGCACTCCGGTGGATGTGGGGTTCCAGGTGCTCCTTACGGCCTATCCGGAGCTGCAACGATGGGTGGATTTGGAGGTTTTGGATTCCGTGGCTTTCGTCCCGGGCGCCATGATCCACAAAGGAGGGCGGTGGCGCACACTGGCCGATCCGCGGCGCATGCCGGCGAGCATAGGGGCCACCCTCTGCAGCGGCATCGGCACTTGGCGCGACCGGATCGGCATCTTGCGCCTGGTCCAACAGTCCATGAGGGGCACTCCGGAGTCCCTGCTGGACGCCGCTGATGAAGTCAGCACATCAGAATTCCTCGCTGCCCGAGGGTTTTCAGCAGCTTTTGTCCGCGATTTCCTCCGCCCTTTCTTTTCCGGCATATTCCTCGATGCCGCGCTGTCTCCCCCCGCGGCACAGTTTCTCTACACCTTGAGGATGATGGCCACAGGAAAGGTCATCATACCGGTCGGAGGAATGGCTGCACTGGTCGGGGCCCTTGAGGGGCGTTTGCGCACCACGGAAGTGCGCCTGGGCGCGGAGGTTCAGTACGTTCAGGAGCATGCCCTGAGGCTGGCGGACGGGACCGAGATGAAAACGGGGGCCATCATCGATACCGTGCCGAGGACGGAAGGCATCCCTTGGAACGCTTGTTTCAATGCCGTGTTCCATTGCGAAGCCCCGCCCTTTGGCCAGCCGATCATCGGCCTTCTTCCCGAAGCACGGCATGTCACAAACCTGCACTTCATGGAGGACGTGGAGCCTTCAGGGGGCAAGGGCAAACTCAACGTCACGGCCTTGTTGCGGGATGCCCAGGGGGTGGAGGCCGCATCCATGGAGTCCGCGGTGCGGGAGGATTTGCTTCAGGTGGGAGTCGATGTGGGCCCACTGATGTGGTCTGTCACCATTCCCCGGGCATTGCCGAGGATGCACTCCGTTTGCTCTTCCATGCGGAATCCCAGGATTGGATCGGGCATGTATGTCGCAGGAGACCACACGGCCGCGCCGTCGCTGGACGCGGCATTGCGCTCGGGAAGAGTGGCAGCGGAAGCGTTGATTGTCGATTCTGGACGCGCCAAAGCCAATGGGTGAGAAACGACCACATTGGGCCGAATGGTGGTCATCAGGACGGCCTGGTGCATACAGAGGTCGAGCGTTTGATGATGCCATGGCCGAATGGTCCGGGCAGGGCGGTCACAGTGGTCCATCACCTTCCCTCAAGTTGGCAGGATATACCGCCCTCAATGCAGTCCGGATGAGGAGGGTGGCCAAGACTTATTCCATATCGGAAACGATGCGGAATTTCCTTGATTCCGGGGCCTGCAAAACGCAGCACTGGGTGATCATCACAGAAAGTTGGTGTGGTGACGGTGCCCACATCACCCCGATCATCCAGCAGCTTGCAGAATGCGCCGGCGTGCCCCTGGATTGGATGTTGCGCGACACAGGCACCCCCATCATCGATGATTTCCTCACGGGTGGTGGGCGATCGATCCCCATCTGGATCGTCGCAGACAAGGGGGGCAGAGTAAAGGGGCACTGGGGCCCCAGACCGAGCACGGCAACGGACATGGTGTCGGAATACCGGCAGGCTCCTGAGCCCAAGGTGGACTACGCGACCTATTCCGCCCGATTGCAATTGTGGTACTCACGCAACAAGGGACGGGAGTTTGAACAGGAGGCACTTCGGATGCTGCAGGAAATTCAATGACCTGCCAGGGTTGAATCCTGGCCTCTTCTGTTATTTTCCCCGTGCTTCAATATTTCGTGAAGCATCAATGAAAATCACCATGAGAAAGTTTGTTTTCCTGGGCTTGATTGCCCTTGCCGCCGCAATGGATGTGGCCGCACAAGAGTACAAGGTCGTGACCGTCGTCGAGAGCATCGTGCCCGGTGGAATGGGCCGCTCACGTGTCATCGAAGCCACAGAGCGGGCCGACAGCGAATCGGCCACCACTGAACGCACGGATGGCAAGAAGAGTGGTCAAGGCGATGTCAAACGTGGAGACCAGAAAATAGGATCGTTCAATGAAACGAAGCTCCTGAACTTTTTCAGTGGTGTTGGAATCAACTTCCAGAACATCGCTTCCAATGACGCCCTGATTGCCGATCGGATCAACAATTTGGTGGCCGATGGGTGGAGTCTTGAATTTGTCGTCTCCGGAGTCGAGAGCGATGCAGGAAAGCAGGATGGCCAAGGCCTGTACATTACTCGCCTGATTTTCAAAAAGTAAGAGCGCGTGCAAAAAGGGCGCAAACGTGTTGTCACGTTTTATTGTCGCGTGCCCTATCTTTGTGACAGCTATCGCTAGGAATGGCGATTGGCAAGTAGATTGTTAGGAAGGAAGGGCGCGAAGGCGCCCTTCTCTTTTCCCGGAGTTTCGAGGATTCCACCGAAATTGCGCCCATGAGAGTTCCGCATTTCCCTCCCTTGATGCTGCTGTTTTTGTCGTGTTTGGCCATGCCTTCATGCAAGCCGCCTGAACCCGTTACCAGATGTGTCATCGATCGCGTCGAAGTGCTTGAAATCGACGAGAACTACTTCGAGGATACCGTGGACGAGGGGAATCCTGACCTCTTCGTGGAATTGCGGTATGCCGGTTCCCAGTCCATTGTTTACACCACCGGCGTGGCCCAGGAAGCACAGTTGCCCGTCAACCTGGATTTCGTTGCGGTCAACATCGAAGAGGTTGATTTCGAAACGGAATATGAGTTCACCGTCTTCGATGACGATGTAGCCACCACCCAGGATTTCATCGCCCTGGGACTGCCCTTCAGAGCGGCAGACTATGTGGAGGCCGAGCGGCAGGAAGTCGACATCACGGATGGTGCCACCACCATCCGGGTGCACTTGATTTGGTACTGACGTGGTTTGGATGTTGACCTTGACTATATTTGCCCCCCCAAAACGCAAGCATGGCGAATCATAAGTCAGCCCTCAAGCGCATCCGCTCCAACGAGACCAAGCGTCTCAGCAACCGGTATTACCACAAGACCATGCGGAATGCCCTCCGGAAGTACCGCACGACCACCGATGCGAAAGAGTTGGAGGAGCAGTTGCCGAAAGTGGCGTCGATGATCGACCGTTTGGCGAGGAAGAACGTCATCCACAAAAACAAGGCTGGCAACCTCAAAAGCAGCCTGCAGCGTCACTTGGAGTCCGTAAAATCGTGACCAATTTGGCCGCATGTCGGCCACAAGGATATTGAATCAGGGAGGCTTCGGCCTCCCTTTTTGTTGTTTGGGAAATTCAGTGGGCCGGCGCGATCCTCGATGAGTTTGCCGCGTCCACGGGAGAAGGCCCTGATGCAGGGGCTTGATGCATTGACCAATGCCGAGCTGCTGGCCATCATGGTGGGCAGCGGGCCCCGGGGAGAGGATGCGCTTCAGGTGGCCACCCGTGTCATGAGGTCCATCGGCGGGGACCTCCATGCCCTGGGCCGCTGCGACCCTCAACGATTGCGAGCGCTCCATGGAATCGGTGACGCCCGGGCTGTGCGGATTTGTGCAGCCATGGAGCTGGGCCGAAGAAGGATGGGACAATCGGAGGTCGTAGGTGCCCGGGTGGCCCGAGCGAAGGACATCGTAAGTCGCTTCCGTGGCCGCCTCATCGACCTGGATGTCGAGGAATTTTGGGTCTTGGCCTTGTCAAGGGCCAACACCCCGATTGCGGAGCTTCTGATTTCGAGGGGAGGTCAATCCGGCACGGTGGTGGACCCCAAGGTGGTGTTCAGAAAAGCGCTCTCGGTTCGCGCCGCGGCCATCGTTCTGATCCACAACCACCCTTCTGGAAATCCCAATCCCAGTGCATCCGACCGGAAGTTGACCCAGGACTTGTGCCAAGCGGGCAAAGCCCTCGACCTTCCCGTGTTGGATCACGTCATCATTGCCGGGATGCGACATGTTAGTTTTGCGGACAATCAACTGATTTGATGCCGAAGGACGCCAAAACTTCCCCAGACTTGCTTGCTGTGATCGGGGCCCGCCCCCAGTTCATCAAGTCTGCAGCCATCACCCGTGCACTTGGTGATTTCGGCATGGCGCAAATGTTGCTTCACACCGGCCAACATGCCGATCCCGAAATGGGCATGGATTTCCTCTCTGAATTGGGGGTTCCTCCACCGGATGTCATTTTGAAACCGAGCCAGCGGAGCCGCACCCTTCGGTTGGCTGACATGATGAGAGGGGTGGCCGAGACCATCGAGGATGTCAAGCCCAAGTCGGTCCTCGTCTATGGGGATACCGACAGCACGTTGGCAGGGGCCCTTGCGGGGCACCATGCCGGCATTCCCGTCGTGCATGTGGAAGCGGGTTTGAGAAGCGGGGACCGTCGCATGCCCGAGGAGCACAACCGCATTCTGACCGATCAACTCTCGGATATTCTGTGCACCACTGGTCCTGAGGCGACGCGCCAATTGCAGCAGGAAGGAGTGGACGCCGATCGCATCGTGGAAGTGGGCGATGTGATGTTGGACATAGCCTTGGCCGCCCGAAACATCCTTCCGCGGCGCCTTCCACCATCATGGCCAACCGGCAAGGGGCCGGTGCTGGTGGTGACGTTGCACCGTCCCGGGACGGTTGATGATCCAGCATTGCTCCAGGGCGCAGTGGACGTGCTGGAGGCATGGTGCAGACGAACATCGGGTCACGTTTACTTTCCTGTGCATCCCCGTACGCTCAAGGTGATGCATCATCATGGAATGAGCCTGCCACAAGCCGTGTTCAATCCCGGCCCCATAGGATACCTCGACATGCAGGCCGCCTTGTTCCATGGTGATGGGGTGCTCACCGATTCCGGTGGTCTGCAGAAGGAGGCCTGGTTCCAGGGAAACGGGGCGGTGGTGCTCAGGGACACCACGGAATGGAGGGAACTCCTTTCCATTGGAGCCTCGACCTTGTTCGATCCGGCTTTGCTCAGGGCTCCACAGGGCCGTTCAGCATTGGTCGATCGGTTGGTATCCCCGTCCGAAGTGCCTGAGGTGGAGGGCTCCGGCCTGTTCGGGGAAGGGAAGGCCGCGGCCCGCATTCTGGGTGCACTGCAGAGCAGACGCTGAATCCATGGTGCGTTATCCTGAACTTCCGACCGTCCTTGTGAACGCGCCGCACTGGACACCCCGCCTCGAGGCGGCATTGGAATGGACGTTCACCTCGGTATTGGGATTGGGCTGGGAACGGATGGACAAAGCGGCATTCGAGGCCTCGGGTGCGCCATGGAAGCTGTCATACGGTGGCCCGTCAGGGGGACCGGGCTGCTGGATTGAACCTGAGGGGCTGCTCGATGGAACCGAACTGCGGGCCTTCCCACCCCGAAGCGATACAAGTGATGTGCTTGCCCTGGTTTTCTGGATGGGCAGCAGGATGGAGGAATTCATGGACACCGCTGCACGAGACCAGCACGGCCGATTCAACCCGGACGGCTGTGTTTCGATGGTGCGCGGTTGGATCGGAAGACCGGTCTGTGAGGAATGGTCATTTCAGCTTGGAGGTCTGGTTCTCGGCGAGGATTGGCCAGAACATCAGGAGCGGCTCCGGAAAGAATTCGCGGTCGATTCCACCTTGGATGTGGACAGCGCCTTCGCCTTCCGGGGGAAGGGGCCGTGGAGGACGGGAGCTGCATTCGGACGGGACGTGTTGAGCGGACAATGGTCACGGGCCGTGCACCGCTTCCGGGCCTGCAGGGGACTCGACCACGACCCCTATGATACTTTCGATGAGGCCTTGGATCTCCATGCGGCACGCGGCATGCAGCCGACCTGGTTCTTCCTGTTGTCCAGATTCGGTACCCATGACAAGGGTGTGGGGGCGAACAGCAAGGCCCTGCGGGGATTGATGCACCGCATGGAAGGGCTTCACCCGGGCAGCGTCCAGTGGCATCCCGGCTACACGGCCGCAGGGGATGAGGAGGCACTGTCATGGGAATTCGAAGCATTCAAGGAAATCATGGGCCGGCCTCCCTGCGCGACACGTCAGCACTACTTGCGGATGATTCCAGGGACGACCCGAAGGCGACTGATTGAGCTGGGCATTGAGGAGGACCACACCGAAGGTCACGCCAACGTGGCTGGATTCCGTGGTGGATTCAGTCGGCCACGCCCTTGGTATGACCTCGAAAATGAAACATTGACCGGGTTGATGCTGCTGCCGTTTGCTGCGATGGACGCGACCCTCAACCGCTACATGAAGCTCACTCCGGATGAGGTGGTTCCGAAGGTTTCGGAATTGATGGATGCAGTGAAGTCCACCGGAGGCACCTTCCGATTGCTGTGGCACAACGAGACCCTGGCATCGCAGGGCGAATGGAATGGTTGGGGGGCGGTATATCCCAATGTTCTGGAAGCGCTCTCGATGAGACGCGGGTAAGCCGTTCCTTTGGGTCGACATGGATGCAACTCCCATCCTCGAAGCCGCGGGCTGGATGATGTTGAGCTTCCTGAAGTTCGTCATCATGCCTTCCACCGCGATTGCAACCGGCCTGGAGCCCTGGTGGGTATTCGCCTACTCCTTTGGCGGGGCGTCAGTTGGACTGTTCATTTTGAGGCCTGTGGTGCTCAACCTCTCGGCCTGGCGTTCGCGTGTGGCCAGAAAGCGGGGCAAAAGGGTGATGACCTCCGGACGACGCAGGATCGTGCGCATCAAAGAACGTTTCGGCTTGTGGGGTATCGCGGTGATCGGGGGGGTGGTCGGCGTCCCCGTAGGGGCATTCCTTGCATTCAAGTACTTTGGAAGCCGAGCTGAGACGCTGTCTGTCATGGTCATCGCCTATGCCCTCTGGAGTGCATTGCTGACGACCTTGTCGGTCCTCGCCCTGATTTGAGACCATGCCCAACCGCACCACACTCTTTTTTGACCTGGACCGCACTTTGTGGGACTTTGAGCGGAACTCGTTCGAAACCCTGAAGGAGCTCTTTGCGGAAAGTGGACTCGGCAACCGGGGTCAAGGTGGATTCGAGCGATTCAACGAGGTGTACCAGCTCGAGAATGCGCAATGCTGGGCGGACTACCGGATGGGGAAAATGCAGAAGGCAGTGCTGCGCTCAGAGCGCTTCCGGCGTGCCTTGGTTGGATTCGGCGTTGAGGACGAGGCCTTGGCCGAGACCATGGGGAATGAATATGTGAACCGGGGCCCCAAGCAGCGTCATCTCATTCCTGACACCTTGCACGTGCTGGAGGTGCTTCGGAAGCGGGGTCACGCCATCCACATCCTGACAAACGGATTCAGCGAGGTCCAGCACATCAAGGTGGAGAATACGGGGATAGCCCCATGGATCGACCGGATGTTGACGAGCGAGGAGCTCGGATGCCTCAAGCCGGCGCGTGCCTGCTTCGATGCAGCGCTGGCCTTGACCAACACGAGCGCGGAGGAGGCCTGGATGATCGGCGATGACCACGAGGCCGATATCGTCGGAGCCCACGAGGCTGGTTGGCGGGCGGTATACTTCGATCCGGACCATACAGGGATTCACGATTCACCAGCCGTTGCCAGGGTGACTTCGCTGATTGATTTGTTGGCAGTCCTCCCCTGAAGACGGGTGGGATCAGGGTTAACTTGTGCCCATGAGTCAGGAGAATCAGGGCAAGAAGCCCAAGATGAACATAGAATTGCCAGAGGAGGTCGCTCCCGGGGTCTACTCCAATCTCGCTGTCGTAACGCACAGCCAGACCGAGTTCATCCTGGATTTCATCCAGGTCATGCCCGGCACCCCCAAGGCCAAAGTCCGGTCGAGGGTCGTGCTCTCACCTCAGCACGCCAAGCGGGTGATGAAGATGTTGGTGGACAACATCGGAAAATTCGAAGGGCAGCACGGCAAGATCGAGATGAGCAACCAGCAGGAGCCCTCGTTTCCGGTCAACTTCGGAGGGCCCGCCGGCGAGGCCTGAGGGCCATCAATTCCAATGGGCGCCGCGCGCCGTCACGACCCCGCGAACGTGGCCATGCAAGTGCGGTGTGGCACTGGTGTAGAACGCGTTTGGCGCCAATGAGGAGGTGGCGGGCAGCGTTGCCGTCCCGGTGCTGAAGAAGGTCAGCTCGGCAGGAGCACCCACTTCGATTCCGCGCGCATCATCGGCTGCGCCCAAGAGTGTCCTCGGACCTTGGACGAGCAGGGCATGCAGCGCCGCCAGTGCTTGAGCCTCATCAGCACCATGGTCCGTCAGTGCTCCGAGCAATGCTGGTCCGACGGCATGGATTCCGGCAATTCCGGGCCGGACCATCATGAAGTCCACGTCGTGCTCCTCGGGCGTCCTTGGGCGGTGGTCGGATACGATCACGTCAAGAGAGCCGTGCAACGCAGCGTCGCGCAAGGCCGAACGGTCCTCTGCGGAACGCAGGGGCGGCATCAGCTTCATGTCCCGGTTGAATCCATCCAGTTCCCCGTCCGTCCAGCACAGGTGGTGCACAGTCGTGCCACAGGTCACCCGAAGTCCGGCGGCCTTGGCATCTTGTATGGCCCGCAGGCCGGCCGCCGACGTGATCACGGGGAAGTGCAGGCGCCCGCCAGTGTAGCGGAGGATTTCGAGGTCCCTACCAATCCTCAGCAGTTCAGATTCCACTGAATTTCCGGGCAGGCCCATGGCGGTGCTCATGGTGCCTTCATTCATGACCCCCTCGGATTGGAATTGGGGATCATGAGCATCGGAGAAAACGGGCAAACCCGAAGGGGAATGATATTCCAGCGCCCGGCGCACCAATTCCGGCCGTTGCAGCGGCCCATCATCCGAGAAGGCGCGCGCCCCCGCATCGCGGAGGGCGAATCCTTCGGACAGCTGGGTGCCTTTGCATCCCATGCTCACCGCTGCGATGGGAATGACGCCGCACACCGAAGAAGAAGCCCTGTGCACCAAGGAAATCACCTCCGAAGGCTGGTCCCGACAAGGCACCGTCGAGGCCACAGGGGCTACCCTTGTGAATCCGCCTTGGGCTGCTGCGGTCAGTCCATGCTTCAAGCCTTCCGCCCGCTCCGTGCCAGGGTCCCGGAAGTCCGCCTGACAATCCCACCATCCCGCAGAGACCCATGTGCCTTCGAGATCCACTTCGGCTGCACCGGCTCCCATTTTGGCCGCGGCTTCCATCTCACGGATGATTCCGTCTTCAATGCTGATGTCCACGGATTTTCCGTGCAAGGGATGGCCGGGTTGGAAGAGGCGGGATGCGGGGAATCGGGTCATGGTGCGGGATTTGGTCGTGACCGGTTCAGGATGTGGAGGGTTCAGCCGCAGGCAGAGCAGACTTTCGCTTGAGCAACATCATTTCAATGAGCAGGAAGAGGAGTGCCAAGGCAATCAGACTCAGCCACAGGGGTTGGCCGGCCTCGAGCACCTCCACTTCATCCACGAGGTCCTCGACATCGGCAGAGAGCACATCGCTGCGCAACCATCCCTGGGTGAGGAGGGCCTGTTTCCAATCCTGGGGGTCCCACGTCTCCAACGCACTCTCCAGACGGGAGGGGTTGATGCCAAGCGCCATGATCACGGATGAAGAGTCCCCTTCGTTCCCGGATTCTATGGATTCGAGCAGATAGGTGCCGGGTGCCGCTTCGCGCAATGGGAGGAAGACTTCCACTCCGCCGGGAACGGCAGAGGATTCAAGCAGGGTGCGCGATTCGGGACCTGCTCCGGCTGGGCGCAATGCCAACTCTGCAAGGGCGGATCGTTCGATGCCCTGCAACAGAACAGCCGTTTCCTCCCCGGCTGTGAACTGGTGGAGTCCTGTGGCACGGCTCGTTTCGGCCATTCTGAGCGCGATGGGAACGAGCAGGGCATGCTGGGCCAGGTTCGACCATTTCGGATCGAGGGGCGAGGCCGAGAAATAGTAACGTCCCAAGCCACTGAGACCAGTGGTCAGAAAGGGCCGTCCATCCGAGAAGGACAACAGTGGACGCTCCAGGGATCCGCTCCGGCTGCGGGTATGCCATCCCTTTATTGTGGGAAGGTCCACCCTGCGGGGCGCGCGCGAGAATACGCCACCGAAGAGGGGGTGTTCATGATGCAATTCCCCCAGCCGCACCGGATCATCGGCTTCCATCCAAGGCCCGATGCCGTGGGCACCAAGACCAATGAGCAGTTCTTCCCAACCCGAACCCAGCGCTTCCGGAGGGGGCAGCAGCAGCAAACTCTTGCCGGCATCCACATTGCGCAGCAGCGCGGAGACCAATCCGCTCGACGGATCCTGGATGCCCTGCAGCACGATCAGGTCAGCCGATTCCAATCCGGCATAGTCCATGGCCGCAGCGGACATCGTGCTCACCTCGTGCAGCGCAGCATCCCCGAACAACCGGCCCAAGGCCACCTGTTCGGCAGGTCCAGCAGCGCGGCCTTGAATCAGGAGCACGTTTACATTCTTCGCGACTTCATAACCCAGGTGCAAGGCATCATCGAAGGTCACAGGAGCATCGGTGGTGGAGACCACTGCGTGCATGGGACCACTGCGCTCGTGCCGAAACCTCAGTACCGTGTCGGTCGGCAGGCCCGGAACGATGCGAAAGGACCCGATGGCGGTCTTGCGACCGTTGATGCTCAGACTGAGCGGCAGATCGTCCACGGGCCTTTCCGCGTCATGGGCGATGCGGACATGCAGGACCTCACTGCGTCCGACGAGCCGCATGGGGGTGTCGAACCAAGCAGAATCAATGCGGACGTTGACCTTGGGCTGCGCATCCTGCGTCACAAAACGCACGACCATGGAGGAATCCACCATTGGTCCGGAACCTCCGGAAAGGGAGTGGCTCGACTGTTGCAGGTCGGAAAAGAGATAGGCGTGGCGCTGTTCCACGTCCTCGGTCGAGAGGAATTCCTGTTGGTGATGGAGCACATCGAGGATGGCCGGGGCGGCATATCCCGGAGCGACAGATGCGATCCTTTCGAGGGCTTCATCCTTGTTCAACCAGCGGCGGTCACCGGGCAGGAACTCCGAGGTGACCACATGGAACCGGTCCGTCGGCGCGTGGGACTCAACCAGCGCCAATGCGCCGTTCTTCGAGGCTTCCAGCATGGGGCCGTTGCGCCCTTCCAATTCCATGGAAGGGCTGGTGTCCAGATAGATGGAGACGACCTTGCGTCCTCCTTGCTCCTCATTGGATTCACTGGGCCAGAAGGGCTCCGCGAAGGCGAGGATGATGCAGGCCAAGGCGGCAAGGCGCATCAGCAGGATGAGCCAGTGACGGATGCGGTTGCGGGACCGGGATTCCATCCTGACCTCTTTGAGGAAGGCGGTCTGGGAAAATGCGACCTTGCGGTGGCGTCGAAAACTGAACAGGTGGACCAGCACCGGAATGGTCAGCGCCGAAAGCGCCCAAAGGACCTCGGGGTGGACAAACTGCATCTACACGCGAATTTAGCGACCAACCGAACGGATTCCCCCTTCATGTCCCACCGAAGTCAACGCCGCAAGCCAACCCGCAGGAGGCGACCCCCACAAACCACGCTGGCGCAGTGGAGGGAAGTGCTGGATGAGGCCGCTGACCGCTATGAACGACCGGGTTTTCTCGAAGAGGATCCGCTGGGGATTCCCCATCGGTACAGCAACCGGGACGATATCGCCATCGCGGGCTTCCTGGCTGCCACACTCGCCTGGGGCAACCGCAAGAGCATCCTGCGCTCCTGCAACAGCCTGCTCGACAGGATGGACGATGCGCCTGCCGATTTCATTCGGAATGCCAAACCTGCCGATCTCGCGGTTTTCGACGGTTTCGTCCACCGCACTTTTCAAGCGGAGGATGCGCAACGGTTCATGCGTTGTCTGCAGTCGCTGGAGCGGGATGGCGGGCTGGAAGGTGTCCTGACGAACGCGGTTTGTGGATCTCCCGACACGGCAGGACAAAAGGGGTTGCCCGATCTGGGAATGGCCCTGCACGGGTTCAAGCTGCGGTTCTTCCAGGATGAATCGGCGGGTCGAACCGTGAAGCATGTAGCGGACCCCCTCAAGGGCAGTGCGGCCAAGCGGTTGTGCATGTACCTCCGGTGGATGGTGCGCTCTGACCGGCGCGGAGTGGATTTCGGATTGTGGCAGGACATCGACCCCTCCCTCCTGAGGCTGCCCTTGGATGTCCACACGGCCGGAGTGTCGAGGGCCATGGGATTGCTGAAGCGCAAGGCCAACGACTGGCAGGCTGTGGAAGAGGTCACCCAATCACTTCGTTGGCTCGATGAACGCGATCCGGTGCGCTACGATTTTGCCTTGTTCGGCATGGGCGTCCACGGTGCCCTAGGGCCCCTTCACTGAATGCCGAGGTGGGCTTTGAGCGCGGAACAGGCTTCCCGGTCCGTCGCAAAAGTCAGGCCCTGTTCGTCGAAGGTCTGAAGGTGGACCCACCGAAGGGATTGGCCTCGGCCTTCACTAAAATCCATCGGGGAATCCGCGGTTGGAAAGCGGGCTGGAGCTGAGAGCTTGGCGAGGTAATAATGGCAGAGCACTTGCTCATCCGGTCGCCACGCGGAACGCACGAAGCCTCCCGTGGCATGCACGAGCGCCCCCGGTTCGATGGACTGCCCGAGTTCCTCCATGGCTTCCCGACACACGCATTCCAGAGGCCCTTCCCCGAACTCGAGCCCACCCCCGGGCCACTTGGTGCAGGACTGTCCTGCGATACGCTCGTCGCTGAGCAGCACCTGATCGCCATCCAACAGGAAGAAATACACCCGAACATTGAACCGCTTCAGCGGCGCCAGGCCATCCACAGGTTTGGTGGCGCGGAGCATCTCACGTTTGCCGGGCGGGCCAGGCAGGCGCTCCGTGATGAATCCAGCGGCCTCCAGGGCCCGGCGCACACTTCCCTTGGCGCAGTAGGTCACGAGGGCACCCCCGGCTTCAAGCAGGAGGAAGGCCTCCTTGAACCGGTCCTCCGACCAGAGTTCGGGTTGGCTGTCCGGTGCGAAGGCATCGTAATAGATGAGGTCGAACGACAGGTCAGTGGCGGCAGCGAAAGCCTGCCAATCGTCCGATAGGCGGGTGAATCTGCCTTGCTGGTCCCAGGCGACCTGGTGGTGCGGCGCCCCCGGCCTAGCATGCAGCGCATCGACATCCGACTGTTGCACACCGGCATCCGATGCGAGTTCCAGTCCCGAAAGGACGCGCCCGTCCAAGGGAATGGGCTCGAGGGCGATGTATTCGAGTTGCGGCTGTCGGGCTTCCGGAAGCTTCCGCCAGGTGGCCAGTGTAAGCAAGGCGTTCAATCCGGTGCCGAGCCCCAATTCGAGGATGCGGATGCGCAGGGCGCCCGGCGCGTTCAGCCTGTGCTGGAATCCGGCTCCCAGAAAGACATGGAGAGACTCGGTGACAGCGCCGTGTCGGCTGTGGTAGGCCTGTCCGAACCGGGCGGAACGCAGGGTGTATGAACCATCTTCCGTGCGCTCCGGAACCAGGACTTCACCGGATGGTCCATGCGTCTCGTCGGAATCCCTGCTGTCCATGAATCGAAGGTAAAGTTCCCGGGCACCTCGGAGGGCCTGCGTGGGGTGCTGAGCGCTAATTTTACCGCATGAAAAAATTTCGGGTGGCAGGCGTGTTGACGATGGCGCTGTTTTTGATCGGCTGTGGAGCCCAGGGAGATACCCCAATGGAAGGAGACCGAGTGAAACAGGAAACTTCAACCGACCCTTGGCGGCCTTTGGCCCGCTACATCGGAGACCGCATTTCCGAATTTGACGCCATCCCGGAAGACCGGAAGCGCGAATTGACATCCATGGCGGACTTCGTTACAGCATCCCTGGATACAGGAACGACGGCCAGGCTGACGTTCATCTGCACCCACAACAGCCGGAGGAGTCACCTCGGTCAGGTCTGGGCGCAGGTGGCAGCACATCACTTCGGATTGGATTCATTGGTACAGACCTACAGCGGGGGGACCGAGGTGACCGCATTCAACGGGCGTGCCGTCGGGACGTTGAGGCGCGCAGGGCTGGACATCCATCCGGCGGTCATTGACGACAACCCCCATTATGCCGTGCACTACGCCGAAGGAGAGGCGCCCATGATCTGTTTTTCCAAGCGTTACGACGATGCCGGGCAGAATCCGGTCGGAGGATTCGCAGCGGTGATGACCTGTGACAACGCAGACCGCGCATGTCCGGTCGTATACGGTTCATCGGCAAGGTTTTCGATCCCCTATGAGGACCCGAAAGTCAGCGATGGCACTGCCGAGGAGAAGGATACCTACGATGCCCGCTGTGCCCAGATCGCGCGGGAAATGCTGTTCGTGATGTCTTTGGCGTCTTCCTGAACGGAGGCTCGGGGCCAACGGATTCAACCCACCTGACCGATCCGGTGCATGACGCAATCGTCGATGCGCCGGTAGAGTTGAGGTGGACTGAAGGTGCGCCAGCCCATTTCCTGCAGCTCACCTCCGAGCACGAAATACTGGTCCAGATCGGCAGACACCAGTTCATCCACCACGTGTTGCCTGAAATTGAGCAGGGCAATCCATCCGTCCACCTCGGTGACCTCATCGAACCACTCCTCGTAGTAGCAATCATCGCTGGAGTGGAAATTCAGCACATTCTCCCCGATCAGGATGAAACGCTGGATTCCTTGTTCCTGCATTGGGTCGATGACCTGGCGTTTGAGCGTCATCACATCATTGAACAAGATGTCGTTCCATTCTCCGATGAACTCGATGATGGCAAAACGTTCCTCATAGTCGACGAACAGGATCTTGGCAAACAGGGTGCTGCTGCCGATGTTGTCCCACTGCGGATGAATGAAATGGTTGTAGATCCGCTCTGTGAAATGCGTCTCGCTGTACACCCGTTCGTGAAAGGGCGAGCGGTCATCCTCACTGGCGACATAGAAGTTGCGCCAATTGTAGAAGGGCTCGATGTCGTGCATTTCAGGGCGTTGGAGGCGTGAATTTATCGAGTACGTCCCGCACGGAGCCGCATTCGGTCAGCAGCTGACGCGCGCGGTCCATGGGAAGGCCCAGCGCCTCGGCCACCATACGGGCACCGCGGTCGACGAGTTTGGCATTGGCCAGCCTCATGTCGACCATCCGGTTTCCCTTGACGCGGCCACAGCGGATCATGACGCCCGTGGAAATTTGGTTCAGGATCAGTTTCTGCGCCGTGCCGGCCTTGAGGCGGGTACTGCCCGTGACGAATTCTGGACCTGTATGGACAATCAAGGGAAGCTCGGCCGCCGCGGCCAGGGCGCCTTCGGGATTCGAGGTGATGCCGACCGTTGAAATGCCCTGTTCGGCGGCCCATCGGATGGCCCCGACCACATAAGGGGTCCTTCCGCTGGCTGCAATCCCGACCACCACATCACGTTCCGATACCCCGCATTCCTGCAGGTCCCGAATGCCGCCCTGGTCGTCATCCTCAGCTCCTTCCACGGCCTTTCGGATGGCGCCGTCACCGCCGGCAATCAGACCGATGAAGACCCCTTCAACACCGAAAGTGGGCGGAATCTCGCTGGCATCCAATATCCCCAGGCGGCCACTGGTCCCCGCCCCGATGTAGAAGATCCTTCCACCGTCGCTTGCGCGCTCCGTGCAGAGCCCGATGACGCGGCCAATGTCCTTGGACAATGCGGCAACGGCCGAGGCGGCTTCTCCGTCGCAACGGGCCATGGCCTCAGCTATGGCCGCAGGGGTCATGTCCTCGAGATGGTCCCATTGACCGGGATGTTCCGTTGGGGAGAGGGCGTCAGTCATGGTCCGGCAAAATCGGAAGCACGAACCGAAATCTCGCGGAACGCCTTATGAATTGTCTTCCGGTTCTGGACCGAACCGCCTGTGGCCCCATTGCAGACCGGCCTGCAGCAGAAGGAGGACCAGGGCGAGCATGGCGGCCAACACCTCGTGGGCCACGGCACCCCATCCTTCCATGCCGAAAGAAAGCCGAAGGATGATGGTGGCGACGACAAACCCCGAATTCCGCAGGATCAGTCCGAAATCGGAGAGATAGCGCAGGGAGGTCACCAGCAGGATGACGTCCACGAAGATGAGAACCGTGAAGAAATCGTGGTAGAAAATGGCATTGGGGTCAAGTGGAACCGCCGTGCCACCGCGCGCGTGGTCCACCATATCCAGCATCCAGTGTCCGAAACTCCAGGCGGCAATGCCGGCGAGGGCGATTCCGAGCATGGCCGCCACATGCCGCTTGAATCGGATGAACCGGGCCAATTCCTGGTCCTCCAAACGGGCCATGCGGCGCGGAAGGATGCGGTAGAAGGCGACCAGTGCCGCGCCAAGCAGCACGGCGCCCACGATGTGTGGAAAGAACGGGTCATTCCAGGGCCAAATGATGCTGTTGGCTTCGGTTTCCTGTTGGAGCACCGACAGATCCCGAAAAACGGAACGGATCTCGATGAGCGAGACGATTTCCAGCTGTTTGCCCATGGATCGGGCAAAAGAGGAGGGCAAATGATAGACCAGCAGGTACACCTCGGCCACCAGGATGGCAGAAAAAGGGGTGTAGAGCACGTGGAGGGGATGCCCGAACAGGGACTCCGGCATGGGGAAGGGCAACCAGCCCGCCTCGTGGATGAGGAAAAGCAGCAGGTGCAGCAGAAACAGGCCCAAAGCCAGGTTGACCAGGTTGTGTTCTACAGACTTCCGCGCTGCCGGACTCAGGATGAGGTCCGCAATGCGGTCGAGGGATTGGGAGATCCTGTTCAATGGTCGTTGCGGTCACCGGCCCAGATCATCCAGGCCGCTTCTGCTTGGTGTTGTAACATGGAAAGTCCTCCCAATGTTCTGGCTCCCAATGTAGAAGCCCGCTTCAATAGGCGTGTTTCCATGGGATTGTAGATCAGATCGACCACGAGATGCTGTGGTCCGATTCCCGCCAGGACCCCGGGATTCAGGGGAGGCATTGCGCCAACATCAGGATGCATGCCGATCGGCGTGCAATTCACAATGAGGGATGTTGTGCGGATGCCCTCCACTTTGACCTCCGAATACTGGATGACATCCTCATCCTCAGGGTTGCGGCGGCTGACCCGGGTCACCTGAACCCCGATGGACCGGAGAACATGGCAGACGGCTGCGGCGGACCCCCCGGTGCCGAGCACCAGGGCGCGTTCGTGATGGGGCCTGAGGAAAGGCGCAATGGAACGCTTGAAGCCGAGTGCATCCGTATTGTGCCCGATGCGACCTTCCGGGGTGAAGGCAATGGTATTGACGGCACCGATGGAGGCCGCCTCGGCCGAAAGGCCATCGAGCATTGGAATGATGGATTGTTTGTAGGGGACGGTCACATTCATGCCCTCCCAGCCGGACTCCTCCCAGAGGCCTTGGACCGCTTCCACCTGGGCCAGGTCATGCAACTCGTAGCGACAATCCCCAATCCGTTCCCGGGCCCATTTTTCTTCAAAATGGCGGGCAGACCAACTGTGGCCCACCGGATGTCCGATGAGACCGAATCGCCTGGGGGCGTCAGCCATGGTTTCCCGGTCTTCCATCCACAGCGCGGGCACCTCCCGCGATCGATCCGAGTCCGGCAACCAACAACGCGCCGAGCACCATGCATCCCACGGCGCCCATCCATTGTGGCTCGGGATGGGCGGCAGGCGACACATTGGACTGCAGATACTCCACCCTGCCATCGGAATGGGTGAAGAGCGCCTCGAGGTCCTGCTTCCACGGCCACAGTTTCCTCAACGAGCCAATCAGGAATCCACTCAGCAAGGCCAATGCCAACGAACGGTATTGGCGAAACAGCCACCCCAACCCCTTGCTGAATCCAAGCAGTCCTGACAAGGCACCTCCGGCAAATGCCGCGACCCGCAGGACATCAAAGGACTTGAGCGCCCCGATGACCGCGGAATAGGCCCCGAGGATCACCAGGATGAAGGAGCCGCTGATGCCCGGCAGGATCATGGCGCAAATGGCAATGGCACCCGCTCCGAACAGGAAGACGGGGTGGTCACCTTGGAGCAGTGGGGGAAGGCCGGTCAACCACCAGGCGAAGGCAGCGCCCATGAGGAGGGCGCATCCCGTTCCTGCATTCCAAGCTTTCCTCGGAAGGTCCCGCAACATGAAGGGCACGCTGGCGGCCACCAGCCCGAAGAAGAAGGACCACAACAGGACAGGGTGATGTTCAAGCAAATGGTGCAGGGCGCCGGCGAGCGTCACCACGGAGACGCCGATGCCCGTCACGAGGGCCAGCAGGAATCCCATGTTGTAATCACGCCATGTCCTCACCAGGCCCGAACGGAACAGGGACCGCACCGTTCCGATGCCGAGTCCTCCGATCGTATCGAGCAACTCCTCATAGATGCCTGCGATGAAGGCGACCGTGCCTCCACTGACTCCGGGAACCAAATCGGCCGCACCCATGGCCACGCCCTTCATTCCGAGGCCAAGCCATGCTTTGGGGTTGCGGTCACGTTTCATGTTCAGGCGACCTCGAGGGAGGAGTCCACCTCGGCGGCCCAAGCCTTGGCACCGCCCTTGAGGTTGTACAGGTTCTCGAAGCCAAACCTATCCTCGAGTGCGGTCAGCACTGCTGCAGAGCGCCCGCCGGATCGGCACTGAAGGACGACCGGCACGTCTCGCCTCAATTCGCTGCACCGTTCCAGAATGGTCCCCATGGGAATGTGAAGCCCCCCGAGGTTGCCTGCTTCAAACTCGTAATCCTCGCGGATGTCGATGAGCTGATGGTCCTTCTGTTCGGTTCTCCAAGTCTGCAGTTCGATGACCGAGATTTCCTTCATGCTTGGGGTACTTGGGGCTGTACATCCTCCTTGAGGGCATCCGGGAGGAAATGGAAAAAGGTGTCACCGCGCAATCCAACGCGCAGGCACTCCAGCGGTATTACATCTGCCGGGCCGATGTTTCCGAGGTTGACATTGGCCCCGAACTGTTTGATGAACCAGACCTGCTGTTCCTTCTTGGGCGCTTCCCAAAGGATGTCCTCCAGGGCGACCTGCGTCAGGATTTTGCGGATCAATTGGGTATGCGCCGAGCCATTGGGACGATAGATGCCCACCGTACCGCTTTCCCTCGCCTCGGCAATGACCTTCACGGAGCCTGCATCCAGTTCATTGCGCATCATGCGGATCCATTTGGCCGGAGAGATGAGGATGCCCTCCTCCTTGGAGCCCACTTCGGAAAGGACCTTGAAATCTTTGGAGAGTCTGCTGATCAGCTCGCATTTGTGGTCAGGGTCGATGACCATGGAACCGTCGCTGATTTCCAGACAACCAATGCCCACACTGTCGATGAACTTCAGGTAGTCGTCGAGGCAGTTCCGGACGAGGAAAGCCTCAAACAGCGTACCCCCGCAATAGACGTCCATGCCGGCATCGCGGTAGAGCTTCACCTTTTCGGCAAGGTTCGGGGTGAACATGCTCGTTCCGAAACCGAGTTTGAGAAAGTCAATCCGATCACTGCAGGTCGCGATGAGGTCTTCGGCTTGACGGAGACTCAGTCCTTTGTCCATGACCATGGTGAGGCCATGTGTCCGAGGACGCACAGTGCGTTCGGGCAAATGGGGAAGGGGAAAATTCATGATTTTCTTGGGGCGTTCAATACGCGCAGGCTGAATTCGGCATCCTGTTCGATTCCGGGAAACAGCTCGGCCAGCAGCTGGCAAAGGTCGTGCACCTTTTCTATGCCGAGGTCAAGGATGCTGTATGCCGTCTTGGTGCGTCCGAGAGAATACAAGCTGACGAATCGGCGACAGATGACGAGGGGGTCCTCGGTGGAGGCCGGAGGCACGGCATCCAGCAACCCAAGGGCTTCCTCATGCCGCTCATTGGCTTGCAGATTCTCGGCCGCTTCGAGGTGAACCTCCAGGTTGTCCGGCTCCAAACGCAAGGCATTGGCGTAGATGAGATCGGCCTCATCGTGCATGCCGATCTTCTTCAGGATACCTCCGAGCAGAATGTGGTATTCCACGTTTTCCGGTTCGAGGGCCATTGCCCGCTCGAAGTGTTTCATGCTGCCGGTCCAGTCCTCGCGCATTTCGGCAACGACCCCGAGACCAACGTGGGCGTCCGCAAAGTCGCCGTCCAACTCCAGGGCATTCAGGTAGTACTCTTCCGCTTCGGAAAGGTGTCCCACGCGTTCCTTGCACTCTCCCATGAGGGTGAAGATGTTGGCCTGTGGCGCATCCAGGAGCATGGACTCACTGTAGCATTCCAGGGCCTGGTCATAGTCTTCCACCATGGTCAGTGCCGAAGCCTTCTGCAGCAGGGCAGGACTGAATCCATCGTCGATGACCAGCGCGAAATCATAGGCCTCAATCGCCTTGGCATGCGCGCCCGTTCGTTGCAGGGCATTGCCGAGGTTGTACCAACCAGGGCAGCTATATGGGTGGTCATCCACAAACTGCTGGAAGGCCCCAACGGCTTCCGTGCTCTTTCCCATGGACTCGAGACAGAATCCCAATTCGTGCAGGGCCGTCTCGTTGTTGGGGTTTTCCAACAACGCCTCCTGCAGGACGGCGACCGCCCGGTCCCAATGACCGATGTTCTCGTATTCGAGTGCGATGTCGATGAACAGGTCGCCACGGTAGACAGCGTCGCCCAGATCAAGGGCCTGTCGATAGTGATGGATGGCCTCCTGATGCTGGTCCAGTTGTGAGTACAGTGTGGCCAGGGTCAGGTGGATCTCGTCGTTGGACGGTTCGAAAGCCAACAGGTTCCGGAGCCGCGGAATCGCCCGCTTCAAGTTGCCTGTTCCTGCCATGAGCTGGGCTTCCCGCAATTGGAGGGAGAGGCTCTCAGGATAGAGGCTTCCGGCGAACTTCAGCACTTGCTGTGCCTTGCGGTGTTGCCCTTCGTGGAGATAGTGCTCGATCAGGGATTCCAGCTCCATCAGGTCGAAAAAGGAAGACGCATCGGACGAAAGCATGGCTTCGTACCGTTCAACGATACCAGCCATCTCCTGGGCATCCTGGTCGTTCAGTTCCTCGTCGTGCATCAAACTCCCTCGAAGCTAGGCTCCTTTGCAATTGTTCACTTGAATTTTCGGCAGGTGTTTTGAACAGCCTGAGCGAAAACATTCCAAACGCTCCAAAGATGCGCTACCTGCGGCTGTCCGCCACCGTATAAGCGGCACAATTCGTATTCGTTGGCGGCTGGCTGAATTACTTTTGCAGCATGACATTCATCCGCAGCATCTCGGGGTTTCGGGGCACCATAGGAGGTTCCGAGCATGACAACCTTACCCCTCCGGATATCGTGCGCGCCACCCAGGGGTACGGCAGTTGGATCCTGGCCGGGCTCGCGGGTGCAGGACGCGAGGGGAGACCGAAGGTGGTCGTAGGACGCGACGCGCGTCCTTCCGGAGACATGGTCCAGCGCCTGGTGACCGGCACGCTGATGGGCATGGGCATTGATGTCATCGACCTCGGATTGTCTACGACGCCTACCGTGGAAATGGCCGTGGTGGGGGAGGCTGCGGATGGAGGGATCATCCTGACCGCCTCACACAATCCCGTGCAGTGGAATGCTTTGAAGTTGCTCGACTCCCGAGGGGCGTTCATCTCTGCCGAAGCCGGGGCCGAGGTCATTCGCAACTCCGCCGGGACCCATGTTTTCTCTCCCGTTGAAGAATTGGGACAGGTGACCCGGCATGACGGTTGGATCGATGCCCACATCCAGGCCATCCTTGACCTTGAACTCGTGGACCGCGAAGCCATTGCATCCGCTGGATTCAAGGTGGCGGTCGACGCGGTGAACAGCACGGGCGGCATCGCTGTGCCCAAATTGCTGCATGCCCTCGGCGTTGACGAGGTCATCGAATTGTACTGCGAGCCCCATGGACATTTTCCGCACAATCCGGAGCCAAGACCGGAGCACCTGACCGCCCTGTCCGGCGCCGTGAAGGAACACGGGTGTCACCTGGGAATCACCGTCGATCCCGATGTGGACCGGTTGGCCTTCGTGTGCGAGGATGGGAGCATGTTCGGCGAGGAATACACCCTGGTTGCCGTGGCGGACTATGTGCTGACCCACACCCCGGGGCCCGTGGTGAGCAATTTGAGTTCAACCCGCGCTTTGCGCGATGTGGCCACCCGTCATGGTCAGGCGTACACGGCAAGTGCGGTTGGTGAGGTCAACGTCGTCAATGCCATGGAGGAAACCGGTGCCATCATCGGTGGAGAAGGGAATGGTGGGGTCATTTACCCGACGCTCCACGCGGGGAGGGACGCATTGGTGGGCATTGCACTCTTTCTTTCCCACCTCGCCCATCAAGCAATGTCAGCCTCCGAACTCAGGAAAGGATATCCCCATTATGAGATGGTCAAGGCCAAGATTGATTTGAATCCGGATTGGGATGTGGACCGTCTGCTGCTGGACTTTGCAGGAACGGTCGCCGAGTTGACTCCGTCCACCATCGATGGCGTGAAACTGGACCTTCCCGAGGGCTGGGTCCATTTGCGCAAATCCAATACGGAACCGATCGTCAGGGTCTACGCTGAATCAGGTTCTACGGATGCTGCAGAGCACCTGGTGGAAACATACAGGGAACAGCTGCTGTCCTGCGCATGAATGTGCGGCTGGTGAGGTTCATCCCTTGATTGGCCCTATTTTGGAAACCCAAACACCCCGAGACCCTCACGCAATGAACGTGTACCTCGACAATGCTGCTACTACTCCCATGCTTCCGGAGGTGGTGGATGTGATGGTTCCCTACATGAGGGACCATTTCGGCAATCCTTCTTCCACGCATCAATTCGGGAGGAAGACCAAGACGGCCATTGAACAGGCGCGTCGGCGCATTGCCCAGCACCTCAATGTACAGCCCCGCACGATCTGCTTCACGAGTGGGGGGACGGAGGCGGACAACATGGCCCTGCATTCCGCAGTGGAGCAATTGGGTTGCCGCCGGATTCTCACCTGTGCGACGGAGCACAGTGCCGTGCTCAAGACCGCGGAACACCTCGGTCGGCGAGAGGGCGTCACTTTCGGCCTGCTCAAATTGGATGAGTTCGGCAAGGTGGACGTGTCGGAGCTTGCCTCCGTGCTGTCCGATGGGGTGCCGACGATGGTTTCCGTGATGCACGGCAACAACGAGGTGGGCATCCTGCAGGACATCGCCTCCATTGGGGCCTGTTGCAGGCAAAATGGAGCCCTTTTCCACACCGATACGGTGCAGACCATGGGGCATTACAGGATGGACCTTTCCCAGCTCCCCATTGATTTTGCAGCCTGTAGCGCCCACAAATTGCACGGGCCGAAAGGCGCCGGATTCCTCTACGTCAGGGATGGCTTGCGCATAGGAGCGCACATCATTGGCGGCAGCCAGGAGAGGGCGATGAGGGGAGGTACGGAAAACCTCTTGGGCATCATTGGTTTCGCGGAAGCGTTTGACCTTGCGATGGCCGATCTCGACGCCCACGCATCCCACATTCGTGGAATCAAGGCCGAGATGGTGGAGGGGTTGCGCGATGCCGTTCCGGGCGTGCGTTTCAATGGGGGGTCCGATGGGGAGGACAGCCTCTACACCGTATTGAGCGTGAATTTCCCGAAACATGAGAAGAACGGAATGATGCTGTTTCTGCTCGACCTCGATGGCGTGGCGTGCTCAGGTGGGAGTGCCTGCTCGAGCGGGAGCACACAGCCGTCCCACGTGCTGTCGGCACTGGGGTTCCATGAGGAGGGAAGGACTTCGATCCGTTTTTCTTTCAGCCGACTCACCACGAGCGCATGCATCCAGCATGCCTTGAAGGCGGTTGCCCGCATCCGGGCTGCGGCAGTATTGGTTTGAATCCAACCACAAGGGCCATCGCTTCCGGCGCTTTCCGGTAAAATGAAGAAAGGGCGGAAGCGGTCCGGCAACTGCGCCTGAAACCGTCCGCCCTTTCCTAAGGGGGCTCAATTGGGCTGGGCATCATTCTTTTGTCAGGATGTCCATTTCGTTGGTGATGATGGTCGTCGTAGCCACGGAAACACACCCGAGTGGAACGTAGGTGCCGACCGGCATCTCTGACTTGATGTGGACGATGAGGTCTTCATCCGCCTCCACCGAGATGGGAACGCGGGTCGCCTGGCCGTGGGTCATTCCTGAGGCGAGGGCGCCACCTTGGGTGCTCATCACATTGAAGGTGACCTCGCCGAGCTCCGGGTGGGTGCTGATGACGAGGTCGATTTCTCCGGTGGATTCCACCTCGATGAGGGCTGCGGCACTTTCCCCGCGGCCGAGGGTTCCGGTTGTGATCTGGTCGATGGCGAGATCGGGTGAAAGGGCACTGATCACCCGTTGCTTCGAGAATTTCCGGCACTGGGCCGTGGCTTCGGATGCCAGCAGGAATGCAGCGGAAAGCAGCAGGAGTATGGGGGCTTTGTTGGTCATGACGGTGGAGTTTGGGGGTTGATTCAGGGGGCTAACTTCAAGCGATTCGTTGCGCGGCAACAGGAGCTCCGTTAGCATGGACACTGACTTTTGTCATGGGGCATTTGGAAATGAAAAAAGCGCCACCCCGAAGGGTGACGCCTTTCCAAGTGACATCTGGAGCGGGGTCAGAGTGCGGTCAGCTGCATCCTGAGGATGCGGACCGGTACTCCGATGGCGTCGATTTCCTGGCGCATGCGTGCCAAGGCGGCAGACTTTGTGGGTGCTGCGACTTTCAGGTAGCGCTCTTCTCGGGCATCAAAGGCCCCATTGATGGGCACGACCACTGCGCGCACCATATAGCGTTCCTGGACATGGACGCGGTTGGCATGGCTTGAGGCGCCTGTGCTGAAGGCATTGTTGTGGGCCTGCACAGCCGGGCTGCACATCGACGCACGGGCCGGGCCGGTGTGCTTTCCGTTGGTCGAAAAGTTGGTGCTGACGGTTGTGTTGTTCGCGATACCGTGCCCCTTGCCCATGCGGGTTGCATTGGCACCCTGGGCGAAGGCGGCGGTGGTGGCGAACACCAGGACGGCGGCGAAGGCGGAGGAGAGAATCTTGTTCATGGCGTGGGGGATGTTGGGGTTGTTGACAGGTCAAACATCCCACACCTCCTGCGCCTTCGCGGTGACGCCCGCCGCCCCGTACGCTGACTTTCGTCAGTCTACGGCCATGCGCACCGAGCGCCCGTCCTCCGTGACCAGCAGCGAGAGCCCCGAGGGCACAGGCATGCGGCAGCTTGGGCCTTGGGCTCGTCCGGCATCCAGAATCCGGCCATCCATACCGAACAGCGTCCAGCGTTGGCCCGGGGTCAATCCTTCCACGAGCACTCCGCTCATGTTCGGGCGCCAGGTCAAGGTTTCCAGGGCCACATCAAGGACCGCCGTCGGGTTGCAGAGTTCGGCCAGTCCATTGATCCACACAGTGCCGCCCAGAATGGCGAGCAGGGCACAGCCCCCGTGGTCGAGGGGACCCCCATTGATGGTGGTGACCTGCGTGGCGCCATTGTCGTTCATCCAGGCTTCGGCGACCAGCGCATTGTCGTAAAATACCTGCTCGTCCTCCGTGCAGTAATACATCTGAACGGGGCTCTCCGGCACCCATTGATAGAGGTCATTGTCCTGGGCCGCAATGAAGAAGGGGTGGTCCTCCGACATCAGCCCTTCCAAGGCGCCGGGCTGGACGATATCCTCCGTGGGACCGGCGAGGTATTCATTGATCACGAAGCCCTCGGTCTCTCCGTCAAAGAAGGGAGGCAATCCGCTGGCATACGGCTCCTGGAAGATCTCGGAGAGGTCCACGTAGATGTTGCCATAGGTCTGTTGCCATGCGAGCAGGGTGTAGGCCAGGTAGGCAGGGTTGGAATACTCGTCCTGGGCCATGCCGGCGGGCAGCTGGGTGCCGGACATGTCATAGGGTCCGCTCATGGGTGCTGCGGCGGCGAGTGGGAATCCGGCATCGGGATCCTCCTGCATGCGCTTGGCCATGGCCATGGCGGCATGACCTCCCTGAGAGTATCCGCTGACGAAGTGTTCCCCGGTGAGTCCGATGCCCAGCTCATCCTGCAGGGCGGTGACCGCCTCCAGCAGGGCGATGCCCGCCTCGGCTTCGGATGCGGCATGCACATATGGGTGCAATACATCTTCGCTGGATCCCAGTCCGAGATAGTCGGGCATCAGGCCAATCATGCCTCCGGATGCCATGAGGAATCCCAGTTCGCCCTCGAATCCATCGTAGGAAGGGGCGCCCTCCCGCAGGAAGACGGTGCCGTGCATATAGGTGTGCGTCGGCAAGGCACAGGCTGCGGTATTTCCTTCTTCATCCACGGGCAGGAACATGGCCCCGCTCACATCATGGGACTGACCGAGGTAATCCATGGGGTAGGTGACACGGTACTTGGCGACGTTGAAATCAATGGGGAGCAGCCCGTCAGGAATCCCGAGAATGCCCGCAAGGCCCTGCACCTGTATGGCACTGCGGACTTCGAGCAATTCGACGCTCTGGGCTTGAATGTTGGGGGAGGAGATGAAAAGCAGGGCGGCCATCATGGCGCCGGCGAGGTTCAATGCACGCATGCGGCCAAAATAGGCCGCAAACCATCAGTCTTTGGGAGGAAAGTACACGAGCGTGCTGAGGCGGTCCGGGTCGAGGACTTCGTTGGCGACCTCCAACACGTCGTCAGCCGTGACGGACTCGATCGCCTGGAATGCCTCTTCAAGCGGCCGGACCCGGTCGTACATCATGATGCTCTTGCCCATGGTCGACATCCAGCCCGCTCCGCTCTCGGCACCGAGCGCGATCTGGCCGATGATCTGCTGCTTGGCCTGCTTTAGCGTCACCACGCCGAGCCGTTTCTCGCGGGCGTCGCGCAGCTCCTTCATCACCAGCCGCTCCGCGCGGGCGAACGTCTTGACGTCCGTCCCGAAATACACGGTGAACTCGCCGGTGTCGGCGTAAGGGAAGTAGCTGCTCTCGATGTTGTAGCAGATGCCGTGGCGCTCGCGGATGTTGAGGTTGAGCCTCGCATTCATGCCGGGCCCACCGAGGTGGTTGGACAGCAGCATCAGTGCCGTCCGTTTCGGGTCGTCCATCCCGTATGCCGGGCTGCCGATGACGGCGTGTACCTGATGGACGGCATGGTCGCCTTCCTGGCGGCAGGGCGTGTAACCGCTCGGTGCGGTGCGCTCTCCGCGGCTTGGTCCCGTCTGCCGCTCGGACAGATGCTTCTCCGTGAGCCGCTTGACCTGTTTGGCGGGCATGGGGCCGACCGAGCTGAAGACGAGCCGGTCGTTGCGGTACTGGCGCTCGATGAACCGGAGCACATCCTTGCGGCCGAAGCGCGACACCGACTTCTCCGTCCCGAGGATGTTGCGGCCCAGTGCGTGGCCAGGGTACAGCACCTCCTGGAACTCGTCGAAGATGGCGTCGCCGGGATTGTCCCGCCAAGCGTGAATCTCATCGATGATGACGTCGCGCTCCTTGGCGATCTCACGCACGGGAAAGGTCGAATGGAAGGCGATGTCGGCAATCAGCTCGACGGCGCGACCGAGGTGCTCCGACAGGTAGGATGCCGTGATCCATGTCTCCTCTTTGGAGGTGTATGCATTGAGCTCGGCCCCGACACTGTCCAGCCGGTTCAGGATGTGGAAGGTGCGCCGTTTGGTCGTGCCCTTGAACAACGAATGCTCAATGAAGTGCGCCAGCCCATTCTCGTCTTCGCGTTCGTCGCGGGAGCCCGCTTCGATCAGCAACCCGCAGTGCCCGATGTTGCGTCCGTCCTCGAGGTGCACGCACCGGATGCCGTTCGGCAGGGTCCAGGAATGGAAGGTGGTAGGGTCGGGCGACATGGCCCGCGAATGTACGCTCCGGTGGGACCCTTATCCCATACGGAATGCGCGCTTGCACTTGCAGGCCGCGCATTGGCCACAGGCGCCCTTTTTGGCGGTTGCCGTATGAGGAGAATCCGGGGCCTTTGCGGCCGCGGAGGCTGTGGGGTCGAAGGTCAGGAAAGCCCCGTGGATGGAGACGAAGAGGAGGTCGTGGCGGCTGTTCATGGCAAAGGGGTTGGCTTGATGCCCTTGGGCGTGTGGTTCACTGCATGACGCAGAGGTAGGACCACAGACAGCCAGCCCGAATGACCGTCGTCATGAGAAGGGATGACTTTGCATGGAACAGGAAAGTGGCCTGAGCCCAGCCCCAATCAGGGGGTCACATCACGGCGAGCAGCAACAGGCAGACGGTCAGTCCAACCGCCATGAAGCGCAGGGTGTAGGGCAGGATGTCCTTGGCCGCCAATCCGGTGATGCCCAGCAATGGCAGGGCCCAGAATGGTTGCAGCATGTTGGTCAATTCATCGCCGTACGCCATGGCGAGGACGGTGCGGTCCAAGGGAACACCCAGGTCGAGAGCGGCGCTGACGAGCAGCGGGCCCTGCACAGCCCACTGTCCTCCACCGCTGGGTACGAAGATGTTGACGATGCCGGCGGACAGCAGGGTCCACATTTCGAATGTGGCCGGAGTCGAAAGGCTGACCATGGCCCCGGAGAGCGAATGGACCAGGCCGGTACCGCTCATGATGCCCATGATGCCGAAGTAGAGGGGAAACTGGATGAGGATGCCGGAGGTGCCGCCGATGGCCGCATCGATGGAGGCGAGGAAGCGCTTCAGGCTGCCGTGAAGGAGGAAGGCGAGGCCGAGCAGGGTCTGGTTGGTCCAGTCGGGGTCGATGAAGCCCAACCTGGCTGCATCGGGGTGCGTCGCGGCCGAACGCACAGCCAGGACGAGCAGGATCGCACCGAATATGCCGGGCAGGATGCGCAGCACCGGGCCAATGGGCTCGGAAGGGCCGCCTGCCTCCGTGGGGGGCGGGAGGGCCGGTCCGACGGCGTCTTGGCGGTCCAACCGTCGGCCCATCCACCACGCTGTGGCGGCCACGGCGGTCATGAGGCAGGCTGTAACCAGCAGATTGTACACCGAGAATACGGTCAGGCCGAGGGGCAGGGTATCCGGAAGAAGGTCGGGGCTCAATCCCGCCAACGCTGCCACATCGGCCAAATGTCCCGATTCTGCGACCTTGATGGGAGCAGAGCCGCTCAAGCCTCCGTGCCACACCATCAGGCCACTGTATCCGGCCGCACCCAGGAGGCCGTAATGCAGGGGCAAGCCTCTATTGGCGGCCCGTTCGCCCACTTTCCGGGCGAGGACGGCCCCGACGATCAGGCCGAGTCCCCAGTTGATCCAACCGGCTGTGCAGGCCACCAACGCCACCACGGCAGCCGCCCGAGCGTTCGTGGTGCCGGCGAGGTCCACTGCACGTTGAATGCCCCGGTCCGCGGCCGGACTCAGGGCGAGCGCATGGCCCAGCACCAGCATGAAAGCCGCCTGGAACGCAAAGACCAGCAAGGACCGGTTCCACAGCCCGTCACGCCAAGAAGTGGCAACGGTGTCGACATCGGCGCCCCCAAACAGCGCCGCCACCGCCGTTACGGCCGTGAGGCCGAGGGCGATGGCGAGCGGAGAGGGTACCCAGGCGAAACGGTCCGCCTCGGAATTTGCTTCAGGAGCCGCGTCCATGCGGCACCGGTCAGAAGGGCAGGTCGTCCTCCGTGGAGGCCGGTGTGCCGGGATTGAAGGCCGGTGCGGGTGGAATGTCTGCCGCGACAGTCTGCGGTTGTCCTCCCTGTTCACCTGCAGGAACCTCGGCTCCCAGCTTCTCAACCCGCCAGGCATTCAGGTCGACATAGTAACGGTCGTTGTACTCGCGTCCACGGACGTCGAACTTCACCGTGACCTGATCGCCTTCCTGGATGCCATTCAGTTGATCGGACTTCTCCTTCAAGGCGGAGAACTTCACATCGGAGGGATACTGCTCCGCGGTGGTGACCACGAATTCACGCTTGTAGAATTCACTGGTATCGGACTTCCAAGTGTCGAACAGACGCTTGACGGTCCCTTTCATCTCATAACTCATACAGCGAATATCGCCTCTACGATCGTCAACCGGGGTTGTACGCAAGCAAGGTCTTCCACGCGCCATCCACATCACCCTGTTCAAGCCTTCGTTTGGCTTCAGACAGGAGTGCCGCCTCCAGTGCATTCGGGTCGTCTTCGAATGCCATGAAGAGGTCGGACAACTCAATCAGTTTGTGCTCGTTGACCTCAGTCTCGTCGGGGATGGCCGTGGCGGCACCCAGCCGGGCACGTTCATTGCTGTCCAGCCCCTGCATGGCTGCGATTTCCGCAGGCAAGGCATCCACTCCGACACCCAGTCCCTGACCGGAGGGTTTGGGGATTTCGAACAGGGCATCCCCCGAAGCCCGCACATAGAAGTTGCCACCACAGCGGCCCACCAGGTCGATGCTCCGGGCGTCCACCTTTCCGTCTTCACCGAGCACATCTTCCGCGATGTGGATGCGCTTGACTTCACAGACGAGCATGTGTCCGGCACCGGGACCCGAGCCCAGTTCGACGATTTGCGTCACGGCGCATTCGAACGCGACCGGCGCCTCTCCCACACGGTCGGGTCGCACGGTGTCACTTGCCACAGGGGTAAAGCCCGCCTTGGCGAATTCGTCCACCTCCGATGGATAGTCACTGCTGGAGAGCGAGGCCCCTTCAACCATGGCATGGTCCACGAGGTTGACCACGATCTCCTTGGTGTTGCGGGCATTCGCGAGTGTATCCTTCACGGTGCCGTCCCGGCCGCGCAATGTGGGGCCCACGATGAGCACGGGGGGGTCAATAGAGAAGACGTTGAAGTAGCTGAACGGCGCGAGATTGCGGTTGCCCATTGCATCCGTGGTGCTGGCGAGCGCGATGGGCCGAGGGGCCACAGTCCCCACCAGCAGTCCGTAGCGGTCCTTGACGGGAAGGGCCCCGGGATCGAAGGCCCGGACATTGCGGATGCGGCTCATCTTCCGGCAATGGTGTTGCCCGCCTGCTCGACCTCTTCCACCGAGTTCATGACCTTGTCCCGGAGGCCATCAGCAAAGGCATCAAGGCGCTGGGCCAGGATTTCATTCCCCGCACCGAGGATGCGCGCTGCGAGCAATCCCGCATTGCGCCCGCCGTCGAGTGCCACGGTGGCGACGGGGATGCCCGCCGGCATCTGCAGGATGCTGAGGATGCTGTCCCAGCCGTCGATGCTGTTGCTGCTCTTCACCGGAACGCCCACGACAGGCAGGCTGGTCAAGCTGGCCACCATGCCTGGAAGGTGGGCGGCCCCTCCGGCTCCGGCCACGATGACTCCGATGCCGCGTTCCCGCGCAGAGCGGGCATACTCGACCATGCGTTCCGGGGTGCGGTGGGCACTCACGACCGTCATCTCGTGGTCGACGCCAAGTTCAGTCAGTATTTCCGCGGCCTGCCGCATGACGGGCAGATCGCTCTTGCTGCCCATGATGATGCCCACTTTCATGGTGCGAAGATACGGGGGGACAGAACGTCGAGGGTCAGGTCAGAATGGAGACCACACATGCCGTGAGCAGGCAGGCGACAGTGCCCGCGAGCAGCGCCCTGAAGCCGAGCTGGGCCAACTCTCCCCTGCGCGAGGGGGCGAGTACCCCTATGCCCCCCACCTGGATGCCGATCGAGGCGAAATTGGCGAAGCCACACAGGATATAGGTGGCAATCAGGACACTTCGATCGCTCATCTCTGCCTTGAGTTTGCCCAAGGTCTCGTACGCATAGAATTCATTGATGACAGTCTTCTCGCCAAGCAATTGTCCGACCAGCACACAGTCCTCACTGGCGATGCCGACGAGCCATGCGATGGGAGCCCCGATGTAGCCGAGTACGAATTCCATGCTCAGGTCATCGAAAGTCGTGTGGGCCGCGATGACCCCGTTCAATCCTGTGAACCCTCCAAACCAGGACAGGATGTCGTTCACCATGAATACCAAAGCGGTGAACACGAGCAGCATGACCCCGACGTTGGCGGCAAGGACAAGCCCATCCCGCGTACCGCTGGTGATGGCTTCGAGGAAATTGCTCGCTTCAGATTTCACCAGCTCCACCTTTTCCGCAGCCTGCAGATTGGTTTCTGGAACGAGCAGTTTGGCCGCAGCAACGGATGCCGGCGCCGAAATGAGGGATGCGGTGAGCAGGTGGGTGGCGAAATAAGCCTGCATTTCAGGGTCCGTGCCACCGAGGATCTGCACGAATGCCGCAAAAACAGAGCCGGCAATCGTGGCCATGCCGCCCGTCATGACCAGCATGAGCTCGGAGCGGGTCATCTTCTCCAAGTATGGGCGGATGAGCAGGGGGCTCTCTGTCTGTCCCAAGAAGACATTGCCCGCGACGGCGAGGCTTTCCCGTCCGGAAAGCTTCAGGGTGTGGCGCATCAGCCAAGCGAAACCCTTGATGAACAGGGCCAGCAGCCCCATGTGGTGCAGCAGTGCGCTCAGGGCACTGAAGAACACGATGGTCGGCAGGATGCGGAAGGCAAAGTTCTCGAGGTACGGTCCGACCTCACCATTCACATTGAGCAGGAAGTCGGATCCGCGCCACGTGTAGTTGATGACGGTCACGAAAGTCTCGGCAACCCATTGGAAGGCCTCCTTGACGAAAGGAGCCTTCAACACGAGGACGGCCAGCACGAACTGGAGTCCGAGCGCACCGAGGATGGTGCGCCACGCGACTGATTTTCTGGATGATGAGATGGCCCACAATACCCCTGTGAGCACGAGGATTCCGAGCACTGCCCTCATTTTTTCTCTCTTCGTTCGATTTCGTCGCGCAACAGGCCTGCCCGCTCATAATCTTCCTTATAAATGGCCAAGTCCAGTTCAATCTGCAATTCTTCCAAGGAGAGGGCACTGAATCCGCCCTTGGGATCCACGGGCTCTTCGAGCCCGAACGGGTCTTCCGGATTCTCCTCCGGCATCGGCTTCATTTCCTCCTCTCCCTCCGGAGCAATGCCCGCCATGTCCAGCACCTTGTCTTCGCAGAAAATCGGGCATCCGAAACGGACCGCCAGCGCCACGGCGTCCGAGGTCCGGGCGTCGATGGTGCGCTCCTCTCCGTCGCTTTTGCACACCAGCCGCGCAAAAAAGATGCCCTCTACAAGGTCGTAGATGACCACCTCGGTGATCTCGATGTCGAAGGCCAGCGCGAGGCTGTTGAAGAGGTCATGCGTCAAGGGCCTGCTGGGCGTCATGTTCTCCAGCTTGATGGCAATGGACTGTGCTTCGTGCATGCCGATCACGATGGGAAGTTTGCGCTTTCCCTCCATTTCTTCGAGCACCAGGTTGTAGGCGCCGGTTGTGGCGCCACTCGGTCGGATGTCGAAAACCAAAAGCTGGGATCTTTTCATGGTCGTGCTCCGGCAGGGTTCAATGTAGCCCTTAACCTCAGAGTGCCTTGAATGCCTCTGTCAATTTCGGCACCACGTCGAAGGCATCACCGACGATGCCGTAGTCCGCGGCCTTGAAGAATGGGGCTTCCGGGTCCTTGTTGATCACGACGATGACCTTGGAGCCATTGACCCCGGCGAGGTGTTGGATGGCACCGGAAATCCCGATGGCGATGTAGAGGTTGGGACGGATGGCGATCCCCGTCTGTCCCACATGTTCGTGGTGGGGCCGCCAACCGATGTCCGAAACGGGTCGGGAGCAGGCGGTCGTAGCCCCCACCGCATCGGCAAGGTCTTCAATGATGCCCCAGTTCTCCGGGCCTTTCAATCCGCGTCCGGCGGATACGACGAGCTCGGCTTCGGGCAGTGGCGCCCGGCCACCCGTGCTGGGGGCCGCGGCTTCCAGTACTTCCACCTTGCGTTCTCCCAGGTCGGCGTTGAATGCTTCAACCGAAGCAGTTCCACTGCCAGCTGCAGGAAGCCCGATGGCATTCGGGGTGGTGGTGATGACCAGCTTGTCGGTCGCACCCTTCACCTGGGCCGTGGCCTTGCCACTGAATACGTTGCGGGTATAATTGTCTCCCTGCGGGGGCTCCGTCACACCGGCGATGAGGCCGGCGTTCAGCCGAACGGAAACCCGCCCTGCTATGGCCTTGCCCAGGTGGTCCTGCGCGCAGACCACAACGTGCGCTTCCTCCTGGTTCGCGGCGGCGGAGACCAGGCGGCCGAGTTGGCCATCATCGAGGTCAGCTGGTCCCTGGAGCACGCGGCCGACGCCTACGGCGCCGAGGCCTCCGTCTCCGTTCAGCACTCCTGAAACAACGGCAATGGTCTCACCGATTCCTGCTGCGAATCCGGCGGCTTCGAGGCTGGCCTTCGAGGCCTGTCCTCCCTTGGTCTGAATGAACGCGATGCACTTCATGTTGAATGGCTTTCAGGGTGGGATCAGATGACTTTGGCTTCCTCGCGGAGCAGGCGCACCAATTCGCTTGGGTTGTCCGCATCCACAAGCTTGACCCCTGCTTTTTCTGGCGGCAGGGCAAAACGATCGATCCGCGTGCCTGCAGTGGCTCCTGAGGCGGGCACCACCTGCAAGGGCTTGGTTCGGGCCGCCATGATGCCGCGCATATTGGGGATGCGTTGCTCGGCCATGCCCTTGGCTGCGGACAGGACGAAGGGGCCGCTGACCCCGACTTTTTCGATGCCGTGGGCGGTTTCCCGGGTCATGATGGCCTTGTCACCTTCGTAGTTCAGGGAAGTGCACAAGGCGATGCACGGCACGTCGAGGTGCTCTGCGATCATGGCGGGTACGGCACTTCCGTTGTGGTCGATGGTTTCCTTGCCACAGAGAATGGCGTCAAAGGACTGTCCCTTGGCGTAGGCGGCAATTTCCGCAGCGACCTGCATGGCGTCCTCGGGCTGCGCGTCGATCCGGACCGCTTCGTGTGCTCCGATGGCCAATGCCTTCCGGAGGATGGGGTCGCAGTCGGCTCCACCCACGGCGGCGATGACCACCTTGCCCCCGCCGGCCTCGACCAACTCGAGCGCGCGCACGAGCGCATACCATTCGTCATAGGGGTTGACGATGAATTGAACACCCTCCTCATTGAAGCGGGTATCGCCCTCCGTGAACGCAATGCGCGTCGTGGTGTCGGGGGCCTTGCTGATGCAGACGAGAAATTCCATGCCTTGACGTTGAAGGTGAGGGACACAGTCCCCCCTTTTCGGGACCGCGAAGTTAAAGCCGGGAGCCCGCCCGATTCAACCGTATACCGAACATCCATGGAGCGCCGTAACTTCGCGGCCTTCAAAACGAAACATCGGATCATCATGCGTACCATTCAATTCCGTGAAGCGGTGTGTGAAGCCATGAGCGAGGAGATGCGCCGGGACGACCGCGTATTCCTGCTGGGTGAGGAAGTCGCCGAATACAACGGTGCCTACAAGGCATCCAAAGGCATGCTCGAGGAATTCGGCCCTGAGCGTGTGATCGACACCCCGATCAGTGAGTTGGGATTCAGTGCGATCGCAGTGGGTGCCGCCATGAACGGTTTGAGGCCCATCGTGGAGTTCATGACCTGGAATTTCGCCGTGCTGGCGAGCGACCAGATCATCAACCACGCGTCCAAAATGCTGCAGATGAGTGGCGGTCAATATGGATGTCCGATCGTGTTCCGCGGTCCCAATGGGCAGGCGGGTCAGCTGGCGGCGACCCACAGCCAGAGCTATGAGAGTTTGTATGCGAGCATGCCCGGATTGAAGGTGGTGACCCCCTTCACCCCTTATGAGGCCAAGGGATTGCTCAAGTCCGCAATCCGCGACGACGACCCGGTGCTCGTCATGGAGTCGGAGAAGATGTACGGAGACAAGGGAGAAGTGCCCGACGGCGAGTTTCTCGTTCCCATCGGCAAGGCCAATGTCCGCCGCAAGGGTTCCGATTGCACGATTGTCAGCTTCGGCAAGATCCTCAAGACAGTACACGAAGCCGCGGATGAATTGATGAAGGAAGGCATCGAGGTGGAGATCGTGGATCTCGTGACCATCCGGCCCCTCGACCTGGAGACCATCGTGGAGAGTGTCAAGAAGACCGGTCGCCTCGTCATCGTGGAGGAGAGCTTCCCGGTGGCGTCCATCGCCTCCGAGGTCAGCTACCGGATCCAACGACATGCATTCGATTATCTCGATGCGCCGATTCGCCGCTTGTGCCAGTCCGACACTCCTTTTGCCTTCTCCACTTCCCTGATTGAAGAGGCGTTGCCGCAGGTCGGAGACATCGTGCGCACGGTCAAAGAGGTCAATTACGTCGCCTGACCCCCCGCATTTCCCCGCGCATTATCTTCGCGCCCCGAAACACCTGAATCTGCTGACCCGTTCAGCGTCAACCATTTCCTATGCTAGACACGGTCCTTTACCTCGTGCCCGCCTTGGCCATTGTAGGCCTCATTTACATGTTCGTCCAATCCCGGTGGGTGCGTGCCCAAAGCACCGGAGAGGCCCGAATGGGCGAAATCGCCCAGTACATCCATGAAGGTGCTCTTGCATTCCTGAGCGCGGAATACCGCATTCTGGCGGTTTTCGTGGTCGTGGCAGGGGCATTGCTTGGCCTGGTATCCATCTTGGTGCCCACAACACATTGGTTCATCGTCGTTGCCTTCGTCATCGGTGCGGTATTCTCCGCTTTGGCTGGCAACATGGGCATGCGGATCGCGACGCAAGCCAATGTGCGCACGACCCAGGCTGCGAGGACGAGCCTTGCCCAGGCACTGAAAGTCTCCTTTACCGGGGGCATGGTCATGGGCCTCGGTGTGGCCGGACTCGCCGTGTTCGGATTGAGTATCCTCTTCATCGTCCTGCTCAATATGTTCTCCAATGGGGGATGGACCGGCGTTGAGAACATGACCATGATCCTCGAGGCCCTCGCCGGTTTCTCCCTGGGAGCGGAGTCCATTGCGCTCTTCGCCCGTGTGGGGGGGGGCATTTACACGAAAGCGGCGGACGTGGGTGCCGACCTCGTCGGAAAAGTCGAGGCCGGCATTCCGGAGGATGATCCCCGGAATCCTGCCACCATCGCAGACAACGTGGGTGACAATGTGGGAGACGTGGCCGGCATGGGTGCGGACCTCTTCGGCAGCTACGTGGCCACCGTGTTGGCCGCCATGGTGCTCGGCAACTATGTCATCAAAGACATGGGCGGCAACATCACCGACGACTACGGTGGCATGTCCACCATCCTCCTGCCGCTGATCATCTCTGCGCTCGGCATCATTTTCTCCATCCTCGGATCGCTTGTGATCAAGGTCAAGGATGGCGCCAAGGAAGCTGAAGTCCAGGCCGCCCTCAACCGAGGCAATTGGGGCTCCATCATCCTGACGGCCATTGCCTGCTATTTTCTGATCAAGAACATGCTCCCCGAGTCGCTCACCATGGCGTTCTTCGGTGAGGCTGACCGGACCTTCGGCAGCATCAATGTGTTCTTCTCGGTCATTGTCGGTCTCGTCGTCGGCGCGGCCATCTCTTATATGACGGAGTACTACACCGGCCTCGGAAAGAAGCCGGTCCTCGGCATCGTGCAGAAGTCCTCGACGGGTGCGGCCACCAACATCATCGCAGGCCTCGCCACGGGCATGATCTCGACATTCGGTCCGATCCTGCTCTTCGCCTCGGCCATCTATATCGCCTATGAGTTCGCCGGATTCTACGGTGTGGCCATAGCGGCCTGCTCGATGATGGCCACCACGGCCATGCAGCTTGCCATCGACGCCTTCGGTCCCATCGCGGACAATGCGGGCGGCATTGCAGAAATGAGCGAGTTGCCTGATGAGGTGCGCGAGCGCACCGACATCCTCGACTCCGTAGGCAATACCACGGCGGCCATCGGAAAGGGATTCGCCATCGCCTCCGCCGCACTGACGGCCCTCGCCCTCTTCGCCGCTTATGTGGAGTTCACCGGGATTGATGGCATCAACATTTTCAAAGCCAATGTCCTCGCGGCCCTGTTCATCGGCGGCATGATTCCGGTGGTCTTCTCGGCCCTCGCCATGAATTCGGTCGGAAAAGCCGCCATGGAAATGGTTCAGGAGGTGCGTCGGCAATTCAGGGAAATCCCCGGCATCCTCGAGGGTACTGGAAAACCCGATTACGGCAAGTGTGTCGACATCAGCACGCAGGCCGCCCTCAAGGAGATGATGCTCCCGGGCGCCATGACCATCGCATTCCCGCTCGTCATCGGCCTGGTGCCCCTGCTGTTCGGTGCCGATCCCGCATGGGCAGCCGAGACACTCGGGGGGTACATGGCGGGTGTGACCGTCAGCGGTGTCCTTTGGGCCATCTTCCAAAACAATGCCGGTGGAGCTTGGGACAATGCCAAGAAGTCCTTTGAGGCGGGTGTGGAGATTGACGGTGAGATGACCTTCAAGGGCAGCGAGGCCCACAAAGCGGCCGTCACCGGTGACACCGTGGGTGACCCCTTCAAGGACACTTCCGGACCCTCCATGAACATTCTGATCAAACTGACCTGCCTGGTTGGCTTGGTCATTGCGCCGATCCTCGGTGGACACGGCGAAGGGGACCACGATGGCCACAATCAGGGTTCCATCGAGGTTCCTGCCTCTGAGGCTGCTCCTGTTGCAGCAGCGGTATTGAAGGACGCATGATGCGCCGCAATTGGATTTTTCCGGTCGTGGGCATGGCCCTCACCGCAGGGCTCGTCTGCGGATGCGGTGAGGCCGCGGAAGGTGAGGCAGGTGCCTCCAAGCCGAGCAAGGCCGGAAACGAGGACGGCATTCCCTCCGAGCCGGTGGCGGATGCCTGTGATTGTTTCGAGGAAGGATTGAGCCGGGCACAGCAGAAGTACTGCAGGGAGTCCAAGCGGAACGTCGCTTTCCTTGAAGCCCTGCGCAAATGCGGAACGGCGGAAGTGGGTGGCGTGAGTGCCATCAACAAGATGCCGGGCGACGGACAGTACACGATGAATGTGGACCAGTCGCTGATCCAATGGCAAGGCAGCAAGGCCACCATGGCGGAATCAGGCACGGTGCCATTCCGGTCGTGCACTTTCCAGATCCAGAACAGTCAACTGATTTCCGGCAGCGTCGTCGTGGAAATGAACGCCATCCAGGCCACCAGTGTGGAAGGATTGGCAGCCCGCAATCTGAGCAAGCATCTGCGCAGTGAGGACTTCTTCAATGTCTCTGAATTCCCCACCGCGGCCTTCATTTTCGAGCGTGGTCGTACCGATGGCCGCGGCAATCTGTTGCTGCAGGGAAAACTGAACATCAAGGGCATCTCGAAGCCGGCCTCAGCAGTCCTGAGTTTCGGCTCTTCCGATCCCGTGGTGGCCAGCGTCAACATGGTCTTCAACCGGGCGGACTTCGATGTGCGATTTGGCAGCGGTTCGTTCTTCGACAACCTGGGGGATGACTTGATTTCGGATGAGGTCAATCTGAAGATGGTCCTCGTGGAGGACGTCTCCCTGCGCAAGTGACGCCGAGGTAGGGCATCCAAATGAAAAACGGCCCCGATGAGGGCCGTTTTTCATTCTGTCCGCTGGCAGGAAGCCCTCAGAACAAGCCGTTCAATTCGGCATCCACTTTCGTGATGATCTCACCCAATTGCTCTGGGTTGTGCTCGAAGTCCATGTGGTCCACATTGATGACGAGCACCTTGCCCTTCGTGTAGGTGGAAATCCACGCCTCGTAGCGCTCATTCAGCCGGTTGAGGTAATCCAGACGGATGGACTCTTCATATTCCCGTCCCCGCTTCTGGATTTTCTCGACCAGGTTGCCTACGCTGCTGCGCAGGTAGATGAGCAGGTCGGGCGGAGTGACAAACTGCTCCATCATTTCGAACAGCTTGAGGAAATTCTCGTGGTCCCGCGAAGTCATCAACCCCATCGCCTGAAGGTTCGGGGCGAAGATGTAGGCATCCTCGTAGATGGTGCGGTCCTGAACCATGTCGTGCCCGCTGGATTTCAGCGCATGCAGCTGGCCGAAACGGGACGTCAGGAAATGGATTTGCAGGTTGAAGGACCAACGCTGCATGTCCTTGTAGAAATCGTTCAGGTAGGGGTTGTCATCCACGCTCTCATAGTGCGGGGTGATCTTGTAGTGCTGGGCCAGGAGCCGCGTAAGGGTAGTTTTCCCGGAGCCGATGTTGCCTGCGATCGCGAGGTGCATGTTCGTGCGGTTGGAGACGGCAAGGTAGGGGCCGCGATGCCTTCCTACAATCCGGAGTTGTGCTCATCCACGGCCTGTTTTTCGTTCTGCAGGCCGCAAACCTCCTCTACCCACCGGGGGTCCATGGAGAGGCGGGGTACTTTGTGTTGTCCGCCCAGTTTTCCTTTCTGTTTCAACATGTTCTTGAAGGACCCTTCTGCGGCCCATGTGATGGAGGGCATGCCGAGTACGAGATCGGCTGTCCGCTTGGCGTCATAATCAGAATTCAGTGCCCTCAGATTGCGGTCAAGGGCCGTGGCGAACAGTCCTGGATCCGGCAGGCCCACAGGGCTTTTCCCCGGCTCGACAACCCAATGATGTCGGCCCATGCAGGGTGATTCCTCACGGCGTGCGCACGCGGTCCAATCCCGCACCTCCATTCCGAACTGACGGCAGGCCCGGGCCATGGCGAGGTCAGCATCTCCAACCATGAGTTCTTCTCCTGCCAGGTTCAGATAGGACTTGGTCCTTCCCGACACCTTGATTCTGTGTGGGGCGAGGTTGGTGAACCGGATGAGGTCGCCCAGCAGGTATCGGTGGAGTCCGCCATTGGTGGAGATGACCAAGGCATAATCCTGGTCGAGCTCCACGTCCTCAAGCGCTACTGTGGGGTGGAAGGGGGAGGAATCCAATTCGAATTCAGGAGTGAACGGCAGGAATTCATAGTGGATGCCGTAATCGAGCATCAGCAACATGTCGTCTGCCCCCAATCGGTCCTGTATGCCGAAAAAGCCCTCACTCGCATTGTACGTTTCGATGGTGTGGATGCCGGGAGGCATGATGCGCTCGAAGGCCTCGCGATAGGGGGCGAATGCGACCCCGCCATGCATGTACAGCTGCAGGTGCGGCCATACTTCGCCCAGGTGGCGTTTCCCGGACTTTTCCAAAATGCGCTCCAGCAACACCTGGGTCCAACTCGGAACGCCTGCGATGATGCGGACATCTTGGTTCATGGTCGTTTCGGCCATCCTTTCGACTTTCTCCTCCCAGGAAGCCATGAGGGCAATGGAGCGCGCGGGGGTGCGGCGCCATTCGCACCACCAAGGCAGATTGTTGATGATGATGGCGCTCAGATCGCCGGTCAGCACGCCATTGTCAGCCTCCTCCGTTCTTCCGGTTCCGCCGACGACGAGATGGCGACCACCGTACAGGCGGGCCTTGGGTACGGCATCCACATACATGGCCAGCAAATCCTTGCCTCCCTTGTAATGGCACTTCTCGAGGGCCTCCTCTGTGACGGGGATGAACTTGCTGCGGTCGCTGGTGGTGCCGGATGATTTGGCATGCCAGCGCACGGAACCCGGCCACAGCACATCGGGTTCGCCGAGCCGAACGGCATCGATCCAGGGCTTCATCCCATTGTAATCCCGGATGGGCACCATCGCCCTGTACTCCTCGGGAGTGGAATCGGGAAGGATGCCGTGTTCCCGTCCGAACCGGGTCCTGGCCAGTGCCGAGATGTGCTGCTGCAGGACTTCGGTCTGGACTTCACGGGGATACTTCTTGAAGAGCGCGATCTGATGAAGGCGCTTTCGGATGAACCAGCTGAATACGGTATTGACGGGCATGGCTCAGTTGGGGTCGATGCGGTGCACATCATTGTTGGCCTCCTCGATGCCATTCTTGACATGTTGGATCCGCAGGGCAATGAGGGCCCAGATTCCGTTGATGTCCGGGTCCCCGCGCATCAGCCGGGCCAGCGCGTCCTCATCGTTGTCCGCGGCCAGTGCCATATCGGCCAAGACATTTCCGCCTTCCGTGCGCAACCACTCCACGGCGTTCGGTTTGCCCTCGGCACCTTCGATCAGGGCCATCAGGTGGGCGTGTCCACGGTGCCGGAGCCAAGCCCTCGAGGTGGGCTCGTTGTTCAGCGCATGACAGAAAACACCGAGCTCCGGATAGTCCGATCCCATGAGCCAATCCCGCAGTTCCTCATGGCCCGTGATGGCCTCTGCCCAAGCGAGCAGCACCTTGTTCGGGTAAGCGGGAAGGGGCAGCGCTTTCATCAAGGGGGAAAGATGATGCGATTTCTGCAGTTTGGAAACATCCTGTGCGGTTTGTGGGGTTCCTTTGCACCCCTGTCCGACATGGAATGTTCAGGGCCTCCCCTGAATGGACCTCACACCGAACTCTCCGCAAGCTTCAACGATGGAAAAAGCGGAGCCCGTGCGGGTCTATGACCGTGCTTTTTTTCTACTCTGCAGTGGCACTGTTCTCTTCATGGCGAGTTTCGGCATGTTGCTCCCCGAGTTGCCCGCCCATTTGGCGTCGATGGGAGGGGAGGCCTACCTCGGCGGTGTGGTGGGGATGTTCACGTTGGCCGCTTTCCTGTCCCGATTCCTGAGCGGCCGGATTGCAGACCAGGCCGGGCGGCGCAAGGTGATGCTGATCGGTTCCGCCGTGACGGCCGTGGCCGGCTTCGGATACCTGGTTGCAACAAGCATCGTGACGTTCCTCGCCTTGCGCTTTTTCCATGGGCTGTCCACCGGTTTCAGGCCAACCGGGACCAGTGCCATGTTGACGGACCGCATTCCGAAGAACAGGAGGGGCGAGGCCCTGGGGTATCTCGGTGTGGCAGGCAATGCGGGAATGGCCACCGGCCCCGCCCTTGGCAGTTGGCTGACCGTTGAGTGGGGCATAGAATGGATGTTCGTCGCTTCCGCCCTGCTGGGCATGGCAAGTGTCTTGTTTACCTGGCCCCTCGAGGAGACGTTGCCCGACGCCCGACCCATTCAGCGAAAGGACCTGAACCCGCTCAAGGGCCCCCTCATCGATCCCCAAGCCTGGCCCGCTGCAGTGGTGCTGTTGCCCATTGCCATCGCTTTTGGTGTTTACCTCACCATCACACCGGATTTTGTGGACCACCTGGGCTACCGCTACAAGGGGTCTTTCAATTCCATCATCGTGGTCAGCTCCATCGCCATGCGTTTCATTGCGGGCAAGATGAGCGATCGGTACGGCCGGATTCCCGTCATGTTGACCGGAATTTTGCTCCTCGCATTGGGCATGGGGCTCCTGGGCAGTGCGGAGGACAAGGCCATGGCCACCATCGCCGCGCTCGTCTATGGCGCGAGCATTGGCATCAACATGCCGACGGTCTTTGCCTGGACTGCGGACCTCGCCCAAGAGGGGCGGATCGCCCTGGCCCTCGGAACGATGTTGATGTCGCTTGAAATCGGAATCGGAGCAGGCGCAGTCTTGTCCGGGATGTATTTCCAAGGAGACGTGACCCACATTAAGGAATTGTACTACATGGCCTCCGTCGCAGCGGCATTGACTGGAATCGCACTGATTCCGCCCTTCCTGCGCGGGCGCAAATCGTGAAGTGCGATTCATCAAAAATGCCCCCTTGATAAACTCCGGCTTCCTGATCGTCCTGCGGCAGGACAGCCGCGTAGCTTCAGCACATGAGCTCGAAAGAAATGCCTACGCAAGAGGCCATCGAAGTCAGTTCCGTTGGGGGAACGGTCACATCGACAAGTCAAAGTGGAACATTCAACCCACTGGATGTCGAGGGGCCAACGATGGGGGAATTACAAGCGGAGCGCCGCGAGTTGGCGCGCGATTTCGTCACCTTGAAGCACACGATTTCACAATTGCGTGCTGAGCGGGACCGTTTGTCCGTTGAAAACCGGGACCTGCAGATGCGCCTCGCGGCGATCGAGACCGATTACGCGAACCTCTTCTCCTACGTGGAGGGGCGGAAGGCGGAAGCCTAAGCCACGACGGCGGAGGCCGTGGGCAAGCTGCGGTCCACTTTTTTGAAGAGTCCCTGAAGGACTTTGCCAGGGCCGACTTCCACGACTTCCTTGACACCTTCGGAGACGAACCATTCCATGGTCTGTGTCCACCTGACCGGTGAGGTCAACTGGGCGATGAGATTTTGGCGAATGACCTCCGGATCGGTTTCTGGCGTGGCGTTCACATTCTGAACGATCGGGCAGCGCGGCGACAGGATGGTGGCAGCTTCCAATGCCGAGGCGAGTCGCTCCCGGGCGGGTTCCATCAGGGGGGAATGGAAGGCCCCACCAACGGGCAGGACCAGGGCGCGTCGCGCGCCGGCTTCCGTCAAAGCCGCACAAGCCGCTTCGATCGCAGAGGTCTCGCCGGAAATCACGAGCTGTCCGGGACAATTGTAGTTGGCGGCGACGACAATGCCTTCCGTCTGGGCACACACGTCCTCCACCACCTTGTCATCGAGCCCGAGGATCGCGGCCATGGTGGATGGGGTTTGCTCACAGGCGGCCTGCATGGCCAAGGCCCGTTCACTGACCAACTGCAATCCCTCTTCGAAACTGAGTCCTCCTGCGGCAACGAGTGCGCTGAACTCGCCGAGGCTGTGACCGGCGACGAAGGCCGGGTCGAAGGCGGCACCCATGCCTTCCGCAAGAATGACGGAATGGAGGAAGATGGCCGGTTGGGTCACCTTGGTCTGCCGAAGGTCCTCTTCGGATCCGGAGAACATCACCTCGGCGATGTCGAAACCGAGGATTTCCCGCGCCTGCACATAGCGGTCTCGTGCAAAGGCGTGGGCCTCGTACATGTCCTGCCCCATTCCGGGGAACTGGGCCCCTTGTCCGGGGAAAACCATGATTTTCATGGGTTCGAAATTACACTTTCCGGCCGACCTGAATGCGTGGATGGAACGTGGATGAAGCTGGGCGAGGGCCTTTCCGGGGCAAGGGTTACATGGGGTCCAGCCTGTTATTCGTTCAGAGCTTGTAGGAGAGGCCGATGGACAGGACTTCCTTGAATTGGGTGCCCGGCCCCATGACCGCAGGGATGGTGGTCGTCACGCCGTCCACCACTTCCGTGCGTACCGGCTCCTTTTCCAAAATCACGTCATCGTCGTAGATGAAGTGGGTGCTGATGGTCGTCCTCAGGAATTCATTCACTTTGAGTTCGAGGAGGCCGGTCCAGTTGACGTCGATGTTGCCCGGTTGGACGAGGTAGTTGGAGAACAGGTCCAGCTGGTGCGTCCAGATGACATGCTCCATCAGTTCGAACGTGATGTTCCACCGCAGATAGCCACCCAGCTCTAAGCGGTTGTGCTGGCCTGCAGGGACACCGAATGCCCCAGCCTGCGAAAGGGTGTCGTCCATGAGCACGGTAAGCTTCCCGGTGAACGGGGCAAGGAAGAGCTTGCCTCGTTTTCCGGACTTCGGAGCCAATCCTGCAGCCGTGACGAGGTAACCCGGGGACAGGAAGTCCGAGATGCGCTGCTCTTTGTCCGGGAGGCCATTGACCAAGGTGTAACCCGGTAGAAACTGGGTCCTGGCATCCATCAGGATGGACAGCCGCGCATCCCGAAGCGTGCGCTGCATGGCCGTATTCCATTGTCCGGTCAGGATGAGCCGGTCGTCCGTCTTGCGCCATCCCCCTTGTTGCCTCAGCAGACCGATGGCGGCATCCAAGCCCCATCCCCTGCTTCTCGGTCCCCGCTCACGGGATTCGGACAAGTTGCACATCCCGGTGAAGGCCACGGAACTCTCGCCACCACCGGCCCAATTCTCCAGGGCAGTCTGGCTCAGGTTCAGTCCGAGGATTCCCTTGAACACGTCGAGCGTATCCAGCGGGTTATCATCCTCCACCATGACCGCTTTCTCCACAGTGGGGACCGGCAACTGCCCATGAACCTGTGCCACATGGACCCGGCAGGTCAAAAGCAGCAGCAAGGTGGCTCCACGCCACAGGGGAGCAGCGACATTGGAAAGCAGGCGGGTGGTGGTGCTTTTGCTCACGGTGGTAATTTTCAGGATTAAATGCCTAAATTATTGTAGTCCATACAGCATGCGACGCCTTTTAGCCATTTCCCTGCTCCTTGTCATGGGAGCACCCAATTCGGTTTGGGCGCAGAATGCAGATGCTGCAGGCGTGGGTGTCGAGTTGTGTGACTGTCTTCCGGCGGATGCCTACCTGCTGCTGAAGAAATACCATTTCGCCAACGGTGTGAGCACCGTGCAATACTCTGCCAACATCGAGGTCATGTTGGCTTTCCTGGGTGCCTACGGAACGATTGGTGCCCATCCCATGAACCTCAACTGGCCCGAGGATCTGATCGTAGGGTCTGCGGACCTTACCTATGTCCTGACCGGATTCAATCATTATCCCGACTTCGATGAGACCCTCTGCAATTGGGAAGTGGTCAATGTGGCCAGCCATGGGTGGATCCTGGAAGAGATCGGGGCCATGGAATATTCAGAGGCTTACATACACGAGTCCACCTATGATGAATTCGAGCTGGGCAATGAGAGCTACGGGCAATGCCTGCTGAACAGTTTCGACCTCGAAATGGTCTACTTGCCCGATTCGGTGGTCAGGCTCAGCTTCGTGCGGAAATACCTCGGGAACCCTTCCGTGGACGGCTCCGATTGAAGTTTCCTCAGGGGAAATTTCATGAGCAAATACCACGAAAGGGGGAGGGGGTGTTTCGAGATTGCGGGAGAGGTTTGCGGCGCTATTTAGAATGCGTCCAGATAAGTTTTTTCTCGCCCTTTCGTTGTTGGTCGCCCTCACCGCACAGGTTGCGGCACAGGATCTGACCCAGGTCAGGATTGTGGACGCCGATGGCAGGGCCATTCCCGGCGCTGCCTTGGTGACGGGCCTCGGCACGGGCTTCGTAACGGACAGCGAAGGGGTCATCACCCTGCCCGATTCGCTCCTTTTGGGATCGGGCACGACCTGGCAGTTGCGTTGTCTCGGCTTCGCGGACAGGGTCCTCATCAACCGGGAGTTGATGGACGGCGCTGCATTGCGGATGGAGGAGGCGGTCTTGGATTTGCCACAGGCCCTGGTAGAGGCCGTGTCCCTGACGGGAGGGCAGCCCTTGGGTGTACCCGGCTCGGTGACCGTGTTGTCGGCCAAGACGCTCAGGCGCCAAGGGGATGTCGACGTCCATCGGGCCCTCCGTTCGGTCCCCGGCGTCTACATCCAGGAAGAGGATGGTTTCGGGTTGAGGCCCAACATCGGCTTGAGGGGCAGTGGATCCGAGCGGAGCAGCCGGATTTCCATCCTCGAGGACGGGGTGCCGATCGCACCGGCGCCCTACACGGCACCGAGCGCGTATTTCTTCCCGTCGGTCGGGCGCATGAACGGCATCGAAGTCATGAAGGGGGCCAGCCAGATTGCACACGGCCCCAACACGGTGGGAGGGGCGATCAATTTCATCAGCACACCGATTCCATCCAGGCTTTCTGGCAGGGTGGACGGGCGCTTGGGGCACTTTCAGACAGGCCGGTTGCACATGCATGTCGGCGACGGTGCAGGCCGCATCGGATGGATGGTGGAAGCTTTGCAGACGGGAAGCCGTGGCTTCAAGGTTCTGGATGGGGGAGGCCCCACTGGATTTGCCAAGCTGGACCTGCTTGGAAAAGTGCGTTGGAGATCCAGGGAGGATGCTGTTCCCCAGCGCGTCGAGCTGAAGCTGGGTGTGGTGAACGAAGCGGGCCATGAGACTTACGCAGGCTTGACTGCGCAGGATTTCGACGCCGACCCTTTCAGGCGGTATGCGGGAAGTGAACGGGATCGGATGGATGCGGATCAGCAGCAAGCGGTGCTGACCCACACGTTGGATTTCGGCGGCGGATGGCATTGGATGAACCGGGCCTACGCCACCCGGTTCCATCGCAATTGGTACAAATCGGACCGGGCTGCGGGCATTTCTGGTGAGTGGATGAAACTCGGTGATTTCCTGGATGAAGCGGAGGCGTCCCCGGCTGCGCAGGAGGCGCTGACGGTGTTCCGTGACGGGGCATTGGGGCAGGTGAGGCTGAAGGCCAACAACCGGACCTACCATGCCCGTGGGGCGGAGACCCGTCTGGTTTGGGATGGTTCAAGTCCGGGTTGGCAGCGTCTGGAGGCATCCGTTCGTCACCATGCGGATGGAATGGACCGCTTCCAATGGACGGATGAATGGAACATGGTCTCCGGTCAGCTGGTATCCCCGTTGCGTGGGACCCCCGGTTCTGAGTCGAACCGCATCGAATGGAGCCGGGCCTGGTCCGGTTATGTCCGCGGCCGATGGATGCGCATGGGTTGGGTCCTCATCCCCGGTGCGCGGGTAGAGCATATCCGGGCCGGGCGCGACGATTTCGGCACCGAGGACACCGAGCGCACCGGCTCCGATCTGGCGGTCCGGCGGAATTCCACGATGGCATGGCTGCCCGGCCTGGGTTTCCAGCGTAACCTCGATGCCGAATGGAGCTTGTTCGGAGGCATCCACCGGGGATTCCTGCCGCCCGGAAGTGCTGATGATGTTGCACCGGAATGGGCTTGGAGCAACGAATTGGGCATGCGATGGGGCCGCCCGAAAATGGATGCGACCATGACGGGTTTCGGTCACTTCGGCCGCAATCTGCAGGGTTCTGATTTCGCTTCGAGCGGAGGCGCGGGCGAGGGAGAAGTCTACAATGCGGGGGGCACACGGGTATTCGGGCTGGAGACCGCCTTCAATGTGACCAATGGCGTCCTGCCCGATGAAGGGCACCGGTGGGAGCTTGGCTTGACCTACACCTGGACCGACGCCCGGTTCACCACGGATTTCGAAAGTGAATTCGACGCGTGGGGGGCGGTGCGTCAGGGGTATTTCCTGCCCTACCTGACCCGCCACCAGGGATCGCTGCGAGGGGCTTGGGCTCGAGGGGGCTGGTCCATCGATGCTTCCGTGAGGGCCGTGGAGGGCATGCGCGTAGAGGCAGGTGACCTACCGTTGGATGCGGTCTTTACGGTGGGAGAAAGCACCGTGGTGGACGCGGCCGTGCGCTATCGGTTGGGCAACGGCTTTGCACTGGAATTGACCGGGCGGAATCTGGCCGACGCCAGGTATGTGGCCTCGGCGCGACCGGCCGGTTTGCGACCGGGCATGCCCCGGACGGTGGCCGCCGGGTTCAACCTCAGTTTCTGACTTCTTCGGGTCCGTTGAACCGGATCCAGTCTATTTCCAGACCGAAGGGACCGGCCTTCCCGTCGTATTTCATGAGCCCGATGCGGATGATGTCCGAGAGGTCTCCCCAGGTCCAGAGCTTGGGAAGTTCGCCGGTCATGGCGCTGCTTTTCTTCAGTTCAGCAAAAGGCAAGTTGATTTCCTGCCATTCTCCCCCTGCGGCGAAGTTCGCTTTCCAATAGGGCATCCACCATTGTCTGGAGGTTTCCATCGTGAGGGTGAATTCGTCCGGCTCCCCGGTGGTGGTCCTGCACCGCAAGGTCACGGACCCAAAGGGGGAAAGGTCGGTGTTGCCCCAGGGAGAGCGCACGGAACTGAAGCCACCATTGTTCTCCAGCGAGACCCGTCCCTCCCAGGTCAGGCTGGAACGGCCGTAGTCCACGGAACAGCGGGAGCGGCCGCCCATGACATCGTCGTTGAGGTGCCGCCAGTTCGTGGTGTTGCCCTTGCCGAAGTCAAGCAGATAGGGCGAGGGGTCGGTGGGCATTGAGCAAGACGTGGCGAAGAGGAGCAGTCCCAGAAGGGTGTGGAAAGTAAACGGCAGCATGCTCAAGGAACCGCTGACATGGACCGGAGGTTCAATGGCCGCTGGCCGCTATTTCCCGATGCAGAAGTTGCTGAAGATGTGGCCGAGCAGGTCATCCGGCGTGACAGCCCCTGTGATGCGTCCGAGCTGTTCCAGCGCTTCCCGGTGATCCACCGCGAGCAGGTCACCGCTCAGGCCGGCCTCGAGCCCGTCAAGGGCCCGCTGCAGGGCTTCCCGTGTCCGTTGCAGGGCTTCGCGGTGCCGAAGGTTGGTCACCAGGATCCGTTCCTCAGTCAGCGCGCTGCGGTAATCTCGGGCCAGCCGTCGTTCCAGCAGGTCCAGTCCTTTCCGTTCCTCCGCACTGATGGCGAGGACCTCTGCGGCGCCCTCCGGGTTCCAGCCTTCCGGCTCGGCACAGAGGTCGGTCTTGTTGACGAGCGCGAGCAGCACGCCCTGGGGTTCTCCGGACCGCGCCGCGGCACGCTCCAAGGCTTGTGCCGCTACCCTGATCTCACCCTCGGCGGCCTGTCTTCCCGATTCGCTGGCAAGGTCACGGGCGTCGAGCAGGTAGAGGATGAACCGGGCGGAGGCCGCCTTGGCCCAGGCCCGACGAATGCCTTCCGCCTCGATGTCATCCGTGGTATCCCTCAGTCCGGCCGTGTCAATGAACCGGAATCGGATGCCTTCCAGCGTCAGCGTTTCCTCGAGGGTATCGCGGGTGGTGCCGGGGGTTTCCGAGACGATGGCGCGTTCCTCGCGGAGCAGGGCATTCAGCAGGGTCGACTTTCCACGGTTTGGGGCACCGAGGATGGCGACGGGGACTCCCTCTGCGATGGCCCTGCCGGTGGAGAACCCGTCGAGGAGCTCGGAGATGCGGTCAAGCAACCCGGTGACATGGCGACGATAGCCTTTGCGGTCCGCGAATTCCACGTCCTCCTCCCCGAAGTCGAGCTCGAGCTCCATGAGGGCCGCATACTCGATCAGGGCCTCGCGGAAAGCGTTGATCTCCTGACTGAAGCCACCGCCAAGCTGCTGCAGGGCCAATCGGTGGGCACCGGCATGGTCCGCATCGATGAGGTCACCGATGGCCTCCGCCTGGGCGAGGTCCCGCTTGCCGTGCAGGAAGGCCCGCTGGGTGAATTCGCCGGGCAGGGCGGCCCGGCATCCCGCATCGACGAGGCACTCCATGAGCCGTTGTGCGATGTAGGGGCTGCCGTGGATGTGACATTCCACAATGTCCTCTCCGGTAAAACTCCGCGGTCCTCGAAAGGGAAGAAGCAATGCCTCGTCCAGTTCGGCATCGCCGTCGAACAACGTGCGGAGCGCAGCGCGTCCCGGTGTTGCGCCTTCAAGCCGTCCCGCGCACAGGCGGTCGACGATGGGCCATGCTTGGGAGCCGCTGACGCGCACCACCGCCACTCCGCCCCTTCCCGGGGGGGTGGACAGGGCGCAGATGGTCGTGCCGTCAAGTGGATGCGCAGGCATGGGGGCAAATTAGCCCGCAGGCCTTCTGTTTCCTCTGCGGTGCCGCGTTACTTTTGCGCCGCGCAAGGCATTCGGCACCATGCCCCAATGAACACCCTCAATCCCCCAACATGAGCGTTCTCGTCAACAAGGATTCCCGCATCATCGTCCAAGGTTTCACCGGGTCGGAAGGCACTTTCCACGCCAGCCAGATGATCGATTACGGCACCAACGTTGTGGGTGGTGTGACGCCCGGCAAGGGTGGTCAGACCCACCTCGACAAGCCGGTCTTCAACACGGTGGAGGACGCCGTGAAGCAGGCGGGAGCCGACACGAGCATCCTGTTCGTGCCACCGGCCTTCGCCGCCGACGCCATCCTCGAGGCGGCCGACGCCGGCATCAAGGTCATCATCTGCATCACCGAGGGCATCCCCGTGGCCGACATGGTCAAGGTCAAGGCCCACTTGGACACACTGCCCGGCTGCACGCTGGTCGGTCCGAACTGCCCGGGCGTCATGACGGCGGGCGAGGCCAAGGTGGGCATCATGCCCGGCTTCATCTTCAATCCCGGTCGCATCGGCATCGTGTCCAAGAGCGGCACGCTGACTTACGAGGCCGTGGACCAGATCACCAAGGCGGGCTTGGGCCAATCCACCGCCATCGGCATCGGAGGGGACCCGATCATCGGCACGACGACCCTGGACGCGGTCAAGCTGTTGATGGCGGACGACGCGACGGACGGCATCATCATGATCGGTGAGATCGGAGGAGACCTCGAAGTCAAGGCGGCCCGTTGGATCGCCGAGCACGGGACCAAGCCGGTGGTCGGATTCATCGCGGGTGTGACGGCCCCCAAGGGACGGACCATGGGTCACGCAGGGGCCATCGTCAGCGGGGAGGAGGAAAGCGCCGAGGCCAAGAAAGCCGTGATGCGCGAATGCGGCATCCACGTCGTGGACAGCCCGGCACAGATCGGGTCGATGATGGTGGAAGCGCTGAAGGGCGTTCAGGCCTGAACGGACAACCTGACTTCAGGGACTGACTTTGTGGATCCCAACCTTGCGCGGTTGGCGGACCACTTCGATGACACGGTCGAGGTCTTCGGCATTGCCAGCGAAGTCCACTCCTGAGGTGTCGAGCCAGAGGACGCGGCTTCCACGGGCATGGCGGAATTGGCCTTCATAGGCCTTCTCGATTTTTTCCAGATAAGCGAAGTCGATGTCCTGTTCATAGGACCGGCCCCTCGCTTTGATCTGGGCGCGCTGCCGATCGGGACCTGGCCTCAGGTAGACCAAGAGTTCGGGTGCGGGCATGCCGTCCGCCATCACATCGTACAGGTTTCGGAACAGCGCATATTCCGTCTTGGGCAACGTGATTTTGGCGAAGAGATCACTCTTGGCGAAGACGTAGTCCGCAACCAGGGCATCCCGGAACAGGTTGCGGGCGGTAATGGCCGCCTTGAGCTGCTTGTAGCGCTGGGCGAGGAAGCTCAATTCCACCGGGAAGGCATAGCGCTCCGGGTCGCTGTAGAACTGCTCCAGGAAAGGGTTGTCCGCGAACGGTTCGAGGACGGGCGCGACCCCCATGCGCTCGGCAAGGGCCTTGGCGAGGGTGCTCTTGCCCGCGCCGATGCCGCCCTCGATCACGATGTGGCGGTAGGGGATGCTTGGGGAAGAGGCCATGGTGCAATTTCGGGTACATCCGCGGGAAGCGCAGCAAGCCATTGGGCGACGGTGCGGCCCGTTCCGGGAATTTCCTGGTCGGGAACCAGGTCCGCCAAGGGGCGCAGGACGAACCGCCGGCCCAACATTCGGGGATGGGGTACGGTGAGGGCGGTTTGCACAAGTTGTCGGTCACCCCAGAGTACGATGTCCAGGTCGATGGCGCGGGATGCGATGCCGGGACTGCTGCGCTGCCGCCCCATATCCCGTTCGATGTCGAGGAGCGTTTCCATGACAGCGGTGGGGTCCTCGTTCCAGGCGGGGTCGAGTGCCACTTCAACGACACGGTTGAGGAAGTCCGGTGCACCCGGTTCCATGCCAACCGCGGCGGTGCTGTAGGTTCTTGACGTCCGTCGCACCGCACCGAGAACCGACAGCCGACGGTCGGCTTCGTCGAGATGGGCAATCCTGTCTCCAAGGTTGGATCCGGTAGCAACATGGATGAGCACGGGGCAAAGATCGCATGTGGCCAAAGAGAACCCGAACAAATTGGCGCCTTTTGAACTGAGGTTGTCGGCGGATTCCGGTATTGGCAATTGTTTGGTACTATGTATTGCAAAGTACAGGGTGATGAATGCATCTTTGCTTCGCCATGACGAAGGAAACATCTGCATCCACCGCTCAAATGCGCAAAGGGGTCCTGGACCTTTGCATCCTTCGTGTCCTCGGGAAGGGGGAGGCCTACACCTCGGATATCGTTGCGGTCCTCAAGTCCGTGGACCTGCTCGTCGTGGAGGGCACCATTTACCCCCTGCTCAACCGCATGAAGAATGCGGGCACCCTGACCTACCGATGGGAGGAAAGTGCAGCGGGTCCACCGAGAAAATATTACAGTCTGACCGAAAAGGGACAGGCTTTGCTCGACGAGCTCGAGACGGCCTGGGCGCAATTCGTGGCATCGGTCAATTCCCTTCAATCCTGAATTCAACAGCACGACCATCATGATGGAAACACGCAACATCTCGCTCGGTGGCCTCCTCTTCCACTTGGAGTTGCCTGCCTTTGAGCGCCTCAACCGTTACCTCGCATCGCTGAAGCGCGTGTTGACGGGAACCCTCGGTGAGGAGGAGATCCTCCAGGAAGTCGAGCACCGCCTGGCCGAACTCCTTCACGAGGCGCTCGCGGGAGCGGACCGTGCCGTGACCCTCGCCGATGTGGACCGGGTGTGCTCCCAGCTGGGGGAGCCACAGGAATTCGCGGGTTCGGACGATCCTGAATCGGATGGGCCGGGCGACCGGATGAACCCATCCCGTCGGCGCTGGTTTCGGGATCCGGATGACCGGATGGTCGCCGGTGTGGCTTCGGGCATCGCATACCGGTTCGGTGTGGATCCTGTCGTCATCCGGGCCCTGTTCGTCGCGCTCGTCGCCTTCACGGGGACGGGGGTCATCATCTACCTTGTTCTGGCCGCCATCATGCCGGTGGCCAAAACGACAGCGGACCGACTGGCCATGAAGGGTGACACCGTGACCTTGGCTTCCATCATGGCGGCGGTGGAGTCCAGCATGCAAGGCGCCACGAGCAACATGTCCAACAGTGGCGAGAACATGGCGCGTCGCTGGAGCCGATTCGTGTCCACGACACTGCCCGATTTCCTGAGGGCCTTGGCCAGGGGACTGGGATATGCCACCATCGGAGTGCTGGTCTTCATGCTGCTCGCCGCAGGCACACTGTTCATTTCAACTTTGCTGGGCATCAGCGCCATCTGGTAGGGTGCACAGTGCGCCCATCTAATGGGTTTCGTTCACAATAAACTTCTTCCCTTTTCCCCAATTTTGTCGCCTTGGACCAAGGCAATTCACAACCTACCCTTATGAGTTTCGGAAAGCAATTCCTCGCAAGCCTGCTCGGCTCCACCCTCGCTCTATTCGTGACGGGCACCCTTCTCATCTTTGTCTTTGTCGGTGCCCTCATTGGGGGGCTGACTTCCGCTTTTGCAGAGAAGGGGGCTGACCTCGAGACCGAATTCGGTGTGGACATCGAAGATGGCTCCGTCCTCCACCTCACCTTCGACGCCCCCATGGTGGAGCGCGGCATGGAGGTGCCGTTCACCATTGGATTCGGCAGCCTCGAACCCGAGACCCAGATGGGCCTCAACCACTTCCTCGCAGACATGGAACGCGCTGCGGAGGACGAACGGATCGAGGGAATACTGCTTCAGGCCGACATGCTCTCAGGCTATCCTTCGATGCTGGGCGAGGTGCGGGACGCCTTGGCGAAATTCAAGGCTTCCGGGAAGTGGATCGTCGCCTGGAGCGAGGTCTACACGCAGAGTGCGTATTGGATGAGTTCAGTCGCCGATGCAGTCTACCTCCACCCTGAGGGCGGCATCGACATGCGCGGCATGGGCATTGAGACCACTTTCTACAAGAGGATGCTGGAGGATCTCGGCGTCGAAATGACCATTGTTCGCGGTCCGGACAATGCCTACAAGAGTGCCGTGGAGCCCTATTTGAGGGAGAACCTGTCGGAGGCGAACCGCGAACAGTTGACCGCCCTGATCGAGGACTTCTGGTCCCGCATGGGGGGCGACATCGCCACCGCGAGGGGCATGACACCCGCCGAATTGGATGGGCACATCAACGCGCTGGCCATGAGAAGTCCCCAGAATGCGTTGACCTTGGGTTTCGTAGATGGTCTGATGTACGAGGATGAACTGCATGCCCTGCTCATGGAGAAGGGTGCTGCAGAGGATGAGAACGAAGAAAGCCATGCCCTGCTCTTGGGGTACAACAAGTACCACAATCCCGATTTCTTCGAGGATTTCATCACGACCCTCCAGGTCGAGCTAGAAGGTGGCGAGCCAGAAGGGGATGATGACGTGGAGGAAGGTGAAGCCAGCGCGGTAGCCGTGGTGTTTGCCGTAGGCGGCATCGAGAGCGGCAAGGGCGATGATGCCACCATCGGTTCGGAGCGCATTGCCGGCGCCTTGCGGGAGGCCCGCCTCGACCCGGAGGTCGGCGCGGTGGTCCTGCGCGTGAATTCTCCCGGCGGCAGTGCACTGGCCAGCGACGTCATCTGGCGCGAGACGGTGCTCCTCAAAGAGGCCGGCAAGCCGGTGGTGGCCTCGATGAGTGACCTTGCCGCAAGTGGAGGATACTACATCAGCTGTGCTGCAGACCACATCTTCGCCCAGCCCAACACCATCACGGGAAGCATTGGGGTCTTCGGAGTCCTGCCTTCCGCAGGGAAGCTGATGCGCGACCGCATCGGTCTCGATTTCGATGGGGTGAAGCTCCACGAGCACGCGGATGTGATGAACGGCCACACCCCAGTCCAAGGCGAGGCCTTGGCGGCCATCAATGAAGGGGTGACCAACATCTACAACGGCTTCATCGCCCGTGTCGCGGAAGGCCGGGGCATGACCGTGGAGGCGGTGGATGACATCGCCCGGGGTCGGGTCTGGACTGGCCAGGATGCCATGGAGATCGGGCTCGTGGACGGCATGGGCGACCTGCAGGACGCGGTGGCGCTCGCCGCAGAAATGGCGGGGTTGACTGACCCCGGCCTGGTCGAACTCCCCAAAGCGGTGGATCCTTTTGAGCAGTTCATCGAGGACTTTGCTGGAATTACCGCCGCCAAGGCCCTTGCCCAGGCCGCCGGAATCGAGGGCGACATCATGGGGCCTTTGTTGGAGGTGGAAGCCTTGCTGACGGCGAGCCCACAGGACCGCATCCAGGCGCGTCTGCCCTACACGCTGCGCATCAACTGATGGGCGAAGGGCACCGCGCCACCCCCATGGACGCGTTGGAGCGGCTGTCTCCGGAGGCCTTCACGGCCGCCGGAAAATTGCCCCTCCGGTTTGTGCTGGACCAGATCAGGAGCGGGCTCAATGTCGGCTCCATCTTCCGCACTGCGGATGCTTTCCGGCTGGAAGGCATCGACCTTTGTGGCTACACGGCCCGTCCGCCGCACCGCGATATCTTGAAGACGGCATTGGGTGCTGCGGACCACGTGGCCTGGAAAGGCCATGATGATGCGGTGGACGCCATCGGTCAACTGAAGGCGTCGGGTTATCGTGTCTTCGCATTGGAGCAGGCCTCCGGTTCCACCCCCCTGGAGCAGTGGTCCCCGGAAGGAGGCGGCCGTTGGGCCGTGGTGCTGGGCAATGAGGTCCGCGGCTGTTCAGAAGCGGTCCTGTCCGCAGTGGATGGCGTGATCGAGATTCCGCAATTCGGGGTCAAGCACAGCTTGAATGTCTCTGTCGCTGCGGGCATGGTGTGCTGGCAGGCCTTCCGCACACTGGGTCCGCCTCCGCCGCGCTGATTCCCTGCGGAAACGCCTTTGGCAAAAAGCCCCGAACTGCATCTGCAGCCGGGGCTTTTTGAAATGAGGTGGTTCCGAATCAGTCGAGGTCGCGGAACTCCAGGTCGGCGCTGGCCTTCGAGGAGAGCCCGGCGTCCTTCTGGACGGCCATGTCGCGGTGCTGCTTGGCATCGGCACTGTTGCCGAGGCGGGCATTGGCGATGGCCATCACATAGTGGGCCACAGCACTGTCGTCGTCGGCATTGTTGAGGATGGTCTTGGCTCCGTTGGCATCGCCGTTGAGCAACTTGGCGAGGGCGGCGTTGACCGTGTTCTCCCCGCTGAAGCTTGAGACGGCCTGGCCGTAGTTGCCTTCCTGGATTGCCAGGATGCCTTTGTTGTATTTCACGGCATCGCCGGCACCTGAGGCACTTGCCAACAAGCGCTTGGCATCTTCCAGGTTGCCCTTCATCCGCGCTACCGCACCGAGGTTGTTGTTGATGATGGGGCTGTCACCGCGCTCGTCGGCCGCCATGAAGCGGTCGGCCGCCTGGTTCAGTTTGCCCATTTCCATCAGGCAGACCCCCTCGTTGTTGGGGCCCCTCCAGTCACCGGAATGCACCCGGCTGGCGGCTGCATAGACCTTGAGCTTGTCCGCATTGTCCTCGAACAGGGTGGCAGCGTAAAGAACCTCCTCGACGGTGAGGGTATCGGGATTGTCCATGGCGAGGGCGATGAGCTCCTCATCGCTGTAGCCTTCAATGTCGTAATTCAGGGTGATCATGGACCGGCGGAGCGCGGGCAGAATGTCTTTCTCGATCTCCTTGTAGGTCTTGGCGATGTTCTTGATCTCTTCCTCACGTCGGTTCTTGTCGCTGTACATGGAAAGCACGCGCAGGATGAGGTCCTTGTCCTCGATGTCGGAAGCCCGCATCATGGTCTGGAAACCTTCCCAATCTTCCCCCTTGGGATTGTTGCCATAGAAGCCGTCCTCGACATTGATCTTGGCGCGCTTCAACAGGCTGGCCAGAGCGGCATTGGCGCTCTCGGCGCGCTCCAGTGCGAGGTCCTCGTTGAGCGTGATTTCTCCTTCGGGCGAAGCATAGGCACTGACATTGGTGCCCTTGAGCATGACACTGTCATGGGCGGCCGCAAAAGAGACGAACTCCTTCATTTCCGTCATGTCGGAGTCCCGGAGTTCTCCTGAACGCACCCTGGACTGGTTGTATTCGTAGTTGATTTCCGCCTGCTGGGTGTAGGATACTAAGCGTTGGAAAGCGTCCTCCCCCATCACGAAGCGGTCGTCCGATTGGACCCAGTTGGGGGTGGTGATGACACCGTCGCCCAACACAACCGCAGCAAAGTCCATGGATTTGCTCCCCATCGTTCCGCTGATGCGCAACTCGAGTCGAGCACCGTCCTCCATGCCCTCCTGGTAGGCAATGGTGGCGTTGTAGTCGAACGACTTGGCGGATTTGAACGGCACCACGGTGTAGTTGCCCGCAGCGTCCTCTCCCTGGAATCCTTGGGTCTTGAAGGCGGCTTCACCTCCGTCCCAGACGAGGACCGGCGTGGCTTCGATGATCGCTTTCTTGGCGAAGTACTTTTCGGGGAACGTACCCGACAGGCTCAATTCGACCTCTCCACCCCGCATGATGAGGGGCTCGGGGTCCATGGAGATGTTCAGTTCCTCGATGGCCTTCTCCATTTTTCCGAGGCCTCCGCAGCCTGGAAGTGCAAGCAGGAGTGCCAATGCGGGGAGAAGAAATGCCAATGGTTGGCGGGTGATGTATTGCATTTTCATGAATCGTGTCGCGGACAAAAATAGGAGTTCCATATGCGCCAATCAGGGCTGAACCACTCCCATTGAAGAGAACTTTCTAATACGGGCGTCAATGCGTTTGTCGGGATTCTGGACCCTCAGTTTCCGGAGGTGCTTGATGATTTCCTCTTTGACTGCGGCGAAGGCGGCCTCCCGGTTGTTGTGGGCCCCGCCGAGCGGCTCGGGGATGATGCCGTCGATCAACTTCTGACCGAGCATATCGTCTGCCGTGAGCTTGAGCGCTTCCGCCGCTTCGACCTTGTGGTCCCACGATCGCCACAGGATGCTCGAGCAGGATTCGGGGGAAATCACGGAGTACCAGGTGTGCTCCATCATCAACACGCGATCTCCGATGCCGATGCCGAGTGCGCCTCCGGAGGCCCCTTCTCCTATGACCACGCAGATGACAGGGACGCGCAATTGCATCATCTCGATGATGTTGCGGGCGATGGCCTCCCCTTGCCCCCGTTCCTCGGCTTCCAGGCCGGGATAGGCGCCAGGGGTGTCAATGAGGCACACCACAGGGCGGTTGAATTTTTCGGCCAGCTTCATCAACCTCAGGGCTTTGCGGTACCCCTCTGGATTCGCCATGCCGAAGTTGCGGTACTGTCGGAGTTTGGTGTTGGCCCCTTTTTGTTGCCCGATGAACATCACGGGTAAATCGTCGATCATGCCCAACCCGCCAATCATGGCCTTGTCATCCTTGCAGGTCCGGTCGCCGTGCAGTTCCATGAACCGCCCCTCCGTCAAAGCGGCGATGTGGTCCAGCGTGTAGGGCCTGTCCGGGTGGCGCGATACCTGCACGCGCTGCCATGGAGTGAGGTGGGAATAAATTTCCCTGCGCACCTCGTCAATCTTCTGCTCGAGGTCGGCCACTGTGCTCTGCATGTCGACCTGACCTTGGCCGTCAATGTTGCGGGCCTGCTCCATTTGTTCCCGTAGGAGGCGAATGGGCTCTTCGAAATCGAGGTAGTTCATCTTGCGGATTCCTCCATGATCCCTGGACGGGAATTCATGGTACAAACCTAATGTGGCGGGCGATTCCGACCACAGGGTGTTCGCATGCTTTGTCAACCGAAGCTCCTGAGTTCCTCCACCATGGCGCGCACGGCTTTGCCGCGGTGGCTGATGGCGTTTTTCTCTTTGGCGTCCATTTCCGCAAAAGTCCGCCCCGTCCCCTCCGGCTCGAAGAGGGGATCGTAGCCGAAGCCGTCCTCTCCACTTCTCTGTGCGGCGATGGTCCCCCGGCAGATGCCCTCGAAAGTCCGGGTACCGGAATTTGAGGTGAGGGCGATGACCGTCCGGAACTGGGCACCCCGGTCCTCCATGCCCTCCATGGCGCCCAACAGCTTGCGCATGTTCGCAACGGCATCCTTCTCGGGGCCTCCATAACGGGCGGTCAGCACACCGGGGTCACCTCCGAGGGCGTCCACCTCGAGTCCCGTATCATCGGCGAAGCAGTCCACCCCGTAGTGCCGCTTGACATACTCGGCCTTTTGGACCGCGTTGCCTTCTATGGTGGGGGCCGTTTCCGGAATGTCCTCCCGGCATCCGATCTCATCGAGTCCCACCACTTCGAAGTGTCCATCGAGCAACTGGGCGATTTCCCGGACCTTTCCGGGGTTGCGGGTGGCAAAGACGATGCGGGGCAGTTCCATCTCGCGAAGATGCGGCAGGTTCAGATGCGGCGCACCTTTCCGGTGGGCGTCATGCTGAAGGTCAACTTGAATTCCACGGCCCGGGGTCGGAGTGTTCCCTCCGAGGCCGAGGCCGACAGAACCCTTTCAGCCAGGGGGCCATCCTCGGGCCCCTCCACAACCAGCGTGATGCGCTGGCCAAGGAGGCCGTCCTCCCGTCCGACGAGGTACCACCTGCGACTTCCCATGAAGGGGACAAGGCGTTCCGACAGGGTGCGCTCAAGTGCAGCCGGATGGACCTTGAGGCCACCGGAATTGATGACGTCATCCAAACGACCGAGCCACCGGAATGCCACTCCATTCTCCGTCTCGACCAATTCCACGGCATCCTCCGTCTGCAGTTGGACAACCCCGCGCTCGGGGGCGTCCACCACGAGTCCACCGGATGCCCCGGAGGAAAGGGCGATGCCCGGCAAAGGGCGATACAGGGCCGATCCCAAGGGGCGGGTGGCGATGTGCGTCAGGGTTTCGGTCATGCCGAATCCATGATGGATGGTGCATCCTGAAGCTTGTGCCTGTTCCATCAGCTGAACTTCAAGCCCGGGGGGGAGGGGAGCGCCCCCCAGCAGCCATTGTTTGCTCAGGGGCAAAGCATCCGTGGCCATCAGGTGCCGTGCCTGCATCGGTGTGGCGACGGCGAAGTCATAGGCCCCGCCTTCACGGCGGGCTTCCATGACGGGACAGGCCGAGGGTTCGGCAACCGAAAGGTCCCATCCGAGGACCAACGCCCGCCACACCATCATGCGCCCTCCAGTTCCTGTTGCCGGCAGCGCAGACCAGGCACAGACCGTCCGGAAGTCCAGGCCGAAATGCCGCGCGGTGGCATGCGCCGATGCTTCGACCGCTTGTGGCGCATACCGGCATTCCCTCGGCGGGCCCGTGCTGCCCGATGTGCTGGCGCATGGCCGGCGTTCCCGCCATTGGATCACGCTCTCCTCGAGGGGCGCCGTCCAGGGCTCCCCGCCCGAGGGGGGGGCGACCTCACCGGATGCCGAGATGCGCCATGCCCTGCTCATGTCAGGATGCCCGAAAGGTCCCAGGTGTGCAGCGTGCCATTGGCGCGGGCTCCGGGGTGGTCCATCCGCAGCGTGCCATCCTTCACCACGAGGGGGGAGGGGATGTTGTCCGTGAACAGGCTGCCAGTTCCGAGCCCTTGTGGCAGTGGGCGCGGATCCTCGGAGATGGCATCCGCAGCCCATTGTGCAATGGCATTGAGGCCGATGTTGCTTTCCAGGGCACTGGTGGCCCACCAGCCGGCATCCACTTCCATGGCCAGGTCAATCCAATGGTTGGCCTCCACGAAACCGCCGATCAAGCTCGGCTTGAGGATGATGAAGTCGGGCCGGATCAAGTGCAGCAGGTTGCGGCGCAACGACGTGTCATGGACGCCGATGAGCTCCTCGTCCAAGGCGATCGGAATGGACGAAGCGCTGCAGATGTGTTGCATCTTTTTCCATTGGCCTGCCCTGATGGGTTGCTCCACGCTGTGGATGTCGAACCGGGCGAGGGCTTCCAACTTGCGGAGTGTCACAACGGGGTCGGCATCATCCAGGCCGCCATTGGCATCGAGCCGCAGGGTAATCCTGTCTGCCGGGGCAATGGAACGTATGGCCGCGAGGCAGGCACATTCCTGGTCAAAGTCCAAGGCGCCGACCTTCATCTTCAGGGTGGTGAAGCCTCGCTCCAGGAGGGACTCGGCCTGCTCCACCATGGTGTCTGCATCACCCATCCAGATGAGCCCATTGATGGGGATGGGGCTTCCTTCGGTAAAGGGGCCGGGAAACAGGGTGCGGTCACCCTCGTTGAGCAGGTCGATCAAGGCGGTCTCCGCTGCGAATCGCACTGCGGGATACTGCAAGCTCATGGCCTTGGGGTCCAGCGTGCCCGAGGCCGCCAATTTTTTCAGTTCCATCCGCGCGCGGGGCGCACTTTCAGGACTCAGGCCGGGGATCAGGCTGCATTCCCCGATGCCGACCCGGCCGTCCTCCTCGAGGTCGCGGGCCACGACGAAAAAGCTGGGCTTCTCATGGAGTACACCCCGCGAGGTGCCGGCGGGTTGTCTGAACTGGAGCATCCGCTCCACGATGGTGATCTCGATGCCGTTCATCCGAAGGGGCTCAAGAAAAGAAACAGGGCCATGGCGAACGTACTCAGCGCCACCTTTTTCAGCTCGCCGTCCAAAGCTTGGGGATCGGTTTCGCGGAACACGAGGGCGAGGTGTTTGAGGTGGACGAGTCCGAACAGTCCGAACCACAATTGGCCGCGCCACGGCCCATCGGGATCGAGGGCCCAGAATGTCAGCAGGGCCAACCAGGCCGAAGTGATGAGCGCCCCGTGATACACCTTGGCGCGTGCGAAGCCCATCCGGACCACCAGCGTGTGTTTTCCGGTAGCCGCGTCCGAGAGGTGGTCACGGAGATTGTTGAGGTTCAAGACGGCGACACTCAGCAGCCCGATGGTCGCGGAGGGCAGCAGCCATCGGATGTCGAATCCACCAGAGATCAATGCTGCCGTTCCGGCCACGCCAGCGAGTCCGAAAAACAGCAGGACGCTGATGTCGCCCAAACCACTGTAGCCATAGGGTTTGCGACCGGCAGTGTAGGTGTAGGCGGCCACCATGCTGACGGCACCGGTACCCACCCAGAGCAGGAGTTCTTGCCAGGCGTCTCCCACGGCGAGGACCACGGTGGTGGCCCCGACGAGGAAGGCCAGTCCGCCTGTCAGGATGACGGCCCGGCGCATCTGTGCCGCGGTCATCCGGCCTGAGGCCACGGCCCGGTCTTGACGGGCCCTGCCTTCGGCGAGGTCCGCTCCGTTCTCGAAATCGCCCAGGTCGTTGGCGAAGTTGGCCAGGATCTGCAGCAGCATCACTGTGGACAGGCAGCCCCAGAACAAGGGCCAGAATCTATCCCCAGCAGTCCCGTGGGCCAAGGCCAACCCTCCGCCGGTCAGAATGCAGGCGCTCGCCAGGGGGAGGGTGCGCAATCGAGCGGCTCCGATGAGGTCCCGCAGCATCAACCTTCAGGGGAATTTCGGATACTGTGAGAAGTTGGGTTCGCGCTTCTCGAGGAAGGCGTTCTTGCCTTCCTGTGCCTCCTCCATGAGGTAGTACATCAGGGTCGCATCTCCGGCAAATTCCATGATGCCGGCTTGTCCGTCCAGCTCCGCGTTCATGCCCCGCTTGATCATGCGGATGGCCAGAGGGGAACGTTTCATGATGGTTCGGCACCACTTGACATAGGTGTCCTCCAGCTGATCCAGCGGGACCACGGTATTGACGAGCCCCATCGCCTCGGCTTCCTTGGCCGAGTACTGCTCGCACAGGAACCAGATTTCCCGGGCTTTCTTCTGGCCTACGTGGCGGGCCAGATAGCTGGATCCGAAGCCCGCATCGAAGCTGCCGACCTTGGGGCCGGTCTGCCCGAAAATGGCGTTTTCAGATGCGATCGTCAGGTCACAGACCACATGCAGAACGTGGCCTCCCCCGATGGCATATCCGTTGACCGCCGCGATGACGGGCTTGGGCAACGAGCGGATCTTCTTGTGCAGGTCGAGGACATTCAACCGTGGAACCCCGTCTCCTCCGATATAGCCTCCCGAGCCCTTCACATTCTGGTCCCCTCCGCTGCAGAACGCCTTGTCACCGGCACCCGTGAGCACCACGACTCCGATTTCCTGGCGTTCACGGCAGATTTCCATCGCATCGAGCATTTCGATGTTGGTCTCCGGCCGAAAGGCGTTGTAGACCTGCTGACGGTCGATGGTGATCCGGGCGATGCCCTCGAAGAATTCGAAGTGGATGTCCTCGTAGGCTTTGATTTCCTGCCAGTTTCTGTCTTGCGCCATGCGTGCTGAATTGGACTGTTGACAATCCCGACCGCCCCCAGGTTCATGTCCGGGTGCGGGTATGCGGGATGGAGGCGCAAAGCTAAGCGCGGACAGCCTCCATGTAGCGCCGATGGGCCTCGGCACTTTCACGGCCGCCGGTGAGGATTTCCAGGACTTTGGGCGCCTCTGCAGGGTCCCACCATGTCTGGAGCGCTTTCCGCAGGCCCGCTTCATCGTGCACCCGTTCATGGACCAGCCCATGGAGGTCGCAGAGGGGGCGGAGTTCCGTGTCGTGCCGCCATTCGAAATGGGTTTCGGCGAGTCCCGTGCGTTCCGGACCATCCAACCAGCGGAAGATGCCGCCGCCGCCATTGTGCACTACGGCGATGCGCAGGTCATCCGGAAGGGGGTGCACGTGAAAGGCATTCGCGTCATAGAGAAAGCCGAGTTCACCCGTGATCAAGGTGGTGGGGTGGCCGGCCAAAGCGGCACCCACCGCTGTGGAGGTGCAGCCATCAATGCCCGCGACACCGCGGTTGCACCAAGGGTGCGCCACCTCGCCGCCAGCCCAGAGCTGGGCATACCGCACCGGCGTGGAATTGCCGAGGTGCAGGCCCCAACCACCGGGCAGCGCGGCATGCAGCATGGCATGGACTTTCAGGTCACTCCATGGTGCGGCAGCGAGCGCAGGCCCGTGGGCTTTTCTCAACGCATTTTCGAGGGTCCACCATCGGGTGCGCCATTCGGCCGGGTTCCCGGAAGATGGCGTGCCGGCTCGTCCGGAAAGGATGCGCGCGCCCTCATGGAGGGCTTTCGGCACCGGGCAGGAGATGTTCACGCAGGGGACTCCGAAAGCCCGGGGGGCCTGCCCGCCACCATCGATGTGCAGATGGTCCGGGGAGCCTTGGCCCAATGCCGACCGGAGTCGCCTCGACAGGAGGGGCGCTCCGAACGTGACGATGAGGTCCGGACCCACATCACTCCAGGATTTCCCACTGGCTTGCCAAGCGCCGATCCAACGGTCGCACGCCGCGATGGCCCGGATGCCATGCGGAGCGAGTCCGCTCGTTGTATCTCCCGCCACGACGGCGGCGTCGGCCCAGATGCTGAGGTCGACAGCCGGGAGGGCAAGGGGCTGCGTCCCACCGAGCAGCAGAATCCGCTCTCCCCGTTCAACGGCCCGGGTCAGCCGATCGCACAGGACGGAGGTGGATGCGGTTGACGGAATTCCCCCTTTCCATTCCACGCCGGTCACTTCCGGACCGAAGGAAGCCCTTTCGGCATGAGGGGCGGGATAAAGCGGCTCGTCGAATGGGCAGTTGATGTGGACAGGACCATGGGCCAAAGCGGCCTCCATCCGGTCAAGGTCGGGTTCGAAGGCGCCGGCCCCGGGGTTCCAACTGAATTGCGCCCGGACATGGGGCGCGTGCATGCCCTCCTGCGGCAGGGTCTGGCTCTGCCATTCCCCATCCGCACCTGCGGGTCGGTCCGCCGTCAGACTGATCAAAGGCAGTCCTGTACGCAGGGCTTCCGCCAATGCAGCACCGTGGTGCATCGCGGCAGTGCCGCTGGTGCAGCAGACGGCTACGGGGCGCTGCAGGGACAGTGCCATGCCCAAGGCATGGTGTGCAGCGGCCCGCTCATCCAAGGCAATGACCGTGCGCACACCACAGCGGTCGAACGCCTGCATCAGGGGGGCATTGCGCGATCCTGGGCTCGTTACGGCGGCCACCAGTCCCCGCTGTTGCAAACCCTGGATGAGCTTCAGGGCCGAGGAGAGGGAGTCTTGGGACACCGGGTTCATTCTGCCCAGTGCACAATGGGGTCGAGGACGGCCCTCAGTTTGTTTCGTGTCTCGTCCCATTCCGCCGCCGGCTTTGAGGCGGCGGTAATGCCTCCTCCAGCATAGGCGGTGAGAACACCGTCCCGAAGATGGGCGCAGCGCAGGTTGACGTAATAAGCCACGTCATCGTCTTCCTCGAGCCCCACCCAGCCGGTGTAATAGGCCCGGTCGTGGCCTTCATTGTTGGCGATGAAATCCAAAGCTTCGGCACGGGGCGTTCCGCCCACGGCAGGGGTCGGGTGCAGGGCCTTGATGACTTCGTTGAGTGGGCGGGTGGCCTTGAAGTCAATCCACGTGCGGAGGTGTTCGATGGGGCCGTATTGGATGGTTTCTCTGTCTCCGGTGCGGACATTCTCGCACGCCGAAGCATCGAGTGCGGTCAGGGCACCATCCGTCACGAGTTGTTGCTCTTCCTGTTCCTTGGATGTCCAGGGGTCCGAAACGGCGCCGAGATGGGCCATGCGGGTTCCCGCAAGACAAGCAGTCCGAAGTTCGGGCCATTGGCCCTGGACAAGGGGTTCGGGAGAGGAGCCGAACCAGGTGCCGATGGTGGGGTGCTTGAAGGTCCAGCTGAATGAGTCGGGGTGGGCCAGGGCGAGCCGCTGGACAATGTCCTGGCCTTCCAGCCCCGCGACCTCCACCTGGAGTTGGCTGGACAGCACCACCTTCCTCAGGGGACCCTGGGAAATGGCTTGCTGGGCCCGGATCACACGATCAATGTGGTCTTCCTTCCGCGTTCCATCCACGGCGCGGGCGGTGCGCTTGACGGTGGGTCGGGCGATGACGATGAGGTTGGTGACCACTTCGGACCTGCCCCGAAAGACCAATTCCCGATGGTCACGGGCCTGTTCCCAGGGGTGCAGCCGGAAGACGAGCCGGCCTTCACTGTCCGGGACCATCCGCTCCAGCACGGGACTGCCCGGGCGATGGAACAGCACTTCTGAGCCGGTTGCATCGGTATGATCTGGGTTGTCCGTCATCATCGGGTCGGCTGGGGAGAGGGGATCAGCATGACGGTCAGGCGGCTGGTGCAGATGGCCTTTCCGAGTTCATCCTCGATGTCGATGTGCCACACATGCAGTTTCCCGCCCTCGTGGTGCAATTTGGCCCTGCCGATGACCCAGCCGGAACGGACGCTGCGCAAATGGTTGGCATTCACTTCGACACCGACCGCAGCCTTTCCGAGGGGGGCCGCGATGAAATGCGAGCCGACCGAGCCCAACGTTTCTGCGAGCACCACGCTGGCACCTCCATGCAACATGCCGTATGGCTGGTGGGTCCTCCGGTCCACCGGCATGCGGCCCTCCACAAGGCCGTGACTGACCGCGGTGAGTTCGATGCCGAGGGCCTCACTGATGGTGTTGCGGCCCAAGGCCTTCAGTTGGTCCTCATCGGGCAAACCCGATGTGGGAGATGTCTCCGTCATCAAGGGACAAATGTAACGGAGCAGCGCGCTGCATGCACGAAGAGGTCCATGGGTGGATCACGATTCAAACAACCGCTTTCCCGCGGCAGGCCTTGTCTCGGTCAAATTGCGGTTCAGGCGATTTGACGGTGCGAACCATCGCAAAAAGGCGGGGTCTTGGTCAGTTTGCAGGCACACATGGCGGCGGGGCCGGTGGATTCCGCAGTGAACACCTTGGGGGCGAATGTGGAGCCTTGATGGGCCCCGTTGCACCACGGTTGTCCGTCCGACTTGCCGCAGGAGCACCAAGCATAGCGGTTGCCCTGTTCAAGATCGGTCATGATGGGGGCCTTGGCGGCGGATTCTGGCTGTTCCATGTTGTGCTGTGTTCCGCAGGATAAGGTTCAAATGTCATTCGACCCGCGTTGTGGGGCCTTGAATTTCCCGTATCGCTCCATTGACGGTTGCCCATCATCAGGACTCGGCCCTCCGGCGCATCCGCCTGAGGCCGTGCTTGACATGGATCAAAGGATCCTCGCACAGGTCCTGGATGGGATAGACCTCCAGCGCGCCGGGCTTCAAGGCCTCTGCGACAGCGCGCCTGAAATTTTTTTAGTTCCGGGAGGCAACGATTGCGGTTCGTGTCGTCTATACAGTGGATACGGCCCTCAAAAGCTGTATCGGTTTCAATATCCTTGCAGGTTTCGGAGGGGGCAGAAATGCCCCCTTCATTCTTTTTGGAGGGCAACATGGACGAGGCGCTTCGCCTCAAACCAGGGGTCCTCAAGCAAGGCCGAGAGGTCCCACTGCTCAACGGGCTCTTCAACCGTTGACAACTCTTCCCTCAAATCCCCTCCCTTCAGGTACAGGACCCCATTCGCCATGCCATGGCGGTGTTCTTGAGCGACCAGGGGCCGCACCCAATCGAGGAAAGGGGTCATCTGGGTAACGGCCCTGCTCACAACAAAGTCGAACGGCTCACGGTCCGTCAGGGATTCAGCCCTGGCCCAGACCCCTTCCACATTGTCCAAGCCCAGGGTTTCGGCAACAGCATGGACGACCTTCACTTTCTTCCCGATGGAATCGCACAGGGTGAAGTGCGCCTGTGGGAAGAGGATGGCCAGCGGCATCCCCGGGAAACCGCCACCCGTGCCCACATCAAGGATGCGCGCGCCTTTTTCTGGCCGCAGGATTCGGGCGATGGATGCGCTGTGGAGCACATGTCGAACGAAGAAGGCATCGAGGTCCTTCCTCGAGATGACATTGATTTTCGCATTCCAATCCCGGAAAAGCGGGCCCAGCCGGGCGAGCTGATCGCGCTGTGCTGGGGCAACAGGGGGAATCGGGGCTCCAAAAGCGGAGCCCTCCTTGGAGAGGGCCGTCAACAATGCGTCAACGGCACGACAATCGGCGGCAGTAGGATCCACCGGAACGGTCAGAATTTGTCGCGGTCCGTTTCGAGCACACCGGCCAGGATGTCACGGGCCCGGAACAACTGGGCCTTGACCGTGCCGAGGGGCAGCTTGAGCTCCTGCGCAATTTCATCGTAGCTGTATTCCTCGAAATAGCGCAACTCCACGAGCCGACGGTAACGGGGCTTGAGCTGGGCCACCACCTCACGCATCCGGTCCACGCGCTGTTGCTTCTCCAAGCTCTGTCCGGGATCGAGACCGGAGTCGGCCACCTGGATTTCCATGGTGTCCCCCTCGGAATCCGTGAAGCCCTTGTCCAGGCTCAGCGCCTTGATGCGCTTTTTTCGGATGAAATCGATGGCACCGTTCGAGGCGATCTTGAACAGCCAGGTGGAAAAGGCGAACTGCGGGCTGTATTGCTTCAGCCTGCGGAATGCCTTGCCGAAGGTCTCAATCATGAGGTCCTCCGCATCATCCTGGTTGTTGACCATCTTCAGCAGCATGTAGAAGATGGGCTCCCTGTACCGTTCCATGAGCTCGGCGAATGCGCCCTGATCATGCTGGTCCAATGCCCTGCTGATCAGCCCAAAGTCATACTTGGCCTTGTCGGAAAGGTGGTCGATCACGACCGGCTTGTCGGTGCCCGCTGCGTCCATTTCGGCGATGAGGTGAATATGTTCCCCAAGGTGGCGGTGGCGAGGAACGTCCATCTGACGGGCCCCCAGAACGCGACCCCCATGGCCGTCATTCCACCGTTTCCCCATACCCGGGAGAACGAGGACAAGGTAATCGACCGAACGAGGAAGGCAAGCATCAAGGCCACAATCGGTATCCAACCGGCGCTGTGCAAAAGGCCAAGGCTGCCTGCGGTGGCGGCAAGGACAATCAGGATGTCCAGCGCGGAATCAGCGCCAAGTCGCCACCGGTCCGCTCGGGCATACCGGTGGTGGGTGCCCAGGTGGCGCCGTTTTCGGTCCCATCCATCACGCGGATCCGCGGAAGGCAAAGTGACGATGCCGTCGGTCGGCCCTGCGGGGGGAGCGAGCCCAATGGTGAAACCAGCGCATTTGACGTCCTGAACGAACAGGTCGTCATCCCCGCTGACAAGCCCGCTATGCCCGTCGAACCCGCCGACGGTCATCCACGTTGAACGGCGGTAGGACAGATTCCGGCCCACCCCCATGTATGGTCGGCCCAATGCGGCCTCTGCGCAATACTGGAAGGCCACCCTCAAGCCATCGAACCGGAGCAGCCTTGGTCCGCCATCGGGCAGGCACACGCCGAGCGCGAGGTCGAGACCGCCATGGGCAGCAACCGGGTCGCGCAGTGCGCGGGCCATCGAATGGGCCCAGTCCGCTCGTGGCATGCAGTCCGCGTCGGTCATCACCAACCGGTCGTGGCGGGCGGCCCGGATGCCCGCCGCCAGGGCGTGCTTCTTTCCGGGGAGCTTCTTGTCGTGATGGAGTATGGTGAGCATGGGATCGCCGGCGGCTTGGGCCTCGAGCCAGTCCAGGGTGCCGTCATCGGAACCGTCATCGACGACCAGCCATTCCACTGACCAGCCTTCCGGGAAATGCTGGCCCCGCCAAGCCGACCAGGTCTGCTTCAGCGCGGGCAGATCATTGTGGCTGCAGCGGATCAGGGTGACGGCTTGGTCCCCTTCGGCGGTATGGCCCCCCGAATCGGCCGTGATGGTCAACTCAGCCTGGCGCCGCAGTGCAGCATGCCAGCGCAGGTCCCACAAGATGCGGAAGGCCCCCGGCAGAGCGGAGGAGGCACAGGCCCCGATGTCCCACAGGGCCTCCATCATCAATCGGAGTAGCGGTAGTCGAGCAAACCGGACCAGCCTTGCAGTGCAAGCCGTACCATCGGCTGGGAGGGGTCGCGGAAGGGTGTCAGGTCGAATGCACGCCCTTCCGTGATGAGGGCCCGGCCCATGTCACCATGGCTGTCGTGAACGAGGCGCAGGGGCTGCTGGCGAGGCAGGGACTTGGTCGCGGCACCGTCTGATGACAGCGTGAAGGTGTGGGCGCGGAACCCCCCGCCGAACTGGACCTCGACCCTGAGGCTGTCCCCTTCGATGACGGCATCCAGGATGGAGAAGGGGGAGGGAATGGGGCGATCGATGGGCTTGACGACCACAGTTTCCACCTTGGTTGTCGAGGCCACTTCCCTGTCGGAACAACCCGCCAATACGGCCGCTATGATGAGTGGGGTCCAGCGCATGGGGAATCAACGCAGCACGCAGGGCACAGCGTATGCGCCCGTTTCTGTTTCCACCCTCAGCACGGCCCATCCGCGGGGCCAATTTCCTGTGGACAGTGCCCATTGTCCAGTGTTGACGGGGATGGATCCGGTCAGCGGGCGCCCCAGCGCATCGAAGGCCTGCAACCGGGAGCCTGCGGGCAATCCGTCGATTCGGATGATGTCAGTGGCGGGGTTGGGCCAAACCTTGACCTGGGTGCCGGCCAGCCCTTCAATGGACATCTCATCGGTACAGAACTGTTCCACTTCGGAGTCTCCGAACGTTCCGCCGGTCAGGACCAGGTCCCCTTCGGGGTCGAAGATGGTGAAACTGCCATCCCCGAAATCGCAGCACATGCCATCTCCCCAACTGTCCTCGACCTCGAGGATGTAGCAGCCGTCCTCCAGGCACAACGGAACCGTGATGACCTCACCTTCCAGGTCGTCCTCGTAGGGGCCGCCGCTGTAGACAACCGTGCCCAGCCGTCGGATTTCCCAGGTCGTCTCACTGCCGTAGTCGTCCAGGACGAGCTCGAGGGTGAAGTCGAACGTCTCTCCGGCGAACGCCGTGTACTCCACGAGCACCGCATCATTGAAGCCGTTCTCATCGGCCTGACCATTGACCGAGACGACGTAGGCCGCGACCTCGGTGGTGCCGTCCTCCGCAGCGAGGGGAGGCAGGGCGATGGTGGTGTTCTCGTATTGGGCCAGGGTCCCGTTCCAGCCCAGGGTTTGCTCGGGACCGCCATTGACGGTGTATCCGATCTCTGCACTCGTGAGGGGTTCTTCTCCGAAATTGTTGAGCGTCAACACAATGACGACTTCGCCGCCTCCGCAGAGGACCCCTTCCGGGGCTGAGGCAACGCCCAGGCCCATGTCGAGCATGAAGCTGGTGACACACCCCTCATTCGGATAGCCGTCGAGGACCTCGATGCCCAATCCGAGCGGGTCGAGGTGGTCCGCAATGCCGTTGTTGAAGCTGACGCCCATCCGGCCGTAATAGTCGAACTGGCCGTTGTTCTGTTGACCGGAACAGGCGGCGGCGCCACCGTAGAGCTGACCGATGATGCGGTGTTGCTGGTCGAACAGGGGTGACCCGGAGGAGCCCCCCTCGGTGACCCCATCTTCCCAAGCATCGATCCACCAGACGGCCGCACCGGCCGCATTGTCGTGATAGGGGGCATCTTCCTCGAAACAGATTTTCTTGAGGTCTCCGGAAGGGTGATGGATGCCCGTGGCGTTCTCCACGGCCTCGTTGTCGGTGCCGTCCCAGCCTGCATAGAAGACGTTGTATTCTTCCGGGGGGGTCTCATCCAGCAGGAGAAGTCCAAAGTCGCTTCCGCTGCTGTTGGCCAGCAATTCTCCGCCGCTGGTGGTCTGGTTCTGTGGTCCCGTATTGCCTTCGCACCCTTCCGTCTCGTGATTGAAATAGAAGGTCCAGTTGCCCACATTGCCGCTGCCCGGCAAGCAGTGGTTCGCGGTCAGGAAAAGCGGACTTCCATCTTGTGCGGTGTTGTTGACCAAGGCACCGCTGCACACGGCGAATCCCCCCTGGACGATGAGGGCGACAGAGCGCTTCTCGCACTGCCAGGTCGCTCCTTCGGGGCAATTGACATTGATGTTGCAATCGCCACTGTTTCCGAAGGGGCCGCGTTGGACCTCCGGATCAGCCGCGGCGAGGGCGGCCTTGCCGGCGATGTCGCGGTAGGCGTGCACCACCTGGTCGACACGGAGGGTGACGGCATCCTCCATTCCGGAGGGCACCTGGAGCTCCACGACCACGGCGTCTCCGGCGACCAGACCGGTGGCCAGTCCGCCCCACGCCTTCATGTTGCGGTGATCAAATCCACCGATGAACTCGATCCGGTCTGCATTCCAGACGAAGAGCCTCGCTCCTTTGGGCACGGCAAACTCCGAAAAAGAAAGGCTCATTGCCAATGCTCCCGGGGCTTGGATTTGCGTCCTCCAAACCGAAATTCCGTTGATGTCCAGCCATTGGCCATCGTTCAAGCCGATGTCCACAGGGATTTCCTGACCGAACCGCCAAGGGGCGCTTTTGACCTGGTCGGTCACGGCGTCCGCAGCGCTCAAGGCGTCAAGGTCGATGCCCGGCATGCGGTGCACCGGCCAGGCGGGATTGCCCATGTTCGTGCCCGGGGAGGTCCAGAACGGTGCTCCGCCGTGCGGGACTTGGGCGATCAGGGCGAAGGAGAGAACGGAGAGAAGGCAGGCACTCAGGAGGCGTGTGACACTATTCATAGGAGGGTTTCTACTTGCAGGTAGAGAAAGGACGGTTTCATCCCCAATTAGGTTGCAAGGTGCCTCACAGTTGCCAATTGGCCACGGCACCTTCCAATGCAAAAAGTTCGTCCCGCAACCTCGCGGCCTCCATGAAGGCCAGTTCTTTGGCTGCCCGTTCCATCTCCTTGCGTGTCCTTGCCATCAGTTTCTCCATGGCTTTGTGGTCCTTGGATTGAATGTAAGCGGCCACGACGGGGTCTTCGAGGATGCCGACTCCGGAAGCGGCGGGTTCCGCGGCCATGGGAGATGGGCGCCCATCGACGAGCTCACTCTGTTCGAAGACGGTCTTCTTGGAGCGCTTGACTTGTTGAGGGACAATGCCGTGCTCCTGATTGTAGGCCGCTTGTTTCTCCCTTCGGCGGGACGTTTCGTCGATGGTCTGCGCCATGGAGTCCGTGATCCTGTCGGCGTACATCAGGACCCGGCCGTTCACGTTTCGGGCCGCCCTGCCGGCCGTCTGGGTCAGGGAGCGGTTGGACCTCAGGAAGCCTTCCTTGTCCGCGTCCATGACCGCCACGAGTGAAACCTCGGGCAGGTCAAGGCCCTCACGCAGGAGGTTCACCCCCACGAGGACATCGATGACCCCTTCGCGCAGGTTCCGGATGATTTCGATGCGGTCGAGCGTCTTGACCTCGGAGTGGATGTACGAGCAGGAGATCCGCAACCGGTCCAGATAGCGGGACAGTTCCTCTGCCATCCGCTTGGTGAGGGTGGTCACCAGCACCCGGTCCCCAGCCTCGATGGTCTTGCGGATCTCGCCGATGAGGTCGTCGACCTGGTTCTTGCAGGGGCGCACTTCAATCGGGGGATCCAACAGGCCTGTGGGGCGGATGAGCTGTTCGACCACCACCCCTTCGCTCTTCTCGAGTTCGAAGTCTGCTGGAGTGGCACTGACATAGATGATCTGGTGCAGCATGGACTCGAATTCATCGGCTTGCAGAGGGCGGTTGTCCAAGGCGGACGGCAGCCTGAATCCATGCTCCACGAGGGAGACTTTTCTCGACCGGTCCCCGCCGTACATCGCGCCGACCTGCGGCACCGTGACATGACTCTCATCGACCACGAGAAGAAAGTCATCCGAGAAGTAGTCGAGCAGGCAGAACGGCCGCTGTCCCGGCTCGCGGCGATCGAAATAGCGGCTGTAATTCTCGATGCCGCTGCAGAACCCGAGCTCACGCATCATTTCGAGGTCGTGGGTAGTTCGCTCTTCGAGCCGCTTGCCTTCGATGAAGCGGCCCTGGTTGTTGAACCACTCCACCTGTTTCACCATGTCCTGCTGGATTTCCCAGATGCACTGGTGCAAGGTGTCCTTGCCGGTGACGAAGAGGTTGGCCGGATAGATGCGCAAGGCATCGAACGCATGCAGTACCTGGCCGGTCTCGGGGTCGATGGTCTCGATCCGTTCGATTTCATTGCCCCAGAAATGAAGCCGGACCGCATGGTCCGCGTAGGCGAGGTAGACATCGACCACGTCGCCGGTCACGCGAAACGACCCGCGGCTGAACTCGCCCCGTGTCCGATGGTACAGGCTTTCGACCAACCGGTGCAGGAGGGCATTCCGGCTGATGACCAGCCCGGCCTTGACCTCGATGACGCTTTTGTGGAATTCCACCGGGTTTCCAATGCCGTAGATGCAGCTGATGGATGCAACAACGATGACATCGCGGCGACCGCTCAGCAAAGCCGAGGTGGCGGACAAACGGAGCTTCTCGATCTCCTCGTTGATGGCCAGGTCCTTTTCGATGAAAGTTCCGCTCGAGGGGATGTAGGCCTCCGGCTGGTAATAGTCGTAGTAGCTGACGAAGTACTCGACGAGGTTGTCGGGGAAGAACTCCTTGAACTCGCTGTAGAGCTGTGAAGCCAGCGTTTTGTTGTGGCTGAGTACCAGGGTCGGCCGCTGGGTGCGTTCGATGACGTTGGCGATGGAAAAGGTCTTGCCCGATCCCGTTACGCCGAGCAGGGTCTGGTGGCGAATGCCCGAATCCAGACCCTCCACAAGCTGGCGGATGGCTTCTGGTTGGTCTCCCTTGGGACTGAAATCACTGTGGAGTTTGAATCCGCTCATCGTGGACACAAAAAAAGGGGGCCGAGCCCCCTTTTTCCTATTCTGGTCCCGGAAGGGACCGGAATCAATGTCATTCAGCCACCACTTCGAAGCTGAGCTCGACGATCACATCCTTGTGCAGCTTGACCTTGGCGGTGTAGTTGCCGAGGTCGCGGATGGCCTCCGTTCCGAGGTCGATGCTCTTCCGGTCCACTTTCTGCCCTGCGGCTTCGAGTGCTTCAGCCAATTGGATGTTGTTGACTGAACCGAAAATCTTGCCGCTTTCGCCGGCCTTGGCGCCGATTTTGATGGAAAGACCCGCAATCTTCTCTCCGATGGCCTTGGCATCGTCCAACGCCTTGACGGCTTTGTGCGATTGCTGGCGAATCGTTTCTGCGACCATTTTACGGGCGCTTTCCGTGGCTGCCATGGCAAACCCTTGAGGAATCAAGTAGTTGCGGGCGTAACCATTCTTGACGTTGACGATATCGTTCTTCGAACCGAGGCGGTCGACGTCCTGCTTTAGAATCACATCCATTTCGCGTGGGGTTGTACTGCTCAGTGCAGTTGGTCAGCGAGGTAAGGAAGCAGCGCGAGGTGGCGGGCCTTCTTGATGGCCTTGCCGACACGGCGCTGGTACTTGAGGCTGGTACCGGTCAGGCGGCGGGGCAGAATCTTGCCCTGCTCATTGACCAGCATCAGCAGAAAATCGGGGTCCTTGTAGTCGATGTACTTGAAGCCCTTTTCGCGGAAACGGCAGTACCGCTCGCTCTTCGTGTCGATGGCGATCGGGTTCAGGTAACGGACGTTCTTGTTGTCGGCCATGATCGTTGAATCTGGGTCGTTCAGGCTTTGGTCTCAGCGCCGGCAGCAGTTTGCTTCGGCTTCTCGCGGCGGTCGGTCTCACGGTCGCGACGGCTCTCCGCATACTCGACGTGAAACTTGTCCATTCGGGTGGTCAGGAACCGGATCACGCGCTCGTCGCGGCGGAATTCAGTTTCGTAGGGGAGGATGACCGAAGCGTCGGCTTCGAATTCCATGAGGTAATAGAAGCCAGTGGACTTCTTCTGGATCGGATAAGCCAATTTGCGCATCCCCCAATTTTCCTGGTGGGTGATGTTGGCTCCCTTGTCAGTCAGGAGATCCTTGAACTTCTTGATCACGTCCTTGGTCTGCTCGTCAGAGAGGACTGGAGTGATGATGAAGACGGTTTCGTATCGATTCCGGGTCATATGCTTGGCGCAAAAGGGGGCGCAAATCTACGCGAAATGCCGTGGTATCGCAATAGGGCGCCGGAGGATTCTTCAAGTCGTGCCCGACAAACACAAAATGTGGGGCTCCTGTGCAAAATTGAGAAAGCGGGATTCGCCTTACAATGCCCACCTTTGAGGCATGGCTGAAGGCAACACCTTCCTTGTTTCGGCGCGAAAATACCGCCCGACCACATGGGAAACCGTGGTGGGGCAGCAGAGCATTACGGATACGCTGCGCCACAGCATTGCCTCAGGGCAGATTGCGCAGGCTTATCTGTTCTGTGGTCCCCGGGGCGTGGGCAAAACCACGTGTGCCCGGATCTTCGCCAACGCCATCAACGGGTTCACGGCGGAGCAGGCGGAGAGGAGCTTCAACGTCTTCGAACTGGATGCGGCTTCCAACAATGGCGTGGAGAACATCCGGAGCATCATCGACCAGGTGCGCATTCCACCGCAGGATGGAGACTACAAGGTCTACGTCATCGACGAGGTGCACATGCTGTCAAAGGATGCGTTCAACGCCTTCCTCAAGACGCTGGAGGAACCGCCCAAGCATGCTGTTTTCATTCTGGCCACCACGGAGAAGCACAAGATCCTGCCGACGATCCTGTCCCGTTGCCAGATTTACGACTTCCGCCGGATCACCACCAGGGACATCGCGGAGCACCTCGCCTTCGTCGCCGGAAAGGAGGGGGTGCATGCCGAGGCGGAAGCTTTGAATGTCATCGCCCAAAGGGCGGATGGCGCGATGCGGGACGCGCTGAGCATTTTCGACCAGATGGTCGCTTCCAGTGCGGAAGGGGTCACGTATGAAGCGGTCACCCGGCACCTGAACGTGTTGGGTCATGACGTCTACTTCTCGATTGTGGATGCGGCATTGACAGGACGCATCGGTGACATGCTGCTCCAATTGGAGGAAGTCGTGGCGGCGGGATTCGATGCCCATCACTTTGTCACGGGGCTTGGACAGCACTTGCGCAACCTGATGGTCTGCAAGGACGAATCGACCTTGGCGCTCATGGAAGCAGGAGAATCGGTCGTGGACCGATTCGGCGACCAAGCCAAACGCTGCGGTCTGCACTTCCTCGTCGCGGCCATCGGCCATTCGAATGAGGCCGACCAACAATACAGGCTGTCCCGACATCCGAGGCTGCTCGTCGAATTGATGCTGATGCGCATCGGCTCCCTCGAAGCGGTCAGCGCAGAGGGGGCAAAAAAAAAATGAGCTGATTCCGATTTCGGGTTGGGACGTTCCCCTCGACGGGGAAGGCACCATCGTTTCTGTGAACCGCGCGCGGTCACCAGAAGCGTCCAAGGCCGAGGAGCAACCTGCATCTTCTGGGCAAGCGGCTGTTTCCTCGGAGTCCGGCTCGGATGCAGGGCCGGAAGAATCCCTGGAAAGGGGCGGGGAATTGGTGCGCCCACCGGTGTCCGTGCCGGCCGCTGCAGGACCGGAACCGGAGGGAGAAAAGCCCCAGGCAGTCCATGAGGAGCTGGACGCCGATTTGGCGGCCACCTTGGGCAGGCCGAAGCAGACGGCGGTGCCCACAGGGAAATTGGGGTCGCTGCTTTCTGGGAAAAGCATGTTCGCAACGCAGATGGAGGACAAGACCTCCTCCGAAGTGGGCGAGCTGGACCTTGAGCACACCACCACATTGAAATCGGCCTACGATGAATCCAAGGTGAGGCTGGCCTGGGACGCGTTGGTGGAGGAAATGCGCAAACGGAACAAAATGGGGCTGGCAGCCACACTCGCCACCGGCGACTTGCATTTCGAAGACCCCTTGCTCAAACTCAAGGTGGCCAATCAGGTGCAATTCGATGAGTTGAAGGAGAACGCCACAGAGCTGTTGCACTTCATCAGGGTCACGGTGGGCAACGGTGCGATTGCATTCGAGGTGGAGGTGGCGGAGGAAGCTCCTGCCGCGGAATTCCTGACTGCCAAGGATCGATACCTGCGTTGGGCGGAGCAGAAACCGGAATTGGAAACCATGCGCAAGCGGCTCGACCTCGATTTAGGTTGAGGGGCATTGAACCTCCATTCGTGGTGGGGTGTTCCACCCACGTGTTGTCAATCTCCTTCCTCTTGTCTGTTGCTCGGAACCACGTGAAAGCATCGCGAAGGTCCATTTCGATGCTCGGTTTGCTGCTGCTCTGTGGGGTCGTCCAGGCCCAAACGGCCAGTGTGCGTGGTGTGGTCGCGGATGAGGTCACAGGGATGCCGCTGCCTTTCGTTTCGGTGGTGGTGCAGGGCACGGCCACGGGCGTGTCGACCGACCTCGATGGGGCATTCGAGCTCACGGGGTTGGCACCTGGTCTTGTCAACCTGGCCTTCAGTTCCATCGGGTACCAGTCTACCACCCGGCTGGAGATTGAGATTACCCCTGCACGGTCGGCGTTCATCAATGTGGACATGGCGCCCCTCTCCGTGGCCATGGAGGCAGCGGAAGTCGAAGCGACAACGGCCCGTGGAGAGGAGGAGGCCCCGGTGTCGCTGAGACGGATCGGGACCAATGAGATCAAACGGAATCCGGGAGGAGGTCGGGACATCTCCAAAGCCATCCGCAGTCTTCCCGGAGTGGCGGCCATTCCAAGCTTCAGGAATGATATCGTGATCCGGGGAGGAGCGCCCAATGAGAACCGGTTCTACATCGATGGGATCGAAATCCCGAACATCAATCACTTTGCCACGCAGGGAGCGAGCGGAGGTCCGGTGGGCATGATCAACGTAGACCTGGTTGAGGAAGTGGAATTTTATTCCGGAGCCTTCCCGGCCACAAGGGGCAACGCGCTGTCAAGCGTCATGGAATTCGGTTTCAAGACGGCGCGGACGGATGAATGGACTTCGAACGCCGTGGTGGGCACAAGTGACCTGGGATTGACCTTCGAAGGCCCCACAGGTGAAAACAGCTCGCTCATCCTGAGCGCAAGGCGCAGTTATCTGCAATTCCTGTTTGAAGTGTTGGGGCTGCCGTTCCTACCTGTTTATAATGACATCCAGTTCAAATGGGTCCACCAGCCGTCCCCCAATGAAAGGCTGACCGTACTCGGCATCGGGGCGTATGACGATTTCCAGCTCAACCTCTCGGCTGCCGATGACACGTCGGCTGAGGATTATCTGGACCAGGTGGCGATCCTGGATGCCCTTCAGGTCAACAAGCAGTGGAACTACACCGTTGGCGCGACGTATGACCGCTTCACCGAGGATGGGCGTTGGACATGGGTAGCGAGCCGCAACATGCTGAGCAACCGGGCCTACAAGCATCTTGACAACGACGAGGCGCTGCCGCTCACCCTCGATTACCTCTCGCAGGAGATGGAGAACAAGCTTCGAATGGAGCGCAGGAGATACGGCGCAGAGGGGTTCAAGGTCACGTGGGGAGGCCAATATGAGTTCGCGCGTTTCAACAACCGCACGTTCAGCGAGCGATACCTTTTTCTGCAGGACACGCTCATCGAGGTTGATTTCGAGAGCGCATTCGACCTGCACAAATACGGAGCCTTCATCCAGGCCTCCAAGCCGATGGCGGATGGAAGGATGACCCTGAGTGGCGGGCTCAGGGTGGACGGCAATGAGGTCAATGAGGCCATGGCCAATCCCCTGCGGCAGCTGAGCCCGAGGGTGGCGTTCCGATGGAACCTGGCGCCCCGATTGAGCTTGAACGCCAATGTGGGACGCTATTTCCAGTTGCCCAGTTACCTCATTCTCGGTTTCGAGGAGCAGGGACAACGCGTCAATCGGGAAGGCGCGCGCTACCAGCGTTGCGACCAGGCTGTCCTCGGTCTTCGCTATGATTGGCCGGAGCGGAACACCACCCTCGGTCTGGAAGGGTTCATGAAAGGCTACGACCAAGCGCCCATCAGCGTGGAAACAGGCATAGCGCTGGCGAATCTCGGCGCCGATTTCGGAGTGGTGGGCAACGAAGCTGTACGCTTTGATGGCAAGGGCAGGGCCCGGGGAGTGGAATTCCTGGCGCAGCGCAAACTGTACAAAGGGGTGTATGGTCTGCTCGCCTACACTTATGTCAGGAGTGAATACAGCTTCCTCGAGGGATACGCTCCCAGCGCCTGGGACAGCCGGCACATCGTGTCGCTGACAGGGGGCGCGAAGTTGAAGCGGGATTGGGAGGTCGGTGTGCGTTGGTTGTACAGCGGAGGGCTCCCTTACACACCGTACGACCTCGATGTCAGCCTGGATCGGGTGTACTGGGACAGCAACAGTGTCCCCCAACTGGATTATGCCCAATTGAATGCCATGCGGAATGCCTCCTTCAGTCAATTGGACCTTCGCATCGACAAGAAGTGGTTCTTCGATCGTTGGAGCCTCGACGTATTCATGGATGTGCAGAATTTGCTCAGTCAGGTCCCCGATGCTCCTCCGGCTTTGGACGTCGTGCGTGATCTCAATACTGGAGCTCCTGTTCCGGACGCAGCCAATCCATCACGCTATCAGGCGCGTTATATACCGCTGAGTTCAGGAACGGTGATTCCGGCAATCGGGTTGATTGTCGAACTTTGATGCATGCGCATCGATAAGTTCCTGTGGGCTGTTCGGGTGTTCAAGACCCGCTCCATGTCGACCGACAGGATCAGGGATGGTAAAGTGGAGGTGGAGGGCAGCCCCGTCAAGCCGAGCAGGGAAGTCAGAATGGGAGAGGAGATCACCGTTCGGCAAGGACCAGTATGGTTCTCTTATCGTGTCAAGGACCTCCCAAAGGCGCGGGTGGGGCCAAAGCTCGTCGATGATTATATTGCCGATACAACGCCGGAAGAAGAGCGGGAAAAAGCGGCCATGATTAGGCAGTCACGCATCAATAACACTTTTCCTCAAGGAAGGCCGACGAAGAAGACGCGGCGGGATTGGAACAAATTCATCGGTTGATGAAAGCGGAGTACACCATTGGTCGGATATTACCCGAAGACACTTGGGCGCTGCGCGCTGCGGTGCTCTGGCCGGAGAAAGAGCCAGGGATTCAGTGCGCACTGCCGGTGGACCTCGATGCCGGGGTATTCCATCTGGGCGCCCGAAAGCATGGCGAGGTCATCTGCATCGCCACTTTCATGCCGGATCGTCACCCTGCCTTGGGTCCGGAAATCGATTATCGCCTTCGGGCCATGGCAACGCATTCCGATCACCGGGGTCGGGGAGTGGGGCGCCAGATTCTAGAGCGCGGAATAACGGAGTTGAGGGAGCATGGAATTGACGGGGTCTGGGCCGATGCCCGACACGCCGCATTGGGCTTTTATGCCAGCCTCGGATGGGAGGTCACCGGGCCATCCTACGAGGTCACTTTGAGAGGGCTTCACCGCCTTGTTTGGCGGCGAACTGACGAAGTGATAAATCGTTAGTCGATTAAAATAGGGTAGTCAAAATATTATACACGTATAATACGGCGCTTTGAACTTTTCAAAAGCCCTGTAAATTATTGTAAGACAGTCGCTTAAGCGTCTGCAAAGCCGTCGAAATTAGCTGTGTAATAATTTCATAATGGCGAGAAGGCTTCTCACTTTCCGATAGCCAAAAGTATCGCCATGTCTTACCAGAAGTCTGTCGCGCTTCTCAGCTGCCTCTTCACTTTTTCGGTCATCACCATGACCGGCGCAGCGCATCCGGAAAACGGACCCTTCCTCCCAGGGGGAAATCCGACCACCGAAGTGGGTTCGTCCCGCTCTGTCGGTGATCCTTCCAGCGCTCTCCTGCTGAATGCACTTTTTGTCGCACCACCGGACACCACGCCTCCCGTCATCACCATCACCATGCCGGATGATGTTTTCCTTACGGGTTGCTATTCCGATTTCACCTACTCCCAAGCTGCCATGGGCAAGCCGCACATCGTGGTCTTCGATGAGTGCGGAGGGGTGACCGTGACCGACATTTGGTCGGATTCCTTCGATTATTGTGCCTCCACCGATGATGGATCTCCGGAAGGTGGTCTCGTGATCACACGGCAATTCGTGGTCACGGCAACGGACTGTTTTGGCAATGTTGCGGCGGATACGGTATACCAGGCCATTACGGTGACCGATGCTGGTGCCCCGACCTTCGTTGAGGCCCTTCCCGCCGATACAACCGTGGATTGTGGCGCGATCCCAACGGCTGTGACCCTCACTGCGACGGACGACTGCGATACCGACGTCACGGTGACCTATACAGAAGATGCGACGACGACCTGTGCTGGCCTTGTGCGCACCTGGGTGGCCGTGGACGATTGCGGCAACACCACGACCCACGTTCAGAACATTACGGTTACCGACACTGAGAATCCCGTGATTGCCGATACCCCTTCGGACATCGCGCAGAACAACGACAGCGGCAACTGCAGTGCGGTGGTCACCTGGACCGAACCTACGGCCAGTGACAACTGCACCTTGGACACCTTCGTCTCCACCCACGCTCCCGGCGACACTTTTTCAGTGGGTGCGACGACGGTGACCTACACAGCAACGGACGACTGCGGCAACACGACCACGTCGAGCTTCACGGTGACCATCGCGGATGCCGAGGATCCGACCATCACCGCTACGCCTGCGGACATCACCCAGACCAATGACGCCGGCCTTTGTTCGGCCGTTGTGAACTGGACACCCCCGACCGATGCGGACAATTGTTCGTCCACGATGACGTCCACGCACGATTCGGGCGACGTCTTCCCCGTCGGCACGACGACGGTCACCTACACCGCCACCGACCCAGCCGGCAACACGGTCTCCACCTCCTTCACCGTCACCGTCACCGACGACGAACTCCCGGTGATTTCAAATATGCAGGCAGACCAAAGTTTCCCTACCAATGCCTCCTCTTGTACGAAATACTTCACATGGCCAAGTCCTTCGGCAGCTGACAATTGCGGTGTGGACACTATTACAGCTACGCACAACGAAGGAGGGTCCACATTCTCAATTGGGGATACCGAGGTTACTTACACGGCAACTGACATTCATGGCAACACCGCCACGTCTTCATTTACCATTACGGTTTATGACGCTGAGAATCCGGTGATTTCAGGGATGCCGGCGGACATCACGCAGACCGCCGATGCGGATACGTGTGGGGCGGTGGTGAATTGGACGGATCCGACTGCCACGGATAACTGTACAGTAGATACGTTCTCGGCTGACTACAACAGTGGGGATTTCTTCCCGCTGGGGACGACCACGGTGACCTACACGGCGGTTGACTCGACCGGCAACTCGACCACGGCGTCGTTTGACATTACGATTACCGATGATGAGGCGCCGAGCATCAGTGGCACGCCGGCCGACCTTACGCAGAGCACTGATGGTGCTTCGTGCGATGCGGTGGTGTCTTGGACGGCACCCACTGCCGACGACAATTGTGCGCTCGCGAGTTTGACCGCGGACTACAGCAGTGGCGATACGTTCCCCTTGGGTACGACGACCGTGACCTACACGGCCACCGATGCGGCGGGCAATACGACGACGAGCACGTTCACCATTACGATCACGGACACTGAGGATCCGACCATTTCCGGTACCCCGGCCGACATCACCCAGACTGCTGATGCGGGCAACTGTTCTGCTGCAGTGAATTGGACAGCACCGGCCGCGGCGGACAACTGCAGTGTTTCCACATTGACCTCGACCCACAGCATTGGGGATACGTTCCCCGTGGGTACCACGACGGTGACCTATACCGCAACGGACAATGCGGGCAATACGAGCACCACGAGTTTCACGGTGACCGTGACGGACAATGAGGATCCGACCATCACGGGCATGCCTGCCAACATCACGCAGACGGCCGATGCCGGCAACTGCTCGGCAGTGGTGAGTTGGACGGAACCCACGAGCTCCGACAATTGTGCGGTAGACACGTTCACGTCCAACCACAACAGCGGGGACGCTTTCCCCGTCGGGGCGACGACGGTGACCTACACTTCCACGGACATCCACGGCAATGTGACCACGTCTTCCTTCACGGTGACGGTGACCGATAACGAAGTGCCGACCATCAGTGGCATGCCGGCTGACATTTCTCAGGACACCGACGCCGGGGTCTGCTTGGCAGAGGTGACGTGGACAGCTCCGACAGCGGATGACAACTGCAGCGTTGCCTCATTGACATCGGACCATGAGCCGGGTGACGATTTCACGCCGGGCACCACGACGGTAACCTATACCGCTACGGACATCCATGGCAATGTCACGACGGCCAGCTTCACGGTGACCGTGACCGATGCGGAGGCCCCCTCCATTTCGGGCATGCCTGCCGACATCAGTCTCAACGCTGTGGCCGCAGGGGACACCTGCTCGGCTGCGGCCAGCTGGACGGCTCCAACGGCATCCGACAACTGTGCGGTGACCAGTTTCACATCCACTCATAATAGTGGTGACAGTTTCGGAACGGGCACCACCACGGTAACGTATACAGCCATGGACGCCGCGGGCAACACCACGACCGCCACGTTCACGGTGACCGTGACCGACAATGACGCGCCTTCCATTTCGGGAATGCCGGGCAACATCACCCAGTCCAACGATGCGGGCAGCTGCGCTGCAGCCGTGACTTGGACCGAGCCGACCATGTCGGACAATTGCGGTGCGACCTTGACCTCGACCCACGATCCGGGCGTCATGTTTGGAGTGGGTACGACGACCGTGATCTACACGGCTGTTGATGAAGCGGGCAACACAACCACAGCTTCGTTCAACGTGCAGGTACAGGACACCGAGAACCCGACCATCACTTCCATGCCGGCCGACATCACCGTCGATACGGATGCCGGAGTGTGCACGGCTGTGGTGACCTGGACTGAGCCGAACGCTCAGGACAACTGCGCCGTGAGCACGTTCACTTCATCGCATTCCTCCGGGGACACTTTCTCCCTCGGCACGACGGCAGTGACTTACACCGCCACCGACATCCACGGCAACACGGCCACCTCATCCTTCAACGTTGCAGTGCAGGACAATGAGGCCCCGACCATTTCTGGTGTGCCGTCAGACATCACGCAGAACACGGATTCGGGTGTGTGCACGGCTGACGTGAACTGGGTCGTGCCTACCGGTGCAGACAACTGCACCCTGGCCTCATTGACTTCCAATTTCGCCTCCGGAGACACATTCGGACTCGGCCCCAATACGGTGACCTACACCGCGACGGATGGGGCGGGCAATGTCACGACGGCTTCCTTCACGGTGACCGTCATCGATGTGGCCGTACCTACCATTTCGGGCATGCCGACGGACATTACCCAGTCCATGGATCCCGGCAGCTGCAGTGCGACCGTGACCTGGACGGAGCCCACCGCGGATGACAACTGCTCCGTCTCGTCGTTTACGAGCAGCCACAATTCAAATTCCACTTTCACGAGCGGAACGACGACGGTGACCTACACCGCCATGGACCCCTCCGGCAATACGGCCTCCGCCACCTTCACGGTGACGGTGAACGATACGGAGAATCCGACCATCTCGGGAACACCGGCGAACATCACGCAGTCCAACGATGCCGGCATATGTGCCGCTGCGGTGAGTTGGGCCGCCCCGAGCGCTTTGGACAACTGTGGTGCGACCTTGACTTCGAGCCACACCAGTGGATCCACTTTCGGGGTGGGAACGACAACGGTGATACTTACCGCCACCGACGAGGCGGCCAACACGGCGACCACGAGCTTCACGGTGACCGTGACGGACAATGAGGCGCCTTACTTCACGACATTGGCGAACGATACCGTATCCACGGATCCGGGAACTTGCGATGCCGTGGTCAATTTTGCCGATCCCGGTGCTGCGGACAACTGTTCCGTGGCCAGTGTGACTTCCGACATCGCTTCGGGCACCACCTTCAGCCTCGGCTCCACGACCGTGACCTACACGGTGACCGACATCTATGGCAACTCGGCGACCGGTGCGTTCGAGGTCGTAGTCGAGGATAACGAGGGCCCAACCATCACTTCTGCGGCACAGGACGCCTCGGTTGAATGCGACGGTGCAGGCAACTCGGCCGCACTGTTGGCCTGGTTGGACAACAACGCAGGGGCTGCGGCTACGGACAATTGCAGTGGCGTGACCTGGTCCAATGATTTCACGACCATGGCGGCCAGTTGCGGAGGCAGCGGGGCGGTTCAGGTCGTCTTCACCGCGACGGATGATGCGGGCAATCAGACCTCCACGGCGGCCATCTTCACCATTGTGGACACCACGGCGCCGACCCTGACGGCCGCGGCCCAGGATACCACGACGGAGTGCGATGGATCCGGGAATGCCGCCGAACTCGCGGCATGGTTGGCCAACAATGGTGGTGCGTCCGCCAGCGAGACCTGCAGTGGCGTGACCTGGAGCCACAACTACGGCAATGGAGCGTCTCTGAGCAACCTCTGTGGTGCGACCGGCACAGTGACGGTGACCTTCACCGCTGAGGACGCCTGTGGCAACAACGTCACCACGAACGGCACGTTCACGATCACGGACACCACGAATCCGACGGCTGTGGCCAAGGATTACACCGTGACCTTGGATGCCAACGGTGTGGGCATCATGACGGCTTCCGACATTGACAACGCTTCTTCCGATGGCTGTGGAACCGTATCCTTGGCTGCGAGCCAGACGACCTTCTCCTGCTCGGATCTCGGAGCCAACACCATCACACTGACCGTCACCGACGAATGCAGCAACACGGCAACAGCCACTGCTACGGTCACGGTGGTCGACACCACCGATCCGACCATGACGGTGACGGCATCCGATGCCACATACGAATGCACGGGTGGTGCCTTCACCTCTGAATTCAATGACTGGATCACCAGCAACGGTGGTGCCTCCGCCACGGACGCCTGTGGCTCCCTGACCTGGTCCAACAACAGCACGGGCCTCTCCGACGGCTGCGGTGCTACCGGCAGCGAGACCGTGACCTTCACGGTGACAGACGGCAGCGGTAACTCCACGAGCACCACGGCGACGTTCTCCATCACGGACACGACGGCCCCGACCATTGCCAGCGATGCCACGGACATCACGCTCGAGTGCGACGGTTCGAACGATCTCATCGGCCTCAATGCCTGGCTGCTCGCCAATGGCGGTGCGGGTGCGGTAAGTGATGCCTGCGGTAGCGTCACCTGGAGCCACAACTTCCATGACTACGGTTTGTCCTGCATCGGAACGGGTGCCATCGACGTGACCTTCACGGCCACGGACGAGTGCGGCAATACCGCCACGACGATGGGCAGCTTCACAATCGTGGACACGACGGCGCCTGTGCTGTCTGCCACGGCTTCGGATACCACCATTGAGTGCAGTGCCGGTACTGGTGTGGAAATCGCTTCCTGGCTCGCCAACCACGGTGGCGCTGCAGCGGCGGACCTCTGCGGCAACACGACTTGGACGCACGATTACGCCGGCCTGTCCGACCTGTGCGGCAATACCGGTACTGCGACGGTGATTTTCACCGCAACCGACGATTGTGGCAACTTCACGACGAGCACGGCCACCGTGACCGTGGAGGACAACACTTCGCCAATCGCCCTCGGTCAGGATGTCACGGTAACCCTGGATGGAACCGGCCTTGCCAACATCACGGCGAACGACATCGACAATGGCTCCTATGACGATTGCGGCAACGTGACCTTGTCCATCGACGTCACCTCCTTTGATTGTGACGATGTAGGTTCGAATGCCGTCACTTTGACGGTGACGGACGAGTGCCAAAACGCATCTTCCGCCACGGTAATCGTGACGGTGACGGCAGTGGACGATGCCTCACCGACCATTTCCAATGTGCCGGCCAACATCACCCAGACCAACGATGCAGGAGATTGCAGCGCTGTGGTGACCTACACCATGCCGAGCATTGCAGACAACTGCGATGGCGGTTCCATCGTCAGCTCACACCCGAGCGGTTCAACCTTCCCGGTCGGTGCCACGGAAGTGATCTTCACGGCCACCGACCCGAGCGGAAACGACACCACGGCCACCTTCACGGTGACCGTCACCGACGATGAGGCCCCGACCTTCAGCGGACCGGCTCCGGATCCGTCTGATGAGGACTACGCCCTCGGACCGATCTCCAACTCCGGAGCCTCCACCATCCAGGAGGAATGGTCCGGTGGTGACGGAACCTACTTCACGAACGACGGCACCGATGACGAGGCCGTCACCGATGCCGAGGCCAACTCCGGAAGCAACAGCTGGTTCTACACCGACGCCTACAACAACCCGGGTTCGGGTTCGCCCCACACGCCTGATCTGGGCT
>CALLLH010000025.1 GCA_938082505.1 uncultured Flavobacteriales bacterium
CCGTCAGGTCCTCGGCGGCATGGGCATCACCGGGGAGTATCCGATCATGCGCCACATGATGAACCTGGAGTCCGTGGTGACCTACGAGGGCACGCACGACATCCACCTGCTCATCACGGGCCTCGACATCACCGGCGAGAACGCCTTCAAGTGAGGGCCTGATCAGGCCTTTGGGCCGTCCGCGTCCTTGAGGAAGGGCAATCTGGTCCGGAAGACCTTCAGGTCTTCCTGCGACAACCCGGCCTGCAGTGGTTGGGGCAGACCGTCGTTTCCGGTGTCCGCCAGCAGACTTCCCGCAAAGTCCGCGATGAGGCTGTCACCGGCGTAGCGGTGTCCGTTGCCGTCCATTCCAGCGCGGTTGATGCCCACGACGTAGCATTGGTTCTCGATGGCCCGGGCCTGCAGGAGTGTGCGCCAGGCTGCCGAGCGGGCTTCGGGCCAATTTGCCACATAGATGGCGAGATCATAAGGCGTTTCCCTGTTGTTCCGGGAGAATACCGGGAAGCGCAGGTCGTAGCAGATCTGCAGCAGGATGCGCCAGCCTCGGAACTCCACTTCGACACGGTTGCCGCCTGCCTTGAACTGCTGGTGTTCCCCGGCGAGCGAGAACAGGTGCCGCTTGTCGTAAAAAGTGGGGTTGCCTTCCCCCGTTGGAGGGACGAACCAGCATCGGTTGCGGGGGTTCCCCGCATCGTCGTGGCAGGCTACGCTGCCGACCACCGCGCATCCCAGCCGGTCCGACCACGACTGCATCCATTGAAGGACGCCGTCCGATCCCCTTGCCGGGTCGACCGGGGGCCAGCTGAATCCAGTCGTGAACATCTCAGGGAGGACCACGAGATCGCACATTTCCGCTGCCAAGGCGGACAGCAGTCCATCAAAAGCCGTCAGGTTGGCGTCGGGTTCGCGCCAGACGAGGTCGGCTTGTATGCCGACGATGTGGAAGCGATCAGCTGGCATGGTCGGCGGCAATTTGGCGCAGTTTTCTCACCGCAGCATCAAGGGTGGCGTCCTCCTTGGCGAAGCACACGCGGACCTGTGGGGTCTGTGGTGTGTGGAAGGCGGAAAGGGGAATGGTGGCCAGCCCGTGGGTCCGGGTCCATTCTCGCGCCCAGTGACCGTCATCACTTTCTATGATGTCCCGTGCATCGAGCACCTGGAAGAATCCGCCTGCCGCAGGCGTGGAACGCCAAGCCGTTCCCTGCAATCCGTCCAGGAGCCGGTCGCGTTTCGCTTGGTACATCCGTGCAAGTCCGTTCAAGTGGGACTCACCTTGTGCCGTCGGAAGAAAGGAGGCGAGGGCCGCCTGCAACGGCGCGCCTGTCGAGAAGACATCGTATTGGTGAACCTTGCGCAGCTCCGTGGTCAGGTGCGCAGGCCCTACGGCCCAGCCGATTTTCCAACCGGTGACCTGGAGCAGTTTGCCGAAACTACCGAAGGCGAGTCCGCGTTCGCGGAGTGTCGGATGGGCAGCCAGGGACACTTCAGGACGCCCGTCGTGGACGATGGGGCCGTAGACCTCATCGCTGAGCACGAGGGTGTCGGTCCCTTCAAGGTGTTCGGCCAGGGCATTCAGGAAACCGGGAGGGCAGGCCGTTCCGGTGGGGTTGTGCGGCGTATTGAGGATGACCATCCGGGTCGGGACGTGAACCGCGTCCAGCATCGCCTCGAGGTCCCAATTGCCGTCGTCTGCCAGCAAGGGTACCTGGATGAGGTGGCCTCCGGCCAGCCGAACTGCGGGGCCATAGAGGTCATATGCTGGCGCTTGCACCACGACTTCGTCGCCAGGGTGCACCAAGGCTTGTATGGCAGCGAAAATGAGGGAGGATGCCCCGGCACCGATGGTGCATTGGCTGTCGGGATCAAATGGGGCACCATGGCGTTTCAGGTGGTGTCCGCAAATCCAGTTGCGCAAGTCGGCACGCCCTGCCATCGGGGCGTATTGGTGAATTCCGTCGCGCAGGGCCTGCACGGCGGCTTCCACCAGCCCTTCTGGAGGTGGAATGTCGGGAAACCCCTGCGCGAGGTTCAATGCGCCGTGGCGGTTGGCCAGGGCGGTCATCTCGGTGAAGATCGTCGTGCCGAGGTCCGGAAGCTTGCTGATGGGCTTCCCTTCCATGGCCTCAGTCTTGGAGGGTCTGCTTCACTTCGACTTCTTCGTAAGCTTCGATGATGTCGCCGACCTTGATGTCATTGAACTTTTCCACGTTCAGGCCGCATTCGAGGCCTTTCTTGACTTCTTTCATGTCGTCCTTGAACCGCTTGAGCGACCCAAGTTCTCCGGTGTAGACCACGATGCCGTCGCGGATGACGCGAACGCCATTGTTCCGGTTGATGGTGCCGTCGCTCACGAAACAACCGGCGATGGTGCCCACCTTCGAAATCTTGAACGTCTCCCGGATCTCGGCCGTACCGACGATGCGCTCCTCGATCTTGGCGGAAAGCAAGCCCTCCATGGCCTCCTTCATCTCTTCGATGGCCTGGTAGATGATGGAGTACAGGCGGATCTGGATGCCTTCTTTCTCGGCGAGTTTCCGCGCGGTGCCGCTTGGGCGGACCTGGAAACCGATGATGATGGCTTCCGATGCCGAGGCGAGCAGAACGTCGCTCTCGGAAATCTGACCGACCGCCTTGTGGATGACATTGACCTGCACCTTCTCGGTCGTGAGTTTCAGCAGGCTGTCCGCCAGGGCTTCCGTGGAACCGTCCACATCACCTTTGATGATGAGGTTGAGCTCCTTGAATTCGCCCACGGCAATGCGTCGTCCCAATTCTTCGAGGGTGACCTGACGTTGGGTCCTGATGCCCTGCTCGCGCTGCAGCTGCTGTCGCTTCTGGGCGATGGTGCGGGCCTCCTTTTCTCCTTCGAATACGTGGAATTCATCTCCCGCGTTGGGAGCGCCGTCCAGTCCGAGGACGGAAACCGGGGTGGACGGTCCTGCCAGTTTGAGGTTTTCGCCCCGCTCATTGGTCATGGCGCGGACCTTTCCACTGTATTGACCTGCGAGCATGGCGTCGCCGATGTGCAGGGTGCCCGCGGAAACGATGAGGTTGGTCACATAGCCACGGCCTTTGTCGAGGCTGGACTCGATGATGGTGCCGACCGCCCTTTTCTCGGGGTTGGCCTTCAACTCGAGCATTTCCGCCTCCAAGGTGACTTTTTCGAGCAATTCGGGAATGCCCTGGCCGGTCTTGGCCGAAATCTCCTGGCTCTGGGTCTTGCCACCCCATTCTTCAACCTGTATGCCGAGCTCGGCCAGTTCCGTGCGGATCTTGTCCGGATTGGATTCCTCCCGATCGCATTTGTTGATGGCGATGATGAACGGAATCTCGGCGGATTGCGCGTGGCTGATGGCTTCCTTGGTCTGGGGCATGACCGCGTCATCGGCCGCCACGATGATGATGGCGAGGTCGGTGACCTGTGCACCCCTTGCCCTCATGGCGGTAAAGGCCTCGTGGCCCGGGGTATCGATGAAGGTCATGCGCGAGCCGTCGTCCATTTTGACGCTGTACGAACCGATGTGCTGGGTGATGCCTCCGGCTTCACCATCGGTTACGTTGGTGTTCCTGATGTAGTCGAGCAGAGACGTCTTTCCGTGGTCTACGTGTCCCATGACCGTGACGATGGGAGGGCGGGAGATCATGTCGACCTCGTTGTCCTCCTCCACTTCGATGGCCTCCCGGACTTCAGCTGAAACGAAGTCGACGCCGTATCCGAACTCCTCGGCGATGATGCCGATGGTCTCCTTGTCGAGGCGCTGGTTGATGGACACCATCATGCCCAATGCCATGCAGGCCGAAATGACCTCATTGACGGAGATGTCCATCAATGTGGCCAGCTCGGATGCGGTGACGAACTCGGTCAGCTCCAAGGTGTGGGCCGCCTCCATTTGCGCGAGCTGTTCGCGTTCTGCCCTTTCGGCTTTGGCGTCGCGTTTTGCGCGGCGCGTCTTGGCGCTGGTCTGGGTCTTTTTGCCCTTGCTCAAACGCGCCAGCGTCTCCTTGATTTCCTTTTGGATGTCCTTTTCCGAAATCTCCTTGCGGGGCGCGCCGGTCACTGTGCGGCCACGTTTTACAGCCTGCTTTCCGGCTTCCTCAACGTTGACCTTGGTGATTCGCTTGCGTTTGCGCTTTTCTCCCGCCGTAGTGGGTTTCTTTTCTACGGGCAGGTCAATCTTGCCGACCACGGTTGGGCCGGAAAGCTTGTCCGCCTTGGCCCGAACGATTTCACCTTGGGGTGCCACCGGCATCACGGGGTCGGATTTCTTCTGGGCTTCAGGCGCAGGTGCCTTGGCTGCCGTCTGGGGCACTTGGGTTGATTTCGCTGCCGGTTTGGGCGCGGGCTCCTCCTCTTTCTTGGTGGCGGTTTTCTTGGTGCTGCGTTTGGAGGAGACGGCGTCCAAGTCCACCTTCCCGACCACTTTGACCTTGGATTCCGGCGCCTTTGGGCTCTTTGGCTCCGGCCGCTCTTCTTTGGGCTCTACTGGAGCTTCAGGTGCGGGCTCGGGTTCCGGAGCTGCAACAGGGGTTTCAGCGATAGGCTCGGGAGTGGGTTCCGGTTCCGGAGTGGGCTGTGGCTCGGGTTCCACAACGGGTTCCGCAACAGGAACGGGCACGGGCTCCGGTTCGGGCTGCGGAGTGGGTGCAGGCGCTGGTGCAGGCGCTGGTGCAGGTTCCGCTGGCGCGGCTGCAGTCTCGGCCTTTCGCTTCGAGTCCACCGCAAGAGCCTCCATCTCGAGCAGGGTTTTGGACTTTTGCATGGCCTTCTCCTTGGCCGCCTTCTCGTCGGCGAAGTTGGCACGCACAAGGGCGTACTGTTCCGGCTCCAACTTCGTGTTGGGTTTGCGCTCGACTTCGATTCCCTTGGAGGCGAGGAATTCGACAATGGAGTCGACACCGAGGTTGAATTCTCGGGCGACTTTACTGAGGCGTACCGGTTTGGAAACTTCTGACATGTGCGGTTTTCCGGGGGCTATCGTTGGGTGATGGGATGGGGCTGGCGATCAGACGTCGAATTCCGACTTGAGCACGTTCATGACCTCCTCGATCGTTTCGACCTCGAGGTCAGTCCGGTTCGCGAGGTCCTCCACCGTCAGGTTGAGCACGCTGCGGGCCGTATCGCATCCGATTTTCTCGAGCTCCGCGATGATCCAGGCCTCGATCTCGTCCTTGAACTCCTTGAGTTCGACATCGTCGATTTCTGTCTCTCCCTCGCGATAAACGTCGATTTCGTAGCCGGTCAATTTGCCGGCCAGTTTGATGTTGTGTCCGCCCTTTCCAATGGCCAGGGAGACCTGGTCGGGTTGCAGGTAAACCTCGGCGCGTTCTCCCTTGATGGTGATCGAGGAAATCTTGGCCGGGCTGAGGGCGCGGGCGATCAGCAGTTGGTCATTTGCCGTGTAGTTGATCACATCGATGTTCTCGTTCTTCAACTCGCGGACGATGCCATGAATCCGTGACCCCTTCATGCCAACGCATGCACCTACCGGATCGACCCGGTCGTCGTACGACTCCACGGCCACCTTGGCACGGTCGCCTGGAGCGCGGACCACCTTTTTGATTGTGATGAGTCCGTCGTAGATCTCGGGCACCTCCTGCTCGAACAGGCGGGACAGGAATTCAGGTGCGGTGCGGGACAGGATGATGCGCGGGTTGTTGTTGCGGATGTCCACTTCGGCCACCACGGCGCGAACGGCGTCCCCCTTGCGGAAGAAGTCCCCGGGAATCTGCTGGTCGCGCGGCATGATCAACTCGTTGTCATCGTCGTCGACCAAGAGAATTTCACGCTTCCAGATCTGGTAGACCTCTGCGGAGATGATCTCACCGACGCGGTCCTTGTATTTGCGGTAGAGCGCGTCCTTCTCGAGCTCCATGATTTTGCCCGCCAGATTCTGGCGCATGGACAGCACGTTGCGCCTCCCGAAGTCCGCCAGCTTGATTTCCTCTGACACTTCCTCGCCGACTTCGAAGTCGTCCTCGATGCGGAGCGCATCGGCCAGGGCGATTTCCGCGACGGGATCCTCAACCTCGCCGTTTTCGACAATCTCGCGGTTGTGCCAGATTTCGAGGTCACCCTTCTCCGGGTTGATGATGATGTCAAAATTGTCATCAGACCCGTATTTCTTGATGATCATATTGCGGAATACCTCTTCGAGGATGCCCATCATCGTCTCCCGGTCGATGTTCTTCAACTCCTTGAACTCCCTGAAGGAGTCAATCAGGTTCACCGTATCCATTATTGCTTGAATGAAATCTTGACTTTGGTTGTGGCGATGGAGTCCCAGCCCAGCTCATGCCGGTCCGTGACCCATTCCTTGGCCTTGCGGCCTTCTATTCTTCTTTTCTCTTTGTGTTCGACGACGATGCCGTCGTCGCCCACTTCGGTCAATGTGCCTTCGACTTTGTGGCCGTCGTGGCGTTGAACCGCCACCTCGCGACCGACATTCTTGTCGTATTGCGGACGGAGTTTCAGGGGTTGGTCCAAACCCGGTGTCGAAACCTGCAGCGCGAAATCCTGCACGTCTCGGTCGAGCCGTCCTTCGATCAGCCTCGAGAGGGCCACACACCGCGAAATCGGCATTCCCTCCGGAGCATCCACGAGTACGCGAATGTCCAGTCCGTCCGAGACGGAAAGGTCTACGAGAAATCCTCCCTCTTCAGCGAGGTATTCCTCAACCCAATGGCGGATGTTCTGTGCGTCGATCATGTCCTGCATAAGGCCCAACGGGTGAAGAAGAAGGGGGGCTTTCGGCCCCCCTTTTTCATCATCAACCCAACGTTGACGGTGCGAAAGTAGTCAAAATCCCTGTCATACCGGCATTCTCCTCTTGACGGGTTGCACATCTTTGTGTCATGTCGCATGTCCTTCGAATGATCGCGGAAGGGGAGCACCAGCAACAGGACTTCAAGACGCGGATTGACGACAGCCGAAAAATCGCACGGACGCTTGTCGCCTTCGCGAACGCGGATGGAGGGCGGATTCTCATAGGGGTCAAGGACAACGGCACTGTGAGTGGCGTGCGGGTGGATGAGGAACTCCATATGGTGGAGGCTGCAGCAGAGATGTATTGCCGCCCGGCGGTGGCCTTCAGGTCACAGGTGTGGAAGGCGGATGTGCGGAGTGTGGTCGAGGTGGTGGTGGAGCCGTCCCGTCAGCGTCCGCATCGATGTGAGGTGGAGGAGGGCCGGTGGGAGGCCTATTTGAGGTTGGAGGATGAGAACATCAGGGTCAATGCCGTGCTCGCCAGATGCTGGGATCACGGCTTCCGTTCCGACCGTCCTGCCTTTGAGTACGACCGGCATGTAGGCCGTCTCTTCAAGTCCTGGCGCAAAGGGAAATTGATGGGGTTCCGCCAGGTGGTGCGCACGGTCAAGCGACCGGCCAAGGGGGCGGAGGACCTCCTCGCCTTGCTGGTGGGTTGGGGCATTGTTGAAATGGTCCTTGGAGACCGCAATTTCATGTACGGTCTGGCCGATGAAACCGCATTGGAAAACCTGGAGACCCGGGGGCCAGCCCTGTTTGACCTTGCTGTGCTGCCTCCCTCGCCAAAGGTCCGCAGGTTGCGGCCGCGGAGCATCCGTCCGGTTGAGCCGCGTGCTTTGCCACCGGATTCATGACCTTCGCAACGCCGACCCGCACAATAAATTTCCGCTTCCGGACGTACCCCACCAGCGCGCCCATGTCCACCATGCCGATGGCCACTTTCAGACTTCGACCCACAACCCGTTCTGCTGCCCTTTGGGTTCTGATGATCTTGGGGCGGCCTGCTGGTGCGCAGATTGAGACGGGCAGCTGGCAGGACCTGCCGAACCTTTCACGGTGTGTGGCCATTGCCAGCGCCAAGGCGGCGCCGATTGTGCTCGTCGCCGGTGAAACGGCTGTCTTCGGCCTCGGGGTGGATCCACAGGGATTGGCAACGGGGGAGATCCAGCGTTTCGGCAAGGCGAATGGGCTGAGCCGTGCCGAGATCGAGGCGGTGGCCCTGGCTCCCGAACTGGGTTGGGCGGTCGTGGCCTATCAGCAAGGCACCTTTGACCTCATTGCGATGGACATGGATGGCACTTTGGGCGATGTGGTGTCGGTGGAGGATCTCGCAGAGGCGGACCTTCCCGGGGACAAGCGGCCCAACAAACTGGTGGTCGAAGGCGACCGCCTGCTCATCTGCACGGACATCGGTGTGGTGGAATACGACCTGGTCAATTTGGAAGTCCGGGACACCTGGAAGCTGGAATCCGGGGGGCAGGCATTGTCCATCCGCGCTGCAGCCTTGAGGGGCGACCGATGGTGGCTGGCCACTTCCGGAGGGGTGTGGTCCGCACCGGTGGATGCACCATTCCCCGGGGACCCGGCGACTTGGGAGCCCGAGGCCACATTGTTGGGAAGCAGTGTGCTCGATGTGCAGGATCTCGTGACCGGTGACGATGGCCGGTTGGCGGTACTCCAGAAAAAGGAAGGTCCTGATGTCGTCTGGGTGGGCAACCCGCCTGGGGCTTGGTCCGCAGTCACAGAGGGATTGGGGGAGGATTGGAAATCCCTGTCCACGGACGGGTTTCGGCTGTGGGCGACCACTCCGTTCGGCGTGATGGAGATGGATGGGGAGTGGAACCCGGGTTCGCTGCGGTCACAGTTGGGCAATGTCTATCTCGAACCGCGCTCGGTTTCAGCCTCGGAGAGCGGCCTCTGGATTGCCAATGCACACTCGGGTGCTTTGTGGGTGGCCGCCGGGGGTGATCCGGCCTTTGCCGGCCCCTTCGCGCCCAATGGACCCCGATCGAATTCGGCGTGGAGGCTGGATGCCTGGAATGAGCGGTTGTGGGTGGCCACGGGCGGCACGGAGGCCAGTGGAGTGCCGCTGTATCGTCAGGAAGGGTTCAGTGGTCGAAAGGGGTCTTTCTGGTGGACCGTCAGCCCTCCCGAAGGAGAAGCGGGAGGATCGGGGGTGCAGGACCCGATGGAGGTGAGCATTGATCCCACGCGACCTGAGCGGGTCGTTTTCGGAAGTCTCGAGGAGGGACTTGTGGAGTTGGAGGGTTCCCAGATTGCGGCTTACTGGAATCCCTCGAACAGTCCACTCGGGTGGAATTTGAATTGGGAGACGCCCCGTTGCGGGGTGACGGCGCTCGATTTCGACAGGCAGGGCAACCTATGGGTGCTCAATGAAGGGACCGAGCACCCGCTCAAGATGTTGGACGCAGCAGGGGGCTGGCATGTGTTCGAGGTCGAGGGTCTTGGCGTATCGGACCGGTTTACCCGGGTGATGGCGACGCAATCGAATCAGTTGTGGATCCTGCGCGGAGACGGGGATGGCATCGTGGTCATTTCTACCGAAGGAACCCCCTCCGACCCTTCCGATGACGATGTGCGGTTCCTTTCCCAGCAGGAGGGTTCCGGCGGACTGCCGAGTTCCTTTGTCTACGCCTTGGAGGAGGATTTGGACGGCGAGATCTGGGTGGGCACGCTGCAGGGCCCCGCAGTATTCTATCAGCCCCAGGCCCTCTTCGAGGGAGAGGGATTCGATGCGCAGCAGATCCTGATTGAGCAGGACGGAAATTTCCAATTCCTGCTCGAGACCGAGACCATCTGGGACATTGCCTTGGACGGGGGCAACCGCAAGTGGCTGGCCACGGTGAACAACGGGGTTTTCCTGCTCAGTCCGGATGGAAGGGACCAGGTTGCCCATTTCACCGCGGACAACAGCCCTTTGCTGTCCAACGAAGTCTATGACATTGCGCTCGACCAGGAAAATGGACTGGTGTACTTCGCCACCCCGAAGGGCATGACTTCCTACCGGGGCGAGGCCACCAATTTCCGCCCCGAATTGCAGGATGGCGGCCTTCGGATTTTCCCCAACCCATGGAAACCCGAATATGCACCCCGGGTGACCATTGACGGATTGGCCTTCGGTAGCGAGGTGCACGTTCTCGATGCCGCAGGCGAGCGTGTGCGGATGATTGAAAGTGCCGGTGGGCGGGCGGTCTGGGACACCTTGGATGACTTCGGTCGCCCAGTACCCGAAGGCGTGTATTTCCTGTTGGCAGGTGAATCCGAGGCGAAGAGTGGTGCCACAGGTAAAATGGTCATCTTGCGCTGATGCGGTTGCAATTCGCTTGGATATTGGTCCTTGGCGGGGTTCTGTTCACAGGCCCCCTCGCTGCACAGGGTGATGCCCCATGGTGGCGGAGCTTGTTTCCCCAAAGCGGCGTGTCTGTGGAAGAGCCTTTGCCGGATGCTCAGGAGGACATTGAAGTGCCCAGTGAAAAGGAGGATGCGGCAGATTCCGAGTCCTACCCCGCCCCGTCCGATGATGGAAGCGCATTCGCCGATGCTGGACGGATGCCGCAGGGTTCGGTCCATTGGGGTGTGCCGGTGGCCATCCAGGAGCTCGATTCATTGTTGGTCCCAGAGGATGAAGTGCGCATTCCCGGATTCAGGGTGCAGCTTTTCATGGGGCGGCTTGATTCAGCACGCTCCTTGCGACATCACCTTCAGGACAACCTCGATTTGCCCTTCGACGTGCATCTGACTCGGTATCCTCCCGTATTCGGCCTGCAGGTCGGGGACTTCCGAACGGCGCTTGCCGCCCACCGTGCCAAGAAATCCCTGAGTGGTTTGTTCCCCGATGCCTTGGTCGTTCCTGCGGAATTGACACCCGAAGAAGCCTACCCGGTTGGAGCAGATTGCATTCGAACCCCCTGAGTGCATCTTGAACACATGGATTGAAGAATCTCCCGTCTACGGGGGGTGTGGTCGGGGTTTGGGTTCTACATTTGCGCCCGAAAATCAAGCGGTAAAACATGTTCGGATACGAGAGCGCGAACCGGTCCCTCCCAGTATTGAGAAGGCTGGCTTCCGTTGTGGCGATGGTCACGCTCGCAGCGCCAGCCATCTTGCATGCTGGCATCTGGGACGAAGGAAACATTGAGAATGGCCAAGCGCTGTTCAACGCCAATTGCGCCTCCTGTCACCTCGTGACCAACGAGGTGCTTGCGGCCCCCGGACTGGCCGGTATTGCCGATCGTTGGGGCTCCAGTGAGGAGGTGTTGGTTCAGTGGATCCAAAATCCACAGGCTGCAGCGGCGACGGGTGACCCTTATGTGAAATCCCTGGTCGATCGCTATGTCGGCACCTATGGTTGGATGACCGCGCAGGCGGTCAGTGCGGATGATGTCAAGGACATCATGGCGTATGTCCAGAATCCACCCGACGTGGTGGCAAGTGCGGATACCGGGTCGGATTGTCCCACGATTTATGACGCGCTGGAGGAGGAACAGGGGGCCAATGGCACCATCTGGTTCCTGATCCTGTTGACCCTCTTCCTGATCATCGCCTTGAGTGCGGCAACCGTCAGGAAATCATTGGAGCAGGCGGCCAACCAGGCCACCGAGATGGAGGACGCGCCCTATTCCGTCCGTTTCCGGGCATGGGCATGGGACAACATCACTTTCGTGAGCATCCTGGGACTGTTCGTTGTGGCCTATTTCGTGGTCATCGGATACCAGGCCTTGATGGGTGTGGGGGTTTACCAAGGCTACACCCCTGATCAGCCGGTCAAGTTCATCCACAGCGTGCACGTCTGTGAGAACGAGGTGGACTGCCAGTACTGCCATCACAGCGCATATGAATCCAAGCACGCGGGAATCCCCTCGACCAATGTGTGCATGAATTGCCACAAGGCGGTCAAGAAGGGCAGCCGCTATGGTGAGGTGGAGATCGGAAAGATTTATGCCGCCATCGGTTTCGATGCCGAGTCCGGTACATACCTGGACGGCGAGGGCAAGAATGGGTACCAGGGCCCCCAAGATGATTTTCAGGGAGAGCCCCTCAAGTGGAACAAAGTGCACAACCTGCCGGATCATGTCTTCTTCAGCCACCAGCAGCACGTGGTCGTCGGCGGTCTGGAGTGTCAGAACTGCCACGGAGATGTAGGCAAGTACACGGTCGGCCGCATAGCTCCTGTGGAGGAGATCAACGGACTGGTAAATGATTTTCCAGGCCTGATCGAGCTGTCCAAGCCGACCCTGACGATGGGTTGGTGCATCGAGTGCCACAACAAGGCGGAGATCAGCTTCGCCTCTTCCGGCTACTATGAGGACATGCACAACCGCCTCAAGGATGACCTCCGCGGAAACGAGGAGCTCCGCCGCTACATGGAAGATGAAAAGACGACGGTCAAGGAGCTCGGCGGCTGGGAATGCTCCAAGTGCCACTACTGATCGACTGAACAAGCAAATCCGGGATCTGCCCCATGGCTGACAATAAGATTTACTGGTCCGGACTCGAAGAGTTGGACCGCACCCCAGAGTTCGAACGGATTGAATCGCAGGAGTTTCCTGCAGAGCGTCCGGTCGATGCGTTCCTTTCGGATGATCGCTTGCAGCGGGCCAATACGGGCCGTCGCGACTTCCTCAAATTCATGGGCTTCTCCGTCACGGCGGCGACCCTCGCGGCGTGTGAGACGCCGGTGGTCAAGTCCATTCCCTACACCAACAAGCCGGAGGAAATCACGCCGGGTGTGGCGAATTTCTATGCCTCCACCTTCTACGATGGACATGACTTCGTGAACGTCCTCGTGAAGACGCGCGAGGGTCGTCCCATCTTCGTGAAGAGCAACACCGAGACGGGGTATGGCCGGGTCAACGCCCGGGTCAATGCTTCGGTGCTCGGGCTCTACGACTCCGCGCGCCTGCGGGCGCCCCAATTGAATGGTGAGGCCACCTCGTGGGAGGTCCTCGACGCTGCCGTGCGCAAGGGTCTGGAGGGCAACGGCCGCAAGGTGCTGCTGACCGGTACGGTGATGAGCCCGAGCCAGCAACGCGCCATTGCCACGCTTGTGGAGGCTGCCGGGGTAGAGCACGTCCAATGCGATGCCGTCAGTTACGGTGCGGTCGTCGCTGCCGCCGAGCAGGACTTTGGCCGCAGGGTCTTCCCGTCATACCAGTTCGCCAAGGCAGAGACGGTGGTCTCGCTCAATGCCGACTTCCTCGGAACCTGGGGGGATAGCGTATGGTATACCGCCGAGTGGGCCAAGACCCGCCGTCCTGAACAAGGGGCGATGAGCCGGTTGCACGCCTTCGAGAGCGGCATGAGCCTGACGGGGTCCAATGCCGATCGCCGGACCCGCGTCAAGCCCTCCCAGCAGGGCAATGTGGCCGCAGCGCTGCTCAACGAAATCAATGGACAGGGCCATGTGGCCGGATTGGATGAGGCCGTACTCGCTGCAGTCAAGTCCGCCGCCGCTGACCTGAAGTCCGCAGGAGCCAAGGGACTCGTGGTGGCCGGTGACAATGACCTGGCGACCCAGGGGATCGTCAACGCCATCAACCAGGCCCTCGGTGCCCTGGGTACGACGGTTGAAATCCATGCCAAGGCCTCGTTGCATCAAGGCGACGATGCGGCCTTTGCCCAGCTTGTGGAGGACATGCAGGGCGGACGCGTTTCTGCCCTGATTGTGGACGGCATCAACCCGGCCTACCACGGTGCGGATGCGGAGGGATTCAAGGCCGGCCTCGAGAAGGTGGCCTTCAGCGTCTCCACCGCGCTGTATGCCGATGAGACGGCGAGCCGCTGCAAGGCCATTGCACCGAACCACCATTGGCTGGAAAGCTGGAACGACCTGCAGATTGATCCGAGCCGGATTGACATCGCCCAACCGACGATCAAGCCGCTCTACGATACGCGCCACGTGACCGAGAGTCTGGTGGCTTGGGCAGGTCAGTCCGTGGACGCATACACTTTCATCCGCCAGACGCACAGTGCGGCCTACACCGCGGAGGCGATGTACACCGACCAGAACTGGAATACCGGTGTGCACAACGGATTCCTTGCGGTTGAGGCTGCTGAGGAGACGGTGCCGGCCTATTTGGGTACGGCCCTTGCCGGTGCGCTTGCCGAGGTGAAGGGTCGCAAGGGCGGCGGTTTCGAGCTGGCCTTGTACCGCAAGACCGCCATGGGAGACGGCCAACAGGCGGCCAACCCGATGTTGCAGGAAACCCCGGACCCGATCACGAAGACGACCTGGGACAACTATGTGACCATGGCGGTCTCCGACATGAAGGAGATGGGCCTCAACACCTACATCGCCCAGGAGGATCCCGCTTCCGTGGTGCGTGTGACGGTGGGCGACCTCAGCGTGGAACTTCCTGCATTCCCGCAGCCCGGTCAGGCGCCGGGTACCGTGGGCATCGCCCTCGGTTACGGCCGCGGAGCGGATGGTGAGGCCATTGGCCGCGCTGCGTTCCAGGTGGACGGCAGTGGCGACCACATGATGGATGCCGAGGGCAACCTCGTTCCCATCGGTGCGAATGCCTTTCCCATGGCCACCCTGCGCAACGGTGCGCCTGACTACAATGCCTACGACGTGACCGTCGAAGGCACCGGCGGCACATATCCGTTGGCATGCACCCAGATCCAGCACACCTACATGGGGCGTGATTCTGTGGTCAAGGAGACGACGTTTGACAGTTATCTGGCCGAGTCCGGAGCTGATCGGGGCCAGGCCAGCTGGAACAAGACCATTGGATTGAATGTCCACGACGACATCAACGGTGATGGTGAGATCAACGCCCTCGACAAGAAGGCGGCTGGTGAATTCGATCTCTGGCATGAGCATGCCGTGGACGGTGTCGGCCACCGTTGGGGTATGGCCATTGACCTGACGAGCTGCATCGGATGCAGTGCATGCGTCACGGCCTGCCATATCGAGAACAACGTGCCGGTGGTCGGCAAGGATGAAGTCCGCCGCCATCGGGACATGCATTGGATGCGCATCGACCGCTTCTATGCCTCCGAATGGGACATGGAGCGCGGCGAGGAGGAAGGCCTCGGGGTCATTTCCACCTACGGCAAGATGGAGGAGCCGGGATCGAATCCGCAGACTGTGCACATGCCGATGATGTGCCAGCACTGCAATCACGCCCCTTGCGAGACGGTGTGTCCGGTTGCGGCCACGACGCACTCCAACGAGGGGGTCAACCAGATGACCTACAACCGCTGCATCGGTACCCGTTACTGTGCCAACAACTGCCCGTTCAAGGTGCGCCGGTTCAATTGGTTCCACTACCCCGGGTACGACAAGTTCCAGAACTTCAATCCGGCGCAGGATGCCATCCAGCGTATGGTGCTCAATCCGGACGTCGTCGTCCGCAGCCGTGGCGTCATGGAGAAGTGCAGCCTGTGCGTGCAACGGACCCAGTCCGCCAAGTTGGAGGCGAAGAAGGCAGGTGCTCCGCTCGAGGATGGCGCCGTATTGACGGCATGTGCCGAGGCCTGTCCGACCAATGCGATCACCTTCGGGGACCTCAATGACACGAACAGCGAGGTGCGCGCCACCTATGACAACAACCGGACCTACCACGCCTTGGAGGAGGTCGGCATCCAGCCGAACGTCGCCTACCTGACCAAGGTCCGAAATACCCCCAACTCCTGATACCATGCAGCAGGAAGCCGTCATTCGGGAACCCCTGATCCTGGGGAACAAGAGCTACAAGGACATCACCGATGATGTCGTAGGACCCATCCAGGGCGCTGCCCCCATGGGATGGAAGATCATGATCACCATCACGAGCATCATCGCCTTCTACGGTGTCGGATGCATCCTGTACCTGATCGGCACGGGCATCGGAGTGTGGGGTCTGAACAAGACGGTCGGTTGGGCTTGGGACATCACCAACTTCGTATGGTGGGTCGGCATCGGCCACGCCGGCACCTTGATTTCGGCCGTGCTGTTGCTGTTCCGTCAGAAGTGGCGGATGGCCATCAACAGGTCTGCGGAGGCGATGACCATTTTCGCGGTGATCATGGCGGCAGTATTCCCAGGAATCCATATGGGCCGCATCTGGGTGAGCTACTGGGTGTTGCCGCTGCCCAACCAGTTCGGCTCCCTGTGGGTGAACTTCAACAGCCCCCTCTTGTGGGACGTATTCGCCATTTCGACCTACTTCTCCGTATCCCTCGTTTTCTGGTATATCGGCCTCATTCCGGATTTCGCCACCATCCGAGACCGGATGACCAAGCCACTCCAGAAGAAGATCTACGGCATCCTGAGCTTCGGTTGGAGCGGAAGGGCCAAGCACTGGACCCGGTTCGAGGAGGTCAGCCTCGTGCTCGCAGGCATTGCGACCCCGCTGGTGTTCTCCGTGCACTCCATCGTCTCCATGGACTTCGCCACTTCGGTGATTCCCGGCTGGCACACGACCATCTTCCCTCCCTACTTCGTGAGCGGTGCGGTCTTCTCCGGATTCGCGATGGTGCAGACCCTGCTGCTCATCATGCGGAAGACGATGAAGCTCGAGGCATACATCCACACGAAGCACGTCGAATACATGAACATCGTCATCATCGTGACGGGGTCCATCGTCGGCGTGGCCTACCTCACGGAGCTGTTCATTTCATGGTACAGTGGTGTGGAGTATGAGAGCTATGCCTTCATCAACCGTTTCAGCGGGCCCTACAGCGCGAGCTACTGGGTGATGATGACCTGCAATGTGATTTCGCCCCAGCTGTTCTGGATCAAGAAGATCCGCCGCAGCCTCTTGGCCACGTTCGTCCTGTCCATCGTGGTGAACATCGGAATGTGGTTCGAGCGCTATGTGATCATTGTGACCTCGCTCCACAGGGATTACGATCCTTCGTCCTGGGGTGAGTTCCATGCCACGAGCATCGATGTCGGCATCTTCATTGGAACGCTCGGCATCTTCTTTACCCTGTTTCTGCTGTTCGCCCGGTTCTTCCCGGTGCTGGCCCTGAACGAGTTGAAGTCGATCCTGAAATCAAGCGGTGAGGAGCACAAGCGCATCCAATCCCAAGGAAAGTCCAACCACTAAGACGATAACATGGATACCAAGAAGGTCCTCCACGTCATGTACGACGACGACGGCAAGCTGATGGAAGCAGCCAAGCAGCTCGTCGCCAAGGGCATCCGGATCAAGGATGTCTACAGTCCTTTCCCGGTGCACGGCATCGATCCGATCATCGGAGTGAAGCGGACGCGCCTCGCCATTGCCTCCTTCATGTATGCCATGACCGGCACGTGTCTGGCGTTGTTCGGCATGTGGTACTTCATGATCCAGGATTGGCCCATGAACATTGGGGGCAAGCCCAGTTTCAGTTTGATCGAGAACCTGCCCGCCTTCGTGCCGGTCACGTTCGAATTCAGTGTGCTGTGTGGAGCCCATGGCATGGCCATCACCTATCTGTTGCGCAACGGAACGTTGCCCGGCATGCCTGCTTCCAACCCGGATCCGCGCACCACGGATGACAAGTTCGTCCTCGAGATCCTGACCGATGAGAACGAAATGGATGCCGGTGCCCTCGAGGCAGCGGTGAATGAAACTGAATTGCTGGAGCTCAGCATCAAGGAGTACACTGCATGAAGACCGCACGACATATCCTGTTGCCCGCCTTCGCAGCCGTGTGGTTCACGGCCTGCGTCACGGACCCGAACAGTCCGGGCCTGGAGTACATGCCCGACATGTACCGGAGTCCGGCCGTGGAAGCCTACGTGGATTATGGACAGGAGCCATACCAGGTCGGTGAGGAAGTGGCCAGCGCCCAGCGCAATACCCCCTCGAGCCGCAAGCCCGTCCCGGGCACCATTCCTTTCCGCGGTGAAGACGAATTGGCTTTCGCACTGCCTTATGCCTTCGCCCAGACGCCGGAGGACTACGAGCGGGCAGGACTCGAATTGATGAGTCCCCTGTCGACGAACCAAGCGAACATCGAGGCCGGTCAGCGGGTCTATGTGGCCATGTGCACCCAGTGCCACGGTGTCGAGGGCAAAGGGGACGGCGCGTTGAGCGTCAATGGCCACATCGCCGGCATCCCCAGCTACAGCGACAAGCTCAAGGACCTGCCGGAGGGCAAGATGTACCACACCCTGACCTGGGGCAAGGGACTGATGGGGTCACACGCCAGTCAATTGAGCCAGCGCCAGCGCTGGGAAGTCATCGAGTACATCAAGGTGCTCCAGAATGGAGGTGAGATGCCCGAATTCGATGAGAATGGCATGCCCATGGCCCCGGCCGAAAGTCCGGAATCCGAGGATGAACCCGCCGCCGCTCCCGCTGCCACCGCTGGTATGGAAGGCATGGCCATGAACGCACAACACTGAGCCACCATGGATACGATGAACTTCCGTTTTGAAGGCCGTGCCAAGACCCTGACCTATGTCCTGATGGGCATCGGAGTTGCGGCGTTGGCCACCGGATTCCTGACCGATGACAGCCATGGGCACCAGCGTTTCTGGGCCAACATGCTGGTCAACGGCTTCTTCTTCTTTTCCTTGGCGTTGGGGGCCCTGTTCTTCTATGCTTTGCAGTACGCCACGGAAAGTGGCTGGAGCGCGGTTCTGAAGCGTCTCTTCGAGGCGATATACGGGTTCCTTCCTTACGGTGCCGGCATGATCCTGATTGTGCTGCTGGCCGGTCAGTTCCACCTGCACCACCTCTATCACTGGATGGACAGCACGCTCTATTTCGAGTACATGCTTCCGGACGGCACTTATTCGCACGAGATGTCGGAGGGGGCTGTGGCCAATCCCAATTTCGATTACATCATCGCCAACAAAGGGGCTTATCTCAACGGTTGGTTCTTCTGGTTGCGGACGCTCGTGTACATCGGTACTTTCCTGATTTTCGCCCGGATGTTCCGCAAGTGGAGCTTGGCCGAGGACGAGGTGGGCGGCACGGACCTGCACTTCAAGATGTACCGCCGGGGAGCACTGTTCCTGGTGTTCTTCGCCGTTTTCAGCTCCACGCTCGCCTGGGACTGGATCATGTCGATTGACACGCACTGGTTCTCCACCCTCTTCGGGTGGTACACCTTCAGTGGCATGTGGGTGAGCATGCTCATCTTCGCCACGGTGACCCTCACCTGGCTGCGGTCCAACGGCTATTTCAAAGAGGTCAATGAGAGCCACATGCACGACATGGCCAAGTGGGTCTTTGCGATTTCCATGTTGTGGAGCTACCTCTGGTTCTCCCAGTTCATGCTGATCTGGTACTCCAACATCCCGGAAGAGGTCACGTATTACGTCGCTCGTATGTTCAGCCAGTACAAGGTGCCGTTCATCGCCATGTTCTTCGTGAATTTTGCGGTTCCCTTCTACGTTCTGGTCGCCCGGGATGCCAAGCGGAACCCGAAATTCCTCATTCCCGTCTCATTCTTGATTTTCTGTGGGCACTACACGGACGTGTATTTGCTCGTCGTACCCGGAACCTTGCACGACCACGCACATTTCGGGTTCTTTGAATGGGGAACATTCCTTGGTTTCCTGGGGTTGTTCATCCACGTGACATTGAGAAGGCTGGCTTCAGCCCCATTGATTCCGGTGAACCATCCCTATCTCGAGGAATCAAAGGCCCTTCATTATTGACCCATCACTGAGGCACCATGCAATTGCTCATCCTCCTGGTCGTTATCGTCGGAATCGTTGCCCTGGGGCAGCTGGCGAAGGTGTACGAACTCTCGTCAAAGCTGTCAGGCCGGCGCGAGGAAGACATCTCGCACGCCGACACCCGTCTGAATGCCAACCTCTGGTTGGTCTTCATGGTCGGATTTTTCGCTTCGGTCATCTATCTGTACATCGCCTATGGTGATTACGCTCCGCCCCCGGCCTCCGAGCATGGGGTGGCGTTGGATTGGCTCATGAGCTTCAACATCTGGATCATCACCGTGGTGTTCTTCCTGGTGAACCTCCTGTTGTTCTACTTTGCTTACAAGTATGCCTACGACAAGAATCGGAAGGCCACCTTCTTCCCCCATGACAATCGCCTTGAGCTGATCTGGACGGTTATCCCTTCCATCGTCTTGGCGGTGATCATCATCTACGGTCTGCAGACCTGGAATGTCATGACGGGTGAGGCTTCTGCGGATGCCTTGCGCATCGAGGTCTATTCGAAGCAGTTCGATTGGACGGCACGTTACGCAGGAAATGATGGAGAATTCGGCCAGTCGAATTACAACTTGATTACGCCGCTCAATCCATTGGGCATCATCACCTCGGAAGGGGTGGAGGATGCGATGGCAGAGATTGAAGGCCAGATAGCGACGCTTGAGCAGGACCTCTCCTTGGAGAAGGGCTTGTTGCTTGCCGAACGCGCCAGGCTGGAGGCGAGTATTGCAATGGATGACCACGGTCACGGTGATCATGGCCATGATGCGCACGGTCATGAGGACCACGCCCATGACGACCATGGTGATCACAGCGATGGCGACCATGCCCATGACGACCATGGGGATCACGGTCATGATGACCATGGTCATGGCGATCACGGTCATGGCGACGGAGGGTGGAAGGCTGTTGCCGAGGCACGCATTGCCGAAATCGACCACATCCTCGAGCATGAGACCGCTTCTCTGCTCATCCTGACGGATGCCCAGATTGAAGCAAAACAGGATAAGGTGAAGCGACTGAAGCGTCACCGCCAGCGCATCACTGAAATCCAGAGTTTCAATTTCGAGAATGGCATGCGCAGCTTTGATACGGGCCGTGATGACCAAGTGGTGAAGGGCGAGTTCCACCTGCCGGTAGGTGAGGAGGTTGAATTCATCTTCCGCAGCCGGGATGTGATCCACTCCGCATTCATGCCGCATTTCCGTGCCCAGATGAATTCAGTGCCTGGTGTCCCAACCCGGTTCAAGATGACGCCGACCATCACCACGGACAGCATGCGCACCATCCTGGACGACCCGGACTTCAATTATGTCCTGCTGTGCAACAAGGTTTGTGGTGCCGCCCACTTCAACATGAAGATGGACGTGATCGTGGAGAGCAAGGAGGAGTATGAGGCGTGGTTGGAGCAGCAGGATGCCTTCCTTGTGGACGAGGGCGCGCCTTCCGCGCCAGAAAACGAACCCGCGCCTTCCGCCGATGTTGATGTCGCAGGCGGTGAAATGGCGATGATCCACTGACCCGAAGAGAACAGGAAACCATGGGAGCACACGCACACCACAAGGAGAGCTTCATCTCCAAGTACGTTTTCAGCCAGGATCACAAGATGATCTCGAAGCAGTTCTTGATCACGGCTGTTTTCATGGGCATCATCGCGGTCGCCCTTTCGGTCTTTTTCCGATTGCAGCTCGGTTGGCCGGGTGAGCCATTCGGTGTACTTGAGACTTTCCTCGGGAAATGGGCGCCTGGGGGCATCCTGGACCGCAACGCCTACCTGGCGTTGGTGACGATTCACGGGACGATCATGGTTTTCTTCGTGCTGACGGGAGGCCTGAGCGGAACATTCTCGAACCTGTTGATCCCATTGCAGATCGGAGCAAGGGACATGGCTTCGGGTTTCTTGAACATGCTGAGCTACTGGTTCTTCCTGATGTCCAGCCTCATGATGGTGTTCTCCCTCTTCGTGGAAGGCGGGGCCGCTTCAGGCGGTTGGACCGTGTACCCCCCATTGAGTGCGCTGCCGCAGGCGATGCCGGGTTCTGGAACGGGGATGACCCTTTGGTTGATTTCGATGGTGATGTTCGTGGCAAGCTCCCTTCTGGGGGGCCTCAACTACATCGTGACCGTGATCAACCTGAGGACGAAAGGCATGAAGATGCTGCGTCTTCCTCTGACCATCTGGGCGTTCCTGGTCACCGCCATCCTCGGCGTGCTGAGCTTCCCCGTGTTGGTGTCGGCGGTCGTGCTGTTGCTCATGGACCGTTCCATGGGCACCGCGTTCTACCTGAGTGACATCTTCATCGGGGGTGAGGCGCTGGATGTGACGGGCGGTTCGCCCATCCTGTACCAGCACCTGTTCTGGTTCCTGGGACACCCGGAGGTGTACATCGTGTTGCTTCCCGCCTTGGGGATCAGCTCGGAGGTCATAGCCACGAATGCGCGGAAGCCGATTTTCGGTTACCGTGCCATGATCGGGTCCATCCTCGCCATTGGATTCCTCAGTTTCATCGTCTGGGGGCACCACATGTTCGTGACCGGCATGAATCCGTTCATCGGTTCCGTGTTCGTCTTCACGACGTTGTTGATTGCCATCCCATCGGCGGTGAAGGCCTTCAACTACATCACCACCCTCTGGAAGGGCAACCTGCGCTTCACGCCGGCCATGCTGTTCTCGATCGGTCTGGTCAGCACGTTCGTGACGGGCGGTCTCACGGGCATCATCCTGGCGGACTCCGCTTTGGACGTTTCCGTGCACGATACCTACTTCGTGGTGGCGCACTTCCACATCGTGATGGGCATGTCGGCCATCTTCGGCATGCTTGCGGGCATCTATCACTGGTTCCCGAAGATGTTCGGCCGGATGATGAACATGAAGTTGGGCTTCGCTCACTTCTGGTTCACCATCGTGTGTGGATACGGGGTGTTTTTCCCGATGCACTTTGTGGGCATGGCAGGTGCTCCCCGCCGTTACTACGAGTACAGTGCCTTCGAGTTCCTCAATGCGACGGGTGACCTCAATCCGGTGATTTCAATGTTCGCCATCGTCGGTGCGCTCTCGCAGTTGTTGTTCCTGTTCAATTTCTTCCGCAGCATCTTCCGGGGACAACCGGCCACCGAGAATCCATGGGCTTCGAATACTTTGGAGTGGACGACGCCCGTGCAGCACGTCCATGGCAACTGGCCTGGTGCGTTGCCCGAAGTGCACCGTTGGGCTTATGATTACAGCAACCCCGCCTTCGAGGAGGATTTCGTCCCGCAGACGGTACCGCTTGGAGACGGAGAGGAGGAACACTGATTTCTTTTCCCTTTCTCTGCGAAACGGGCCTTTCCCACCGGGGGAGGCCCGTTTTGTGTACAAGGGATTGGTGGACGTCCGATGTGGAACCGATTCGCCTGCCGAACTTGGTCCCATGGAGGACTTCGATTTGCGGGGTGCGGCGGAGGGCCACAGTGACGGAGAGGTAGAGCGCGTATTGCGGCCTACCGGCTTCGGTGAGTTCGCTGGCCAGCGTGAGGCATTGGACAACCTCGAGGTGTTCGTGCAAGCGGCATCGCGCCGTGGCGAGTCCATGGACCATGTGTTGTTTCACGGCCCTCCGGGCTTGGGCAAGACCACCTTGGCCAACATTGTGGCTGCGGAGCTCGGAGTGGCGATCAAAACGACGAGCGGGCCGGTGCTGGACAAGCCAGGGGATCTGGCCGGATTGCTGACCGGGCTGGATCCCCGTGACGTGCTGTTCATCGATGAGATCCACCGGCTGAGTCCCATTGTGGAGGAGTACCTCTACAGCGCCATGGAAGATTACCGGATCGACCTCGTGATCGATACGGGACCCAATGCGAGGACCGTTCAGATTGACCTGCATCCCTTCACCCTGGTCGGGGCTACGACGCGAAGTGGATTGTTGACCGCGCCATTGAGGGCGCGGTTCGGCATCAACCTGAGGTTGCATTACTATGACGCTGAAACCCTTACGGGCATCGTGCAGCGCAGTGCGGGCCTGCTGGGCATTCCCATCGACCATGAGGCGGCCTTTGAGATCGCCGGGCGCAGCAGGGGAACCCCACGGATAGCCAATGCCCTGTTGAGGCGTGTGCGGGATTTTGCTGAGATCAAAGGCGACGGAACGATAGAACCGGGCATTACCCGATACGCGTTGGACGCCCTGAATGTGGACCGCAAGGGCCTCGATGAGATGGACAACCGCATCTTGAGTACCCTGATTGACAAGTTCAAGGGCGGTCCGGTGGGCATTTCGACCATCGCGACGGCGGTGGGGGAGAATGGCGGAACGCTGGAGGAAGTCTACGAGCCTTTCCTGATCCAACAGGGATTCCTGGTCCGCACCCCGCGGGGCCGTCAGGCGACGGAGGCGGCTTACCGGCACTTGGGTCGGGTGCCCACTTCAGGTGGAGGCCTCTTCGAGGCGGGTTGAACCATGGGCCGTACCCGTCACATTGCAGAAGAGCGTGCGGACCGTATCCGCCGTTGGTCGGAAGAGCTCGGGTTTTCGGCGGTAGGATTTTCCAAGGCGGAGCGGCTCGTCGGGGAAGAACTCCGGTTGTCGCAGTGGCTCAAGGAGGACCGTCATGGTGAAATGGGCTATCTCGAGCGGAATTTCGACAAGCGCCTGGATCCGACCTTGTTGTTGCCGGGCACCCGCACCGTCATCAGCTTGCTCTACAACCACTACACGGATGTGCGCCAGGCGGACCCGGAAGCCCCGAGGATCTCGACGTACGCCTATGGTGAGGACTACCATTTCGTGGTCAAGTGGAAATTGAAGGAGTTGCTGAAGTGGATGCGGCAGGATTGGGGTGACATCGCCGGACGTGTCTTCGTGGATTCAGCGCCCATTCTGGAACGCGCATGGGCTGCCCGTGCCGGTCTCGGTTGGATAGGCAAGCATGGGCTCCTGCTCAACAAGAATGGGGGCAGTCATTTTTTTCTCGGCGAGATCCTTGTGGATCTGGACCTGCCTGCGGATGTCCCCAAGACGGACCATTGCGGCTCGTGCACGCGCTGCATGGACGCCTGTCCAACGGGCGCCATCATCCGGCCCCAGGTGGTCGATGGCAGCAAGTGCATCAGTTACTTCACCATCGAGCTCAAGGATGCACTGCCCGAGCCCATGGCGGGCCGCTTCGAGAACTGGATGTTCGGTTGCGACATCTGTCAGGAGGTCTGCCCTTGGAACCGCCATGCAAAACCCCATGAGGAGCCTGCGTTCGCCGCCAAGCCGGAGTTGCTCGCCATGACCCGCCAGGATTGGACCGATTTGAAAGAGGAGACGTTTGACGCGTTGTTCCGCAAGAGTCCCGTGCAACGGACCGGATATACCGGGCTCCGGCGCAACATTGATTTCCTCGATCGGAAACAGGAAGCGAATTGACGACCGACGGAGGTTCCGCTCGAGATCGGCTCAGTTTTTTCTGGCGACGCGGGCAGTGTCGGGCTTTCTCAGTGTGCGGCGTGCAGGGCGGGTTCCTGAGCGGCGTGCTTTTTGCTCTTCTTCGGGCAGGGCGATGAAATCCCGGCAGTCATCGCCGCAGGTGCCTGTGAGCGACGCAGCACATGAGGGGCACTGGACCATGAGCACGTTGCAGGCGGCATTGGCGCAATTGGTCACGTGATCGCATGCCGCTCCACATTGGTGGCATTCGGCCACGATATCCTCGCTCACCCTTTCGGCCATGCGTTCGTCGAAGACGAAATTGACACCGCGGAAACGGTTCTCCAGGCCATCGGTCCGCACTTGCCGCACGTACTCGATGATGCCTCCCTCGAGTTGATGGACATTGGGAAAGCCCCTGTGCTTGAGGTAGGCACTGGCTTTCTCGCAGCGGATGCCGCCCGTGCAGTACAGGACGATGTTCTTTTCCTTGCGGTCCTGCAGGAGGTCTTCCACCTCGCGGATCTCATCGCGGAAGGTCTCGGCGGCCGGCAGGATGGCCCCCTTGAAATGCCCGACCTCGCTTTCGTAATGGTTCCGCATGTCCACGATGACGGTGTCGGGGCGGGAAGCGAGGGCATTGAATTCCTGCGCTGAAACGTGCTTGCCGCAATTGGTGACATCGAAGCCGTCATCGTCGAGTCCGTCCGCGACAATCTTGTCCCGGACCTTGACGGTGAGCTTGAGAAAGCTCTTGTCATTTCCTTCGATGGCGATGTTGAGCCGGACACCCACAAGCCAGTCAATGCTGTCCAACGACCGCCTGAACGCCTCCATGGTGTCATCGGGCAGGCTGAGTTGTGCGTTGATGCCCTCCTTGCTGACATAGATCCGTCCCAAAACACCCAATGGGGCCCAGGTGGTGAACACATGATCCCTCAGAAAGTCCGGGTTGGCCACCTTGGCGTATTGATAGAAACTCAGCGTTGTGCGCGGTCGCCCATCCTTCTCGAGGTGTTCGATGAGGCTGGATTTGTTCAGCTGGTTATGGAGCGGGCCTTTGGACACAGAGACAAAAATAGACCCAACAGGCGCGTAGGAATAGCCTGAATAACAAATGATAGGGGTGCGGCGTTTGCATTCGGTGGGGATTCCGGATATATTGAGAGGCCCTACTGATTCATCAATGCCTATGAAAATGTTGGAATACTGCCAGCGCATTCTGGCCAAGGTCAGTTTTGACCGCCACCTGTTCGCCAAGGAATTGGCCAAAAGCATCAAACGTCTCGAACGCTCCGACGTGAAGCGTCTGAGACAATGGTGCATGGAGCAATTCGGCCAACGCTACGAAGACATCATCCTGAACACTTTCCCCCAGCAACTGGCGGTCTGAAGCTTGAGGATATCACATTAACCGCCCGATTGGATCCGTCCGGTCGGGCTTTTTCTTGCGCTGAAGCGGGGGATTCCCGTTTGGGCTGAATCAGAGGGGATGCTCCTCTGCGCCGTCCAGGATATAATTCATCTGGTACACGTCGTCGGCATTGAGCCGAAGGTTGCCGTGAAAGGTCAGGCGCTCGTCCGTCTGATAGGTTCTGTGGTCGCTGTCCTTGAACCTCAGATCCACGACACTTTCCGGTCCAGCACCTCCGCAGAAGAAGCAATTGGCGAAGGGGTACCGCGACAGTACGTAGAAGTCCTCGTCGAGGTCCACCGGAATGACGTAGCCGGTGATGTAGACGTCCTTCCCCTCGGCCGCCAGCACCTGGTCTCCGAAGACCGGTTTCCAATAGTAGCTGTCGAGCTCCTCGAGGTAGACATCCTTGAAGTCGACATCGGCCAGTTCGGCCCACGTCAACTCGCGGTAGTCAGCAGCCGCAGGGGCTGCCGAGACTTCAGGGAATTTCGAGGAGACCTCCGATGCGCGGGCCTGCGCAATCAGGGGCATGTCCGGTGCCGCGGGGTCGGGGTGGCAGAACGAACTCAGGTCCATGGCGGACAAAGCTCCGACTCCGAGTACGGCATACAGTGTTTGTTGGAGGCGACGGCCCATGTGGCTAAAATACGCCGGTCGGGTGCGCCGTTCACCGGCCTTGCCCCAACGTATTCGAAATGTCGATGCGGAGGGCGGAACGGGCAGGAATTCCTGCGGCCACAGCTCCGACCATCAAGGCCGCGGCCACCAGGACGATTTCCCCGGCTACGGGGGCGAGCTGGGTCACGTCATAGTGGAAGCGGTCGGACAGGACCTGCCCAAGCAGCATCACGCCCAGGCGGCTGAGCAACAATCCCGCGACGATCCCGGCCGCGGTCATCCAAAGGCCCTCGTAGAGGACCAACGAGAAGAGGCGGCGGGGCGTGGCGCCCATGGTGCGGAGCAGGGCGAGTTCGTAGCGCCGGTCCCGCAAGGAGGCAAACAGGGCGATGAAGACGCTGACGAATGACAGGCCCATGATGAGAAGCGCCACGGCACGCAAAGTTTGGATGCCAATCCCGAATTGTTGGGTGAGCCTGTTCATCTCGATGGCGGGAAGGGCGACTTGCATGGGTGTATCCCTGAGCAGGTTGGGCAGCGTCAGTATGGCGAGCGGGTTCTTTTTCTTGAGCAGGACCGCCGTGATTTCCTCGTCAGCCCCTTCCACTTCCTCATGGACGCCCCAGACCGAAGCGATCGGGGTCAGGATGAGCTGGTCGATGACAGAGCCGGTGCGGGCGAAGGTCCCGACCACGGTATAGGCCTTGTCGCGGTGTACGTCGGTCCCGTCCGTGAGGCCATGGGCGCTGAAAAAGGTGTCCCCGAGTGCGAGGCCCGTTGCAGCGGCCACTTCCTGTCCGACGACCACCTCGAAGGGGGCTTCGAACATCCTGCCATCGTCAACTTCTGCACTGTAGTGTGCCGGATAGGACGGTTCCGTGCCTACAATGCGGAAGAGCTCATAGTTGTCGCCGTATGCCAAGGGAATGGCCTCGGAGATGTAAGGGTGTCGCATCACCTTGCGCGCCTCGGCGAGGGAGATGTTCCCGGTGGGGACATCGACGTGGTAGACGTTGGCGAGGATGAGCTGCAGGGGGCTGCCCTTGGCGCCGAGGACAAGGTCGATGTCCTTGATGTTGCGGTCGAGGTCCTCGGTCAGGCTGCGTTGCATCAGCAGCATCAAACTGATGATGCCCACGCCGAATGCGAGCAGCAGCACACTCAGCCCTGTTTCGAGGGGCCGGTGCAGGACATTGCGGCGGGCGAGTCGGGCGGCCTTCATGGGTGCAGGTTCAATTCGACATGGTCCGTCATCCTGTCTTTCAGCCTTTGGTCGTGGGTGACGATGAGCAGGGCGGCACCGGTCCTTTCCGCCTGTTTCCGCAGCAGGGACAGGACCGCGTCCGTATTCGCATCGTCGAGGGCGCTGGTCGGTTCGTCCGCGAGGATCAACCCGGGTCCGTGGGCCACGGCGCGTGCGATGGAGACCCGTTGCTGCTCACCGACGGACAGTGCATCGACCTTGGCGTGCAGCTTATGGGCCAATCCAAGGTCTTCCAGCAACCCCGCGATCACCTGTTCGTCATCAGGGCAGCCGGCCAGTGAACGGGCCAGTCCGAGGTTCTCGCCCACGGTCAGGCTGCGGACGAAGTGGGCGGTCTGGAATACGATGCCCATGTGGCGGCCCCGGGTGCGGTCCCGGTCGGCGGTGCCCAGAGTACTGAATGCCTGACCGGCCAATTCAACGCTGCCTGCCGTCGGTGTCCGCATCCCCGCCACCAGGTGGAGCAGGGTGGTCTTGCCCGTTCCCGAAGCGCCGAGCAGCAACAATTCCTTGCCCTTCTCCAGACGGAGATCTGGAAAGGCCAATTCGCTCTCGCTGCCCTCATACCTGTAATGCAGGCCCTCCGTCTTCAGCATGGCTCGAAGTTACGATGCCCCTTCGCCCATCTTTGCATCATGACGTTCATCCAACGACTGTGGCGCTACATGATCGGGCTGCTGATCGGCACCCTGCTGGCCCTTTTCTTTTTCGGTAGCCGTTCCTGCATGCAATGGCTGCCCAATCCGCAGGTGCGTCAGTTCCTCGGCGAAGCGGGATTGATGGGAGATGAGCGCACGCGGTGCTTGATGCAGTGTGGCGCGGTGTCGATGGCCGATTTGAGGCGTCTGTTGGAGGAAGGCGATATCGCCTATGGCGACAGCGATGTGCGCGATGAACAGGGGACCGGCAAGTTCTACCTCATCCGTGGAGACGGTCGGGCCGCGGAGTTCGTGGTCACAGATTCGACCACCGCCGTTCGGGCATTGCAACTGGAGACATTGCCGGCTGGTTGCGACTGTCCCTGAGGGACGGCATCAAGCGCCCTTGCGGCGCTGCAGTTCCTTGCGTATGAGCTCGAGCTCCCGCGAGGTCTGACCTCCAACGGAAGTGTTCTCCTCAGCACGTCTGATGAGGTAGGGAATGGCCTCCTTCAGCGGTCCGTAAGGGACGTACTTGGCGACATTGAACCCCCCGGCTCCGAGGTTGAAGCTGAGGTTGTCGCTCATGCCGAGAAGCTGGGCAAATGCGATCCGCGTATCGGAAGGGTCGATGCCCCTATCCTGCATGGCGCGGCCCAACTTCAGGGTGCTTTCCTCGTTGTGGGAGCCACAAACGATGTTCAGGTGGTCCAGGTGGTCCAGCGCGAAGTTGACGGCGGCATCGAAGTCGCGATCGGTGGAAGCCTTGTCCGGTTGGATTGGCGATGGACGGTTTTCATCCGTCGCCTTTTGCCGCTCTTTCTCCATGTAGGCACCCCGGACAAGCTTGACTCCGGCGATCCACCCTTCGCTGCGCGCCGATTCCGTGAGGCTGTGGATGTATTCCAACCGGTCGTGGCGGTAGAGCTGGGCTGTGGTGTAGATGCGGCATGTTTCCCGATTGTGCTGCCGCATCATGGATTCCGCCAGGTGGTCGATGGCGCCCTGAAGCCAACTTTCTTCGGCGTCGATCATGATAGGAACGCCCTTGTCGGCAGCGGTGGCACACACTTTGGACACCCTGTCCCTCACACGCTCCCAGGCGGCTTTCCCGATGTCATCGAGTTGACCTCTGCTTACTTGTTCAAGCAAGGCGTTGTCGGACAGTGCGCTGACTTTGAAAACGGCAAAGGCGAAGCGGTCGTCTCCCTCGGCGGCGGCGACGGCGGCCATGATCTGCTTCAATGCGGAATCCAAGGCTTCTTCGCCGGTTTGTCCTTCCGCGCTGTAGTCCAGAATGGTCCTTACCCCGAATTGGGAGAGCCTTTGGGCCGTGCCCATGCTTTCCTCGATGTCTTCTCCCCCGCAGAAATAATCGAACACCGGTCTGAGGGCCCAATCAATCGGAATGCGCAGGGCCAGTGTGATGCGCACTGCTCTCGCTCCGAAGCTGACCAGTGCGGGTGATCCGATCAGTCCGAACATCCAGCGGGCCCGCTTGAGGTCACCCGTGGACCGGTGTGCGAATGCGGTTCGGGTGTCGTCGAACTGCAAGCTTCCATGCCTGTGGGCAGTGGCAGGAGCGGTAGGAGTGTCTGGGGAATTCATTGACCAAACGCGCGGCTGCAAGATACCGCGTACCTGTCCCATTCAGGGCCTTGCGGTGCCACGGATGAAAGTCGTCCGATGGGACCAAAGGGGGGCCAAGCGATGGCTCAGGACTGCCGGCATGTTTGCCCTGTCGATTCGCCAAGGGGGCGGTGTCGAGCAGGTGCTGCTCCATTATTCATTGGACCAGGCTGATGCGCTCGGTGTGGTGCACCTCAATGGTGCGCTGGGTGCCCCAGGCCTTGCCGGTCACCGTGCCTTCGACTCCGATTTCAAGGCCCTGGATGAAGATGCCCAGCAGGTTCTTGTTGAGGGCGGCGTTGACCCGTTGCATGTCCAGTTTGGCGGACATGGCGACCTGTTCGGCCTCCTTGGCGGGCAGGGTGATGCCCTGGCCGAAGGAAATGGTGCCGATGGAATCCCCCGAGATCCACAGTCCCATGTGGTCCCCGATGACGGTGACCTTGTAGGGATTCGGGTTGTGGATCCCGAGTGCGACGGTCACCGTGGCCTCTTCGCTTCCAAGTCCATCCAACCCTTCGATGGCGACGCTGTGGACCTCGAAATCCCGGATGCCGCAGCCCGATACAATGGCCAAAGCGAGCATCCACGCAAAGGCCCGAATTCCGTGAAGAAACAAGGGGGAATCAGCCCTCATGGAATTCCGCGAACCGCGCGTGGAAGTGCGGAATCGTCTCGATGCCCTTGAAGTAGTTGAAGACCCCGTAGTGCTCATCCGGGGAGTGGATGGCGTCGCTGTCGAGGCCGAAGCCCATCAGGACGGTTTTCAGGCCGAGGATGCGCTCGAAGCTGGTCACGATGGGGATGCTGCCGCCTCCGCGGAAGGGGACCGGCTTGCGGCCGAAGGTGGCTTCCATGGCTGCGGCGGCGGCCTTGTAGCCCGGGTGGTCGATGGGGGTGACGGCCGGGTGGGCGCCGTGCATGATGGTCACCTCCACCTTGCAGCTGGGCGGGCAGATGGATTCGAAGTGATCCTTGAAGAGCTGCGTGATCTCGTCGGGATCCTGGTCGGGGACGAGGCGCATGGAAATCTTGGCCTTGGCCTCGGAGGCGATGACGGTCTTGGCGCCTTCGCCCGTGTAGCCGCCCCAGATGCCGTTGACGTCGAGGGTAGGCCGGATGGACATGCGCTCCGTTGCGGAGTAGGAGGGCTCGCCTTCGGTGGCCCCGATGTCGATGCTCTTGCGGTACTCGTCCTCGCTGAAGGGGGCCTCCGCCATGGCGGCGCGCTCTTCCGTGGACAGCTCGATGACCTTGTCATAGAAGCCCGGAACGGCAATGCGCTGTTGGTCGTCCTTGAGCGAGGCGATGAGTTCGCAGAGGATGTTGATGGGGTTCGGGGCGGCCCCGCCGTACAGGCCGGAGTGCAGGTCGCGGTTCGGCCCCACCAGTTTGACCTCCACGTAGCTCAGGCCGCGCAGGCCGGTGGTGATGCTCGGGATGTCGTTGGCGATGATGCCGGTGTCGCTGACGAGCACGAGGTCCGCCGCAAGCTTTTCGCGGTTGTCCTCGAGGAAGGCGTCGAGGTGGTCGCTGCCCACTTCTTCCTCCCCCTCCACGATGAACTTGAGGTTGCAAGGCTGTTGGCCGGTCTGCACCATGGCCTCCAGTGCCTTGACGTGCATGAACATCTGGCCCTTGTCGTCGCAGGCGCCGCGGGCGAAGATGGCACCCTCCGGATGCAGCTCGGTCTTGCGGATGACCGGCTCAAAGGCCGGCGAGGTCCAGAGGTCGAGCGGATCCGGCGGCTGGACATCGTAATGGCCGTAAACCAGGACGGTGGGCAGGGCAGGGTCGACGATGCGTTCGCCATAGACGACGGGGTAGCCGGGCGTGGGCATGACCTCGACGTTGTTGGCGCCGGCTTTGCGCAGGTGGTCGGCCACGGATTCCGCGCAGCGCATCACGTCGTCGGCGAAGGCCGGGTCGGCACTGATGGAGGGAATGCGGAGCAGGTCGAACAGTTCGTCGAGGAAGCGGTCCTTGTTCTGGGCGAGGTAATCCTGTGGCGTCATGCCCGCAAGGTCGCAACCAGCAGTGGTATGGTCAATGCCAACAAGGCAAAAGAAGAGGGGCGGCTTCCGAAAGGAGGCCGCCCCGGTTCAAGTGGACATCAAGTGGGGATGTCGCTCGGGTTTCAGCCCTGGGCCGCGAGGACCACATTGCCGAACTCATCGGTGAACTGCACGCGGATCAATGTTGAACCGAAGGGCAGGTTGGTCACGAACTTGACGTATCCATCGACCGCCTGTTGCATGTTCCGGAAGGTCTGGGTCTTGCGGGAGGTGCTGCCGTCGGGCAGCTGCACGGCCGCGCTCATGGTGATGGCGCCGTCGACCGTGTCGGTCATTTCCATTGGGATGTTTACGGCGTTGTCGGTGGAGACGTTGGCGCTGGCAGCGAAGGCGAAGAAGGCGAAGGCGACAGCGAAGAGGGAGGAGACTTTGTAGTTCATGGCGTTGAGGATTTGTGTGTTGTTGTTGTTCGTTGACAGAGCAAACATGGGAGCCCGGTTGACCCTCCGAACTGACCTCGCCCACCACCGGAAATGACAATCGTCATCCTCCTGCAGTATGGTCATGCCTCGGGCGTCCGCAATGCCCCGGCACATGCGGTATCTTCCGCTGCATGAACCGATTCACCTGCATCGCAACGGCTTTGTTTTTTCTGGGGATGTTCCTCTCCCCGTCGGACTTCAAGGCACAGGACATTTTTGAGGACCACCCCGTCCGGCACATTGGACCGGGTACCATGAGCGGCCGCGTGACGGCGCTCACGGTGGACCCGACGGACCGTGACATCATCTATGCGGGAACGGCGAGCGGCGGTCTTTGGCGCAGCACGTCCAGCGGCACGACTTGGGAGCCGCTGTTCGATGACCAGGACATCCTGAGCATCGGATCTGTCGCCGTGGCGCCCTCCAACCCCGACGTGATCTGGGCGGGCACAGGCGAAGGCAACCCGCGCAACAGCCATACTTCGGGGCGCGGCATCTACCGCTCCATCGACGGTGGCACCACCTGGTCGATGATGGGCCTTGAGGACACGCGAACCATCCACCGCATCCGCATCCACCCCACCGATCCGAAGACGGTCTACGTGGGGGCGATGGGCTCCGCCTGGGGCCCCAATCCGGAGCGGGGCGTCTTCCGCACGCGCGATGGCGGCGAGACTTGGGACCACGTGCTGTCCATCGACGACACGACCGGTTGCGCGGAGATGATTGTGGACCCGAGCAATCCCGACAAGATTTTTGCCGCCATGTGGTCCTTCCACCGGGAGCCCTGGTTTTTCACCTCGGGTGGTGAAGGCAGCGGCTTGTACGTCACCCATGATGGGGGCGACAACTGGACCCGCCTTGGGGAGGACGAGGGTCTGCCCGATGGCAAGCTGGGCCGCATGGGCCTCACGATGAGCCCGGCGGATCCGGACATCGTCTACGCGCTCATCGAATCCAAGAAGACCGGTTTGTACAAGAGCACCGACGGTGGCGAGTACTTCGAATTGGTCTCCACCAAGAACATTGGCAACCGGCCCTTCTACTACGCCGAAATCCACGCCGATCCGCAGGACCCCGACCGTTTGTTCAACCTCTACAGCATGGTGAGCGAGAGCACGGATGGGGGACGCACTTTCGAGGTCATCCTGCCCTACAGCGGTGCCCACCCGGACCACCATGCGTGGTACCAGGATCCGGAGGATTCGGACTTCATCCTCAACGGCAACGATGGTGGGATCAACATCAGCCGCGACGGAGGCGAGACGTGGAGCTTCGTCCATAACCTGCCCGTCGGCCAGTTCTACCACATCAACGTCGACAACGACATGCCCTACAACGTCTACGGGGGCCTGCAGGACAATGGCTCGTGGAAGGCGCCGGCCTACGTGTGGCACGGTGACGGCATCCGCAACGAGGATTGGCAGGAGATCAGCTTCGGCGACGGCTTCGATGTCGTCCCGATGCCAGGCGACCCCGACATGGCCTATTCGATGTCACAGGGCGGCAATGTCTACCGGCTGCACATTCCGACCGGCGCGATGACCTTCATCCAGCCGAACCACCCGGACAGCGTCGAGCTCCGGTACAATTGGAACGCGGCCATCGCCATCGATCCCCACAATCCCGACGGGGTGTACTTCGGCAGCCAGTTCGTGCACCACAGTGAGGACCGCGGCCAGTCGTGGAAGCTCATTTCACCCGATCTGACGACCAACGATCCCGAAAAGCAGAAGCAGACGGAAAGCGGTGGCTTGACCACGGATGCGACGAATGCGGAAAATCACACTACGCTCCTTTGCATTGCGCCACATTCACAGCGCCCCAAGGAAGTTTGGGCCTCATCGGACGATGGCCTCTTGCACCGGACCACCGACGGTGGTGCAACCTGGACGGAGATGAGCGGCCGGCTCAAGGGGTTGCCCGCCGGCAGTTGGATTCCGCAGGTGCGCATCTCTCCGCACAACCCCGATGAGGTCTATGTGGCGGCCAACAACTACCGCCGCAACGATTGGACGCCGTATCTCTATCGCACGCTCGATGGAGGGGCCAAGTGGGAGCGCATCATCGCCGATGGCGACGTGCTCGGACACGTGCAATGCGTTCTGCAGGATTCGGAGGAGCCCAGTTTGCTCTGGTGCGGTACCGAGCAGGGCCTGTGGTGGAGCCACAATGGAGGTGTATCCTGGACGCGTTGGTCAGATGGTGTGCCGGCCGTTCCGGTCCGGGACATTGTCCTGCAGGAGCGCGAGTCCGACCTCGTGCTCGGTACGTTTGGTCGTGGGGTGTACATCATCGATGCCCTCGAAGTGGTGCGGGCCTTTGTGGCGGCCGGTGCTGACGAGGAGTTCGGTGGAGCGGCCTGCACGATGTTCCCCTCTGATCCAGGTGTCATGGCGGAATGGCGGCGACCAGCAGGGGAGCGGTTCCCGGCCAATGGATACTGGTCCGGCGACAACAAGGGCCGCGGAGCCCGGGTGCATTGTCATTTCAATGAAGACAGCCTCGATGCCGTTGGCAAGGGGCAGACTTTCCTGTTGCACGTGTTGGATGCGGCAGGGGATACGGTGAGGACGATGGAGCCCGAGCCTGAGGCGGGCATGGACATGCTGCGCTGGGACATGCGGGGGACCGGGGCCTTCTGGCCATCACGGCGCAAACGCGACAAGGATGCCCGCCCCGGTGGAGGATTCCCTGTGGAGCCGGGCACTTACACGATGGTGCTCACCTTGGAGGGAGATTCAACCACCATTGAATGGGGGAGGACGGAAGTACAGGTGATGCTCGATCCGCGGCGATCCGCAACGGCTGAGGTGCGTTCCGCCCAGCGGACCCATATGAACGAGGTGTATGCCGTAGTGGGTCGTGCGGATGCCGTCTACGAGGAACTCAAGCGCATGCGCAGGGCAGGCGATGCGGTTTCGGACCGCATGCGGCACGTCAAGCGTTCCTTGGCCGATGGGGATACGACCTACAAGCCCATCAAGACCTTGGTGGATTCATTGGAAGGCGAATGGACGGCCCTCGATGAGCGTTACTTCACCCCGGAAGACTTCAACGGTTATGACGCGGTCGTGCGCATCCAGGATCGCTTGTGGCACGCGATGAGCTACGCCGATGGTGGCTTGGCGGCGCCGGGGACCAATGCGATGGACGCCCTCAAGGCGCTGGACCGCGCGGTCAAGGATGCCGAGGACCACCTCGCCCGCATCCGCGAGGTGTTCGCAGCATGGCGCACCGAAGTCGAGGCCGTCGACTGGCCCCTCTTCGGCGAATTCGAGGAGTGAGGCACTGTCTCCATTTGGTGGAGGACATGATCACCTTTCGTCTTCAGTCCACGATCAAACCAGGTGATGTTCCCACCGTTGGGGCCTTCGTAAGGGATGGTGACCGTCTCTCCCGGGCAAATGACCAGCGGGCCAGATGGAATGAGGGAGGGGTTGGGGTTGGGGCCCTGAGGCCAGACGGGTTTCTTGAACAGGCTTCCCCATTGTCCATCCACGCCTTTGACGCGAACATTGAAAAGGATGGGCCCGGCAGAAATGGTCCAGTCGAGTGACGTCCTCAGGAGGGATTCGACACCGGAATCGAACGCCCCGTCCTCAGCCAGGAAAGGCGTCCCATTCCCCTCTCCGGGATCGAACACGCCGAAGAAGTACTCCGCTTGGGTAACGGTGGGTGAGGACCATTGCGCGTGCGCCACAGTCCCGAACAGCACCATCACCAGTAAGGTGATGCGGGATTCCATGAATCAGTGGCCAATGCGTGGGGAAGGAGAAGCTGAGGCTCGCTGTACGTTCCGGGTGCGATGATGATGCGGTCGTTGATGTCCGACGCAGCTACTGCGGACGAGATGGAGTTGAACGTGGTGGTTCCATTTCCCGAAGACAAAGTGTTGTCGACGAAACGGTCGGTGGCCATGACGCACACAGGAATGGCCAGTAGAGAGCCAGCAAGCAGCAGAAGGTTCTTCATATTGGCAAATCAAGAGGTCCAGCCTCTCGGGTGCAACAGCTGAGCGATCAGGCTGCCCCAGGAAGCTGAATCTTCCGAGAATCAGTTGCCGCGGAGGCTCCAGCCGATGCCGAAGTGGAGGGTGACGTTGCGGACGCGGGGTCCGAATGGGGTGCCGCCGAGCGCTGGTCCGTCCTTCTTGAGGCTCAGTGCGCTGCCCGAGATGCGGGCTTGGAAGAAGGCGGACTCGCCGATGGGCGTCCGGGCGTAGGCCTGTCCGCCGACGTCCCAGGTGTTGAGGTCGTCCTCGAGGCTGCTGGAGGTGTCGGATACCCGTTGCCATTTTTCGGCCTTGATCATGCGGCCGAGGTAGGGCCCGAATCCGACCTGGTAGTCCCCGAGGTTGATGTCGAGCAGGAGCGGGATGTCGATGTAGTTCATGCGGAGTTCGATGGTCGTGGTGCCCAATTCAGGATCGCCTCCGCGGCGGCTGCCTTTCTCGGCGTAGTGCATCTCCAGTCGGATGCCCCAGTAGTTGTCGGGGTTGCGGACGTCAATGAAGGCCCCTCCGGACAGGCCGAGCTTGTTGAACCCTGTGTAGTCGTCGCCCTGCACCTGGCTGGCATTGAAGCCGGCCACCGGTCCTCCATCGAACCGCAGTATCTGGGCCTGGCCCGCAGTGCTGAGCAACAGTCCGATGCCCAATCCAACAGCAAGGGTGGTGTGGCGGATCGTCATGGGTTGATGGGCAGGTCGAGGCTATTCAGGACCTCGCCATCGGCGTTCGAAAGGATGGCCAGGATGTGGCTGTTCTCCAGTGCCCACGCGTCTTCCCAAGCGAGGGTGTAATCGAGTTGGATGGTGCTTCCCGCTGCCGGATCCGTGGCGATGACGAGGCCTTCCGCCCCGCTGAGGCTTCCCCGCAGCAAGTGGTTGTGTTCGAAGTCCTCGATCACCTCGGGGCTGCTGCCGTAGTCCAGCTGGGCGGCGACAAGGTGGCTCTCGCTGATGAGCAGGGCGAGGCGCACTTCTCCCGGAATGGCATCTGCAAAGGTCACATGGGTGTGCAGGTGGACGTTGCCCGGTGCGTCGGGGTCCGGGATGGCGACACCCTGGAGGTGGGCAGAAGGCGTGAGGGCCAGTTCCGCACCCACGACTGTGGTCCAGTTGTTGGGCGATACGATTTCCGCAGGGCCACCGCGACGGTTGACACGGCCGATGGGGTTGACCTGGAAGGCCAATTGGTCCCAATAGACGTAGGCCTCCTCATTGGTCCAGTCCGTGTCGAAGGGAGCATCGCTGACGGCGGCCAAGGAGCCTGCGTGGATGGCGAGCACATGGACGAGGCCCTCATGCTCCGCTTCGAGCTGGGCGGCCAGGGCGCCGGCGGGGGGACAATTGCCGCATTGGTGGGCCGTGAAGTCCTCGAGCAGCACGTGCTGGGGTCCGTTGGTCATCGCGTCGAAGGTGGGTGGTTCGGCGGCACCCTGGTAGTTGATGGTGAGCGGGACGACGGGGTCCTCGATGACATCGCATCCGCTGGCGAGCAGCAGGACGAAGCCGAACAATCCGAGGAGTCTGGAGTGGAGTTTCATGGTCAGAAGCTGCTCGTGAAGGTGATCTCAAAGCCGTTGGAGGCGGGGACGGCCCGGCAGACGCCACCGATGCAGAAAATGCCTTCGCGGCGCTTGCCATAGCCGATGGAGAGTCGGTGGGCACCCTCGATCCGGCCGACGGTTCCGTACAGGTAGTGAACGCGCTGGTCGGGGCTGGGGTTGCCGAAATTGTATTGGTCGAGTACGGAAAAGAACCAATGCGGGCTGACGGAGTACTCTGCGAGCACCGTGGCCCAGTCCCCCTTGTCCTGTTTGACCTCTTTCATCTCACCGTCCACTTCCTTCATGTCCGTGCCGGTGAACAAGGCCTGGACTTCCGTGCGCAGGCTGTGGCCCTTCTTGATGCGGACCTGTGTCTCCACCACGTGAACGTTGGCGTTCACGATGCCCTTGTAGTCGGTGGTGACCGGCGTGGCGAGGGTATTGAAGTCGAAATGGAAGAAGGCGTACTTGGCCTTGAAGCCCTTCGAGAATTTGCGGCTGATGTCGAAGTTGATGTCGCGGATGAAGAGTTCGCTGCCCGCTTTCCAGCTGTTCCGTCGATAACCGTTCACAGCGCCCTCCACCCCGCTGAGGTTGGTGGTGTCGAGGCTGCTCGCCGTGGCGTATTGGAAGCTGATCTTGGTGCCGTATTTGCCGCCGAGCTTGCTGTTCTTCGGGACCGTGTAGAAGACTTCCGCGGACCATCCGACCTCGCCCTGGACGACGGTCGCATAGGGATAGAGCGTGGCTGCAAGGTTGTAGGTATGCTGCTTGGTGATCGCCGGGATGTAGTTGACCGGCAGATCGAACAGCTGGAGGTTCCGGTCGGAACGGAATTGCATGTTGTCGACCCCCTTGAATCCGACATTGATGCCCAGGCCCTTGGTGGACCATCCCGCATTGAGGAGAAAGCCCTCTCCATCGCGGTAGGTATATCCGTTGTCCGCATTGGGGTCGTTGATCTTGCGCACGTATTCTCCCATCAATTGGAAGCCGCCTTTCTGCAACTGTGCTCGGTAGCCCCATGCGCCGACATTCTGTGGGAGCTCCAGTACGAGTGTGTCCTTGGAGATGGTGCTGCCGGCTTGGAAGCGGCTGACAAAGCTCGCTCCGAGTGTGACGCGCGTGCTCCCCGCCGCCCAACGCTCGAAGGCGTCGTTGAGGTTGATTTCCCCATCAAAAGCGCGCACGATGCCCGGGCTGTTGATCAGGCGGGAGTCAAAATCGAACCTCTGCTTTCCGACCAGTCCCTTGAGGGTCATCCCCTGTATCGGTCGAAGGGTCAGGCGGAATCCGTCCAGGGCGTTGTCGATGCCCAGTTGGCGCTCTTCATAGGCGCGCAGGACAAGGCCAGAGCCGAACTGTTCGTAGAAGTTGCCGATGGTGACCTCGAAGTTCTCCTTGGCATAATTCGCGTAGCGGTATCCAATGCCCGAACCGCGGAATCTTCCGGGATAGCCGAGGATGGGGTCGAGATAGCTTTCGTAACGCATGCCGGCGGAAAAGTCGCCGCGTGTGTAAATGAGATTGCCGAACGCATTGAACCCTGTCTTGCCCGGTGGAACCTGCGCGCCGATGAGGGAGTCTTCCTGATAGGTCTGGAATAGGAGCTGGACATTGCCGGTAACAGAACCGACCGGATCATCGTCCTGTCCGAGCAGCGGTTGGGCAAAAAATGGAGCCAGGAGCAGAGCCTGGAGCACGAGACGCTTCATTCTGCTCCGAGCTTCAACAGTTCCTCGTACAGCTCATCTTCGTCGCCGTCCGCATAGTTGTTGTGTTGCCAGACCACATTGCCCTCCGCATTCACGAGAAAGGTATGCGGGACATTGTTGACCTGCATGGCGCGAGCGAACGCTTTGTTGGGATCGAGCAGGATGGTGTAATCCCATCCCACACTGTTCACGTAGGGCTTGACCCGCATCATGCTGCGGGGGTCGTCAATGGAGACAGCGACGATTTCCACGCCGGTCTCCTCCTGCCAATCGGTGTAGAGATCGGCGTAGTTGTTGAGTTCCCTCTTGCAGGGGCTGCACCAGGTGGCCCAGAAACAGAAGAGTACCGGTCCATCGGCCTCATCCACCAGAGCGCGGGTGTCCACCGTCAGGTCTCCGAGGTCTTTGAGTTCGATGGAAGGTATGTCTTGGGCCAATGCGGAAGTCAGGCAACAGGCAGACAAAGACAGCAGGGTGAAATATCGGATCATGTTCGTTCAAGCAGGTTCTGCAAGAAAAGAAAGACCGATGAGGCGGGGCCCCATCGGTCTTCCAAAAAACGATATCGAGAAGAATTACTTCTTCGTGACGCGCAGGGTGGTGGCGGTATCACCGGCGGTCAAGGTGACCAGGTAGATGCCTGAATCCACTCCCGCAAGGTCAAGCTGCACGCGGCTGTTGCCTGCGGACATCGTGCCCATATCCTGAGAGAGCACGCGCTGTCCGAGCAGGTTTACCACGTCGAGGCGCACTTCTTCGGAGCCTGCGAGGCTCAAGTCGACCCAAGCCACGTTCTCTACCGGATTGGGGTAAACGTTGAAGGAGGTCTCTGCGACTTGCTCGTCGAGGCCAACGACAGTCTGCACGTCGGCGGCAGCACTCTCCTCGGCGAAGTTGTAGCTGCCATTGTAGCTGTACACGTAGCTCGCTGTGGTCAAGTCGTCATTGACGGTCGTCACGTAGCAAGCACCATCCACACTGCCCCACTGGCTTCCGAAGATGCCGTCACCGTAGGTATCGGTGATGGTGAAGGTGTAGCAACCGGTGCTGGGCACACCGACGTACTCCTCATAGGTGGTGGTGTTGGCGTATGTTCCTGCGGTGACATCTGCCACAACGGTGCCACTGCCGTCCCTGATTTCCCAGCCGGTCTCCTCACCCCAGCCATCGGTTTCGATGTAGACGTAGAAGAGGGTCGTTCCGGGGCTGGCACCTTCAACGCTGGCGGCCACGACGTCGTTGTCGGAGTTCTCGTCACCGCTCGTGATGCGGATCTCGAACTCGGTGCTGCCGCTGAACTGGTGGCTGCCCATCTGCACGTCCTCGATTTCGTACGTGTCGAGGTTTCCACTCCAGTTGTAGCTCATGACGCTGTTGCCGCCGACGAACATCTCCAACGTGGCGCTGGTGAGGTTGTCAAGGCCGAGGTTCATCATCTGCACGCTGATGGCCGAGGGGCTGTTGCTGCAGCTGATGGTCTCGCCCGTGTAGCTCAGAACGGCCGCATCGTTGGCCTGTGTAGCTGCGGCGCAGTCATTGGCGAACAGAATGGCGGCATGGTCATCTGCGCTGATCTGGCTGCTCTCGACGAGCATGCGGTTCGGGCAGATCGTGTAGATGGTTGGATAGTAAGCACCATCGTAATCGTCGAAGATGCTTCCTCCGTCATCGATGATCGGGTAGCCCGTTCCTTCGATCCAATTGCCTTGGGTGGCACCACCTGTTCCCTCAAGGTCTTCGGGGGTCGTGGTGTCGTCTGCTTCGATGAAGAAAACGTATACCTCGTCCGTTCCGTCGGGCCCGTAGGTTTCCCAGATGTCCTCCAGTGCACCCGTGTTGTGGTAGCTCCAGCAGGGGCCGCACCAGGTGGCGGAGAAGTCGATGATGACCTTCTTGCCTTCGTCGAGGAGATCGTAGAGGTTGTGCTCTACTCCATTGATGTCTGCAGCGGTCCAGTCGGGAGCAATGCTTCCGTCAGGCAATTGAGCGGCAGCGGAGAAACTGATAAAGAGCGCAACAAGCGCGGTGTAAAAGTGCTTCATTTAGCAGGGTTGAGTTGTGTTCGATTCCGAATCCTTAACAAGGCAGGTAAATATAGCGTTGCACGGCAATATTTCACGAACGTCGGCGTTCACGGGCGATGTTGGGGTTTCAAGGGTGCAAAATTCAAGTTTTGCGGGGGTTGTAGAGGTACAGGCGAAGCGTGGGAAGTGTAACTTTGCCGCATGCACGACAATTTTCAGCATACCAAAGGTGCCTTGGCGGCCTTGTTTTGTGCGGTGATGGGAATGGCCGGAATGGCTCAAGGTCCGACCCTCATCGAGCCGGTCGAGGTCGTTGAAGGAAGTCCTTCGGATACCGTCATGGTGGCGGAATGGCTCGTGACGAATGCCACGGAGAATCCCATGACCCTGTACGTTGAGCGCAATGTGGTTCAGGTAGTCGATGAGATGAACCTGCCCTATCTCCCGGGAAACCCCGGGGCCTACGAGCGGTTTTGTTGGGGAGGAACCTGCTACCCTTACGGAGCGGGGGAGAGTGCCTTGCCGCTGGCTTTGTCCTTGAATCCCATGGACACGACGGGAATCAATGCTTTCGGAGCTGAAGATTGGCTCATCTCGGATTACTATCCCAATGGCGTCAGTGGTGTTACGGCCCTTGAATATTGTTTCAAGGCCACCCAACAGGGCGTACCGGATGTGTGTCACACCGTTTTGTTCTGTGCAGGAGTGGAAGCCGGCGGGTGTGTGCTGTCCGTCGAAGAAGAGCAGCCTATTGGATTCGCGCCACTCTCTCCAAATCCGGTGGTGGGCAGGTCTGTCATGTCGTATTTCGCCCCCGATGGTGGTCGAATGCTCATCTTGGACTTGACGGGACGGGAAGTCAAGTCGGTCGTGGTGGCGCCCGGCCGCGGCATGGTTTGGATTGACGGGATGGAGTTCGCCCCAGGGGTGTACCTCCACGCGTTCGAGTCCAAGGGGCAAATCGTGCAGAGTCGGAAGTTCAGCGTCTCCCGCTGAGGATATTTCCATTGCAGCCTGTTTGGTGTCCGCAGGGGATGGGACCATCTTCGCGGCGCAAGACAGCACCCATACGATGAGCAGCATCAGAAGGAAAGAGGCGCTGGATTACCACAGCCGGGGCCGACAGGGCAAGGTGGAGGTCATTCCATCCAAACCCTACAGTTCCCAGCGTGATCTCAGCCTTGCCTATTCACCGGGTGTGGCGGAGCCTTGTCTCGAGATCAAGAAGAATCCCGATGATGTCTACAAATACACCGCCAAGGGCAACCTCGTCGGTGTGATATCCAATGGCACTGCGGTGCTGGGCCTGGGCAACATCGGTCCGGCCGCCTCGAAGCCCGTCATGGAGGGCAAGGGGGTGTTGTTCAAAGTCTTTGCCGATCTGGACTGCTTCGATATCGAAGTGGACGCGTCCGATGTGGAGACTTTCGTCCAAACGGTCAAGGCAATCGCACCGACATTCGGAGGGATCAACCTTGAGGACATCAAGGCTCCGGAGGCCTTCGAAATCGAACGCCGCCTCAAAGAGGAACTCGATATCCCGGTGATGCATGATGACCAGCATGGTACGGCCATCATCAGCGGTGCGGCCCTGATCAATGCACTTGAGCTGGCAGGAAAGAAATTGGATGAGGTCAGCCTTGTGGTGAGTGGGGCGGGCGCTTCCGCCATGGCCTGCCTGGACCTCTACATGCAGTTGGGGGTTCGCCTTGAGAACATTGTGGTCTTTGACAGCAAGGGCCATTTGCATGCCGGTCGAGAGGCCCTCGACAGCAGAAAACAAGTGTTTGCGCATTCCAAAAAGGCCTTCGGTGACCTCGCGGAAGCCCTCAAGGGGGCGGATGTATTTCTCGGCTTGAGCAGGGGAGGCCTGGTGACCGGTGAGATGATCAAGGCGATGGCCGAAAAGCCCATCGTTTTCGCCTTGGCGAACCCAGACCCGGAAGTGCCTTACGCGGAAGCCAAGGCGGCCCGCCCAGACATCATCATGGCCACGGGCCGAAGTGACCACCCCAATCAGGTCAACAATGTGCTCGGCTTCCCCTTCATTTTTCGCGGTGCGATGGATGTCAGGTCCACGGCCATCAATGACGAGATGAAAATGGCGGCAGTGCACGCGATTGCGGCGTTGGCCAAGGAGAATGTGCCCGATGAGGTCAATGAGGCCTATGACCAACGCGGTTTGAGCTTCGGCGAGGATTTCATCATCCCGAAACCGATGGATCCGCGCCTCATTACGACCGTAGCACCGGCAGTGGCCAAAGCGGCCATGGACAGTGGGGTGGCCCGTGAACCCATCCGCGACTGGGAGGACTACAAGCGGGTGCTCGCGAGCCGGCTAGGCCAGGACAACACGCTGGTGCGCAACCTCAGTGGTCGGGCACGCAAGAATCCCAAACGCATCGTGTTTGCCGAAGCGGACCACTACAAGGTTCTCAAAGCCATCGAAACCGCTCGGGACGAGGGCATCGTGGAACCTGTCCTGCTTGGATCCAGAGAAGTCATCGCTTCGCTCATCGAGGAGCACCGGATTGAATTGCCCGAAGTCGAGATCATCGATCCCACAGATCCGATGGAAGAGGACCGGGTGTCGGCATTTGCGGGGCATCTGCTCATGAAGCGGCAGCGGAAGGGATTGACCCGTCAGGAGGCCCTTGGGCTGATGCGGCGCAGGACCTATTTCGGTTCGATGCTGGTGGAGACCGGTGAGGCGGATGCGGTCATCAGCGGACTGACGAGAAATTACAGGGAGAGTTTGTTGCCCGCCCTGCAGACGCTCGGCCTTGCGGATGGTGTGCGCAAGGTGGCGGGGATGTACATCGTCCAGACGAAGACAGGCCCGATGTTTTTCGCGGACACCACCGTGAACCGCGACCCTTCGGCCCGCGAACTGGTCGACATCACTCTGTTGACCGCGGAAGCGGTGCGCTCGATGCGCATCGTGCCCCGCATCGCCATGCTGAGCTATTCCAATTTTGGTTCAGCCGAAGGCCGCGATGCCGAGAAGGCCAGGGAAGCAGTGTCCATCCTGCATGCGGAGCACCCCGATTTGATTGTCGACGGCGAGATGCAGGCGAATGTGGCCCTCAACAGTGAATTGTCCGCAGAATTGTTTCCCTTCAGCAACCTGAGGGGACGTAAGGTGAACACCCTGATTTTTCCGAACCTGGCCGCAGGCAACATCGCTTACAAGCTCATGCAGGAGATGGGTGGCTTCGAAGTGGTGGGTCCGGTGCTGCTCGGTATGCGGAAGCCGTTTCACATCCTTCAAATGGGCTCAAGTGTGCGGGAAATCGTCAACATGGTCCGCATCGCTGCGGTCGATGCCCAGAACAACGCATGATCCATCATCTCTCCGGCCGCTTCGTTGAATTGACCCCGACCTATGTCGTGGTCGAATGCGCCGGGGTCGGGTACATGGTGAACATCAGTCTGCACACGTCTTCTGCCCTTGCAGGTCAGACGGAGGGCAAGGTGCTGATTCATGCGGTATACAGGGAGGATGCCCAACTGCTGTTCGGTTTTTCCGAAGGCACGGAGCGGAGTCTGTTCGTGATGTTGACCAGCGTCAGTGGTGTCGGGGCCCAGACGGCGCGCATGATCCTGAGTGGACTTGGGCCCTCCGAATTGGTGGAGGTGATTTCCCTGGGAGATGTGGGTGCATTGAAGGCCGTCAAGGGCATCGGTGCCAAAACGGCCCAACGCATACTCGTGGACCTTCAGGACAAGATGGGCAAGGATCCCGCGTTCGGGTCCACGATGGGAGAAAAGGTTTCCGGAGGAATCAAAGAATTTGCAGGAGGGGGCAATACACGCCGTTCTGATGCGTTGGGCGCACTGTGCAACCTTGGATTCGACCGGAAACGGGTGGATTCCGTGCTCGATGAACTCGCCAGTGAGGGTGTGGACACTGTGGAGGAATTCGTCCGGGCTGCATTGAAACGACTTTGACCGGATATCGCATGATCATCTGCAGCGCCAAAACGGGAAGCACTGCCACGGGGCCCTCATCATGGGGGAGGCTCGTGTTGCTTTGCGGGCTGTTGGCCGCAGGCCCCCTCTCGGCATGGTCTCAAACCGATTCTCTTGAATTGCCGCTTCCCCATGGCCCAGACCTCCCGAACCCGGTGGAGTCGCCGGGCGGAGTGAGCCTTGATTTTCCCAATGTCATCGAATACGGGGTGGATTATGATGAGACCACCGGCCAGTACATCGTGCGGCAGCGGCTCGGGGACACGTTGGACTTCCGCAACCCCACGTTCCTGACGCTCGATGAATTCCTCGAGTACAACATCGACGAGAACCTCAGCGAGTTCTGGACGGAGATGCAACAGGAGGTGGACGACGAGGAGCGCGGTTTCGCTCCGAAGTTGACCGTGGACTCCGAGATCTTCGAGACCATCTTCGGCTCCAACGAGATCGAGATCCGTCCGCAGGGTTCGGCCGAATTGAATTTCGGCGTCCGCTACAGCCGGACCGAGAACCCCCGTCTGGCGGAGCGTGACCGCGCCATCACCACGTTTGACTTCGATCAGCGGATCCAACTCTCCATCGATGGCAGCATCGGGGACAAGATCAACCTGGGGACGAACTACAACACCGAGGCCACGTTCGATTTCGAGAACCAGATGAACATCGGGTTCCAGGGTGAGGAGGACGATATCCTGAAGAACGTCGAGGCGGGCAACATCAGCATGCCCTTGCAGAGCACCCTCATCCAGGGCAGCCAGTCGCTGTTCGGCACGAAGCTCGAGACGCAGTGGGGCAAGGTGTACAACACCACCGTATTCAGTCAGCAGAAAGGTGAGCGCAAGGAAATCGAGGTCCAAGGCGGTGCACAGACCCAAGAGTTCGACATCCGAGCGGACGACTACGAAGCGAACCGTCACTATTTCCTCTCCCAGTACTTCCGCAACCAATACGACAATGCGTTGCAGAGTCTTCCGGTGGTGAACTCGGGGGCCCGCATCACGCGGATCGAGGTCTACGTCGTCAATACCCAGGCGAACACACAAGACGTCCGCAACATTCTCGCCTTTACGGACATCGGTGAGCATCCGGACTATATGTCGACCGATTTGCCGATTGCCGACTTGACCGACAGTCCGGATCTCGGCATCAACCTGAACCGGGCGCCCAACAACGCCAACAACGAGATTTTCCTGGATATGACCGGGGACCCGAACGTCATGGGGTTCAGTGGAGCCGGTGCGGCCATTGCGTCCTTCACGGATGTCAACGGATCGCCCATCTACGATCAGGGCATCCACTACGAGCGGGTGGGCAATGCCCGGCGTCTGGCCCCGACGGAGTTCACGTACAACGACCGACTTGGCTTCATCAGCCTCAGGCAGTCCCTCAACAATGCGGAGGTTCTCGCCGTCGCCTATGAGTACACCTTGGAAGGGGAGACCTACCAGGTCGGCACCCTCAGCCAGGATGGTTACGCTGCACCGGGGGCGCTGGCGCTGAAAATGTTGAAGAGCTCCGTGACGCGGGTCAGCCTTGAGAATGGAGACGTGGCTCCCCTGTGGGACCTCATGATGAAAAATGTCTATTCGCTGGGTGCCTTCGGCTTGAGCTCCGAGGATTTCCGGATCGGCATCTGGTACAACGACCCGGCGACAGGAGTGGACCTCAACTACATCCCGCGCGATCCCCTTGACGGTGAGCTTCTCATCCAGGTGCTCGGTATGGACCGCATCGACATCAACGGTCAGCTTCAACCGGATGGCGTCTACGATTTCGTGGACAATGCGGCGACCCAAGGGGGAACCATGAACAGCCAGAACGGTCGGGTCTTCCTGCCGTCGGTTGAGCCCTTCGGTCAATCCCTGAGCGACCAGATCGAGTCCAGGGTGACCGATCCCGACCAGGCCCAGGCCCTCATCCAAACCATCGTGTTCCAGCCGCTGTACGACAGCACCAAGACGGCTGCCCAGCAGATTCCTTCGTTGAACCGTTTCCGCATCAAGGGACAATACCAGAGCCAGGTCAGCTCGGAGATCATGCTGAATGCCCTCAACATTCCGGAAGGTTCGGTGACGGTCACTTCCGGAGGCGTTCGGCTCATCGAGAACCAGGACTATACGGTCGATTACAACCTCGGCCGTGTACGGATCATCAACGACGGCCTCCTCGAGAGCGGTCAGCCGATCCGGGTATCGCTCGAGAGCAACAGCCTGTTCAATATCCAGACGAAGACGATGCTGGGTACGCGTTTCGATTACGCACCGAGTGAGGAGCTGGCCTTGGGGGCCACCTTCCTCAACCTCAGGGAGCGGCCGTTGACGCAGAAGGTCAACATCGGCGATGAGCCGGTGAACAACACCATCATGGGGGCGGACTTCACTTATTCGCGCTCGAGCCAGTTCCTGACCGACCTGATTGACAAGCTTCCGCTGATCAAGGCTTCAGCCCCTTCCAACATCAACCTCAGTGCGGAGGCGGCTTATCTCATTCCAGGGCACAGCCGTGCGGTAGGCAAGGAAGGCAATGCCTACATCGATGACTTCGAGGGATCCCAGAGTGCCATCGACATCCGTTCCTGGACGCAGTGGAGCCTCGCCAGTACGCCGAAGCTCCAGCCGAACCTGTTTCCGGAAAGTGATGTGGAAGACAGCCTGCTCTTCAACTTCAACCGTGCGCGACTGAATTGGTACACGATCGACCCGAGTTTCTTCGGGGGCGGTCTTCAGGACGGTGAGGTGGACCTCGATGTCCGTTCGAACCACCTGATGCGTCTCGTGGAGAACAAGGAAGTCTTTCCCAACCGGCAATTGCCCCTCGGCACGCCGGAGAACCTGCCCACCTTCGATTTGAATTTCGACCCCACGGTGCGGGGCCCTTACAACTATCTCCCTGCCGAAGGCATCGGGCCCGTTCCGGGTCTCAATTCGGATGGTTCGCTCCAGGCCCCCGAGGAGCGTTGGGGAGGCATCCAGCGGGCCCTGTTGACGACGGACTTCGAGCTCTCCAATGTGGAGTACATCCAATTCTGGGTGATGGATCCCTTCAATGATGACAGCCCCAACGATACCGGGGGTGAGCTGTACATGAACCTCGGTTCGGTGAGTGAGGACCTGCTCAACGACGGCCAGCTCGCCTTCGAGAATGGCCTGCCCTCGCCCAACCAGCCGGCCCCCGTGGTGGAATCGACCTGGGGTATCGTGGCGGACCCTTCCACGTTCAACGTGGTGAATGCCTTCGACAATTCGACAGGGGATTATTCGACCCAGGACGTGGGTCTGGATGGTTTGAATTCGCAAGAAGAGCAGGAGTTCTTCGCGGATTGGCTCAACGGATTGCAGGGTTCGCTCGACCCGGATGCCTACGCGGAGGTTGTCGAGGACCCCTCGGCAGACGATTTCCGGTATTTCCGGGATCCAGAAGCGCAGGCCAACGGTGAGGATGTCCTCGAGCGCTACCGATTCTTCAACGGATACGAGGGCAACAGCAGTACGGCGCAGCCCGCGGGTTACCCGATCGCATCCACGACGTTGCCCAATACCGAGGACCTGAATGAGGACCTCACCCTCAGTTCCATCGAGAGCTACTTCCAATACCGCATTCCCTTGCGTCCGGGTGAGCTCAACGAGGCCAACATCGGCAGGAATTACCTCTCGGATGTGCTGGTGGCGGACAAGTCGATGCCCAACGGGGAAACCCGGCAGGTGAAGTGGTTCCAGTTCAAGGTGCCCATCCGGGATTTCCAATCCCGCATCGGGGGCATCAGCGACTTCAGGAGCATTCGTTTCATGCGGATTTTCATGAAGGGTTGGCGTCAACCGGTGACCCTGCGTTTTGCCCGTTTGGAGCTGATCCGGGGAGAGTGGCGGAAGTACCTGGAGTCGCTTGCCGGGCCGCAGGAGATTGAACCGGATGATCCGACCGATACGCAGTTCGCCATTTCCGCGGTGAACATCGAGGAGAACGGTTACCGCCAGCCGATCAATTACGTCACCCCGCCCGGGATCATCCGGGAGATCAATGTGGCCACGGCCAACCAGGCGCAGCTGAACGAACAATCGCTGCAGCTCGAGGTCTGTGGCCTTGAGGATGGCGATGCCCGTGCCGCTTATCGGAACATCAATTTCGACATGCGGATGTACAAGCGGTTGCGGATGTTCGTGCACGCTGAGGCTTTCCGTGCGGATGAGCCGCTGGAGACCAATGACCTGACCTGCTTCGTCCGCCTGGGTTCGGACTTCGTGGACAACTACTACGAGTACGAGATTCCCCTCCAGGTGACGCCCTGGGGTACTTCCGAGGAGACGGAGATCTGGCCCCAGGCCAATGAGATCGACTTGCGTTTCCAGGACCTCCAGACCCTGAAGGTCTCACGGCCGGTGGGCTACCCCTTGTTCCAGGAGTACGACCGCGTCGAGGATGGAGCCCGCTTCGTCGTCAAGGGAAACCCCAACCTTGCCAATGTCGTCACTGTGATGATCGGCATCCGGAATTCGGACAAGGACACGAACCCCTTTGCCGCGGACGATGACGGGCTTGAGAAGTGCGCCATCGTCTGGGCCAACGAGCTGAGGCTCTCCGAATTCAACGAGGAGGGCGGATGGGCAGCCACGGCCCAATTGCAGGCCACCTTGAGCGACCTCGGCAACCTGAATGTGGCGGCCAACATGTCCACTCCGGGCTGGGGTGGCCTCGAGCAACGGGTCCAGGAGCGACAGCGCGAGACCATCCAGGGTGTTGACGCCAACACCACGTTGCAGCTCGGCAAATTCCTGCCGGACTTCATGGGGGTTCAACTGCCCATGTATCTGGGCTACAGCGAGACGGTGTCCACGCCGCAGTTCGATCCGCTCTCTCCTGACGTCGAGATCGAGGACGCAGGACTGTCCACCGCGCGCAAGAAAAAATCGCAGCAGATCAACAGGATCCGCAGCATCAACTTCTCGAACATCAAGATTGACCCCAAGATCAAGGGCCGGGACAAGGACAAGAAGAACCGGAAGTCCGAGAAGGAAATCGCGGAAGAGACCGCCGAGCGATTGAAAACGGCGGATGATGTGACGAAGGAACGGGAGTTGATGGCCCAACGCGGTGCAGCGGGCATGGCATCGAAAGGCGGCGGCGGGAACAAGAGCAGTGGCTTCTTCGGCTTCCTGGACCCGGGCAACCTCAGCGCGAACTTTGCCTATACTGAGAACTACCAGCGCGACATCAACACCGAGTTCAATATCCGCAGGAACTACCGCGGGGGTGTGCGTTATGACTTCACGAACCGTCCCAAGGAGGTCAAGCCTTTTGCGTGGATGGGCCGAAGCAAGATCATCCGCTGGCTCACCGATTTCAATTTCTACACCGGTTTGAAGCAGGTGTCCGTGAATATGGGCATGGACAAGACGTACGAGGCGAGCCGGGTCCGGAACAATACTGCGGAGCTGCTCGGCATTGAGACCGGCGTGCTGGTCAACACGCAGGTTCTGAAGCAATGGAACTGGAACCGCGACTATGTCGTCAAGTGGGACCTGACCAAGAGCCTGCGGTTGGATTACAACGGTCGGGCCACGGCCCTCATCGGTGAACCGGTAGGCGTGATTGACCGCAATGATGCGGAAGGGTATGCGCGCTATCGCGATACGGTCCTGCAGAACATCGAGAATTTCGGAGAGGTCACCACCTATGACCACAGTGTATCGGCCAGCTACAAGTTGCCGTTGGACAAATTTCCCCTGTTGGATTTCACGTCGGCGGATGTGCGTTACCAGAGCACCTATCGCTGGGATCGGGCCCCCTTCGCCCAGGATTCACTGGGACACACCATACAGAACAGCCGGAACATCACCCTCAATGGGCAGGCGAGCCTGAAGACGCTGTATGACAAAGTGCCGTTGCTCAAGAACATCAACTCGGGCAAGCGCAAGCGGGATTGGGAGAAGGAGCAGGCCAAGAAAAAGAAAGAGATCACCAATGAGGACCGCGACGGATTCGGGAATTTCGACGACAAGGACAAGCCGGCCTTGTACATCGATCCGATTTCATTCGTGCTCAAGGCCATGATGTCGGTGAAGAGCGTCAACATGAGCTATTCCCGGAACGAAGGGCTGCTGCTTCCGGGCCTTGCCGTGTCGCGCAAAGCCCGCTATGCTGGATTCGATGAGGCTTTGGAGGCGCCGGGCCTGCCCTTCCTCCTCGGTCATCAGAATACGGACCTTGAGGGCAACCGGACTGGAGATTTCGCCGTGGATGCGGCCAACCGGGGATGGTTGACGGCCAGTCCCTACCAGAACCAGACTTACCAGGAGAACTATACGTCGACCTTGAACCTCAGGGCCCAGCTCGAGCCCATTGATGACCTGAAGATCGACCTGGATGCCAGCCGGACGGAAAGCCGGAACCAGCAGAGTTTCTTCCGGTTTGACGATGCCATCGGGGATTGGCAGTTCGAATCCCCGCAGGATGGGGGCAACTTCACTTCCACCATCCTGACCTGGCCCACCGCGTTCGTGCAGGACGATGAGACTTTTGACAGTGAGACTTGGCGTCAGTTCAAGCTGGCCCGCCTCGACATGAGCGAGCGGCTCAATGCGGAGAACTACAACCTCCCCGACAGCGAGCCCACCGGTTACTATTCCGGATGGGGCCCGACCAATCCGTCGGTCACGATTCCGGCGTTCATCGCCGCGTATACCGGCCGTGAGACCGACCAGGTGGCCCTGGACCCCTTCAAGACCAACCTCGCGCCCAATTGGAGGGTGAGCTATGATGGCCTTTCCAAGGGCAATCTGTTGAAGAACCGGGTCAAGCGCTTCACATTGAACCACAGCTACAGGTCGACGATGACGACATCCTATGTCACGAACCTCAGCTATCAGGAGGATGGTTTCGGCCGCCCAACTGCGTTTGACCAGAGTTCGTTCGGCAACTGGGTCAACCAACGTCAATACAACCAGGTGACGATTTCGGAGCAGATGTCTCCGCTCATCGGGGTGGATGTGACCTTGAAGGCCAGGGGCAAGAATGAACCCCAGATCAAGGTGGAGATGCGCCGCGACCGAACGGTGAATTTCGGTTTGACGAACAACCAGATCACGGAGACCAAGAGCAGTGCGCTTGTCATCGGCACCGGGTACCGGATCGCCAATGTTCCGAATCCATTTCTCAGGACCCGCGGCAAATTGCCGATCCAGATGCTCAAGGAGACGGATGTTGTGCTGAGGCTTGACATTACGGTGCGGGACAATGCGACCATCATCCGCAAGCTGGACCCCCTCGCTTTCAGTCAGAATGATCCGGTTGGCGGAGACAGCAGGGAGAATCAAGTGACGGCAGGCCAGAAGGTGGCGAGCATCAAGTTCAGTGCGGACCTCGAGGTGTCGCGCAAGTTGATCCTGCAGGCGTTCTTCGACGAACAGTTGACGCGCCCCAAGGTGTCCACCAGCTTCGCCACCACGAACGTCAAAAGTGGCATCGCGCTCCGATTCAACCTCACGCAATAAAGCGGGCATCGATTGCGCGGCTGCGCTACATTGCACCCCATGAACATCCCCCAGGACCTTCGCTATTCCAAGGACCACGAATGGGTGCGCGTCGAGGGTGACGTGGCCACCGTGGGCATCACTGATTTCGCCCAATCCGAATTGGGAGACATCGTATTCGTCGAGGTCGAAACCGAAGATGAGACCCTGGCGGTGGATGAGGTTTTCGGCACCATCGAGGCGGTGAAGACGGTCAGTGACATGTTCATGCCCCTCTCGGGTACCGTGACCGAACTGAACCCGGCGCTGGAGGACAACCCGGCCCTCATCAATGAGGATCCCTATGGGGAGGGGTGGGTCATCAAGGTCAAGCTCGACGGCGATGCCGATATGGGTCATCTGATGACCGCAGAGGCCTATGCCGCGGAGGTCGGCTGAGTCCCGTACCCGTGCCCGTTGGCGCCGCGCATTGCCGGCTGTCATGATGGGTTTGGCCGTCGTAGCCCTGCATGCCATGCCTGGTGGGGAATTGAAGGCCCATGACTGGTGGATGAATTGGCGACTGGACGTCTTTTTGCATGCGGCCCTGTTCGGTTTGTTCGGGTTGACCAGCCTCATTGCGCTGCGCAAGGGGGGAGAAAGCGACATGGGTTGCCAAGGAGCCTGGTGGTGGGTCATCGGCGGTGGTATGGTTCTGGCCGCCCTTCTCGAGTGGGCACAAGGCCTTGTTTTCCCCGGTCGCGGCAGCGATGTGTGGGATTTGGCAGCGGATTTCATTGGCCTCATACTGGCCGGCTTCTCATTTCGGGCATTGTATTTGATGTGGCCTGTGGGTAAGAAAGCCCATTGATTAATTTGGCCCCCCGAAAGGCAGGTCCAGCAAAACTCCAACCATGCAGCCACGCAAGACACCCCAAGCCGACCTCGAGAACAAACGGGGCACGTGGAGGTCCATCGGATTCGTTTCGGTGCTCTCCCTCCTCCTCGCCGCATTGGCTTGGACCAGCTATGACGTGAACATCATCCGGGCCCTCAACTTCGAGGTGGACCTTCTGGAGGATGAGGTCATCCCGGTCAATGTCATCCCCCCCCCTCCTCCGCCCCCTCCTCCCCAGCAGACGACGGTCATCGAGATCGTAGACGACGAGGAGGAGATTGAGGAAGAGTTGGAGATCGAGGACATCGAGATCGATGAGGACACCGAGATCGAGATCATCGAAGTGGAAGAGGAGGAGGTCGTGGAGGAGGACATTCCTTTCATGATCGTCGAAGACATGCCGGGATTCGGTCCGTGCAAGAGCAAGACCGGCCAGGAACGCGACCAGTGTACGCAGCTGGAAATCATCCGGTATGTCAGCTCCAACACGAAGTATCCTCCCATCGCCAAGGATGCGGGCATTCAGGGCACCGTCTTTGTCTATTTCGTTGTCGGAAAGGATGGCAAGGTGCGCGACACGAAGGTTCTCCGTCCAGTGGACCCCCGTCTCGATGCGGAAGCCACACGCGTAGTGAGCTCACTTCCGGACTTCGAGCCCGGTCGTCAGCAGGGCAAGCCCGTGAGTGTGCAGTACACGATTCCGGTGAAATTCATCATACGCTGAGGCGGACGGTTCAGATTTCGAACCACCCCATGACGGCCATCGCGAGATAGATGGCGTACAGCGCGGCCCCGAAAGGAAGGCCGCGCTTTGCGTACAGATAGATGGCGACGGCGTCGATGGCGATCCAATAGGCCCAGTTCGCATGGTGGTTGTGCACCATCAGCCAGGTGGCGAGCAGGCTGAACACCGTAGTGAACGCATCGAGCAGGGGCAGCGCGCTGCGGGTATGCCGCTTCAATCCGCGGGCGACGAAGACGGTGGTGATGGCGGCCGTGATGATGGCACCACCATGGGTCGTGCTGCTCCATTGTTGTGGTGTCCAGTCTTCGGCTCGGGAGGAGGCCCAGGCTCCGTATCCGGCCATGACCACATAGAAGGCCTGCAGGGCTGCTTCAGCGAGGATGTTCCTGCGCCAGCAGAGGACCATGAGGCCCGTTGCCCCCATCCCTGCTGGAAGGAAGCACCAGGGAGTCCAGCCTTGGAGGTAGCCCCAGGTATAGCCGAGGCTCAACAGGACGGCGGTGACCTCAATCGCACGCTCCTTGAATGGGATGGAGCCGGATTCCATCATGTTCCGCTGTATTGGAAGATGAGTTCGCGCACCCGGGCCAACCGCTCAGCGCCCAACGCCATGAAGATTTCTTCGAAGGCGCAGCCACTGGACTCCAGGCGTTTGCGGTAGCGTTCCTGCAGAGCAAGCCTGTCTTCGAGGAGGGGGAGGGTGCGCAAGGGGTCTGGGTGCCAGTCGGGCATGGTATGGAACAACAGGTGCAGGTCCACCAGCTGCATGGCTTCATCGGTGCGTTCCAGTCCTGTCCCGAAGACTTCCCGGGCCCACATGTCGAGTACAAGTCCTCCCGTGTCGCAGATCAACACGGAGGATGTGCTCACCTCGACCTGATGCTGCACTTGTGTAATGAAGCCATCCTGCAGTCGTTGCAGATCGTCGAGTCCAGTCTTTCCTGAAACGACGGCGGCATCCGTTCGGGCGGCCTCTTCCATCATCGGCCAACCCGTGCGTTGGGAGAGCATTCGGCCGATGGTGGTTTTCTGCGCGTTCTCGACACCGGTCAGCACCGCGATGAAGGGCCGGTTCAGTCGTCGAACCGGCATTGGCATGGGGGACTGAAATGCAGGGTCCTTCCGGGCAGCAACTCTCGGATCCAGATCTGCTCGTCCACCGACATTTCATTGTGCAACAGGTCGAGTTCCACGAGGAATTCCAACCGACTCAGAGAAGGGGGGAAATGTCCGATGAGATTGGACCAGAGGATGAGCCGCTCGAGTTGGGCGAGGTGGTCAATGTCCTCGGGAATGCCCTCGATCTCATTGTCGGCGAGGTCCAATTCGCGCAGGGTACCGACCTCCAGCAAAGCAGGCGGTATGCTGCTCAGCCGGTTGCTTCTCATGCTCAGGCGCTCCAGGTGCTTGAATTCAGCAATCCATGGAGGAAGACTGTCAATGCGGTTGCGGTCGAGGACGAGTTCCCTCAATTCTCTGAAACGGCGGAGGCGGTGGTCCATGTCCTGCCATTTCTGCTTGGTCAGGTCCAGCCGCCAGACTTTTTCCGGACGTTGAAGGGCGTCGTCGAACCGGGTCCAGACCCGGGCGGTGTCCCAGGTGGAAACCAACTGTCCTGAGCTGGTCCCTGCTCCCAACAAGAGTGTGAGCATCGCCATGGCGGTCCTGAGGTGGACTTGGGCTGTTCGGGACATCGGGCTGAGAACGGAAAACATGATGTCAAGCGTATCCAAGCGCACGCTTTGCTGCTGAAGCGTCATGGTCCAATTGGGCCACCAGGGCTTCCGGTGTGTCGAATTTCCGAATGTCGCGAAGCCGGTCCACGAAGGTCACTTCCACAACGTGACCATACAGGTCGGGTTCGCCTGCATTGAAGAGGTGAGCCTCTATGGTGACCGGGTCTCCCGCGGCGTCGAAGGTGGGCCGGGGGCCTACGTGCACCATGGCGGCCCATGAGCGATCGGGGGGATGGCGTTCGCTGGTCGCATTCGAAGTCTCGACGGGCTGGACCCGGGCGGCGTAAACGCCCGTAGCCGGCAGCAACTGATGCTGCTCGATGGCCTCGAGGTTGGCCGTCCTGTATCCGAGTTGCCTGCCCCTGCCGGCGCCGGCCACGACTTCTCCGCGCCACGAATGGTACCTGCCCAGCAAGTTGTGTGCGCCTTGGAGATCGCCTTGTTCGATGCGCTGGCGGACCTTGGTGCTCGACACGGTCAATTCATCCTCGATGTGGGCTGGAATGTGCTGTACGTTGAAACCATAGGTGTCGCCGCACGCGCGCAGGAGTTCGACATCGCCCTCCCGTCCTGCTCCGAACCGGTGGTCGTGCCCCACCACGATGGTGGTGGTGCCGAGGCCTTCCACGAGCACGTCCCGCACGAATTCTTCGGGCCTCAGGCGGGAAAAGGCCTTGTCGAACGGCTGGATGACAAGGTGGTCCAATCCGGTGTCGGCCAGGCAGGCGGCACGCTGTTCCAACGATTGGAGGAGCTGGAGGCCACTGGCATTGCCGAAGAGCACTTGTCTCGGATGCGGATCAAAAGTGAGGACCACCGTTTCCGCATCGGATTTCCGGGCTTCCCGGACCATCCATTCCAACAGGGCCTGATGTCCGAGGTGGACCCCATCGAATGTGCCAGTCGTCACGATGCGGCGGCGGCCGGAAGGGAAATGGGGAAGTCCTCGGTGGATGTGCACTGGAGCAAAGTTAGGATGACAGCCCTACGGGCCGGTGGTTGCGGGCTTCAAGCAGGTGAATCGGGATGCGTTGAAAACTCGTTTGAGCCCCCTTGTGGACGGTGGTGTTCGCAGGTGGTCCGTTTGGGTTAATTTTGCGGCGAAATCGAGGGCCTTTCAGGTCCACAGCTACGCGATAAAAACACGCTCCCATGAGCCAGAACGTCGGTTCCATCACCCAAGTCATCGGTCCCGTTGTGGACATCAGTTTCCCCGCTGACATGGCGTTGCCCAAAATCCTGGAGGCCCTTGAGGTCGATCGGGAAGGTCAAGCACCCCTTGTCATGGAGTGCCAAAAGCACATCGGTGAGGACACCGTGCGGGCCATTGCCATGGATGGCACCGAAGGATTGCGTCGTGGAATGCCGGTGCGCGTCATGGGCCGTGGGATGAGCATGCCTACGGGTGAGGCCATCAAGGGCCGCCTCTTCAATGTGACAGGCGATGCCATCGACGGCATTGACGGAGGAAAGGTGGACAGCGATGGTCCCCGTGAGATCCACCAGGTCGCTCCCAAATTCGAGGAGTTGAGCACGAGTACGGAAATCCTCTTCACGGGCATCAAGGTGATCGACTTGATCGAGCCCTATGCCAAGGGAGGTAAGATTGGTCTCTTCGGCGGTGCCGGAGTGGGCAAGACGGTCTTGATCATGGAGCTCATCAACAACATCGCGAAGGGACACGACGGTCTGTCGGTGTTCGCCGGTGTGGGTGAGCGCACCCGCGAAGGAAACGACCTGCTCCGTGAGATGATCGAGTCGGGCGTCATCAAGTATGGTGAGGCTTTCCAAAAGAGCATGGAGGAAGGCGGATGGGACCTTTCCAAGGTGGACATGGACGAGCTGATCACGAGCCAGGCCACGTTGGTGTTCGGTCAAATGAACGAGCCCCCCGGAGCGCGCGCACGTGTAGCCTTGAGTGGCCTTTCCGTTGCGGAGTACTTCCGTGACGGTGGTGGTGAGGGTGCCGGACGTGACATCCTCTTCTTCATCGACAACATCTTCCGCTTCACGCAGGCGGGTTCAGAGGTGTCCGCCCTGTTGGGCCGCATGCCTTCCGCTGTGGGTTACCAGCCCACGCTGGCCACGGAGATGGGGGCCATGCAGGAGCGCATCACCTCCACCAAGAAAGGGTCCATCACTTCGGTACAGGCGGTCTACGTTCCCGCTGACGACCTGACTGACCCGGCTCCCGCCACGACGTTCGCCCACCTCGATGCCACGACGGTATTGTCCCGGAAGATTGCGTCGCTCGGCATCTATCCTGCTGTGGACCCGCTCGACTCTACTTCCCGCATCCTCACCCCTGAAATCGTGGGTGAAGAGCACTACCGCACTTCGGAGCGGGTGAAAGAGACCCTCCAGCGCTATGTCGAGCTGCAGGACATCATCGCCATCCTCGGAATGGACGAGCTCAGTGAAGAGGACAAGCAGATCGTACACCGCGCCCGCCGCGTCCAGCGCTTCCTGTCCCAGCCCTTCCACGTGGCAGAGCAGTTCACCGGTATTCCGGGTGTCCTGGTCTCCATTGAGGACACGATCAAGGGCTTCAACATGATCCTTGATGGTGAGTTGGACCAGTACCCCGAGGCCGCCTTCAACCTGAAGGGCAACATCGATGAGGTGATTGAAGCCGGCGAGAAGATGCTGGCCGAAAGTGCTGCCTGATGAAAGTGGAGATCCTCTCTCCTGACGCGGTCCTCTTTGAAGGGGAAGCCCGCCACGTGTTCCTTCCGGGATCGGACGGGGCGCTCGGTGTGCTTGACCACCATGCTGCCATGATTACGACGCTGGCCAAAGGCACGGTGAAAGTGGACACCAGCGATGGCGAGAAGGCGTTCGAGCTGAACGGAGGTACGGTTGAGGTCCTGGACAACAAGGTCCTCATCCTCGCCAGCTGATATTGCAGAATTATTCGTGGTGGTAGGGCTCTCCTCGAAGGATGGTCTGGGCACGGTACAGTTGTTCCACGGCGAGCAGCCGGACCATCTGGTGGCTGAAGGTGAGCGCGCTCAAGGCGAGCTTCTCGGCGGCCTTTTCCTTGACTTCCGGATCGAAGCCGTAAGCGCCCCCGACCACGAGGGCAAGGTGCCGGATGCCCCGGTGGTGACGCTCCTCGAGCCATTGTGCCAGTTCCACGCTGCGCGGCTGCTTCCCCCGTTCGTCCAGCAGGACGACATGATCTGCATCTTCGAGCGCCTTGAGGAGGACGGGTGCTTCGGCTGCCTTCAATTGTGCTGGGGTGATGCGGGCATTGCGCAGTTTGACGTCGGGCAGCTCGAGGTATCGGAAGGGGGCGTAGCGGGACAGCCTGCCCACGTACTCGTCGATGCCCTGTTTGAGCCAAGGTGTGGACGTCTTGCCGATGACGATGAGCGAAATGCGCATGCCCGAAGTTCCGTCGAATTAACTTGCCGGCCATGTCCAGTGATGGCTTCCTTCCCGGATCGGTGATGAGTGCAGCAGCATTGATGCAGGAGAGCATTGTGTCCGCTTGGCGAGAGGATGTGGGGAACGGGGATGTCACGTCCATGGCATGCATTCCTGAAAATGCCCGGGAGCGGGCGGGGTTCCTCATCAAGGGCCATGGGGTGATAGCGGGCCTTGAGGTGGCCCGGATGGTGTTTGCCCACGGGGCTCCGGACGTGGCCTTCCAGCTGGAAGCGGAAGAGGGCGATCAAGTGGTGCCGGGTCGTGTTGTGGGTTGGGTTGAAGGACCGGCACGTCAGATTTTGACGGCGGAGCGGTTGGCATTGAATTTCATGCAGCGCATGAGTGGGATCGCCACCGGAACGCGGCGGGTCGTGGACCTGTTGGCGGGCACGCGCACCCGGGTGCTCGACACGCGCAAGACCACACCGGGCATTCGGGCGTTCGAGAAGGCCGCCGTGCTGATCGGCGGTGGGGTCAACCACCGGATGGGGTTGTATGACCAGATCCTGATCAAGGACAACCACGTCGATTACGCGGGAAGCATGGCCGCTGCCGTCAGGAATGCCCATGCTTTTCTGGCCTCGTCCGGTCGTTCTGTGCCGGTCGTGGTGGAGGTGCGGGGCATGGAGGAGATTCGGGAGGCGCTGGGGGTAGGGGGTGTGGACCGTCTGCTGCTGGACAACTTCAGTCCGTTGCAGGCGAGGGAGGCCGTGGACTTTGTCGGAGGTGCGGTGCCGCTGGAGGCCAGCGGCGGATTGACTCCGGACAATGTGAGGGCCTACGGAGATGCAGGGGTGGATTTTGTCTCCCTGGGGTGGTTGACCCACAGTCCGACGCCCCTCGACATCAGTCTCAAGAGTGCTGCGGCGCTGGAATCGCTTGGCCATGGGTGAGCAACCTTGGGAGGAGCGGTTGCGGCGGACATTCCTTAGCCGCCTGTTGATTGCGCCGCTCGAGCGGCTGCATCCGTGGGGATTCCAAGGCATGAGCGCATGGGAAGTATTTCGGTTTTTCGTGGTGGGTGTCGCGAAAGGGGCGCTCGGAATCCGGGCCGCTGCGATTGCCTTCCAGGTGTTCGTGGCCATTTTTCCGGTCATTCTTGTGTTGTTGAGCTTGCTGCCCCTCGTGCCTGTGGAGGATTTCCAGGGCAACCTGTTCGATGCCCTGCGCGTGTACTTCCCGGGCGATACGTTCCGATTGGTGGAGTCGACGGTCGAGGATCTGCTGGCCACGGGTGTCCATCCCGAGATTGCCAGCCTGGGTTTTCTGCTGATGTTGTTTTATGCGTCGAGCTCGATCAATGGCATTCTGTCGGGATTGAATGAGGCGCACCACCTCGAGCGCAGGGGGAATTGGCTGCTCATGCGGGCCATGTCCATACTTCTCATGGTCGTGTTTTCCCTCTTCCTCATCGTGGCGGTCTTGCTGATTGTCTTCAGTGGTACGTTGCTCGATTGGCTGATGGCGCAGGGGCTTGTGGCGTTGGAGGATCTGCCGCTCATCCAGGCCATCCGATGGTTGACGACGTTGGTATTGTTGTACACCACGATCACCGCCCTCTACAACGCGGCCGATTTCACCCAGCGCCGTTGGAAGTTCCTGACGCCCGGGGCCATCGCCACGACCGGCCTGATCGTGGTGACGTCCATCGCCTTCGCCTGGTTCGCCAATTCCCTCTCCAGCTACAACCGGCTCTATGGTTCTTTGGGCACTTTGCTGTTGTTGCTGGTTTGGCTCAATGTCAATTGCTTCCTGCTCATCATCGGGTTCGACCTCAATACAGCATTGAACAAGGCACGCAAAGGCATGGCGACGGGTAGTGGCCCATTGACGGAAGCCGCTTAATTTGGACTCATGATGCAACGATTCGCTGTCGCACTGGCCCTGACCTGTGCCCTTGGCTCTGTTTCCGCCCAGTCCATTCTTGGGCGCTGGAAGACCATTGACGATGAGATGGAGGGCCGGGTGAAGAGCATCGTGGAGATCACGGAGCAGGATGGCCAGTATTTCGGTACGGTCGTGGAACTCTTCCGTTTGCCGGATGAGGACCAAGATCCGCATTGCACCAAGTGTTCCGATGACAGGGAAGGCCAGCGCGTGCTGGGAATGCAGATCGTGCGCGACATGCAGGTCGGGGATGGTGAATGGGAAGAGGGCACCATCTGTGATCCCAAGAATGGCCGGATCTACGATTGCAAGATGTGGTTCGATGAGGGCGAGCCTGATGTGCTCAAGGTTCGGGGCTACTGGGGATTCCTGTTCCGCACCCAGGAGTGGCTGCGCCAGTAGTCAGCGGGTTCAACTCCACCTTTCGAGGCTGGGCCAACGCTTGGCCAGTGGCTTGATTGCTTCCGGCAGCAGGCGGAGGAAGAACGCGGCCGTGCCCACCCAGAGGGTCATGATGGCCCCTTTCAACAACAGGATGAGCGGCGCGGGCATCCCAGGGAGCCAGGTCCGGATGACGAGGCAGGGCGCCACAAGGACGGCCAAGATCAGGACGGTTCGAAACTCGGGCACCCACTTCTTCCACAAGCGCCAGACGACCCATTGTCTCAGTAGGATTGATGCGAGTATGGCGCATATGGTGGCGAGTGCTGCCCCCATGAGACCGAGTCCCAATCCGCTTTCCGGGATGAAATAAAGGTTCAAGGGGATGGCGATGATGACCATGATCCAATTGAGGCCGATGAGTTTCCGGTAATGGTCTGATTGCCCGATGA
>CALLLH010000026.1 GCA_938082505.1 uncultured Flavobacteriales bacterium
GCAGCACCTAGAGGGGACATCAAGGAAGGGTCGGCATAGAACCCCGAAATGTCATCGAGGTAGTCGGTGTCGGTCATGCGGAATCCGAGTTCGATGCCTACATAGAAGTCTGCTGCTCCGCCTTTGCGCTGTCCCGTGACAACCGCGCTCAATCCAAAGGGAATGGTGTTGATGTTGAGCTCGTCGCTGTAGTCTGTGCCTCCTGTCTGCAATTCGGGAAGGCTGTGCCATTGGCCTTCACTTGTGATTCCCCTCTCTACGAGGTCACTGTACATCAGGTTGTTCACGTCTACCCGGGCTTCGGGGTTGTGAGCCAGTTTGGCGAAGCCGATGAATCCGCGCACCGTCAGCATGGCGCGGCGTTGACGGGCCCAAACCAGTGGCTTTTGCAACAGGTCGCGTTCGAGGCGGATCGACCCTTCCGTCATTTGGTTGCGGAAGTGGAGGTTGCGGGCCCTCCTCGGTGCGTACTTGGTGTCCTTATCGCTCCCGGAGATGTGGATGCGGCTGAAATCCGCGCGCACGTGCCAGAGGCCGTCGCGGTCCAATTTGCGGCGGGCGTACATTCCGAATGCCGGACGGCTGCGGAACTCCTGCATGTCCCAGATGAAATCACGGCGAGAGGTGACACCATCGCCGATGTCGCCCATATAATTGGCCATTCCCACTGAGACACCGACATCCCATTGACCCTGGGCAAAAAGCGCTGTAGCGCTTGACATGAGAGCCGCCAAGGAGAGGATGGGAATGTGTCGCGCTGTTCGCATGGGTCAAAAATGAGGTCTGCCTTCGGTATAATAAGGTGGGTTTCACCGCATCAGTCACTTCCTACATGTTGAAAAGTGAAAAGGGACACGGTGGGGTATACGTTCTGTCATGCGCGGGGGTTACATCCCTACATGCATTTTTGTCACATGAGTGATTTTCGACGCGATCCAGAGGGTTTGTGCCGGCTGTTGGGCACCCGGCACCCCATCATCCAAGCGGGCATGGTGTGGTGCACGGGCGCTGATTTGACAGTGGCTGTGGGCAGGGCGGGTGCCTTGGGAACGTTGGGTGCGGGATCGATGTATCCCGACGAATTGCGTCAGGAGATCCGCAGGGTGAAGTCGGCCTGGTCGGGGGCTTATGCGGTCAATGTGCCCCTTCTTTATCCTGCCGTGGAGGAGCATATGGAGACCCTCGCAGAGGAAGCAGTCCCGGTGGTGTTCACAAGTGCCGGGTCTCCGCGCAAGTGGACGGAGCATTTGAAGTCCGCTGGAACGACCGTCATCCATGTCGTGTCCAGTGCGGTGTTCGCGCAAAAAGCGGTGGAGGCCGGTGTGGACGCCGTCGTGGCCGAAGGTTTTGAAGCAGGGGGGCACAATGGTCGGGAGGAGACGACGACGATGTGCCTGGTGCCCGAGGTGGTGGATGCGGTGGATGTACCGGTCATCGCGGCAGGTGGCCTTCATGACGGGCGGTCAATGTTGGCGGCCTTCGCTCTGGGTGCTTCAGGCGTGCAGATGGGCAGTCGGTTCGTGATGACGTCGGAAAATCCGGCGCATGCGGCTTTCAAGCAGCGCATCGCAGAAGCCCGGGCAGGTGAGACCCGGTTGATGCTCAAGGACGTGACACCGGTGAGGTTGCTGAGGGGCGGGTCGGGCAGCTTTTTTGACCAGGTGGCCGCGGCGGAAGAGGCAGGAGCCGATCGGCAGGCGTTGCAAACACTGTTGGGTCGTGGTCGCGCCAAGCGCGGCATGCGCGAGGGGGACCTGATGGAGGGTGAATTGGAAATCGGACAGGTGAGCGCTCTGCTGGATGACCTTCCCGGCGCCGGTGACCTCGTCGAGCGGATGGTCCGGGAGTACGCCGCATTTGATACCCGGAACATGGCGCCCGGCTTTCACTGGGAGGGACTTGACGCTCGCTGACGTGAAATTCAAGGTCGACCGCGGATAACATCCCTGGAAGGCAACCGTTGTGCCCTTGAGCTCGTACATCTTGCACATGTCATGGTGAGCCGTTGGTTCCATATTCAGCTGGGGGTCCTGTTGGCCCTGATGGTCGGCCCTCTCGGGGGGTGGGCGCAGGAATGGGATTGCCTGCAGGTGGAGGCGGACGGGAGTCTGAGCCTGGGTTGGGCACCGGAGACGGTTGGAGCGACCTACTACAACATCGATCATCTGCTGCCGCCGCCTGATTTCCTGTCGTTCCTCCAGACCCAAGCGGATCTTGTGGGCAACCCGACGGGAATGGTCTTCGCAGCCGGTGGCATCGATTATGCCAGCCAGAGTTTCTGTTTTACGCTCCAGGCACAGGATGCGTTCGGGAGCAACATGGGGGGCTTGTCCGATACGCTCTGTACGATTCACCTCGAGCTCGAGTCCGGCCTGATTCCCGGCACCGTCGACCTTGCCTGGAACAGTCCTTTCCATTTCAATCCTCCGGCGGGATTCAGCGGCACCTATGCCGTCGAGCAGCTGTTGCCGGATGGCAGTTGGACGGTGGTGGCTTCCGCCCCTTGGTTGATCGGCAATTCCAACACGTCATTTCCCGTGACGCAGTGCGCGGGTTTCGTGACGTACAGGGTGACCTTGACCGAGGATGGGGGATGTGTGCACCGATCCAACCAGTCGTCCATCGCGGTTACCGATGAATTGGACCCGCCTCCGCCCCAGATTGTTGCGGTGGACGTGGATTCACTGACCGGTGAGGCGCAAATTTCTTGGGAGCCCAGCGCGGCCCCGGATGTGGCGGGCTACATCGTGTACATCTGTTCCGGTGCCATCGAGACCATCCTGACGACCATCGAGGATCCGTTGCAGTTGAGTTGGACCTATCCCTTCAGCCAGGCGGGGCAGCTCATCGAGTACTACAATGTGGCGGCCTTCGACAGTTGTTATGTGGGAGGGGTGCCGGACCCGGGCGCGGCCAATCCGGCGTGTGTGCCGTCCATGTACCTCGATGTGGATTGGACGGAATGTACCGACCAGGCAGACTTGCAATGGTCTCCCGTGGTGCATTGGCCCGGAGGGGTCGACCGCTATGAGGTCTGGGCCACCGAACTCGACCAGAACGGGATTCAAGGTGGCCCCCAATTGCTGGGTGAGGTGCCCGGAGGATTGAACTATTTCCTGCACAACGGGGCCAACATCGGCAGCCTGTATCGCTACCGTGTGGTGGCCCATGCAGCGCAGGCGGACTGGACGCAGTCTTCGAATACGGCGGAGAACCTGTTCACATACCCGGGTGGTCCCCAGTGGATGCGGTGGCTGGAAGCTTCCATCGTGACGGATTCGGTGGCGGTGTTGCGGGCGGAGGTTGATGCCTCCTCCTTGGAGCCCCATGCTTACGAACTGTGGAGGAACGAGCCCTACGACGATGACTACGAATTCGTGACCAGCCTCTATTCCGTTGGAGGTGTGATGCAAATGCTCGACAGCACCATCGAGGGACAGGTGGGGCAATACAAGTACTACATCAAAGTGGTGAATGCGTGCGGCGACAGTGTACTTGGATCGGCGGTGGCCGAGACGATCTTCCTGAGTGGAACGGTCCTGGAGGATCGGCTTTCCAATGCGTTGGCCTGGGCACCTTTTGAAGGATGGGAAGTGGCGAGGACGCGGCAGGTCTTGTTGCGGGGCATCCAATATGGAGGGGTGCTGGAGGAGGTCGAGGACTTTGGCCCATTTGATTTCTCGTACGATGACGAGCTCGAGGACCTGATCGGAACGCCCGGCGAATTCTGTTATCGGGTGCGCGCTGAACAGGGGGACAGCGGATGGGCTTCCATTTCCAATGAGGTGTGTTTGACGCTACCGCCGGTGGTCTGGATACCCAATGCGTTGGTGCACAATGGAATCAACAACTCGTGGAAGCCCGTGGTTTCCTTTGCAGATGTCACGGATTACCGGCTCGACGTGTTTTCCCGGTGGGGGGACCTCATCTGGACCACTGAGGATTCCGATGCCGCTTGGGACGGAACGAGGGATGGGGCGCTGCTACCGGAGGCTTTCTACCCGTATACTTTGCGCATTCAGGATGGGGCCGGCCGGGTGGTGGCCCGTCGCGGTCACGTGCAGGTGGTGCGCAGGCCGTGAACAACAGGGCACTGGGGTTCTTGAATCCACCGTTGCTTGGGCTACTTTTGCCGGAATACCCGGACGCGAACCCCATTGTACATGCCCACCGATCGCCCCAACCCCAAATTCACTGGAGAGGGACTCACCTTTGATGATGTCCTGCTTGTTCCCGCATACAGCGAGGTGCTGCCACGTGATGCGGATTTGCGCAGTCGGTTTTCCCGGAACATCGTCTTGAATGTGCCGGTCGTCTCTGCTGCCATGGATACGGTGACGGAAGCGCAGATGGCCATCGCCATGGCCCGGCAGGGGGGCATCGGGGTGATTCACAAGAACATGACGATCGCCGAGCAGGCGGCGCTGGTCCGCAAGGTCAAGCGCAGCGAAAGCGGCATGATCCAGGATCCCATCACCCTGCCTGTGGACGCGGTCGTCGGGGATGCCCACCACATCATGGCGGAGCACCGGATCGGCGGCATTCCGGTCGTCGATGATGGGGGTTTCCTCAAGGGCATCGTGACGAACCGGGACCTGCGTTTCGAGGGAAATCCGAGTCGTCCGATTGCGGAGGTGATGACCTCGGAAAATCTGATGACCACCCCCAACGGCACGGATTTGAAGCGCGCCGGGGAAATCCTGCGCGACAGCAAGATTGAAAAGCTTCCGGTCGTGGATGCGGAGGGCAGGCTGGTGGGCCTGATCACCTACCGCGACATCATCAAGCTGCAGGAGTTCCCCCACGCCTGCAAAGACCAATATGGCCGCCTGCGATGCGCGGCGGCGGTCGGTGTGACGCCGGACACCTTGGAAAGGGTCGAGGCCTTGGTGGCCTCGGAGGTCGATGCGCTGATCATCGATACGGCACATGGACATAGCGCCGGTGTGATTGCGATGTTGGGCAAGGTCAAGGCGGCCTTTCCCAAGACGGACATCGTGTGCGGCAACATCGCGACGGCTGCGGCGGCCACGGCACTGGTCGAGGCCGGTGCGGACGGCGTCAAGGTGGGCATTGGCCCCGGATCGATTTGTACGACGCGGGTCATCGCGGGCGTCGGAGTGCCTCAATTGGGCGCCATCATGGATGTCGCGGAGGCCCTCGCGGGAACGGACGTCCCCCTGATCGCCGATGGGGGCATCCGCTACACGGGAGACATCGCCAAGGCGTTGGCTGGTGGCGGCCACTCCGTCATGATCGGCAGCATGCTCGCCGGCACGGAGGAGAGCCCGGGAGAAACGATCATCTACGAAGGGCGCCGTTTCAAGAGCTATCGTGGAATGGGGAGCCTCGAAGCGATGCAGAAGGGGTCCAAGGACCGTTATTTCCAAGACGCCGAGGACGACCTGAAGAAGTTGGTGCCCGAGGGCATCTCTGGACGTGTGCCGTACAAGGGCTCTGTCCAGGAGGTGATGTACCAGGTGGTGGGCGGCCTGCGTGCCGGCATGGGTTATTGCGGAGCGAAAGACATCCCGGCCCTGCACCAGTCGCAATTTGTCCGGATCACCTCAGCGGGAGTCAGGGAAAGCCATCCGCACGACGTCATGATTTCGCGGGAGGCCCCGAACTACAGCATCCGCTGATTTACGCTGTTTTCAAGGAAGCATCCTGACCTCAGCGGCGGGTGAATTGCCTCAGCTTGCGGAGGGGCTTTTGCAGGCGCAACAGCGGCGGTGGAGCCGTACCATTGAGCCGCCAGGCTTTGGCATCCTCGGCATTGGCCTTGATGCGGTTGCCGATTGAAGCGTTGGACTGTCCACCTGCGCGCATCTTGACGGTGGTCCTCGGCAAATAGGCGAGCGTTGCCCCCCGGAAATGGAAGAAGCGGAGCATCAACTCGTAGTCTGCTGCGCTGCGCAATTGCAGGTTGAAGAGTCCGTGCTGCTCATACAAAGCCCGTTTGACGAACAGGGTGGGGTGGGGCGGCATCCAGCCTTTCCTGAAATCACCGGGATCCCCGGATTTCCATTGTCTGGTGACGGTCTTCCCGTCTTCCTCGTCGACATAATCCAGGTCGGCGTACACCCCATCTGCGCCACTTGCTTCGAATGCGGCCACCATGTCGGCGATGACGCCTGAATCGGCGTACCGGTCATCGGCATTGAGGATGCCGATGATGTCGCCCTTGGCCCTCGCCACCCCGCGGTTCATGGCGTCGTACAGTCCATGGTCCGGTTCGCTCGTGAGTTGTGCGATCCGGTCTTTGTATGGACCGAGCAGTTCGACCGTTTCGTCCGTGGAACCACCATCCACGATGTGGTAGTCCAATTCGAAGCTGCCTTGTTGGTCCACCACGCTTTCCACCGCCTGTTGCACAGTGCGGACCGCATTGAATGTGACGGTAATGACTGAAACGGTCATGGTGAGAACAGGAGGCGTTGGGCTGCAATATGGCGCTCGTCCAACAGGCAGCGGTGGTATGTATTCGTGGATTCACGCACGATGTCCTCGTGGTCCATGTCCAACAATGTCTGGGCGGCGTCCAACCAAAGATCGAGTTCCAGGGGCAGGCAGGCCACGGTGCGTCCGGGATTCATTGTCGACCATACGGTCTGGTCCGAAACGATGACGGGGCGGGCACT
>CALLLH010000027.1 GCA_938082505.1 uncultured Flavobacteriales bacterium
TTCCCCGCCTTATCTTCGCGCACCGCGAGGAGAAGTGCCAGAGTGGTCGAATGGGCCTGATTCGAAATCAGGTGTGCCTTCACGGGTACCGGGGGTTCGAATCCCTCCTTCTCCGCATTGAGAACCCGGTCGAACAGTCCGGGTTCTTGCATTTCAGCGGGGTACGGCAACATCGTGTACCGAGTACACAATAAATTGACTTCCAATGGGTTGGGTTAATTTTATGGGTTCAGCACCACCTCAGCTGCAGATCCGAACCCCTTGCCCACCATGATCATTGGTATCCCCTCCGAAATCAAGCCTTCCGAAAGTCGTGTTGGCATGACGCCAGCCGGCGTGTATGAACTGACCCGCCGCGGCCACACCGTCCTGGTCCAGTCCGGTGCGGGTTCGGGCAGTGGGTTTTCCGATGCGGATTATTCCGGCGTGGGTGCTGAATTGAAAGGATCGATCGCTGAAGTCTATGCGGAAGCGGAGATGATCGTCAAGGTCAAGGAGCCGATCGAGTCCGAGTATGGCTTGATTCGACCCGGTCAGGTGGTGTTCACCTATTTCCATTTCGCATCTTCTGCCCCGTTGACGGAAGCGATGGTGTCGAGTGGCGCCATCTGCATTGCCTACGAGACGGTCGAGGACAAGGATGGCTCGCTCCCCCTGTTGACTCCGATGTCGGAGGTGGCCGGACGGATGGCGATCCAGCAGGGCGCCAAATACCTGGAGAAGCCACGCAAGGGACGCGGCGTGTTGCTCGGGGGTGTTCCCGGAGTGCCTCCCGGGCGTGTGCTCGTTTTGGGTGCGGGCGTGGCGGGAACCCAGGCGGCCAAAATGGCGGCGGGCTTGGGTGCGCATGTGACCATCATGGACATCAACATGGCCCGGCTGCGGCAGCTCAATGATTTCATGCCGCACCACGTGGTCACCGAATATTCCAATGCCTACAACATCAGGCAGGCCATCGCCACACATGACCTCATTGTGGGCGCTGTCCTGCTGAAGGGCGGCAGGGCACCACATTTGATCAACCGCGAGATGCTGTCGGAGATGCGGCCCGGTACGGTCATCGTGGACATCGCTGTGGACCAGGGCGGTTGTATCGAGACCACACGGCCCACGACGCATGATGACCCGGTGTACATCGTGGATGACGTGGTGCATTACTGCGTCGCCAACATGCCCGGTGCGGTGCCGTACACCTCCACCCTCGCCTTGACCAATGTGACCTTGCCGTTTGTGATTGCCCTCTCTGAGAAGGGTTGGCAAACCGCCTGCAAGGAAGATGCGGCGCTGGCCAAAGGGCTCAACATCTGTGAGGGCGACATTGTATATGCCGCCGTGGAGACGGCCTTCGCACCGGCCTGAAGCCGCATCGCATCCCCGTCGCCTGTGCAATAGCCGCGCTGGACCGTGTCGTATCTTTTCGTTCAACCAGAGATGTGATGAGGCGTGTATTTATTTTCTTGATGTGGTCCAGTTTGCTTTCGGTTCAAGGACAGACTTGGCAGCTGTCGTGGAGCGATGAATTCTCCGGAGCCGCCATCGACAACAGCAAATGGGGCTATGATATCGGGACCGGTGCCGCGCAGGGATTGTGGGGATGGGGCAACGGAGAACTCCAGTATTACACGGACCACACGGACAACGCCCGTCTGGAGAACGGCCATCTCATCATCGCTGCGCTCGAAGAGAATTTTGCGGGCAGCAGTTACACTTCTGCAAGGATGGTGACCCGCGACAAATTCAGCCAGACGTATGGCAAATTCGAGGCGCGCATCGATCTGCCCACAGGTCAGGGCATTTGGCCCGCATTCTGGATGCTGCGCGAGAACAACCCCTGGCCGGGGGAGATCGACATCATGGAGATTGTGGGCAATGCGCCCGGCAGCTGCCATGGTACGGCCCATTGGGGAGAAGTCGGTTCCGTCGTCTCTTCCGGGGGTGTCGCGTATTCAACAGATTGGACGACGACATTTCATACTTACACTGTGGAATGGTGGCCCGACCACATCCGATGGTCGGTGGACGGTCAGGTGTACTTCGAATTGGACCGGACCCAGGTTTCGCCCGCCAATCCCTGGCTCTTTGCTGAAGACTACCACATGCTGCTCAATGTGGCTGTCGGTGGCATGTGGCCCGGTTCTCCGGACGCCAGCACGGTATTCCCACAGGAGATGGTGGTGGATTGGGTGAGGGTCTACGAACATGTCCCCGAGCCGCAGCCCGTGACGTTCAGGGTGAACCTCAGCGAGGAGAACTTGGGTCCTGGCGACCTGGTGTACGTCACCGGAGCATTTGACAATTGGGCCGGCAGCACCCATGCGCTATCCGCGGGTGCTGATGGCATCTGGTCCGCCACATTGGACCTGCCACAGGGCATCCATGAATACAAGTTCACCATCAACGGTTGGGCTGGTCAACAGGAGTCCTTCCCTCCGGGTGCCCCGGGCACATTGACGTCCTTCGGGAGCACCGAGACGTTCGTCAATCGTTTTGTCGACGTGGCGTGGGATGCCATCGTGACCGATGCGGACTGCTTCTCCTCTTCCGAGGGGTGCCCCGGAACGGGCGGCAGCGGATGCACAGACCCGGATGCGGCGAACTACAGTGCAGCTGCGACGGTTCATGATGGCAGTTGTGTCTATGCCGTGCAGTTTTCCGTGGACCTCAACGAAGAAAATGCAGCCGGCCAGGTGGCTTACGTCAATGGTACGTTCAACAGCTGGTGCGGTGATTGCGCGCCGATGAACGATTCGGACGGCGATGGGATTTGGGAGGCCAGCGTCATTTTGCCCCCAGGTGAACACCAATTCAAATTCACGACCAATGCGTGGAGCGGTCTGATCGAGACGTTTGCGGTCGGGACTTCCTGCACGCAGACGACATACGATGGTCCCAATGTCTATACGAATCGGGTGTTCGACGTCGGGTCCGCCCCGGTTGACCTCGGTACGGTCTGTTTCAATTCCTGTGAGGCCTGTTTGCCTGTCGACCCCGTTTTCCACGAAGTCACCTTCCGGGTCAACATGCCGGATGCCACCATGGAGGCCCTGATCGAAGTCGGTGGCCAGTCGTATCCGATGACCCATGCACTGTGGGGGGCCAAAGAAGCCACAGTACTGGTGCCCGGCGGCGTCCCTTTGTCCTATCGCTTCGGGACTCCATCGGCTGCCGGCACGGCATGGGAGTCGCTGCCGTCCCCTTGCGGTGCAGGGGGATACCGCACCATTACAGTGGCTTCCGACCTGCAAATGGAGGCGGTCTGTTTTACGGAATGTGAGGCGTGCTTGGGTTGTGCAGATCCGTTTGCATCGAACTACGATCCACTGGCCCACCCCGACTCTCCGGCCAGTCTTTGCAGCGGACAGGCCGAATCGGGCTGTACTTATCCCGAGGGTTCCAATTTCAGCGCTGAGGCTGTGTGGGATGACGGCACCTGCACCTTTGATCTGTCGACCTCCGACTGTCCCGACAACAATGGAGACGGATTGGTTGGCGTCAATGACGTGTTGATTCTACTGTCTGCCTTCGGAGATGTTTGCGAGTGATATGGCCGGGGTCTAGATTGCCCCCGATGCTCACACCGACAGCGGATCGTTGGTCCTTCCTGGTCAATTTCTTCAAGGCCCCCCTGCGAAATGCAAGCGTGGCGCCCAGCAGCAAAGTCGCTGCGCGCAACATGCTCAGGGGCTTGGACCTTGAGGCCCTTGAATTCGTGGTGGAACTCGGACCGGGAACCGGCAGTTTCACGCGGGAATTGTACGCCCGGCTTCCCGAGCGGTGCAAAGTGCTCGTGATCGAGCTCGATTCAGGTTATGTCAGGCGATTGCAGGAACAGTATGGCGGCCGTTTCGACATCGTGCAGGCCAGTGCGTGTGAATTTGATGCCTTGGTCTTGGAAAGGGGTTGGCCACGTGTGGACCTGATCATCTCGGGCTTGCCCTTCGTGCTGCCCGAGCCGGTGAAGGCCTCCCTGTGGTCGGCGCTGAAGCGTCAAACCCAACAGGGCACCGTCTATCGGTGGTTCACTTACATGCCGCCCCTGATGAAGCGGCATTATCGGGAGTTCGATATGAACCTGGTCCGCCGTGTCTGGGCGAACCTCCCCCCCATGTGGATATACTCGGTGAATTGACCCCACGGGCGGCCTGGGGCTGCTGCATCCGGCATTGAAATCCTGATGCGCTTGGGTTGTTCAGGATTTGTTGCGGGCGGAAACGCCGTGTTCGATCCAGTCTTTGAAGTCGTCCATGAAGCGCTGGCTCGTTTTCCGGAACATGCCCGGCAGCATGAGTCCCATGGCCTTCATGAACAGGGCGTCGAATTCGAATTCGCTCTCGCTGCGCCATTCCGTGCGCCCATCACCGAGGTCCTTGAAGAAGTTGCGCTGAACATTCCGCACTCCCTCCATGTCGTACCGGCCGTGGAAATGGTGGGGCAGGCCATTGTCTGTGATGGTCTCGATCATCGTCATGTCCCGGCCGCGGTTCTGGTAGTGCAACACTGCGGTTGAACCATCTGCTCCAGGGGCTCCCTCCTGCTCCTTCAGACTGACGAATCCCCGCTGCCAATCGCCAATCTGGTGCCGGTCCCCGAAGACTGCGACCACCTCCTCAACGGACTTTTCGAGTACGATAATGTTGCTGTATTTCAGTCCCACGACATTCGAGTTCCGTGGAAGTTAAGGCGATGTTCATGCAACCTTCAGTTCTTGCACCGGTTAAGACTGCGTACCTTTCGCATGCCTTGGATTTGAAGCTTTACCTGCGTCTTTGCTTGCTCTTGTCAGGCTCTTGGGCTACCGGCCTTTTCGGGCAGGTGGTCATCAATGAGTTCTCCTGCTCCAACTATTCGTTGAATGTTGCCGGCAACAATGAGGATTTCGTCGAGTTGTACAACACGACAGGAGGTCCGATAGACCTCGGTGGTTGGTTCATGTCCGACGATGTAGATGACCCGACCAAATTCGAGATTCCCGCAGGCACGGTGGTTCCACCCAATGGTTTTCTGACCATCATCTGCAGCGGCGAGGCCCAAGCGGGCAACCTGTATGCCGGAGGCTTCCTCAACACCAATTTCAGGATTCACCAATGCAAGCAGGAATCCGTGGTCCTCGCGGATGCGAGCGGCGCCATTGTTGAGAGCTACACATACGGGACGGACATTTCCACCAACCAGGAGGACCACAGCTGGGCGCGGGCAGCAGATGGCCTCGGGGATTGGAAGGTCTGCACCGATCCGACACCCAACGGAGCCAATGGGGCATCCCTCGCATCCATGTACGACGGCTATGCGCCCATGCCCGTGATGAGTGAGGCCCCTGGATACCATGCCGACGCATTCTCCCTTGACATCAGTGCAGCGCCGGGGATGGAGATCTACTACACGCTCGACGGCTACAAGCCTACGGCATCGAGTCTGCCCTATGTGTTGCCCATCGGCCTGTTCGAAACTGTGGTGGTGAGGGCCGTGGTCGTGGATCCGTCCGGGCTCTTGGCGCCCAGCTTCACCGAGACGAACACGTTCTTTTTCGGGGCGGACCAGCATTCGATCCGCATTGTCAGTGTCAGCGGGGATGGTCTCGAGGATGGCGCATGGTTCGGCGATGAGCCCATGCACATCGAGTTCTTCCATGAAGACGGCACCTTCTGGGTGGAGGCCGAAGGCGACTCGAATGAACACGGCAACGATTCCAATGCATACCCGCAGAAGGGCTTCGACTACATTACACGGGACCAGATGGGGTATGACGATGTTGTCGATGCCGAGCTGTTCCATGTAAAGAACCGCGGGAAATTCCAGCGCCTCATCTTCAAAGCGGCGGCGAATGACAATTACCCTTTCTCAGGAGGAGCCCACATCCGGGATGCCTACTGCCAGACGCTGAGCGACCGGGCGGACCTGCACGTGGACGAACGCACGAGTGAGAGCTGCGTGTTGTACATCAACGGCCAGTACTGGGGCGTTTATGAGTACCGGGAAAAGGTGGATGACAGCGATTTCACGAACCGCTACTACGACCAGGGGCGCTACGACATCGATTTCCTGAAGACCTGGGGAGGCACGTGGGAGGAGTATGGCGATGGTGCGGATTGGTATACCCTGGTGGATTTCATCACCACCAATGACATGACCGATGCCGACAATTACGAAGAGGCCGTATCGGAGTTGAATGAGATGTCGCTCATCGATTATTTCATTCTGAACAGCTATGTGGTGTGTGCAGACTGGTTGAATTGGAACACGGCCTGGTGGAGGGGGCGAAATGAGGACGGCGATGGGCGCCGTTGGCGTTATGCCCTCTGGGACCTCGACAACACCTTCGGACATGGGGCCAACTATACCGGCCTGCCCAATACCGGTTCCGATGCCGACCCCTGCAACCCTGAGTCGATGGGTGATGTGGGCGGCCAAGGACACATTCCCGTGCTCAACGCACTCATGGAAAATGAAACGTTCTGGGCGACGTACATCAACCGATGGGCCGATCTCGGCAACACCCATTTCAGTTGTGACAACATGCACGCTGTACTGGACAGCATGATCACGGTCATCGACCCCGAGATGCCAAGGCAAATGGAGCGTTGGGGTGGTGATTACGCCACGTGGCAATCCGAGGTGCAGGAGATCCACGACTTCATCGATGAGCGCTGCAATGACACGGTTCTCGAAGGCATGGAGGACTGCTATGAGGTGGAGCCCGTCGACCTGACCCTTCTCATTGATGGATGCGGTGAAATCGAATTGAACTCGTTGGACATCAGCCCCGACATGGTGCCCTACACCGGATGGTATTTCGCCGATGTGCCGATCACCCTCGATGCGGTGGAACTGTGTGATGGTGCGGAATTCCTGTATTGGGAAGTGGTCTCTGGAGACCTCGTGCTCGACGACATCATGGACAGTTCCATGACGGTGCTGTTGGGAGGCGATGTGACCCTCATGGCCCATTTCGGGGAGCCCGTGCCGCCGGAAGTCATCATTTTCGAAGTGGAGCCTGCCGGCACAGGCAACATCAGCCTGAACGGAGTGGTGATCGGCCCTTACCCCTCAGAACAGGAACTGTTCGATGGAGCGCACGATATCGCGGCCTCTCCGATTCCATGGTGGACATTCACCCATTGGACACTCGATGCGAATTCCATCACGCCGGACCAGATCGCGCCCATCGCGGAACTGCAAGTGGACACTGGAGGTACCGTGGTCGCCCACTTCGAATATGTCGAGCACGTCGACCTCGTGGTCGAAGTGGAACCTGCCGGAGCAGGCATTGTCAAGGTGGTGGGTCGCGCCAACGTTTCCGATTACTGGACGGACAGTTTCGTAGTGGATGGTCCCCAGGCCTTCATTGCCCAGGAAGGGAGCGATTGGAAGTTCAGCTATTGGGAAGTGGAAGGCGCTTTGTCCAACTCCTCCCTGCAGTCGGCCGAGCTGGGCGTGGAATTGCCTGCGGATGGGCCGGTTCGTGTGGTGGGGCATTTCGAGGAAATGGAACTTCAGCTGTATGTCCCGAATGCCTTCTCCCCGAACAACGACGGCGTCAACGACGCTTTCCGGCCGCTGGGACAGGCTTTTGGTGCCACCGACTATCGTTTCGAGGTCTACAACCGATGGGGTGAAGTGGTCTTCTCCTCCACCGATCCGGATGAGGCCTGGCTCGGACAGGACCAGCGCGGTGACGGGACGCACTATGTCAAGGACGGGGCCTATGCCTGGTATGTCCAGGTGCGCTGGACGCACGGCAATTACCCCGAACAATTCAGGGGCACGCTCACGGTGGTGCGCTGAGAGGACTCAGTCCTTTTTCTCTCCAACGAACCAATCCTCCTTGCGGTCGAACAGGACGTTGAATGTCGTCAGGGAACCGTAGCATCGGGTGATGTACTGTTGGAGGTTCACCTTGTCCTCATCGCTGAGCTTCGCGTGGCTGTTGATGTTCTGTTCGAGAACGCGGAGCCGGTCACGGAGCAGGACGATCTTGTGGAAGAAGGTCTCGATGGGCACTTCTTTTGACTTCAGGCCTTCTTCGCCTGGACGCAATTCCATGACGCCGCCTTCCCACCTGTCCCCCAATTCGACAGGACCCGGGGATTCCATGTATTGATCAAAGACGTTCTCCACGGCGGCGATGACGTCCTCGAGGGCAATGCCCCCTGAACTTGCCGGTGCGGGTTCCATGACCTCATAGGACTCATAGGTCTTGGCCAGCTCCTTCTCGCCATGTTCCTGGAAGAAAATGCGCCAGGCTGCGCCTGACTCTCCAAAAATCGCGCCCTCTCCGTATTTGGGGTGGGCGATGCGTGCTCCGATACCAATCATGATGCTAAGATGTGTTGCGGGTCAATCCATCAAACAGTGCCGATGCAGTCGAAATGAACACAGGCCCGTCGAAGCCTTAGATTTGCAGGTCATGCAGGACGACGCACTCAAGACATTGCCCAAGGTGGAATTGCACTGCCATCTGGAGTTGACAGCGCGTCATGCATTGCTCAAGGAATTGCTGGCGATGCGAGGAAAGACGATGGATGACGCACAATTCCGTCGAGACTATCTCATCACGGAGCCGGTGGGTGACCTTCCCACCTTGCTCAACATTTTCCTCGGTCACCGGGACCTGCTGGACTCACCCGAAATCGTGGAGCGCATGACATACGAGTGCTGTGAGGACATGGCCGCCAACGGGGTGCGTCTCCTGGAACTGCGCTATGCGCCCAGCTTTCTGTGTGATGCCCATGCCAGCCTCACACCGGACAGCATGCATGCCGCTGTGCTCAGGGGTGTAGCGCGGGCGGAGCGGGACTTTCCCCTTGCTGTGGGCCTCATTTGTCTGCTTCAGAGGATCAAGACGGTCGAGGAAAACCGGTACTGGTTGGACTTCGCCATCGAGAAGAAATCAGATTTCCTTGCGGTCGATCTGGCGGACAATGAATTGGCCTTCGGTCCGGAACCGTTCATTCCGCTGTTCGAGCGGGCCAAATCGGAAGGGTTCCACGTCACCATTCATGCCGGCGAGGCTGAGGGCCCCCAGGCAGCGCGCAACATCCGCAATTCGATTGAGATGCTGCACGCTGACCGCATAGGCCATGGTGTTCGCATCCTCGAGGATCCAGAGGTGCTGGAGTTTGTTCGGGAACGCGGAACGGTCCTGGAGCTGTGCCCCACGTCGAATTGGTTGAGCGGAGTGTGCCCGACAAGGGAGGCCCATCCTTTCCGCGCCATCATGGAAGCCGGAATCCGGACCACCGTCAATACCGACGACCCCGGCATCATGAACATCGACATCATGGATGAGTACCGGTTGCTGCGCGATGGCATGGGGTTCACACAGGCCGAATTCGAACAGATCAACACGTGGGGTCGTGAGGCCTGTTTCATCCCGGAGGGGCGCAAGGCCGAAGTCTGGCCCTGATCAACGCGGAAAGAGATCCGGTCGGCGCAACCTGAGCAGTGGGCGCCACATCGGGGCCATGTACACGAGCCGGGCTTTGTTCACCTTCTCTGCGTTGAATTCAGCATAGAAACGGTCTACCCCGGGATCCGCGCTGCCTCCGAAATCAAAGCATCCATCGCCCTGAGCGGCTGCATGACGCTGCGCCGTACCGATGAGAAGCACCGTGGCGCGGCTGGTGTCTCCTGGTGTCGCATTCCTGAATTGCCCTCCGAACCCATAGATGCAGCGCCCATCGTCCGATCCATGGAACAAGCCTCCGGCCAGGGTCTCCTCTGCCGCATTGGTGATTTCCCAGGCCTGCGTCCCGGGTTCCTTGAGCAATTCGCTCATCAGCCTTTCCAGGGGTTCGGCATCACTCGACAGGCCCTTCCTGGTCCGCGAGGCCTGATGCAGGGCCACGAGGGAGCGCACATCGCGAATGCGGTGGACCTGCATCCCCTCGCGCTCAGCCCGGTTGAACTGCTTGCGGCGGTGTGCCGGCCAGGCCGCAATCGGGTCTTCTTGTCCGGTCAGGGCGACTTGGCGGGTATGCCGCTCCAGGGTCCAGCATCCTGGCGGCAGGCTTTCTGGTGCGGGAATGCCCGGCGCCAGATCCAACACCACCAGGGGTGCCGGAGGTGCGGCCAGCAATCGGAGGATGGCGGGAGTGTCGGCATGGGCTCCAATGTCCTGCGCCCATGGAGGCGTGGCCCAGGCCCTCAGCCCGAACCGCATGGCCAACGGTGTCCGCCTTCCGGCCTCGTCATGCACGCCTTCCAAAAAGGCCCGATCCCACGCGGCATTCATGCCGCAAAGATGCGATGGTCAATCTTTCCGACATCTCTGTCGTCCAAGATCACATCCAACTCAAACCCGGTCACTGTGCCCGCATCTTCATCAGTTACTGGAGGGACCTGGCGGCCGTGGAGGAATAGAGCCGTCACGTGTTCCATTGAGCAGACCCGCTGGTTCCGCCGTGGATTCAGTCCAGGATGAGGGTGAGCTCCCCGACCCGCTGGATATCCTGGTCGAGACAGCTATGGTCCGCATTCAGGATGTAGTAGTACGTCCCGGGAGCAGCGACATCCCCGCCGATGCGCCCGTCCCACGAGGCTCCGACCCCTTCCGATTCGTGCACGAGCACCCCCCAACGGTCGAAAATCTGGAGCTTGAATTGGCTGAAGGAGGACACATCCGTCGGCAGGACGCTGCCGTCATCGACCCGGCGCGTGCCGACCCGAAAACGGTCATTCTTGCCATCCGCATTGGGCGTGATCACATTGGGAACGACCAGCTCCACCTCTGAAACCAGCTCCGGGACAAACACCTCGAACTCGGCGGACTGACTGGTCCCGCATTCTTCGTTTTCAATCGTGAGCGTCACCGGGTAGAGCCCTGGACTGGCGAAGTCGTAGGTGACCGTGTCGCCATTGGCCGAGCCGGCGGTTCCGAAATCCCACGTCACAATGTCCGCATAGGCCCCGTTGAAGAGGAAATCCACTGTGGTTTCCAAGGAGCAGGCGAGCGGTTCAATGGCCCCGAAGGCAAGGACCAGGGGGTCCTCGGGAAGTACAGTGATGATCCCGGTGGTGGTGTCGGCGCAGGCGGTGCCCGGTTCCGCGATCAATTGGGCTTCGAAATTCCCGTAGGCATCGTAGGTCCAGGTCGGGTTCGTACTCGTGGTCTCAGGGCCAATTCCCGTTGAGGGATCCGCCAGATTGAACACCCATTGGTACCCATCCGCATTGGCGGACAGGTTGCTGAAGGCGATCTCCAGCCCATTGCAGGGCGGATCTGACATGGCGAAGTCTGCTGTGGGAAGCTGGGGCATATCCACAACCTGGGTTGACTCCACCTCACATCCGATTTCCGTTTGCAGCACATTGGACACCGTGTGGTCCCCCGGAGGGATTTCAAGGGCGCCGGGCACGGTCCCACTGCCTGCAGCTTCGCCATCCACCAGCCACGTCAAGGAACCGGATGCGCCGGGGAAGTCTCCATTGTAGGTCACTTCCTGTGACCAACCATCGTCTGTGCAGACCACAGCGCCAAGGGCAAAGGTTGACTCCACGGGCGGAGCGATGAGGATGTTCTGCTGCAGGCTGTCACCACAGCCGCCCAGGTCGTAGGCCAGGGACACCGTGTATTGGCCCAGGCCCGGAAAAGAAAATGACGGCGATGGGCTCGAGCTCGTGTCGGCGTCTTCCGCGGTACCGAAATCCCAGAAGAATTCACCTTCGGTGGCGTCCACGAGGAAGTCCACGTCAAGTCCGGTGCAGGGTTCGGGCCATTGTACGCCCGGCAACACAATTTCGCAGGGGACCACGTCAATGGTGAAATCACGCAACATTTTCCCCAGGTTGATCCAGTCTCCGTTCTCGTTTTGCCGGTATTCGTTCACGTAGATGCCGAGGACGTACTTGCCCACCATGGTGGGCGTGCCCATCAATGTCCCGTTGGTCTCATCGATGTACACCCAATCGGGTTCCGTGTCACCCAGGGGGGTTGTCGGACCGTATCCATTGGCCCACATCACGTTGTCGAATGGCGGCCCGGTTGGTGGATTGGGGGTCGGGGCCGAAAAGCTTCCTCCGATGAAGACGTCTCCTATCGTGTACTGCAAGCTGTCACCGTCGAGGTCTTCGGCCGGATTGGGCAAGGCGAAGGGTTGTCCTACGCACACATAGGCCTGAGGCAGGAAATCAAACCGCGGCGAGGAATTCTCCGTTACCGCAAAATCCTCCATCTCCAGCATTGCTGGGATTTCAGCGAAAATGGTGAAGCCGGTGTTCATGGGGTCCGCCAGGTTGATGACCTGCGGGTTCCGACAACAGCGCTGGTACACGATGGTGTACGGCTCCGAGCTGGGAGGAAGCGTGATGGTGGTGGTGTAGACAGCCCGCTCCACACAGACACCGGGCGGCAGCTGGGCGCAGGGGTTTCCGCTTTGCAGATCGATGTTGGAGACGTTGTTGTTCAAGGGGACACTTCCCTGGAAATACAAGTCGAATCCCTCGTAGACGGCGATGTTCGCCATGATGTCGAAACCGGTGCCATTGGTGTTCGTGGGGCCGCAATCGCGGTAAATGATCAGGTGGATCTCATACTGGTCATTTCCGAGATAATCGTAATACATCTCGCCTCCCACGAGGTGGGTGGCGTATGCTGACGTGGTCGATAAGACGAGGAGAAGTGCCGTTGAAAGGGACTTCCACCGCGGTGTATCTTGCCGTTCAATGCAGTTCACAGGCGACAATTTAGCGTATGTCGGTACGCTTTGGTACTCGAAAGCCCTGAGGTCGGCAAAGTGCTCCGTAAAGATCACGGTGTGTGCGACGGCACTTCTGTCGTTCGGGACAGGAATGGAGGCGCTAGCCCAGGCGGCCTTGTATCCGCCTTCCATGCGGTTGGCCACGCGTCAGTTTCTCGCCCCTGAATCCGGGCAATTTCTGGAGGTCCAAGCCGAGTTCCTCGCTTCCAACCTGGAATGGATCAATGTGACGGACAGCACCGTCAAGGCCGCTGTCCGTTGGACGGTGGTGGCCTATGACAGCACGGGGACATTGGCGGGATTCTCCAAATCCACGGCACGTACGGATGCGCTGCCATTTGCCGGTGATTTTGTGGATGTGGCGAGGATCCCCCTCGCACCTGGACCGCATGTCCTCGAGTTTGAAGTCGAAGACCTCGGGTCGCCAGAGCGCCCTTCACTCCAGCATGAGATTGTAGTTGAGATGGGCGAGTATAGACCTCTCGATATCAGCGACTTGTTTGTGGTTCAGGGCATGGCGGCCGCATCGGTGCCCCCTTCTTCTTTCACGCGATCCGGTATGGACATCCTGCCCTTGGTGGATTCCAGGATTTCGGCAGAGGCGTCGCGCGTGGTCTTTTATGGCGAACTCTACGGCACGGAAACCGCATTCGGCGATGGCGGTGACTTTCTGGTGGTGGCCGGCTTCAGGACACCGGGCAATGAGGAAGGCTGGTTGGTCGAAACCAAGCGGTATTTCCGGATGAAAGCCGCTCCCGTAGTGCCGTTGCTGGAAGCCTTGCCCTCCCCTCCTCCGGGTGTACAGGAATTGGTTGTTCAAGTGATGACGCCTAAACAAGAGCTCCTGGTCGCCGGGAGCCTGTTGTTGGAATCGGTGAGCACCGAGGCGCAGGATGCTGCGGAGGCGGCAGGGGCACTGCGGCCTTTCGTGCTTGAATTCCAGGACAGGGACAGCCTGCTCGCTGTGGTGGAGACCTTGATTCCGATCGCGGATGCCGGTGAGCGGCGGTCCATCGAATACGTACTTCAGGGTGCGGACCTGCGCCAGTTGCAATCCTTTCTCGAGCATTTCTGGACCGTGCGGGACCCGAACAATCCGGAAGAAGCCTGGAAGGCCTACAGGACGGAGGTTGCCGTTGCGGATGCGGAATACGGGAGCTGTCCCAACCGGGAAGGCCATGAGACTGATATGGGCTGGATCCTGCTCAGGTATGGACGGCCCAACACCATCGTCCAGCGCCACAACGGCACTTCCTACTACCCTTATGAGATCTGGCATTACTACAAGGCAGGGCAATTCAACAACCGCAGGTTTCTCTTCTACACCCCCCAGGTGGTCGGAGAGTGTTTTGAATTGCTGCACAGTGACCACCCCCAGGAGTTGCGGAATGCAGATTGGTTGGACATCCTGAGGACCCGTGAATTGGGGCACTCCGTGGTCCAGACGGGCTTGAACCAGCTGGGCAGGCGCGACACATACAGCCGCGAGGAACCGGAAGATCTGTTTTTCAATCCCCGATGACATGACGGGGTCCAATCGTGGTCAATGTCGGGTGGCCGTCGCCATCCTGAATTGGAACGGGGAGCATCACCTGCGGCGTTTCCTGCCTTCCGTGGTGGCCCATGCAGAGGACGAAGACGCGGTCTTCGTGATCGACAATGGCTCGGATGACGGCAGTCTGAAGCTGCTGGCGGAGCAATTCCCGGAGGTCAAGGTCGTGACCTTGCCATCCAATGCGGGATTTTCCGGCGGGTACAATCAAGGCCTGGACCTTGTGGCCAAGGAAATCGAGGCCACTTGGTACCTCCTGCTCAACAGCGATGTCGAGGTCAATGCGGGCTGGGTTGGAACCGTGGTCTCCGCCTGTGAACGCCATGGCTGGTCCGTGGCGCAACCCAAAATCAGGGCGCTGGACCGGAGGGCGGAATTTGAATATGCCGGCGCGGCTGGGGGCTACATGGACCGATACGGCTATATGTTCTGTGCGGGCCGCCTGTTTGACAGCTTTGAGGTGGACCATGGTCAATACGATTCGGAGCGTGCTGTATTCTGGGCTTCTGGTGCCGCAATGCTCATCCGGAAGGAGGCCTGGGATTCCGTGGGCGGACTTGATGAGGATTTCTTTGCCCACATGGAGGAGATCGACCTCTGCTGGCGGCTGCGGAACCGAGGTCATGCCATCGGCGTGGCCACGGGCACCCATGTGTACCACCTCGGCGGGGGAACGCTTTCGCAGTCGAGTCCTCGAAAGACGGAGCTGAATTTCCGCAACAACCTGTACCTGCTCGTCAAGAATGACCACCGTCCGGGAATTCAACGGCGCCTGATGGTCCGGAAATTGCTGGATGGCGTTGCCGGACTTCATTTCCTGGTGGGTGGAAAGGTGGCCTTGTTCGGGGCTGTCATTCGTGCGCACGGCCAATTCAGGCAGAACCGGCGCCGCATGTTCAACAAGAGAACGGCCGAGCTGAAGTCATGTGCGGGAACGGACCGCCCACCGGACTCGCTTTCAGGACGTTACGAAGGATCGGTCATCCTTGATTATTTCATCCGGGGCCGCAGGTCCTGGTCCAGCCTCCCTCCTTCCCGCTTCAGTTGAGTCCTCGGCCTGCAGGGCGTTGGCGAACTCCACGCTGGCCTGGGCAAACTTCCCGTGAACTCCTTTTCATTTCAAGCCTCCTTTGGTGGCATGAAAGGGCCTTCCGTCCTCCGTCTGTTGCTTCCCGGAATCTGCCTTGGATGGTGCTGTGGCTCGGTCATCGGAGCTCCGTGGAACTGGACGGTCATGCTGGTTTCCCTTCCCGGAATCCATGGGCTGCTGAAAGCCTCGGATGCGCGCCGATGCAGGATCGGAGCCCTTCTGCTGGGCGCGGGTCTGGGCGCCCTCGGCCTGAATGCGGATCAAATCGCCCCCCCTTTTCCGGTCGAGTCGGAGACGAGGCAGGCAGGCAGGTTCGAAGCAGTGGAGTCTTGGCAACCCTCAGGCCGCTGGTTCAGGACCGTGGTCGTGGACGAGGGAGGAAACAGGCTGTTGTTGCTCCACGATGAGCCTTGGCCGTTGGGGCATTCCGGCGTTGCGGCCATTTCTGGACGCCCCTTGCGCGAGGCCCTGTATCCGGGCGCTTTTGATGAGGCAGGGTTTCTTCGATCCCGGGGCATAAGCGGCAAGTTCCGCGTTCATGGGCTCGGGGGCCTTGAGCCCGCCTCCGGCTTGTCCGCGATGCTGAGGCGTTGGACCTCGTCGGCCCGCCTGCAGGTGCTCCGAAAATTCCACCGCTGGGGCGACAGTTCGGGCGTTGTATTCCTGAGGGCGGTCATGATCGGTGACCGTCGAGGCATGCCGAAGTCCACAAAGGGCGCCTTTGCCAATGCCGGACTGGCCCATTTGACGGCGGTGTCGGGATTTCATACCGGCCTGGTCGCCGCGGCGCTGTTCTTCCTGTTGTCGGTCATGCGCATACCAAGGGCTTGGAAGGCAGCACTCCTGTGGCTCGGCATCTGGGGTTATGTCGGCGTATGCGGATCGCCCAGCTCCGCTGTGCGGGCAGCGGTCATGGCCTCCATGCTCTCCCTGGCAGATGCCTGGCGCTTGCGGGCAGATGGGCTTACGCTGCTTTCCACAGCAGGCCTCGTCATGTTCGCATTCAAGCCTCACGCCATGACGGACCTCGGGGTCCAGTTGAGTTTCTCTGCCACCTTGGGCATTCTACTGCTGCATCGAAGGTTGCGGAGCATGGACATGCGCGGCGGCCGAGCGCTTCGCAGAGGGCTCATGATGTGTGGGGTCCCCCTGGTGGCCGTGGCATGCACCGCGCCTTTCGCGTGGCCCGTCTTCGGAAAGGTTCCCTGGATTTTCCTTCCGGCGAATGTGGTCATCACTCCGCTCGTCACCTGCTGTACCATGGTGGCCGCCGCAGGCCTGGCCATTCCCGCCCCCTTTGATTTGTGGTGGAGTCCCGTGTGCGTTCGGATGGCGGAAGCCCTGTTGTGCCTTGTCTCTCTTTTGGGCGGATGTCGACCGTTGATCCTTCCCCTGGATGGGCAGGTGGTCATGTGGTCTGGTGTGTTGATGGCCGGGGGGTGTATCGTGGGATTGCTGGTCAAGCACACCCTGCGCTGGATGCTGGCCGGCTTCCTGGGGGCATTCGCTCTGTTGCGGTGGCAATCCGACCTCGAAAGGCAGGGGCTGGTGTTCCCTGTGGCAGGCGACCTTGTCGTACTCGAAGGGGGCCAATGGACGGTTTTCACTGACAGTGCTCTCGGAGGAGATGACGTCTTGAAATGGGAAACCCGCACCATGTTGGAGCGGGTTTCCCATCAGCCTGTTCCTTCTGCACAGTGGTGCGGACAGGGGCTGGCTTTTTCCAGGGCCCTTCTCCGGTTCAAGAGACCGGATGGGACGTGGGGTGAGATCAGTTCATCTCCGTCACGTTGCGGATCACGCGCTCCACATACGCTTCCCAGGCCTCCATGCCCATGATGGGAAGGATGGCATTCACCCGGTTGTTCTGCTTGCTGTAAATCGCCTCGACATAGAAACCATTGATCTCGAAAATGCAGAGGATGTAGCGGTTCTCCACCATGCGCTGAGAGATACAGTTTCCATGGTCCCACATGTAGTTCGTCTTTTCATCGAGCGGGAGCCGGTTGAATGTGCGGAGATCCATGAGTGTATAGTTGACGTTGTGTTGAAATCGTACCGCAGGGCGGATTCGTCTTCCAATACGACAGGGTGAACCGGCGGGTTTCATTTTGTTCAATCTTTGCGTCATGGGAGAAGGGCAGGTCAAGACTGAACCGTGGTATCTGACGGACTGTCCGCGGGATGCGATGCAGGGGTTGGTTCCCTTCATCCCGACGGAGCGCAAAGTCCGTTGGCTGTCGGCCTTGATGGAAGTCGGATTCGATGTGCTTGATGCGGGCAGCTTCGTCTCCCCCAAGGCGGTTCCCCAGATGGCGGATACTGCGGAAGTGTTGGCCGCATTGCCGGAAACGGACACCGCCGTGCTGGCCATCGTGGCCAATGAACGCGGAGCCCGCGAAGCACTGGACCATGGCCGCCCTGATTTCATCGGGTTTCCGTTTTCCATTTCTGAGACTTTTCAGCAGCGGAATACGGGGGGCGGAATCGAAGAAGGATGGCGTCGACTCGAGGCCATCAAAAACGCGGTGGAACAGGCCGACCGGAAATTGGTCGTCTACTTGAGCATGGGATTCGGGAATCCTTATGGAGACCCCTGGTCACCTGAATTGACAGCATCGTGGGCCGTCAGGCTGAAGGAAGAATTGGGGATCGGCCAACTTGCCCTCAGTGACACGATCGGCAAGGCCGATCCAGCGTTGGTCGAATCTGTATTCGATGCAGTCGCCGTGGGTTGCCCCGGGTTGACCACAGGTGCGCACCTTCACGGAAGGCGCGAGGACGCCCCAGCGCTGATGCAGGCAGCGTGGCGCGGGGGGTGTCGTCATTTCGATGGGGCCCTGGGCGGACTGGGAGGATGCCCGATGGCCAAGGATGAACTGGTGGGCAACCTGCCCTCTGAAGTCCTGATGCAGGCACCGGTATCATGGGGTGCCCCTTCGAGGCGCTGGAACCTCGAAGCTTTGGAACGTGCCCATAAACTCATGGGCAGTTTGATGGGGTGACCTCAATTGAGGCAGTGCTCAAAAAGCTCGAACCCGAATTGATCGGTATTCAATTCGATGCGCTCGAACTTCTTGATCGTAATGCGGATGCGAAAACGTTTCATGAGACAAGCTTTGCCTCCGATACGCCTCCGTTCCCCGATGGGTTACGTTTCTGCTCAATGAGGACTGGCCAACAGGGCGAGCAGCAGGCCGCACAGGACCGTCAGCAGTTTGCGGCCATTGAAGTCGTGGCCGTCTGCTGTCTCAAAGAGAATGGTGGTTGAGATGTGCAACAGGATGCCGACCAGGATGCCGTTGAGTGCGCCAAACACGAGCGGGTCCTGTGGCAGGGTGCCGGCGATGACCATGCCGACCAACGGAACGAGGGCGAAGGTGATGATCCAGCCCCAACGGCGCATGCGGGATGAGACGGTTGCCTTCAGGATCGTCATCAACGCCAGGGCTACGGGCAGTTTGTGCAAGGCAATTCCGAACAACAGAGCGAAACGGCCCTCCCCTGCGTGATGGTGGTGATGGTGACCACTGTGGTCGTGGGAGTGGTCATGCACATGGCCTGCCTCCAAGGCCTCCATTCCGAAGGGCATCGCTTCCACCAAGGCATGGAGACAGAGGCTGAGGAAGGCAATGAGTCCGAACCGGTTTCCATGGACATGCCCGTGTTCCATGCCCTTGCTCAGGTACTCCAACCCCACTTGAAGCAAAAATCCGAGGATCACCCAGCGCCCTGCAGCGCCATTCATCACAAAGGCCTCTGGCAACAGATGAAGGAAGCACAGGCCCAGGAGGAAGGCGCCGCCAAACGACAGCAAAAGGGGCAATTGCTGTTTGAATCGGTCCCCGACCCATTCTCCGAGCAGCCCCCCGACCAGGGCCACAAGAACCAAGGTGATGCCTGCCGTCATGATTTCGTCGCGTGGATGATGAGCCGCGGGGTTTGTCCTTCCACCCATGGAGAAAGGTCGTAATGGCCAAATTCCTCCCGGATCTTGAAGCCGGCCTCATGCAGCATGGATTCAAGGTGTCCATGTTCGAGTGCGGCCACGCGTTCTTCATGGGAGACGAGGTGGCCCTCCTCCGATCGGTGCTCAATGCGCTTCACGAAAGTCTCCCAGGCCTCATGCTCCGGGGATTCCATGTGTCGTTCCATGTGGTATTCCACCCCGTTGCGGACCACCATTTCGGAAGGGTTCAACCGCTCACGGGCAAAACCGGTCTCGAGGAAGTCCAGGATGAGGAAGCCATCGGGCTTCAGGTGACTGTGGATTCCGTTCAGCACTGCCATGTGGTCTTGCCTTTTGTTGAAGTAGCCGAAACTCGTGAACAGATTCAGGACGCCATCAAAGGTCGAATTCAATGTGAAATCCCGCATGTCCCCGATTTCGAAGGACAGACCGGGCACATTCTCATGGAGGCGGCGCGCCGCCTCCACGCTGTTCCTGCTCAGGTCCAAACCGACGACTTCATGCCCCAGTTCCGCTGCAGCCCGGGCATGGCGCCCCATGCCGCAGGCGAGATCCAGCAGGCTCAGCCTGTCCCACCCAAGGCGGGCGTGCAGGGCCTCCATGAAAGCCTTGGCTTCTGCGTTGCTCCTGTGGCCATACAACTGATGGTAGTGGTGGCTGTCGAACCAGACTTCGAACCAGTCCGACCGGGAATGAATGCCTTCCATGATTGGGTCGGCAAGATAATTCGCTTGAGTGGGGCAACCTCGGCCGCGGGTCTTCCGTATGAGAAGCGATTCCTGCCTGATGACGACTTCATTCCATTCCATGCACGGCGCGCGGTCGACCGGCAGTCGTTGGTCCACCCTCATTGCATTCGAAGGGATTCCCTCGAGACGCAATGTGGACAGCCTGCTTGCGGAGGTGGAGAATCTGGTCGTACAGCGAACGGAGGATCGGAAGGCCTTCAGGGCCATCATAGAATGCATTCAAAACCTCGAGCGGCACGCTGTCCCGAATTTGCCGGCAAGGTTTTCGCTTTCAGGCAGGGTCGTCAAGGGCGAGCCCCGGTTCTGCATCCGGAGCCTGAATCCCATACGCGACGCGGAATTGAACGATGTCGCCGATTGGATTGCCCAGTATGAAGAACTGCAGGAAATGGTCATGGGGGCAATGGAAGAGGGCGTTCTGGATTGGCGGCAACTATACCGCAACTGGTTGGCGCGCGGTGAACGCACACCCCGCGGCGGCGCTGGCCTCGGTTGGGTGTCCATGGCCAGGATGGCCTTGCAGCCACCGAGCATTCGCATGGTGGAATCCGCTGGGAAACCAAACTTGTTCTTCTCTGTGGAGGTAGCTTGCGGCAGTTGATTAATTTGCACCCATGGGTCCGCTTCACATCGCTGCAACTGTCAAGACACCAGAAATCCAATTTCTCGACCAAGAGAACCGTCTGATTTTGTCAGGCCGTTCCATTCCCGAGAATGCGGTCGATTTCTACAGGCCCGTGCTGGAATGGGCCCAAACCATCGGCCCTGATACGCCGTTGACCGTTCAGGTCCAACTGGAGTACTTCAATACGAGCAGCAGCAAATGCCTGCTCGACCTGTTCAAGCGTTTGGAAGCGAGCTCCTCGCTCGAGGTGCAGTGGTACTTCGATGCCGACGATGAGGATATGCTGGAGGCGGGAGAGGATTACGACCACATCGTGGGCGTGCCCTTCAAGTTTGTCGAGGTCGACCCGGAAGCCTGAAGGACGGCCGAAATGAAAGCCCGACCATCATGGCGATGGTCGCCATCCACAGTACAATCCAATTGCCCCATCTCTTGGGCACCTCGTGGCCTCCCACGTCGGATCGCGCCGAGTGATACGCCCCTGCTCCAGGAGCAGCAGGTTTGGCGTACAGGGCATCCCGGGTGTTGACGATGCGGTCGCCGTCCACGGCAAACCCCTTGTTGATCACCTGGTCCTTGGTGGTCCAATCCATCAGGACCTGGTTGAATTGGGCGTCCTTGATGGGACGGGCCGTTGTGGCCTTGTCCCATCCCAATGCCGCGAGCTTGTCGTCCAGTCCCTGTTTCGCGTTTCTCCAGGCCTTGCGTTGTTGGCCCCTGTAGGACTCGAGTTCATCCGACAACGCACTGAACTCGATGCCGTCCAAGCCGTCTTTGAATGTAGCCGACACCTTGAGGGCGCCTCGGCTGAACAAAGCCTGCCATTCCTGCTTCACCGTGCTGAGCGCCTGCACATCTCCCTGTGATGCCGCTTGGAGCTGGCGTTGCATCTCCGGAACCCATCGGTCCCGCCGGAATGCAGCCTCAGCCAACTGTTTGTGAAAGTCAAAAACAGCTGTAGCGTAATCCGTTTCGGCGGCGTAGAGCGTCGTCAGTGCCTCGAAACCCCAGCGGCTGATCATGAGTTGACCTGGGAGCGACACCCCCGATGGCTTGGACATGCTCGGATGCAGTTGGTCATAGGTCACGATGGCGCCGCCGAGCATCAATTGGGGAATGATGAAGAGGGGGATGGCCAGATAGATGACCCTGACACTGTTGAACAGCAACGAGATGATCAGCCCGAACATGTTGGCGCAGCACGCCACGGTAAACAGCGTGAACCAATACGCTCCGAACCGGCCTGGCAATTCGAGCAATGGGTGCGAACAGAGGGCAAACAAGAGCGTCTGGACGGCGGAAATACCAAACAGCACACCGCATTTGGCCGTCAGGTAGGCTGCCCAATTGAGCCGCAGGTGATGTTCCCTTTTCCGCATGAGGCGGTCGCGGAACAACTCCTCAGCGGAGACCGTGAGCCCCATGAAGATGGCGACGATGACCGCGATGAAGAGGAAATGCGGGATGTTCGCTGCATTGCCAAACGTGTAAGGGCCATCGCTCTGCGGCGCCCTCAGGATGAAGGCGAGCAGCAAGGCCAGCAATGGGGCCTCCAACAAGTTGATCAACAGATACTGCCGGCTCTTCCACTTGCGGTTCAGGTCCCTCCGGGCCTGGATGGACCATTGGCTGGCCCAGCTTGGAGGACGGTGGCTTTCCGAAGGGGCTGTCGAAACATCCCCCTGAAGGGCATCCATTTCAGCCTCCATCTGGGGAACGAGCAGGACGTTGTAGAAGTCATTCCACTCTTTTGGGCTGATGCGGCGAAGCCCGGTGGACTTGCCACGGCCATCAAGCACCGGCACTTCGATGATGTCGAAGATCTGTTCGGGATTCACGTGGCCGCATTGTCCACAGGCGACCTGGTCCGCGTCAAAGTGGTTGACGATGCTCCTGAAATGTTGGAGGGCATCCAATGGGCGCCCCGTGAACACCGGATAGCCTCCGTGGTCCAGGACCCACAGGGCGTCGAAACTCCGGAAGATGTCCCCACTCGGTTGGTGGATCACCGCGATGACCAACGTGCCGCCATAGGTCATCTGCTTCAGGAGGTCCATCAACAGCTCGGAATCCTTGCTGCTCAGACCACTGGTCGGTTCGTCGACCAGCAGCACCCGAGGTCCCCGGATGAGCTCCATGGCGATGTTGAGCCGCTTTCTCTGTCCCCCGCTGATGGTCTTGTTCAAGGCATCGCCCACCGGCAGCTCGCGGGCTTCCCACAGGCCGAGTTGCTGAAGGCATTCCTCCACGCGCCGTTCGCTCGCACTCCGGTCGTCGTCGGCAAACGCCAGTCTGGCCGCATAGAACAGATTCTCCCAAACCGTCAACTCGGGCAGCAGGTGGTCTTCCTGAGGAACCAAACCAATCCAAGAACGGGCCCTGTCCTCTGTGACCGGGATGCCGTCGATGGTGATCTTTCCGAACGTCGGTTTCGCCGTGCCCGCGAGCAAATTCAGCAGGGTGGATTTGCCGGACCCACTGGCCCCCATCACGCCGACGAGCATGCCGGATTGGGTCGCCGCGCGGAAGGGGTGCAAGGCTTGCTCCTCCGGATAATTGAACCAATGGCTGACCTCCTGGATCTCCAAGGAGAATTCCGCAATGTTCTCCTCCTCCATGAAGGAGTGCTGGATGTCCACGAAATGCAACGGGGCAGCCCCCGGATGGCGCAACGTGGAACCGGGTGTGAAGGGCTGGGTGCGCAGAGGATCGAGGAGTTCCCCGTTGAGTTGGACTGCCCCGGCGCCCATGGGCCTCAGAAAGACCACCTGGGATTCTGGATGGCGGAAGCAAGCCAGCGGAGTGGACCAACCCGGCTTTACCACGCCACCCAATTGGGGCTGGTCACCGATCAGGAAGGCCTCGTGGTACCGTTGGGTCATGACGGGCCATTCCGCGGTGTTGAAGACCAGTGTCTCGTAGCAGCGCTTCTCCCCTTCCCGGATGCCGAAAACATCCGCCACGAGATCGATCAATTCGCGTCCAAGGGCATCCGTCTCCCCTTCCTCCGGCTGAATGGCCCATTCGAACTCCAACATGCGGAGGAACACCAAGGCCTTCTCACTCGCCTGCAGGTCGCGGTTGATGTCCGTGCACGTCCGCAACACCTTCGTGGAACGCAGGGCGGTCCGTTTGAGACCGGCCACCTCCCGGGTCTCCACGGTCCCGCCATATTGGACGAGATAGCGCTCGAAGAGGATCAGCCATTCGGAAACGGAGTCCTTTGTCAACCTGCTGCGGAGGAAATGGGCCACCACTTCCCTGCCCCGTTCAATCCCTTCTTCACGAAGGGTGATCAAGGCGAACAACCGCATCAGCGCATCGAGAATGTGCCGACTCATGTCAGAATAAATTGGATTGGGAATTCAGGAGAGCAGCCGGAATTATTGGCGCTCGTAGCAGCCCTTGTCCGGTGCGGAGCCCACGACCCTGGGCAGACCATCGAGGTCCGTGGCGAGGAAGGGCAGTCCGGCCGGAATCCCCACGCCATTCCATTGGTTGTTTCCGCTGACGAAGTGGAAATCCCGGTTGAAGACATCGGCGAAAGGCGGCGCAGCATCGAGGCTGCTCTCCTCGATCCAGTCGGCCGGGCCGAAATCATCCAAATCCACGGCACAACCACGGATGAGCAGGTCGTTGACATCGCCCTCAAGGTCGACGACCAACTCGTCGAATTCATCCAATCCGGCATTGTTTCCCCACATCACACAGTTCAGGAAACGCGATTCTGCCAATGGCCGGATTTGCAGGTTGCCTTCGAAATCCTCGTAGTGGTCGTTGATGAGGACGGTGGGGGTGCCCCGGGTGCCATCCGACCAGTAGTTCGCAAAGGTGCTGTGGGTAAACCGGTAGCGCCCCCCCAGCGTGAACGCGGCGCATGCTTGGCCGCAATCGTAAATCAGATTGTTCGTGCCGTCAATGTGTGCACCCTGGGCGAGCAAGCCGATGGCACTCATATTGTGGATGACACAATTTTCCATCACGAGGGCGGCACCTGAGAGCGTGCCGGTTGTGTCCACTTGGAGGCCTATGGTTCCATTGCGCAGGACGGCATGGCGCATGGTGCTGCCCGGCGATCCTGAAATCCAAATGCCCCCTCCCAGGATGCTGGCTTGCGAGACGCCCACTTCCGTTTGAATCAGCGTGTCCACCTGTATGCCCCATTGTCCGGGAACATCGCTGTACTCCTGTTCCAGGCGGTCGCCCTCGAAGACGACCTCCTGCCCGAGCTCCCCATTGACCTCCAGTATGCCCCTGTCGACGTAAATGCCCCCTCCGGCGTGGACATGTACCGCCGCCCCGGCCTCGATCGTGAGGTTGCAGTCTGGCGCCACCCCCACCACGCCATAGATGACATGGGGCCGCTGCGACGTCCAGATTTCATTGCAGGGCAGGGAGACCAATCCACCAGGGGATCCGTGGTAGAATGCATCCTGCCCGTAGGCCATGAGTTGCACATATTGGCTGAAGCCGTTGACCGTGACCCTGATGCGGTCCTTCACCGTGAACGGCAGGTCATAGTCTTCCGGATCGATGGTCACCTCTACGAAAACGTATACAGAGTCCCCCTCGTCCAAAGCCAGGCCGCTTACGGAGGGTCCGGGAATGCCGTCCACATTGATCCTGAACTCGCTTCCGTCCCCATCTTCAAGGGTGACGTCTTCGAGCAGGATGCGTCCGGGGCTGTCGTTGATGATGCGCAACGCCTGACTCGCGCTGCCGATCGTGGTGAATACCGTGTCAAAAAGGACGGTGTCCCGGCTGAACGTGACCCTTGCATCCGCCCCGACGTAGAACTTTTCTCCCTGGCATCCCGTCGACAGCGCCCCAGCGGTTGCGATGGCCAGTGCGACGGACAAAACCCACCAAGCGCTGCCCTTTGAATCGGGCCGTTTTTTGGAATCCCCGGCGTGCTTTCGGTACATGTTGCGAAACTAAGGCGGCCATGGCGCGCTACCTTGTCTGAATGAGTTCGGATGGGGATCAAACGCAGATATTGGAGAATTCGCATGCCCCTTGGACCTGGATGGAGGCACGTGGCCATTTCAGGTCCGTCGATGCGGCGCTGGCCGAATTGGCTGACGGACTGCCCGACCCTGCGGAACCGGAAGTCCGCTCCACCTACGAGAGCTTGGCCCGGGCCATCGTGGGGCAGCAATTGAGCACAAAGGCGGCGGCGACCATCTGGGGTAGATTCAAGGACCTTCACGGCGCCACCCTCTCACCCTCGGCGGTGCTCGAGATCGATGCGGAGCGTCACCGGTCGGTGGGGATCAGCGGTCAGAAACACACATACCTGCAGGATCTGGCACGTCACCATCTGGACGACCCCGCCGGTTTCGATGATGTCAGCGGGTTGGACGATGGGGACATCGTGGAATCCTGGACCCGTGTCAAGGGGATTGGCCCATGGACCGTGCAAATGCACCTCATGTTCCAGCTGCGCCGGCCCGATGTTTTCGCGCCGGATGACCTCGGGATTCGAAGGGCCATGGAACGTTTCTGTGGCGTTCCGAAGGATTCACCCAGGTCCGTATACGCGGAACGGGCCTCCATTTGGGGCCCGTTCCGAACAGCGGCTTGCCGCTTTCTGTGGGATGGTCTCGACGCTCAGCCCAAATAGGACTTCAGGATCTTGCTCCGGCTCGTATGCTTCAAGCGCCGGATGGCCTTCTCCTTGATCTGCCTGACCCGCTCTCTTGTCAGATCGAAGCGTTCTCCGATTTCCTCCAAAGTCAACGGGTGCTCACCGCCAAGACCGAAGTAAAGTCGGATGACGTCGGCTTCCCGGCTGGTCAGGGTCTGCAGGGAACGCTCGATCTCCTTGCGCAGGGACTCCGTGATGAGCACGGTATCCGGTGAAGGGGTGTCGTTGGTCTGCAGTACATCATACATCGTACTGGAGCTGTCGTCACCATCCTTCAACGGAGCATCCATGGAGACATGTCGTCCGGCGTTCTTCAAGCTCTGCTTGACTTCGTCCAGGGTCATGTCCAGGACCTCCGCCAATTCAGCGGGTGTAGGCGGGCGCTCGAACTCCTGTTCAAGCCGTGCGAATGCCTTGTTGATTTTGTTGATTGACCCGATTTTGTTCAGGGGCAAACGGACAATCCGGCTCTGCTCGGCCAACGCCTGCAGAATGCTCTGGCGGATCCACCAGACCGCATACGAAATGAACTTGAATCCCCTCGTCTCATCGAAACGTTGGGCGGCCTTGATCAGTCCGAGGTTGCCTTCGTTGATCAGGTCGGGCAGGGACAACCCCTGATTCTGGTACTGCTTGGACACGGAAACCACGAAACGCAGGTTGGCCTTGGTCATCTTCTCCAGGGCAGCTTGATCGCCCTGTTTGATGCGGCGGGCCAATTCGACTTCTTCCTCTGCAGTAATCAAGTCAACACGGCCGATTTCCTGCAGGTACTTGTCGAGTGATGCGGTCTCCCTGTTGGTGACCTGTTTCGTGATTTTCAGCTGTCTCATGGGCGGTGCAATTCAGAGGTTGATGGGGAGGCAAGAATGGCCCACCTCCCCTTCAAACGTAATTCTCGTTCAATCGTTTCACTCAGGCTTCGGAAGGAGCACTTTCCTGCTCAGTTTGAGCTTGCCTGTCCGGGGGTCCCGTCCGGTCACCTTGAACTTGACCAAGTCCCCCTCATTGATGATGTCGCTGACCTGGTCCACCCGGTGATGCTCGAGTTCGGAAATGTGCAACAATCCGTCCTGTCCGGGAATGATCTCGACAAACGCACCGTAAGGCATGACCGTCTTGACCTGTCCCTCATACACTTCCCCGACTTCGACAGTGGGCGGGAAGGCAATGGCCTTGATCCGCGCAACAGCTGCGTCGATTTTCTGCTTGTTGTCTCCGGACACTTCCACGAGGCCTTTGCCATCCGCGTCTTCAATGGAGACGTTGGCACCGGTCGTATCCTGGATCTCGTTGATGATCTTGCCGCCAGGTCCGATGATGGGGCCGATGGCTTCAGCAGGAACCTCAAAGGAGACGATGCGAGGCGCGTGGTCCTTGTAGTCCTCACGCGGCTTGTCCATCGTCTTGAGCATCTCGTTCAGGATGTGGGCGCGCCCTTCCTTGGCCTGAAGCAAGGCTTCGGTCAATTGGGCGAATGACAATCCCTTGATCTTGATGTCCATCTGGCAGGCCGTGATGCCTTCCGTCGTTCCGGTCACCTTGAAGTCCATGTCGCCGAGGTGGTCCTCGTCACCGAGGATGTCGCTCAACACGGCATACTTGCCGGACTCTTTGTCGGTGATGAGGCCCATGGCGATGCCCGATACGGGGCGCTTGAGGGGAATTCCTCCGTCCATCAGGGCCAATGTGCCCGCACACACCGTCGCCATGGAGCTTGAGCCGTTTGACTCGAGGATTTCGCTGACCAATCGGATGGTATATGGACACTCCTCCACGGGCGGCAGCATGGGCTTCAACGCACGCAGGGCGAGGTTTCCATGACCAATCTCCCTGCGGCTCGTTCCACGGATGGGACGCGCCTCCCCTGTTGAGAACGGAGGGAAGTTGTAGTGGAGCAGGAACTTCTCGGTCTTGCGCACGAGCGCATTGTCAATGAGCTGCTCATCGTCCTTGGTGCCCAAGGTCAGGGTCGTCAGGCTCTGGGTCTCTCCCCGTGTGAACACGGCTGATCCATGGGGCCCTGGGAGGTAGTCCACTTCGCACCAGATCGGACGGATGTCCTTCGTGCCCCTTCCGTCGAGGCGGATGCCCTCGTTCAGGAGCAGGTCGCGGATTGCCTTCTTCTGGGTCGCTTTGAAGTAGTCACGCAACATGTACTGCTTTTCGGCCTTCTCCTCGTCGGACAGGGTCTCGAGGAAAGTCTGCTTGATGGCCTTGAAGGACATGCCGCGCTCCAGCTTGGACCCCGCATTCTTGGCGGCATCGTAGTACTGCTGGTACAGCTCGTCGTGCATGCGCTGCTTCAGCGCTTCATCGTGCTTCTCATGCTCATACTCGCGCTTGGGCGAGGATGTCGGCACCTCTGCCGCCATGTCAAGCTGCGCTTGGCATTGCTTCTGTATGGCCTTGTGAGCCGCTTCAATCGCTTCCACCATCTCCTCTTCGGAGACTTCCTTCATCTCCCCTTCCACCATGACGATGCTGTCCATGGAACCGGCGATCATCATGTCGATGTCGGCCTCCTCCAATTGGGCATAGGTCGGATTGATCACGAATTGGCCGTCAATCCTGGCGACGCGGACTTCGGAAATCGGGCCGTCGAAAGGAATGTCACTCACCGCGAGGGCTGCCGAAGCTGCCAGGCCGGCCAAGCTGTCCGGCATGTTCTCTTTGTCGGCAGACATGAGTTGGATCATGACCTGCGTCTCGGAGTGGTAATCCTCAGGGAAGGTGGGGCGCAGGGCGCGGTCCACGAGGCGCATGACCAGGATTTCCGTGTCGCTGGGTCGTGCTTCACGCTTGAAGAATCCTCCCGGGAAACGTCCGGTGGACGCATATTTCTCCCGGTAGTCCACCGTGAGGGGAAGGAAATCCACCCCTTCGGATGCTTCGTTGTTGCTGACTGCGGCCGCAAGCAGCATGGTATCGCCTTGACGCACCACGACACTTCCGTGGGCTTGTTTGGCGAGTTTTCCGGTCTCAATGGTGACCGGGCGACCATCACCTAAATCGATGGTCTTGGTTACAATATTCAGTTCCATAAAGGAGATGTCAATTCGGGCATCCGTAATGTCCACTGGGCGTTTCCCTGTGGAAGGTTCAGAGGGTGACGCTGCGACCGGATGCCCATGCCGCAACGAAGCTGTATGATTTTCCGTGAAGGGTATCAGCGGCGCAGGCCGAGATCCTTGACGATGGCGCGGTAACGGTTGATGTCCTTGCGCTTCAGGTAATCGAGCAGACGGCGACGCTTGCCCACCAAGGTGATCAGGGATCGTTGGGTGTTGGCGTCCTTGCGGTTCTCCTTGAGGTGCTCTGTCAGGTGAGAGATGCGAAAGGAGAACATGGCAATCTGGCCTTCAGGGCTGCCGGTGTCTTCGGTGTTCTTGCCGTACTTGGCGAAGAACTCTTGTTTTTTCTCGGGTGTGAGGTACATGTGGAAATCTCTACGATGTTCTTGATGCGACCTGATTTTCAGGGGTGCAAAAGTAGGATGGTGCCGGCGAATGGCCAAGCCTTACATGAACTGAATCAGTCCATCAGCATGCCGATGAGCTCCGCCAGCTCTCCCCTCAATTTGGCGCGGTGGACAATGCGATCCACGAAACCGTGTTCCAACAGGAATTCCGATTTCTGAAATCCATGAGGAAGGTCCTTGCCTATGGTCTCCTTGACGACCCTTGGCCCGGCAAATCCGATCAGGGCATTCGGCTCTGCCAGGTGGACGTCTCCCAGCATGGCAAAGGAAGCCGTCACCCCTCCGGTCGTCGGGTCCGTCAGCACACAGATGTACGGCAAGCCCGCCTTTGCGAGCAGACTGAGCTTGGCGCTTGTCTTGGCCATCTGCATCAAGGAAAGCCCCGCCTCCATCATCCGGGCGCCTCCGGATTTCGTGATGCACACGAAGGGCAGGCCATTCTTGATGGCGTAATCCACTGCGCGTGCAATCTTCTCACCGACAACGGAACCCATCGAGCCTCCGATGAAGCCGAAATCCATGCAGCTGATGACCATGGAGCGGCCGGCCACCTCCCCCACTCCGGTTCGGATGGCGTCTTTCAATCCTGTCTTTTCCATGGAGGATGCAAGGCGGTCCTCATAGTCCTTGGTGTCCTTGAAACCGAGGGGATTCGCAGAAGTCATCTTGGCCTGCAGTTCCCGAAACTTTCCGCCATCGAACAGGATGCTGAAATATTCGTTTGAACCGATGCGCGCATGGTGGTCGCAATGGCCACAGATCCAGAGATTCTCCTCGTGCGCGGCACTGGCGATGACGGTCTTGCACGAAGGGCATTTGTACCAATTGCCCTCAGGTATTTCCTTTTTTTCCGCAGTCTTCGTGGTGATTCCCTCCTTCATCCTACGGAACCAGCCCAGTCCTGAGCCTTCCGAATTGCCGGCCTCGTTCGAGCGGGCCTCAGCCTGTTGCTTTTCGTCTGCCATTCGATGCAAATGTAGCCGCCCTTCAGAACGGTACGGATACGGCGGGGTGAATCCGCCAACTGCCTTCCGTGGGCAGGCTGCCCAATGGTGTCCTCCACGGCCTTCCGACATCGCATCTGAGCAGGAAGTAATCAAAGTCCAACCGCACCCCCGCACCATAGGAGACGGCCGTCTGTGAGAGGAAGGTGTCGAAGGCGAACTCCACATTGGGCCTGTTTTCCTCCGGACGCGTCATCCAGATGTTGCCCGCATCCGTGAATGCCGCCAACTGAACCCAATCGTTGATGTACTGCCTCAGTTCGAGATTCAGTTCGAGGCGGATGTCACCCCGCACCCTCAGTCCTTCCACATCAGAGCCCCCTGGGCCGAGGCCCAAAGCCTGCCACCCCCTCATGCTGTTGGGTCCCCCGACATAAAACTGCTTTTCCAGGGGGATGCCCACCCCCGGAATCGAGGATGATGCCGCGCCAATGAAGCATCGGCCGAATACGCCACTGCGGCCATCGTGACTCCATCCACCGCGCGCCTCCAACAGCCACCTGGTGTAGCGCGCCACTTGCACTTCTGCGGTCTCACCGAATATGCTGGGCAGCGGCACCGTGGTCTCCTGCGGTGAGCGGGGGTCGATCAGGTGAAACAGGTTCCCCGCCCCTTCAAATTCGAGGTTGAGGCTCCACCTCCATCGTTGTTTTTTGTTTCTCGGCGTGCCGACCCACCAGTCCACACCCGAACCGAACAGGGCCCGCGATTGAAACGAAGAAGTCACGACTTCGGATGCAAGGTCCGCCAGGTCCTCTTCAAATTGGGGCTGGAGCCGGCTCGAAGTGACGGCAATTTCAAAGGGCCTCAATTCGATTTTTGAACCTGTCGCTGGATTTTCCACGAAGCCTTCGACCAATCCGATCTGGACGTAGGTCCTGCTGAAGCTGGGGCGGTTCTCGTCCCGCAAGGTGAGGGACAGACGGCTTTCAGGCTTGTTGGACTTCGGGAACCGCGCTGGGCCGTAGGGGAAGAGCCTGCCTGTTGAATAGACCACACCCGCAGAAAGGACCCGGGAATTCAAGGGGGTCGGACCCTGAGCTTCACCATCCGAACCCGAACTGTAGGGTGTCACGGTCTCCAATCCGAGGCCGACGTCCAAGCTGATCTGTTCGGCCCGGTTCCGGAAATCCAGGTCTGCCACGGAAAGGGCCATTTCCCCGCCGATTCCCTGCCGGGAAATCATGGCGCCATTGGCCCGCATCAGCCCCCTTTTGGCCGGGTAGGCATCCAGGTGAACATGCAAGGGGGCCACCCCGTCCTTGGTCACGTCATCCCTTTGTACGATGTCCACCCTCACGTCGCGGATCAAGGGCAGTTGGCGCAGGGACTGCCTGGCTTCGGACAACTGCTTCGGATTGTACCGATCCCCTGTGGCGAGGTGCATGCGGTGGGACATTCCACTGACATTCCTGCCTGCGGGAACCCTCCAGAGGATGCCATTCTCCATTCGGCTTTCCAACGAATCTCCATTGCCATCGAAGGGGTGCCAATGGAAAGTCAAGCTGTCAATGATGGCCCGTCGGTGCACGAGGGTGTCCTCACCCTGGACGATGGGTGAGACCACGAGTCCGAGGTGCACCTTGCGTGATGCCCGGCTGCCTGTCGTGTCGATGTTGATGCCGAAATGATCGGAAATCAACCCGAACCACCCCTCCGATTGAAGCAGTTGGGAAAGTGCTTCCCTGTCGCGATCGAGCGCGTCAAGATCCAACGGGCGTCCCACCCATCGGGCCCAGCGATTCCCCAGTGCCTCGGTGTCATCCCCGTCCAGGCCGCTGCCTTCGGCTTTCAATGAGGTGGAACCGCATACATAACGTGGTCCCGGGTCCACGTTGACGGTGATGGTCATTTTCCCGTCGACGTTCGCGGTGTCCATCGACAGGGCGCCCTCGAGATGACCGGAGCGGACCAACCGGGATTCGAGCAACATCCGGCTGCGTTCCAACATGACGGCATCAAAGGGAGAGGCTGACCCCATCGGAGGCGGAATGCCCTGTTCGACCGCTTTTTTCCACTTGCCATTCAACCTGGACCATGCGTGACGAAAGGGAATGCCCATCCAGCGCTCCGGCGCGCGAAGGATGAGGCCGCCATCCAACATCTGCTCCAGACTTCCAGTGTTCATTTCATCGTCCCGTCCTTCTTGCGAGATGCGCCAGTCGACCTTCCAGACCACCTCACCCCCGGCCGACTGACCTTGCGCTTCGGGCATTTCGCCCAATGGCAGCAAACCCCAAGCAAGAATTGCTGCTTGGAGCGCCCTTCTTGCGCAACTTTGGGGACCAGGGAACATGCCTACGAAGAACGAAATTCTAGCGGTGAGGGCGTTGATGCGCCGCAAAACAAGGGGCGTGGAACGCAAATTCGTGGCCGAGGGGCGAAAGGTCGTCGAGGAAGCCCTCGCCAGTGGATGGACCGTCCACGGACTTTATGCCACAGCGGGCGCTGAGGTCCCTGCGCACTGGGGTGCCGAGCAGGTCGCCGCACGCGAGATGGAAAGGATGAGTTCCCTGCAGACTCCACCCGGAGTGCTGGCCGTCCTGGGCATTCCTGAAATGGTCATTCCCCAGCCTGCTGATTTGGCCGAGCCGGGCACGCCCAAATTGGTGCTCGCACTGGATGGGATTGCAGACCCGGGCAACCTCGGCACCATCATACGCACGGCGGATTGGTTCGGCATGTCCGGGATCTTCCTTGGGGGAGGGGCTGTGGACCATTTCAATCCAAAGGTGGTGCAGGCCACCATGGGGGCCTTGTTCCGAGTTCCCGTTTGGACCTTGGACCTTGAAATGGCCCTGGGCCAGGCTGTATCGAACAACATCCCTGTCTGCGGGCTTGATCTGGAAGGCCGTTCGGTCTGGGACGCGGCCACTCCGCCCCTGCCCGATCTCCGCATTCTTGTTGTCGGAAGTGAGAGCCATGGAATTTCGGAGGGGGTCAAATCGATGTGCACTGAATTCCTGCACATACCGGGCGCAGGTCGTTCCGAATCATTGAACGCCTCCATGGCGGCGGGAATTGCCATGGCCGCCTGGGACGCGGAACGGAGGTCTTCTTGATGGGGGTCAGACCCGGTCGCTTTCTTCCCTGTAGATTTCACACATTCCGGTCCAGACCTGCTCTGAGTCCAGCGGGCCCGTGAGGTTGGACAATTGCTGTCCCGCCCATTCGATGCGCGTCAGGAATTCCGGACTGAGTGCCCCCGGGTCGCCCGTGGTCAGGGCCTCTTGTGCTTCAGCGGCCCATTGACCGGAAATGCCCAAGTCAACAATGGCCCGGTCCACGTCGGATGCCAGGATCTGCCAGCCTTCCCGACTGAGGTCTTCCGGGACCTGCACCGCTTCCCCCTCCGCAATGCGGACGACACCCTTCCACCCCTCCAAGCCCGCCCGCATGCTGCGTTCGTCATCGCCCTGCGCCTTGTGGCCCGTCAGTTTCTCGCGCAACAGCAAGGCGTCACAAGGATTCACGTCATAACGCATGGATACCGGGCGCAGGAGACCCTTCAATGCTGCCGCTCCCTGCTCCTCTCCTCCCCATGCCATTCCCAACATCCTGAGCAGCCCGACATGGGTTTCGTCCTTGCCGTCCTTGGATCGTCCCGGAGCCTGGGCGATCCAGACGTGACCGCCATCCTGGACAATCGATGCGATGCGTCGACTCAGCCCCTTGTGCTGTTCCATGGCTGCCCTGCCGGTCAGCTCGCGGTCAATGAAGATGGCCTTGTTCGCCACCAACAGGTCCTTTACCCAAGGCACCTTGGCGAGGTTGCTTCCGAGGACAATGTGTGTCGTTTCCAAGCCAGCCTCCACCCTCGCAAGATTGAAGAGGGCCGGGTCACAGACGATATCCCTGTGCGTCCCGATGAAGATGCCCGGCGGATCGTGCGGTTGCATGCTGCATTCCACTTTCGACGTGGTCTGCTCCACGACCCAGCGCATGAATGGCAGGCTCCACTCATTTTGAATGTGCGCCGGGGCGTCAGGCAACTCCAGCCCCTTTTCAGCGAGATACCCCCGCAAACGCTCCATTTCTGGACTTTTGAAGGACATCGTAGCGGTGCGCATGGACGGCAAAGGAAAGGAACGTTTGGAAACCACCATGGACTTCATCCATGGGTTAATCTTGCAACATGACGTTTGAAGACCTCAAGGTCACGCGGCAATACCTGAATGTGCTCGAAGAAATGGGCATTTCCGAGCCTACTGAAATCCAGTGCAAGGCCATTCCCAGAATCAGGGCAGGTCAGGACGTCATCGGCATTGCCCAGACCGGCACCGGAAAGACCTTGGCTTTTCTCTTGCCGCTCATGGCCATGCTGTCCCATGCGCAGGGCAAAGGTCCGCGTTGCATCATCCTTACCCCCGCCAAAGAGTTGGCGTTGCAGATCGCCAGGGTCGCCGCCGAGCTCGCAGGTGCCTCGGACCTCCGGGTGCAAGTCGTCTACGGCGGAGTCGGTCACAGGGCCCAACAGGAGAGCCTTGAGGAAGGGTGCGACCTCATCGTCGCAACCCCTGGTCGGTTCATGGAGTTGTACCTGCGACAGGCCTTTGACATCAAGGGCATTCAGCATCTGGTGCTGGATGAGGCCGACCGACTGATGGATCTTGGGTTCATGCCGCAGCTCCGAAAGCTCCTCGAAGTGCTTCCGGTGAAACGGCAGAATCTGCTCTTTTCCGCCACGTATCCGCCCAAGACCGAAGAGATGGCGGGAGAGTTCCTGCTGTGGCCCACCCGCGTCGAGGCTTCTCCCCAGTCCACCGCCGTGGACATCATCGAGCAATCCGGCATCAAGGCTCCGAATTTCGGCACCAAACTCAACCTGCTCGAGGCGCTGATCCGGGATGGTGACATTCCCGAACAAGCATTGTTGTTCGTCCGGGAGAAGGACCAGGCTGAGCGCATAGGTCAGCGCATTGCCCAGGCCATCACATCTTCCGTTCGAACATTGCACGCGAACAAGGGGCAAAACAGCCGGATCAATGCCATGGACGCATTCAAGGCGGGAGAATTGCGGTTCCTCGTGGCGACGGATGTGGCCAGCCGGGGCATCGATGTCCCCCGATTGGACATGGTCATCAATGTGACCGTTCCCAAGGATCCCCACGACTACATCCACAGGATCGGCCGCACGGGACGGGCCAAGCGGAAGGGCCGGGCGCTCACCCTCGTTGACCCCAGTGAGATGGCCGCCCTGAAACGGGTGGAGGGTCTGTTGGGTGCACCCTTGATGCTCACCCCCCTTCCCGAAGGGGTCGAGGAGGTGCCGACACCCAAATGGGAAGCCCAGGCCATGGCCCGGGCTGTAGACCGCGAAAAGCGCAAGGCCGACCCCACCTTCAAGGGCGCGTTTCACGAAAAGAAGCGGAAGCCCTCCTCCGGCAAGGGCCGCAGCGGACGCCACAAGGGTCGCCGTTGAGCCTGTTTCAAAGAGGCTCGACCGTGCCATCGCGTTCGACCCGGTAGCCCACGTCGTAGCACCACACCTCCGTACCACCATCCATGCCGCGGGTCATGCTGGTGTGGTAATCGAATTCGAATCCTTTCTCCTTCAGCCATTGGAGGGAGCCGATGTCGGCCATGGCCGGTGCATCCCGCCTCCATGACCTGAACGCCTTCAGGATGTCGCAATTGCGGCGAAGGATGCGGTCGACGGCTTTCTTGCTGCGGTCCGCATGGTAAGCGGGATTACCGGCGGCAAGCAATTTGCGTATGTTTCCCGGATACGAGGAAAAGCAATATTCCGAGCAGAAATCACCGGAATAGGTCGAGGACGGCGTAGATGAGATCCGCCCCTTGCATGAAAGGCAAATGTGCATGGTCGTGAATTCAAAGGCAATCAAGAGCAAGGGCCCTTGATAACCTGCATCAAAAGGGAGCGCATTCGTTGATGTTCTCCTTTCCTTTGTTTGCGTCATGAAGGATGCGATGATCATCGGCGTCGTAGGTGCCGGCACCATGGGAAGGGGCATTGCCCAGGTTGCTGCCACGGCAGGGCACTCCGTCAAGTTGTTTGACCAGGACGCAGCTGCCGCGGGGAATGCACTGCAGTTCCTCGGCAACATCCTGGACCGCAGTGTGACCAAGGGAAGGATGAGCCGGGAAGAGGCAGAGGCCACACTCGGTAGGATCGAACCGGTGGATTCCGAGGGGGGGTTGAAAGATTGCGGATTGGTGATCGAAGCGATTGTCGAGCAGCCGGAAGTGAAATCCGCCGTGTTTGAGCGGATCGAAGCCCACATCGCTCAGGGCGCCATCATCGCCACGAACACTTCCTCCCTGTCCGTGACCGCATTGGCCTCCGGACTCATGCGTCCCGAGCGGTTCATCGGCCTCCATTTCTTCAATCCAGCCCCGCTCCTGCCCCTCGTTGAGGTGGTGCCTGCATTGCAAAGCCGCCCGGACCTCGCCGCTGAAATGTCGGCCCTCATGCGTCAGTGGGGCAAGCAGCCCGCATTGGCCATGGATACACCAGGTTTCATCGTGAATCGGGTCGCCAGGCCCTATTACGGAGAAGCCATCCGCCTGCTCGAGGAGGGGGTTGCGGATGCTGCCACCATTGATTGGGCCATGACAACATTGGGCGGCTTCCGGATGGGGCCCTTTGCCTTGATGGACCTCATTGGGAACGACATCAATTACGCGGTCACGGAGAGCGTTTGGAAATCGTTCCACCACGACCCCCGCTATCGGCCCTCCTTCGCCCAGAAACGCAACGTGGATGCCGGTTGGCTCGGCCGAAAATCCGGGAAGGGCTGGTATGACCATCAGGAAGGCGCAGACGCTCAGCAACCCAGGCAGGACAAAGCACTGGGGCAGGACATCCTCTGGCGCATCCTCGTCATGCTGATCAACGAAGCCGCCGATGCGGTGTTTTGGGGTGTTGCATCGGCAGACGATGTGGACAGGGCCATGCAAGGCGGCGTGAATTACCCCAAAGGCCTTCTGGCCTGGGCCGAGGAAGTCGGACTTGACCGTTGCGTGGAAGCCCTTGACGCCCTGAAGGCCAAGTATGGCGAAGAGCGTTACCGCTGCAGCCCGCTGTTGCGGGCCCGGGCCATGGAGGGCCGGGGATTCTTCTCCTGAGTCAGCAGCCTTCGCCGAATCCTCCCAGCATCTGGAGGACATCCGATACGGTCACGGCTCCATCGCCGTCGAGGTCTGCCCCGCAGTCCACGAGACAACCGAAATCAGCCAGCACGACGAGTACATCGGCGACGGAAACGAAGAAGTCGCCTGTGAGGTCCAGCAGGCAGGCGAGTTCCTCAAAGCTGATGAGGCCGTCGCAGTTGTTGTCCAATCCGCTGGCGGTGCCGGGAGCTCCCGGGAATATGCTGGCGTCTCCGTCATCGCAATCGCAGATGACGTTCTCCCCATCACCATCGAGGTCCACGATGCCGGCACAATCCTCGAATTGCGCCTGGCAATTGGCAAGGATGCAGGCTTCACAATCGGCTGCACTCCCAAAACCGCATACAAAGAAGCAGTTGTCTTGGGCACAGGTGCTTTGTTCAGCAAAACACCCGACACAACCTGTGCTCATCGTGGGAATGGCCGCTGCAATGCAACTGGAGAAACAAGCATTCAGGTCGCCTGCGAAAATGCAATCGAAGCCACATGCGAAAATGGCGTCATTGACTGCAGCGCCATCCTGACATAATATGCTGAAATCCAAGGAATCACACTGCGCCTGAAGCCCTTGGAGGGGCAGGGTGGACAGGCACCATGCGAGCATGCCCCCAATTCTTGAGATTCGGTTCGTCATCACATACAAATAACGCCAGCGGGCCGTTCAGGTTCATTGCTCCAGGGCAAAGCCCCCTCCATCCAGGGCTTTTCCAGCTTCAACGATGTCCTCTGGACGGGTGAGGTCCAAAAAAGCACCCGCCATGGGAATCGCCCTCATGGTCCAGTGGCCTGACTTGATGCCCATCGAGACGGCCATGGGAAGCTCCCGCTCAAGCCTCACGGGATGCTCAGGGGTGTTCCGGACGGCTTCGAGGAAATCGCCATGGGGGGCCCGGAAATAGTTCATGCTCACCCGAGGCCTTCCGTCCGGCCAAACGGATGCAGACACTTCTTCGGGGCTGGGTTTCTCTATGATGCCGGACAGCTGTCCCGAAGGGTTCGCTTGGAGCACGGCAAAGGCGAGGATCCGGTCAGGAGGGAGTCCCAGGCGGTCGGGTTGAAATGCGGGCAACGCGCAATCGTGCTTGAACAGCTCACGGAACATGCCCCGCGGAGGCAGATTGTCCCCGTTGGCCACCGTGATAGGGTGCCCCTGCCATGCCTTCATGGCTTCCAGTGCCAATTGCACCGCTTGTGCCGTTCCCTCAGGCTTGGTCCTCCCGGCAGGGATGGACTGCCTGATGAAATCCAAGGCCAAGCCCGGAATGGGATGGGCAGAGAAATGGGACGGTGTGAGTTGGTCGTCCGCCGCGATGACCACGCAAGCCGCAGTGCAACCCTCTTCCCGCAATTGCAACAGCAAATGCTCGAGCAAGGGCCTTCCACCTTGGCCAATGCGGATCATCGCCTTGGGCCGGGACTGCGCTTCCATCAGGATTTCGGCCGAAACGGAGGCCGAGGCCCTCATGCGGCTTCCCTTGCCCGCCGCCATGATGATGGTCGGATTCACGATGTGCATGCTGCGCCCTGGTCCATTTCCACGCGCCAGGCGCCCGCTGCGCCGGCCTCCTTCATGGCTTTTATGACATCCTCCGACCGGTATTCCGGACTCAGCACGAAGCAGCATCCTCCTCCCCCCGATCCGTTGATCTTGCCGCCCCAAGCTCCCGCTGCGATGGCGGCCTCGAGCATGGATTCAATGCGGGCGGTAGAAAGACCGAGAACGTCCCTCAACACGGCATGGTGGCGGGTGAGGTCCTTTCCGAATTCCGCGCCGTCCGGCTTCCCCTTGGCCATGGCCCTTCCCCATTTTTCCTCGAGGTCGCGGTTGATCCTTGTGCCCGCGAGCAGGTTCATTTCGTCGTCAGACAATGCGGGATCCTCCTCATCCAGGCAAGGCATCAGCGGAATACGTGCATCCCTGCACCGTCTGAGGTGGCCCTGGGTGTCCTTGGGTTGGCCCGAGTCACCGAGAATGAAGACGCCTTCGGGCAGGGTCAATTCTCGGGGAGCCCCGGAGCCGAATCTCCGCAGACCGCCATGGCCACAGGCGAACTGGTCCATGTTCCCACCCGCACCATTGAAGTCCAGCACTTCATACCTATGGCAACGTTCCACGACGTCCTCCGCGCTGAATCCGCCGTTGAGGATCTTCAGCCATCCTGCAATCCACGCTGTCATGAGCGCGGTCGAAGAACTGCAGCCTGCCCTGACCGGGACGTCGCTTGTGATGTGGACGTGCCATCCGCCGTCTTGAGGAACGCCGCCTTCGCGCAACAGGCAACCGAGTGCATGTCGCAGGGGGTCTGATTGTCGATTCCGGGCCAATTCAGGGAGCTCAAACACGTCCATTTCCCCGAGGATGGCACTGGTCAGTTTGACGCGATTCCCTTCTGCCGGACTGAATTCAAGGTGGCACCGCCGGTTCATGGCCATGGCGATGACCGGAAGGCCCAAATAGTCCTGATGCTCCCCGAACAGACAGAGCCTTCCCGGCGCGGAACTGACAAAGGCCTGCCTCATGCCTTGCGCTGCAATCGCAGGATGAACGCAATGGACAGGCCCGTCAATGCGCCGAAGAGCATACCCGTGGCTCCGTGTCCATAGATGACGGAGCCGAACCCCAGGAGCAGGCCATACACGGCGACGCAACCCAGGAAGGCCTGAAGGAGTGCCCGCGGCACATTCCATTCTTCCTCCGGAGCCCCCGTCCTTTTGAACCGCCGCCATCCCGGGCCACCAGGGCGGACCCGGTCCACGAACGCTTGAAGCACATCTTCGCGTTCAGCAGGCAGCACAAAAGCACAGATCAGCCATCCAACCGTGGTGATGGTGGCACCCCAAACCAATTTCTCCCAGGAAGCCAATTCAGGCACGATCGCTACCGGGTTGGCGGCCAAGGCGTCATGGGCCCATGTGAAATACGCTGCGACGACCAACGACAGCACCATCGCTGCAATCTCCGTGGCCGCAGAGATGCGCCACCAGAACCAACGCAGGATGAAGAGCCCGCCAGTCCCCGCACCCAGCAGCAACAGCAAGTTGAATGCCTGACCGGCTGAGGTCAGGGTAAGGCTGAGCAATGCTCCGGCCAACAGCGAGATGACGGTGGCCCACCGGCCTGCCGCCACCTTTTGGGGCTCTGTGGCTTCGGGTCGGATGAAACGACACCACAGGTCATTGACGAGATAGCTGGCCCCCAGGTTCACCTGGGTGCTCATTGTAGAGATGAAGGCGGCCAGCAGGGATGCGGCCACCCATCCCAGCATGCCGGAAGGCAGGAGACTGAGCATGGCGGGATACGCCACGTCATGTCCCACTTTGTCAGAGGCAAGGGCCGGAAAGGCGGATGCGATGGACTCCAGGTCGGGGAATACGATCAGCGAGGCCAGGGCCACGATGATCCATGGCCAAGGCCGAAGGGCATAGTGTGCCGCATTGAACAGCAGGGTGGCGCCGACGGCATCATCCTCGCTTCGGGCACTGAACATTCTCTGGGCGATGTAACCGCCTCCACCGGGCTCGGCGCCCGGATAATAACTCGCCCACCATTGTACAGCCAAGGGCACGAGCAAGACCGGCACCCACACCGAGGGGTCGTCGAAATCGGGCCACATGGACAATTTGCCCGCCACATTCGGATGGGCCATGAGCCCTTCCATCCCCCCGACCTCGGGCATGGACAACACCCACAAGCACGCGGCCACTGCTCCTCCCATCGCGAGAACAAACTGAAACAGGTCGGTCCACAGTATGGCGCGCAATCCACCATAGGCGCTGAAGAAGAGGGTCACGCTGCAGGTCACGGTGAGCGTCAGCCATCCAGGCCATCCGAGCAGGATGCTGCCGAGTTTGATGGCAGCCAGGCTCACGGTGGCCATCACGAGAACATTGAACACAAGGCCCAGATAAATGGCGCGGAACCCCCGGAGGAAGGCCCCCGCCTTTCCGCCATAACGCAACTCATAGAAGGCGATGTCGGTGAGCACCCCCGATCGACGCCACAACCTTGCATAGACGAACACCGTCAGCATGCCCGTCAACAGAAAGGCCCACCAGGCCCAATTGCCCGACACACCTTGCTGCCTTACCAGGTCGGTAACCAGGTTGGGGGTGTCCGCGCTGAAGGTGGTGGCCACCATGGAGGTGCCCAGCAGCCACCATGGCATGTTGCGGCCGCCCAGAAAGAAGTCATCGGCATTGTCCTCCCCTTTTCTCCCGGCCCACCATCCAATGCCGAGCACGATGAGCAGCACCACGGCAATGATGGCCCAATCCAACGATGTCAATTGCATGGCCTGAAAGTAATACTGGCCCTCCCCTGTCGCGGCATTCATGTCCAAGCTGTGGGTCTTCGTTATCTTCATGTCATGCGACCCCTTCTGCCGCTCTTCCTTGTATTTCCGTTTTCAGGAGTCTTGTCCCAGCAGGTCACTTTCCATGCAGACGTGGCCCCCATCATCTACCAGCATTGCACTTCCTGCCACCGCGTGGGGGAAATCGCACCGATGCCCTTCACGGATTATGGGGAGGTCGCACCTTATGGCGAGTTCATTGAATATGTCACCTCCATAGGCTACATGCCCCCATGGTCGCCGGACCCCGAATACAGCCATTTCGTAGGGGAGAATGTGCTTTCACAGGAGCAAATCGCCACCTTGGGCGCCTGGGTGGCCGCAGGCAAACCCGAAGGTGACCCCGCGGACAACCCCGGCTTGCCGGAATTCACATCGGGAAGCCAGATCGGCACACCCGACCTCGTGCTGACCATGTCCGAACCTTACACGCACGGCGGAGACATGACGGATCAATACCAGGTCTTCGTCCTCCCGTCGGGGTTTGGTGATGGCACGGCCATTCGCAGCATTGAAGTCATGCCGGGCAACCACAATGTCGCCCACCACGGCATCCTTGGATTGGATGTTTCCGGAACTGCGGCAGCATTGGACGCTGCGGATCCGGAGCCCGGATACGAGAGCTTTGGGGGGTTCGGATTCAATGCGGCGAGTTCCTTCTTCGGAGCATGGGTGCCCGGAGCGCTGCCCGTCGAATACCCTCCCGGCATCGGCCGGACCATTCCAGCGGATGCCGACCTGCTCCTGCAGATGCACTACGGCCCCACTCCCGTGGTGGAATCGGACCTTTCGGAGGTCAATATTTTCTTTTCGAACGGGCCCATCGAACGTGAAGTGTTCACCGCCATCATGGGGCCGCAGCACTTGGATGCCCCCTTCATCCTGCCGCCGAACCAGGTGTCCTCCTTTCATGGCACCATGCCGGTCACGGAGGATGTGAGCCTGATCAACATTGCGCCCCATTGCCACCTTGTCGGGGCTTCGTGGTTGGTGTATGCCACCTCGCCGGATGGTCAGGACACCATCCCCCTCATTTCCATTCCCCACTGGGATTTCAATTGGCAGGGCTACTTCACCTTCCCGCATCTCACGAAGATTCCGCAGGGATACACACTGCATGGGGAGGCGACCTATGACAACACCACCAACAACCCCTTCAACCCCAATGACCCCCCTGGATGGGTGCTGTTCGGGGAGGGGACCGAGGATGAGATGTTCTTCATTTTCATCGATGTTGTTCCCTATGAGGCGGGTGACGAGGACATTGCGCTCGGACCGTCAGCAACAACCTGTCCTCCGGATGTCAACGGGGATGGCCTGGTAGGCGTGACCGACATCCTGCTGCTGCTGGCCGATTTCGGATGCCTTTCCGGATGCACGACGGATGTGGATGGGGATGGCCTCATCACGGTCTCCGATGTCCTGACCATACTCAGCGTTTTTGGAGAGCCATGCTGAATCCCCTTATCCTTGGTCTTCCGGTCCGCGTCATTTTGTTCCTCGCACCACTGTGCCCCATTTGTCAGGACATGACCTTTGACCTGCGGGGCCTCGAAGCCGAGTTTGACGACCCCCGGGTTGAGTTCATCGGCGTGTTTCCCAACTCCTCTACCCGGCAGGAACAGATGGAGGCATTCGCCGAACGCTATGGAATCGAAATGACCCTGGTAAGGGACACGGCCAACTGGGCCGAAGCGCTGGGCGCCCGATGGACCCCTGAAGCCTTCATTCTCGACGTGCAGGACTCCATCCTCTATCAGGGCCGCATCAATGACCGGTACTTTGCGCCGGGCCGGCGGAAGAGCAAGACCCGCAACCGGGATCTCCGCAATGCCCTGCTCGACATCATGGCAGGGCAACCCGTGACCGTGCCGCTGACCGAGGCCGTGGGCTGTCCCATCGAAGGTGTCAAAGTGATGCCGTCGAAAAATTGAACCGCCCCTCCAAATGGGGCTCCAAAACAGCCCATAACTTTGGTTTTATGCGTGTATTGTTCATCCTGACCCTCTTTACTTCCCTTCATCTGATGTCCGATGCGCAGGTGACCTACCACCTCGATGTGGCCCCGATCATCCACAACACCTGTGCGGAGTGCCACCGGGCCGGAGAGATTGGCCCCATGCCCTTCACGACTTATGAAGAGGTCGCGGCCTACGGAGCGTTCATTGAATACGTCACTTCCATCGGCTACATGCCACCCTGGTCGCCAGATGCGGAGTACAGCCATTTTGTGGGCGAGCGCGTGCTTTCGGCGGAGGAGATCGAGACCATCAGCGCATGGGTGGATGCGGGGATGCCGGAAGGAGACCCCGCCGACAACCCCGGGCTTCCAGACTTCCCGGATGGCAGCCAGGTTGGGGAGCCCGACCTCGTATTCAGCATGTCTGAGGCCTACACCCATGAAGGGAACATGGAGGACCAGTACCAGGTGTTCGTGATGCCTACGGGATTCACGGAGGATGTAACGGTTCGCTCGCTTGAGGTGAGACCGGGCAATGGATCCATCGCCCACCATGCCATCCTCGGAGTGGACATCGAGGGCACGGCCCAGGACCTGGACGCTGCGGACCCCGGTCCCGGATATGAGAGTTTCGGTGACTTCGGATTCGAGGCGTATGAGAATTTCTTCGGGGGATGGGTGCCCGGCACGCAGACCGTCGTTTATCCCGAAGGAATAGGCCGGGTGATCCCTGCCGGCAGTGATTTGCTCATGCAGATGCACTATGGTCCCAGTGCCGTGGAGGAGAGCGACCAGACCGAAGTCAACGTCTTCCTGACCGATGGTCCCATCGAACGTGAGGTCACCACGGGCATCATGGGCCCCTGGACCTTGGGCGAGCCCTTCTTCATCCCCGCCAACCAGGTGAAGACGTTTCACGGCACATTCACCGTGCCCGTGGACTTGAGCCTCATCAGCATCGTGCCCCATTGCCATCTGGTCGGGATTTCCTGGGAAGTCTATGCTACAGGCCCCTCAGGAGCCGATACGATCCCACTGATTTCAATTCCCGCATGGGACTTCAATTGGCAGGGTTTCTTCACTTTCCCTACGCTGACGCGCATTCCCGCGGGATATACGCTTCACGGCATTGCGACCTATGACAATACGGCCGACAATCCTTTCAACCCGAACGACCCTCCTCAGCTCGTCATGTACGGAGACAATACCGGGGATGAGATGTTTTTCGTGTTCTACGATTATGTGATGTACGAAGAAGGGGACGAAGACATCTCACTCGACACGCCCTTGCTGAGCAGTGTGGAGCCCATGGAGCAGGAGGCGCCCAGCGTGCGACTGCAACCGAATCCGGCGTCAAGACAGGTTCAAGTCCTGGTGCACCCCAGGTTCGTGGGGCAGGACTGGGCCCTCGTGGACCTGGGCGGCCGGCTGCTCGAATCCGGTGTGTTCGGTTCGCCCAATGAACGTGTACTGCTCGAAGGCATACCGGACGGAGTTTATCTCTTCCACAGTCCGGCAGGCACGGAAAGGCTCGTCATCCAACACTGATCGGCCAACGGGCCGCCCCAGTCCATCGGTGTGTCACCTCCCCGCCACGGTAGATCCCGTCCGGGCGCAAATCGTCGAACCGGACCTCCCCGGAGGCATGAAGGACCCGCGCGGGTTCTTCCTCCTCCTGCCAGCAGAACCCGACATGCGTCACTTTGCCGGCATCATGTCGGTGGAAAAACACAAGGTCACCGTGGCGGAGTCCATCGAATGTGGTCTCATGTGGCCTCAGGTCCCGCCATTGTAGTGATGCGTCCCTCGGCAGGCTGAATCCACAAAGGAAAGACGACAATTGGGTCAAGCCGCTGCAGTCCATTCCCAACACGCTCTTGCCACCCCATAGGTATGGCGCTCCAAGGAAGGCATGGGCCACTTCCACCGGCTGCGAGGCCTGGGCTTGCCGGGCGCTGATGATGCTCGTTGGAACCCGGGAACCCGCGGGCAGATGGTAAGGCCTTCCCTCCCACTCGAGCACCGTCAAGGGGGAGGTCAGCAACCCCGTTTCCAAGCTGAAGGCCGCGAGTGCATCTGCAGATCCGTCGATCAGTTTCCTGTCACAGAATCCTTGGTAACCATCCGAGCGGAGCCTGACCTCGACCCAGGCTTCCTGTCCATCCAACGGCGACCATTCGACCTCCTCTCCGAAGAGGGCTTGTGTGACCATTTCCGAGCGGTCATCCGCAGCGGACCGGATGGGGGCAATCGGCACCCGTATGATTCCTGCACTTGCCCCTTCCATCACATGCGTTCGATCACCATGGCACTCGCACCACCCCCTCCGTTGCAGATGCCCGCCAAGCCCAATTGCTTGCCGTGCCGATGCAACGCATGGACGAGGGTGACCACGATGCGGCTTCCGGAACTGCCCAGGGGATGTCCAAGAGAGACGGCGCCACCGTGCACATTGACGATGGCGGGATCCAGCCCCAACAACTTGGTGTTGGCCAATCCCACAACGGAAAATGCCTCATTGAGCTCGACGAGTTCAACATCTTCCATCGACTTCCCCGCCCGCTCCAATGCCAGGGGCACGGCCTTGGCCGGAGCAATGGTGAAGCGATCCGGATCCCTCGCTGCGTCCGCATTGGCGAGGATGCGGGCCAACGGCTTCAAGCCACGGGAAAGGGCCACTTCCTCTGCCATGAGAACCAATGCGGAAGCCCCGTCATTCAGGGTGCTCGCATTGGCCGCAGTCACGGACCCCTCGCGATCGAATACCGGACGCAATTGCGGGATCTTGTCCAGCTTGACGTTGCGGTACTCCTCGTCTTCAGTGACCATCAGCGGATCACCCTTGCGCTGGGGCACGGGGACAGGGGTCACTTCGGCCGCGAACGCACCGTCTTCCCATGCCTGGGCTGAGCGGCGATAACTCTCTATGGCAAAGGCATCCTGGTCTTCCCTGCTGAAGTTGTGTTCCCGTGCGCAGAGTTCAGCGCAAACGCCCATGTGCTGCTGGTTGTAGACGTCGGTCAGCCCATCGTGTACCATGCCGTCCACTGCTTGCAGATTGCCGAGCTTGACTCCCAACCTGCCCTGCAGGTAATGGGGTACGGCGGACATGTTCTCCATCCCGCCGGCCACCACGATGTCGGCGTCGCCCAGCGCAATAGCATTGGCGGCCAAGTGGAGGGCCTTCATCCCTGAAGCACATACCTTGTTGACCGTCGTGCAGGGCACGGAATCAGCGATGCCGGCCCCCATGGCGGCCTGCCTTGCCGGAGCCTGACCCAGGCCCGCCTGCAGCACATTGCCCATGTAGACTTCATCCACGTCCGTTCCACTGACGGAAGCGGACTCCAAAGCGGCCTTGATGGCGATGCTGCCCAACCGTGGCGCAGGAACGGAGGACAAGGCGCCGAGAAAAGAACCCATCGGGGTTCTTCGGGCGGAAACGATAACGACTGATCTGCTCATTTCAGATGGATTGCGTGGGCGCGAAGATACCAAGGAGAGCGCCTGATTCATTAGGTTTTGTTGGGACCCGATGACGCCACGGCCAGGTCACATTTTCATGTTTGGCACGGTAGTTGAATTCAAGTACGCAGCTGAAAGCAGCGATATGGTTCAAGATGCCGGCAACGATCCGGCATTGATTTGGTTAAGGTTGAAGCGCCCCGAAACGTCGGGGCGTTTCTTATTTCACGACCCGGAGGAACTCCTTGGGGACACGCGTCTTCACCTCCCACATCGCATCGAGCTCCTTGTCCGTCATCACGATACGGAACAGGTGGACCCCTTGACGGCCCAGTGGATCGGGTGCATCGTCCCCCAAACCGCAGACGAGGCAATTGTGGTGCCTGAGGCCCGGCAATATCTCTGGAATGTCCTGCATTCCTGCCTGCACCTTGATGATGGTGAACCGGCCACCGGAGCGCATGCGACGGAATGGGAATTTCCTGGCGGAATACTGCTCGCCGGGCTTCCTGCGGGCGCTGAACTCACCGTCTTCTGGAATTTCCCCCTGCAACAGGAGGTAGGATTCGAACTGCTGCTCCTTCCAACTTTCCTGAAGTCGCCTTCTCAGTCCCATGTCCCGCACGACAACTGCAATTCCACTGCTGTCCTTGTCCATCATGTTCACGAAATGAACCGCACGTTCCGGAATTCCAGCTTCGAGGTCCTGCGCAATCAGATACTCCTTGACCCGGGTGAAGCTCGTGTCCACCCGTGGATTGGGCGATGCCAGAATCCAGCCGGCCGGTTTCATGTAGCAGAAGAGGTCGTCGTCCTCATAGAGGACCTCAAAGGGCAGGTCGTCTGATGGCCGTATGGACTTGGCGGCGTTGGCCGGTTCTCCCCTGCGCGCCTCCTTCTCCTCCGGAACCGAAATTTCCTGTCCGATCGGGATGACCAAAGAAGGGAGCTTGACGACATCGCCATCCACACGCACCGCACCACCCTTGATCAGGTTTCGGGAAGCGGTCGTGCTTTTCAGTCCCAATTCGGAACGAACGAGGGCATGCAGCGGGGCCTCGATTTCCGAGGTCCAACGGCGGATGTTGATCTTGGGGCGGGGTGGTCTGGCGGCCATGGCGATGCAAGATGCACCGGGATTCCTCATTCCCCGCAGGCTTCCCCATACAAAGCCAACAATGCCAGGATGTCAAGGGCGGAAACTGCGCCGTCTCCTGTAATGTCCATGGTACAGCCCGATGCGCATCCAAATTCCGAGAGGATGGCGAGGATATCGGATGCACCGTGGACACCATCGCCGTCCAAGTCCGCGATGCACGGTTCAGTTGCCCCACAAAGGCCATGGCATGAGCCGTTGTCGAGCTCTGCCGCCGGGTCAAAATTGCAGGCCGAGGGGTCCGTGCAGCCTTCCCATCCCAACACGGGCAGACAGAAAGGCCCAGCTGATCCGGAACTGAAGTCGTTCCCTGCCGCATCGTCAGAAAGAGACCAGATGGTGTCTCCTGCCATGGAAAGCAGGTTCATCGTGCCTTCCATGCCACAGAAAGTCCCTGCGAACCCATTGCCCGAAGCGTCGTGAAGCAGGATGTCGAAGCAACCATGGGTCAGGCACAGGGTGTCCAATACTTCGGTTTCAATAGGGAAATGTTGCCGCCGCCCCCATGGGTTTCCAGCCGTATCCGCGACGGCCCAAGCCGATTCCATCGGGGTACAGTCCGCCAGGGTCGACATGACGACGGAACCCACTTCAGGCCGCAGGTTCCATGCCACGCCGAGGACATCATTCTCGGGCACGGCATCCGGCCCACCCGCCATCAGCCCATTGTCCAGATTCCCATCCAATCCCACGGCATCGAGGATTCGAACGACAAGGTCCTCTCCCGCCGGAACCGCACCCCGGGTCGCTCCTGACCACGCGAGGGCCGCCTCTTCGCCCGGCGGCAATATGAAACCATGTGTGGTCGTATCGGCTTCATTCCACAAGAGGGTCACCGAGACCAGCGTATCCGAACCTGCATTCCGGATGGTCGCCGAAATGTCAAGGGGTCCTGAACAGCCCACCGCATCGGTTCCGGAAATCCCCACTATTGCGGCATCACGGTCAGGCAGCACATGCAATGGCGCCTTCCATAGCCCCCGCCCGTATGTGGCGAGTAGGAGTTCACCCGTGGATTGCCGTATGGCCAGATCACTGCACAACACCTCTGGAAGTCCGGCTTTGTATGGCATCCAATTGGATGCCCCCTCCGAAAGAACATAGACTCCCGCGTCAGTGCCCGCATAGAGGTCTCCAGAGGCTGGGTGGTGGGCCATGGTATTGATTGGCAATGCGGGCAATCCCTCGCCAACAGACAGCCACGATTCTCCTCCATCCTCCGTCAACCACACCCTGTTCTCCCCATCGTATCCCCCGAAGGACAGCCAGAATCGATCCGCATCCACTGCGTCGAATTCCACATCGAGCACTGGCAAACCCGGGAGCCCGAACAAGGGAGACCAGGCATTGAGGTTCTCGGTCTTGAAGGCGAATGTTCCCCGCGCGACGACCACCGTGCTGTCCTCGGAAGGCGCTGGTGCCAATACTTCGATCTCTTCTCCGGGCAATGCTGACGTCTGGTTCCATGTGCCGCCCGCGTCATCGGTCCAGTAGACCCTGTGCTTGGCCACGAAAATCCGTCCGGGATTGTTCGGCGCGAACATGATGGGGGTGTTCCAGTCCCCCTGTTCGTTTACACCGTCGGCATTGCTGCTGATCCAGGGTGACCAGCTCCATCCGCCGTCCGTGCTCCGGAATGCCCGACCGAAATACTCTGCAGCGATCATGGTCCCGGCATCTGCAGGGTCGATCAAGCAGTGGAATCCATCCGCGCCGAACACCTGGGCATGGACCCCGCCATCCAGAAGATTGACCCCATTGTCCTGCCATCCAGACAAGAGGCGGTCCGGCCTTGTTTCAGACCATCCGAGGCGGTACACCTGTCCGACCTCCAAGCCCGAGCTCAGGTCGGCAATGCCTTCCTGGGTGCGCCTTCCCACCCCACCATCATGGGCACTGACCCAATCCGAAGTGCCGGGCAGGAATGTCACCGCGTGGTGATCGGCATGGATGAACGCCGCATCAGCGCCTGCAAACCAGTGCCCGATGCAATTCCATGCCTGTCCACCATCGAAGGATTCCCAAAGGTTCACACCCCCTGCGAGCACGTGGTCGGCATCGAGGGGATCCATGGCCAAGGCCAGATCATAGAAACCCTGTCCACCGAAGTCAACGCCCTCCACGGTCCAACCCAGCAGATTGGGCAAATCGGGCACTTCCTGGAAGGAAGCTCCACTGTCCACACTCATGTAGAAACCCTTCAGCCCTTGTGTCCCGCTTTTGGCAGCAATGGCCGCCACCCGTCCCGGGTCTGCGGCGGAGGTGGCCAAGGTGTATCGGCTCACCAGGAATGGCGAGGGCATTCCGGGTATCGCTTCCCAATTCCTTCCGCCATCCGTTGAACGCATGAGTTCACCCGGTCGCCTTGCTGCATGCCATATGGAAGAGTCTCCCGGATGCGGCAGCAAATCGGAACAAATGCCTTCCAGTGTTTGGATGAAGGTGGCTCCATCGTCCTCGCTCAACCATATCCCATTGGAAGTGGCCGTCAGGATCTGGTTGGCATCGCCTTCCTTTCTGTGCACCCGGCTGCAGGTGATGCCCGCCTCCAGTTCGAACCCGAGGCCCGTGGTCTCCCACGAAACTCCGCCGTCCACCGACTTCATGAGTCCAACGGCATAGGCGCTCCCGAAGTCGGTGTCACCAGTTGCTGCCAGGATGATGTTGGGGTCAAGCGGATGCAACGCGATATCGGAAACACCCATGCCCGCCCAATCCTGGGTCCCCATAATCGCCCATGATGACCCTGAATTCTGTGTGACCCAGACGCCACCGCTCGGTGCGCAGGCAAACCAGCGGGCCGTATCCTGTGGGTCGATGACCACCCGGTTCACCCTGCCGGCCCCACCAATCAGGGGGACGCCACCCGGGACGGCTGGCTCCCAAATTCCCGGATCGACATTCACGCGGGCCTGGCGGCCTTGGCGCTCCCATTTGGTGGCGGTCCATGGGGCAGCCGGTGCAAATCCCGCAGCACCCTCAAACGCATAACGGTCCTCAGCGAAGTGACGCCATCGCATGAACGGCTTGAAGCCCTTTCCTTTGGCGGGAACGCTGTCCGCCCAGGTCATCTCGAAATCCTGAAAGGCCTGCTCCCAATCGGAACCAGACCACACGCCATCGCTCCAGTGTTGCGCCTCCATTGTCCAGGAAGCTGCAACAAACCCGAGCATCACCAGGATTCTGGTGGCACAAGGCCGGGACGGCTCCTTTGCGAAAGGGCTACAGAGCATCAGGTTCAGGTTGGTCCGCCTGAAGTTGCACCCGATTTCGGACAGGTGCGCTACACGGATCCCCAGGCGGGGAGATCCGGGCAGTGGGCGTCATCTATGGCTTACTGTGGGCAAGCCACACCGAAAGTCGACAGCGCCATCAAGATATCGCTGGCCGCCACGAGACCATCCCCGTTCAGGTCAGGTGCGCCGCAGCCGTCAACACAACCAAAGGCGCTGAGCATCACAAGAATATCGGATGCGCCACGAAGGCCATCCCCATTGAGATCTCCGGTGCAGACCACTTCAGCCTCGTCACAGATGCCATCACCGTCCTCGTCGTTCAAACAACGGCCCAGGCAATCCACCGTAGAAACACCATCCACGACGGATCCTGGGTAGAGGTCCTCCGGTGCGGCGCAAGAGCCATTGTCAATGGTGGCGGAGGGGTTGAAATTGCAATAGGCGACATCCATGCATCCTGCACAGGTCAGGAACTCGCAGGTCCCATCATCATCCGTCGCCAGATCGTGGTAGTTGCACGCTCCGCCATCCATGCAGCCGGAAACTTCCTCCTCGTCGCACACGCCATCGCCATCTGCGTCATTGAGGCAGGCTGCATCGCAATCGACAAAGTCCTTGTTGTAGAGGTCCACGGGCGTGATGCAGGAACCATCATCTATTGAAGCCGTCGCGTCATAATTGCAGGCCTGCATGTCGGTGCAGCCCGAGCAACTCTGGTAGTCGCATGAGGCATCCGTGATCCATGCGCCGGCATCGAAGTTGCATGCCGCAGGATTCGTGCACCCCGCACAACTCAGGAAGTCACAGCTCCCGTCGTCGAGTGTGGCATTGGAAACGAAGTTGCACGCCGCTTCGTTCATGCAGCCGTTGACTTCCTCCTGGTCGCAGATTCCATTGCCGTTGACGTCCGTCGTACAGACCCCATCGCAATCCACATGGGGAGAAACATGAAGGTCCTGCTGAAAGAGGCATGTCTCATTGGACGGCTGCGTGTAGCCGCTTTCGTAGTTGCACGCCGCCTCATCCATGCATCCGTAACAACCGAAAGTGCAGGTCCCGTCCTCAGTGTCTGCTGTCGCATCATAGTTGCACGCCTGGGGAATGGTGCATCCCTCAATGGCCATCACGCCTGCCCGGTCCTCATCCAGCGCTGAAATGCCTTCGATGTCGCAGCTGCTGAAATCGCACGCCTCCACTTTGTAGAGGTCGGCGTCCGGGTCATAGTTGCAGGCAAAGCCGAGGGGACAGCCTGCACAGGTGAGAAAATCGCAACTTCCATCGTCAGCATTCGCGGAAACATCGAAGTTGCACGCCTTGGGAGATGTGCAGCCGAGGTACTGACAATCTTGATCGATGGTGGCACAAGCCTCGAAATTGTCCGCGTCAGCATCCGTGCAACCCGTGATGCGCAGCGCGGGAGAAAAGCTGTTTGCGCCGCACAGGGCCAATTTCTCCTCCCGGTCCAATCCACTCACCTGAAGCTCGGAATTGGAGAAGATGTTGTCCTGTAGCGTCCAGTCGATGTCCACCTCCATCACGAGGGCAGTGCCGTGCATGTTGAAATTCGTCGACGTTACCGTCAAGGCGTCAGCAGGATCGCTGCTGACGACGTGAACCCCTTTGGCACCGGCAGATTCGAATGTGCAGGATGAAATCTCCGTCGTTCCAACCTCACCATCTGCTGTGCTGATGGCAAGCCCGGTTCCATTGCCGAACATGGTGCTGGAAGACACCGAGAGGTGCCCGTTTCTATGGTTGATGGCCTGCGAGAATCCTGAAATTTTCAGATGTTCGATGACCGTGCCCTGTCGCGCGATGATGCCTGTGGCCTCTGGCGCGCCGCTTCCGACGACGATGCTGTTCCTCAGGATGATGCCCTCCGATGCCGGCAGGACCTCGATGCCATCGCCCGCTGAGGCGATTTTCACTCCGTCCAATGTGGGCTGACCACCCGTCACGACCAAACCCGGGATGATGGTCTCACTGCTGCGGCCGCTTGTCGCCGCTCCGGCTATGCCTGCGTTGGCGCCCACAATGGTCACTGAATGTCCGATCTCGATCGGTGTGGTGTCATAGGAGCCGGCTTCCACTTCAATGGTCATGGCGTCTTCTGCGGCATCCACTGCGCTCTGCACTGACATGCCCGGGAAGACCACCATGTGCTGCGTGGCCAAATCGTAGGAGACCAACGGGGCAACTTGGGCACCCAAGGCCGCAGCAATGGCCCTGACATCGTCGCTGTGAACCAGGATGCATCCCGTGAGGTCCCCGGGCGCCTCGAGTACGTAGTCAAATCCATCGGCATTCATGATGACAGGGAAACCGGCACTGCCGCCGACAGGCAATTCAGACGGGTCAATCTGCACAATGACGCCTCCGCCGCCGAGGCTTTCCGGACCGTCGAGATCGAGCACCCCGGAAAAGACGATGTCGTGGATCTCCTGGTCATAGTAGTTGGACTCCATGATGGCGATATCACCGTATCCATTGTCTGAACTGGTCACATGCTCAATGTGCACATTCGAGCACGTGCTCAATGCCAAACCGAATCCAATGGCGCTGCCGCTTACCGTCACATTGCGGATCGTGTTGACGCCCGGACCGGTGAGTCCATTGAGGTCGATGCATGTGCGCGTGGATTCAACCACTTTGACATCCTCAATGGTCAGACTGGAAATACCGGGTTCGGAATGGATGGCATAGGCCGTATTCACTCCTCCGGACACCACCGTGACATCTTCCAGCGTGATGTTGCTGCTCGACAGTGTGATTCCCCATCCATCCTCTTCGGACACATCGATGATGGTTACCCCGGTTTCTGATCCGGAGAGCGTCAACGGAATGCTGATCGCCACATGCTCTACGAATCGGGTAGCCGCCAGCTCAAGATGATCGCCAGCATTGGCTTCATCCATGGCCTCGGCTATGGTTTCGTAAGCGTTTCCTGTCGTGACGTTCAACACGGGATTGGTGGACGCCTCTTGCGCTGACAGGGCAACTGTGCAGCAGAAGAGCAGGAGTAATGTAGACAGACGGAGCATAATAATCTCTTTTCGTCTACAAATATACACATTATAACTGCTATTTTGACCTCTCCAAAGTTTATATCTTTGATTTCGTCGAAATTTCCGGAATGAAAAATGGCCGCTGATGCGGCCATTTCTCTGTCTTTTTCAATCTTCCGATTACGGACAGCTCGTACCGAAATAGCTCAGCATCTGGAGCACATCGTTTGCTGTTACGATTCCATTTCCATCCAGGTCGGCGTCGCCGCAGTCCGCGCTACATCCGTACGCAGCCAAAACCACCAAAATGTCAGAAGCACTTCTGATGCTGTCTCCATTGAAGTCTCCCGGGCAAACGTCATCGGCGTCACAGATGCCATCATCATCGGCATCGTTGTCCACGATCACTCCATTGACACACGTCTCACAGATGCCATCCACGTAAGTACAGGATCCGTCGTCGTCGGTGGCGCTTTCCTCGTAGTTGCACGCCGCGGGATCGTCACACCCCAGTACCTCCAATTCATTGCAGACCCCATCACCATCGGTGTCGTTGAGACAGTCGCCATTGCAATCGAGGTATGGCGCGGCAGGGAAAGTACATGATCCGTCATCCAGGGCAGCCAGCGCGTCATAGTTGCATGCCGTTGCATCGGTACATCCAAGCTCTTCCTCGTCGCAAATGCCATCATTGTCCACATCGTTCAGGCACTCGTTGAAGCAGTTCACATAATCCTTGCCATACAATGAGGACGGTGTCGTACAGGAACCGTCGTCAAAGTCGGCCCCCGGATTGTAGTTGCATGCCGCAGGATTCAGGCAGCCCCCACAGCTTTCAAATTCACATGACCCATCCTCGAAATCAGCCGCCGCAACGTAGTTGCACGCGGTCACATCGGTGCATCCACTCAATTCATCCTCGTCACAGATGCCGTCGTTGTCCGCGTCATTGACACATCCGCCACCGCAATCCAGATAGGTGACATTGTAGAGGTCGAGAACGTAAATGCAACTGCCATCATCCGTCGTTGCCCCCGGGATATAATTGCAGGCATCTGCGTCCGTGCACCCTTGACAGGAAGTGTAGTTGCAGGTGCCATCATTGATTGTTGCCGTGATGTCATAATTGCAGGCCCCGGGATTCGTGCATCCTGCACAGGAGACGTAGTCACAAGAGCCATCATCGTCGGTGGCACTGTCCGAGAAATTGCATGCAGAAGCATCCCTGCATCCCAGGATTTCGTTCGGGTCGCAAATCCCGTCGCCATCCGCATCAGCAAGACAGTCGCCGTTGCAATCGAGGTAGGTTTGAGTAGGATAGGTGCAAGTTCCACTCAGGGTCGCGGAAGCGTCATAGTTGCAGGCCCCAGGATCCGTGCAACCGGAGCAGGTTTCATATTCGCAGCTGTTGTCAGGCTTGGTCGCCGTCGCATCATAGTTGCATGCAGAAGGGTCCGTGCAGCCGGCGCAGCTCGTGTACTCGCAATTGCCATCGTTCTCCGTAGCATTCGCTGCGTAGTTGCAAGCGGAAGCATTCGTGCATCCCAAGATTTCATCGGGATCACATGTGCCGTCACCATCGGAGTCGGCAAGGCAATTGCCATCACAGTCCAAAGATGAGGAACCGTAAAGGTCGAGCGGGAAAGTACAGGGCCCTGACAAGGTCGCCGTCGCGTCATAATTGCAAGCCGTGTTGTCCGTACAGCCGGTACAGGACTCATAGTCGCACGAGTCGTCGTTGATCAGGGCTGCGGCGTCGTAGTTGCATGCCTCGTCGTCGGTGCATCCAGCACAGCTCAGCGATTCGCAGGATCCATCTTCATCTGTTGCGCCAGCGGAATAATTGCAGGCATTCTGGTCCGTACAGCCTAATACTTCGTCCTCGTCACAGACCCCGTCCACATCCGAGTCGTTCACACAGTTTCCAGCGCAGTCCACATTGCTTGAGCCATAGATGTCCACAGGGAATGTACACGTGGACGTGGACAACGTGGCACTGGCATCGTAGTTGCAAGCGGTGCCATTGGTGCAGCCCGCGCAGGTGTCGAATTCACAAGGTGCCTCAGCGAGGTAATTGCATGCAATAGGCAATGTGCAAGTCGTGATGGCCGGCATGCCGGCGGTCATGCCATACGTGCACCCAAAAGTCAACTGCGGTAGAATGGCCGAGTCGTAGTTCGTCGCCGCAGGATCGCCACAACACGAGAGGTAATCACACAGGTTTCCATCATGGATGAGCACGTTGGGGTCATAGTTACAGAATCCCTCAATGGCACAGCCGGCACAAGTGGTGAACTCGCAGCTTCCGTCGTCCACACTGGCGTCCGCGTCGTAGTTGCATGCGCCCGAATTGGTACAACCACCGAAAATGCAGCTTCCGTCGTCCACATTGGCATCGGCGTCGTAGTTGGTCGCTGTTGCATCCGTGCATCCGAGGAGAATGCAGGATCCATCATCCACCGTTGCATCGGCATCATAATTCGTGGCATTCGGATTCGTACATCCACGGCAGCTGTAATAGTCACACGTACCGCTGATTGTGGCGGTAGCGTCGTAGTTGCACGCCTTGGGATTCTTACAACCGGCACAGCTTGCGAATTCACACGAACCATTGTCGATGTTGGCACTGGAATCATAGTTGCATGCCGTGATATCGGTACATCCAAAGAAGAAACAGACCCCATTGTCAAAGTTGGCGTCGGCATCGTAGTTGTCTGCCGCTGGGTCGGTACATCCGGGAAACAGACACGATCCGTCGTCGAACGTGGCGCCCGCATCGTAGTTCAGCGCGCCTGAATCCGTGCATCCACGGCAGGAAAGGTATTCGCAGGTTCCATCGTCATTGGTGCTGGTGGCGTCATAGTTGCACGCAATCGGATTGGTGCACCCAGCGCAGGATTGGAACTCACAACTTCCATCGTCTTGTGCTGCACTCTCCACATAATTGCACGCACCTGGGTCGTTGCAGCCTGCATAAAGGCAATTGCCGGAATCGATGGTCGCACATGGTTCGAAGTTGACCGCTGTATTGTCCGTGCAGGCGTCTATGCTGATGGCCGGATTGCTGAAATCATTGCCTTCGCAAAGTGCGATCCTCTGTGCGGTAGTCAGTCCGATGATTTGAACCTCGGAATCTACAAAGACTCCCCCTTCAACGCGGTGAGCGCAATCCACATCGAAACGGAATGCATAGCGGTGCAGGTTGGCTGTGCCGCCAACGACCACAAGGCTGTCCGAAGCGTCTGCCGCGCCCACGATGAATGCATCAGCCCCTGCATTGCGGAAAGTGCATCCATTGGCTCGGATCACATCGGCAACACCGTTTGCGCTTTGCAACTCTACCCCCCCCCTGTTGTCCGTGACGACACAGGAGGTCAGGTCGAGGTCGCCTCCCTGCATCGAAACAGCCAAGGGCCAATTCCTCAAGGATGAATTTTCGAAGTCGATTTGACCGGCATTCCGAAGACCGATGGTACTCGCGTCACCATTCTCCTCGAACCAACCCCTCACTACACTGTTCTTGACCACGATATTGCTGCTGCTGGCAGCAATGTCAAGTCCTATGGGATCGCCCGCTTCGCCCAGGATCCGGATCCCGTCAATCAACACATTGGATGCGTCGATGATGATGCCCCCTGAGAAAATAGCCTCCGTCTCCCTGACGGGATCGTTGGCCGCAATGCCTTGGTTGGGGCCAAGGATGGTGATGGACTTGTTGATGGTGACCGGCTCCGTGTCATACAACCCCGGTTGCGCCACCCGAATCGTCTCGTCCGAACCTGAGGCATTGATGGCCTCCTGCAAGGACATGCCCGGCCAGACCTCAATTTCTCCGGTCAACAAATTGCGCCCTTTCAAGTCGGTAACGCCGAGCAAATCGGTCAAATTATTGGATAGGGCACCCACACTTGATGCCTTGCAAAGGACATACCCCAGGGGATTGCCGTCGTAAGTGGTGGTTCCCGTCAGCTGGTGAATCAGGCCGGCCTGCATGTCCAGATCGAACCCGATGCCGATGCCGGGATTCACAACGGTCGAGTCGGATTGGATGATGATGCCGCCAAGGCCGTCGCCTTGGGGACCTCCAAGCGACAGCGTTCCTGCAAAGGTCAAATCACCGGTGCTGTTGGTAGTGTAAGCACTCTCCAGAATACCGATGTCACCGTAGCCATTCTTGGAGCTGACGAAATCACGCACTTCGACGTTCTGACAGCTGCTCAACGCCAAACCGAAACCAGCGGCCGAATTGATGACCTCACAATCCTCCACCAGGTTCACTCCAGGACCGACGAGACCATTGAGGTCAATTCCGGATGTCCCGTTGTTGAGCACCCTCACATTCCTTAAAGTCAGGTCCGTGGTGCCCGGGTCACAGTGGACGCCGTAGCCGTCATGGGCAATGTTCGACAGAACGGTAATGTTTTCCAACGTGATTCCACTGGTTCCCAACCAGATGCCCCATCCCGTGGTGCCCCGAACATCCAATACGGTACCTCCTGAGGGGTCGCCGATGATGGTCACGGGTGTTTGAATCAACAATCGCTCGGCGAATGTGAGCGCACCAAGGACGATTACATCTCCAGCATCCGCCTGCTGTATGGCGGTAGAAATGGATTCATAATCGGTTCCACTTGTCGTGTTTTGAATGGGATTGCCCTGGGCATGAAGGCCCCAGAAAGGAGCGCACAACACGCTAACAATCAGCAGAGAGCAAAGGCGTTTTTGGTCCATACTATAAAAGTAGACTTTGTTTTGGTGCGGACACAAACTATTGACGGCACAAAAGAGGCGTTTCGACGTGGAATATTCTATTTCGGTTATTTTTATACATATTACACACAGCCATTCACTTTGATTTCCGAACCTACAAGAGGTTGTACTAATTTCAATAGACCAAAATTTATCCACATGTATCGCTTCGTTCCCCTTTTCCTCGGACTCCTGATCTTCCCTTCCGTCCATTCCCAACTGACTTTGGAAGCAGTCTCCTATTCCACGCGTTGCGCGGGCAGCAGCACGGGCCTCGTGGAAATCAGTGCAACCGGAGCATCAGGGTCGGTTACCCTCCTGACGAATGTCGACCTGACCCAATTGGAGGCTGGCGATTATACGATTAGTGGAGAAGACGAGTCCGGACAGCAGGCCTCCGTGAGCTTCACAATCCTGGACCATCCCGCCACATGTGGCTGCACCTATCCTACGGCGTTCAACTATGAGGTGAACGCTGCGGTAGACAATGGATCGTGTGTATTCAGTTCCGACCAGAGCTGCTTGGCCGACATTGTCCCGGATGGTATCGTCGGCACGAATGACCTCCTGCAATTGCTGGTTGAATTCGGTGTCGTCTGCACCGAATGACCTTGTGGACTTAATCTTCAGTGCTTGACGACATCGTGTGGAATACGTTCTGCACATCCTCGTCTTCTTCCAGCTTCTCAATCAGTTTTTCGACTTCCGCCGTTTCGTCGGCGCCCAACTCTTTCGTTGTGGCCGGGATGCGGTCGAATCCGGACTCGACGATGTCGATTCCTTCCTCCTCCAATTTTTTCTGGAGCCCACCGTAGTTTTCGAAGGCTCCGTATATCATGATGGAGTCCTCATCCACGCCTATTTCCTCCGCTCCGAAATCGATTAATTCCAATTCGATTTCCTCGGGATCACGCCCTTCAAGGGCGATTTTGAAGTGACAAACGTGGGAGAACATGAATTCAACGCTGCCCGTGGTGCCCAGATTCCCGTTGCACTTGTTGAAGTGACTCCGGACATTGGCCACGGTCCTGTTGTTGTTGTCAGTCGCCGTTTCCACGAATACAGCAATGCCATGCGGTCCATAGCCTTCAAAGGTGATCTGCTTGAGTTCCGCTGAATCCTTGTCCGTGGCCTTCTTGATGGCCCGTTCAATGTTCTCCTTGGGCATGTTGGCCGCCCTGCAGTTCTGAATGACTGCCCGCAGCCGCGCATTGAGGTCCGGATCTGAAATCCCGCCACCCTCCTTGATGGACAAGATGATGTCTTTGTTGAGGCGGGCAAACGTCTTGGACATCGCTGCCCAGCGCTTCATCTTCCGCTCCTTCCTGAATTCAAAGGCTCTACCCATGTTCCAAAGATAGGAGGCGTCCAAAGCCTTGGCGCCGCGAAACCTTCACGGCATATCCCCCGTAACATGGTGAAAATCCGTCTCGATGATGCGCTCCTTCCTCTCCTTCCTTCTGGTTCTCGCTTCCTTCAGCATCCAGGCACAAACACCGGGCACTGCAGACCTGCACCGTCCAAGCTCCTTTGACAACAGTTTTGAAGGCACACTGCCGCAAGGCGGCCTTGCCCGTTCCTTCCAAGAGGGACGTTACGGTTTCTTGGCCCTATTCGAAATCCGCGTGGCGCCCGGGGTCGTGAAGGTGCTTGACGTCCGTCAATTCTTTGCCAATGAACAGCTCGCCGTCCAGGGCTTCATGCGGGTGCAGGCCGCCATGCCGGATCAGGCTGTCCTCGCCAATGTGGTCTGGCTCAATCCGACGGAAGGCCACATGGGCATCGGCCAGTGATCCGGAATCACTTGCGTGAGCGCAGCAGGTAGAACCCCACCAGGGTCACCAAAGCGCCAGCCCCTACCGCGAAGTACAAAGGGTCGTCACTTGCCGTGCTGAGCGTGGCGCCCACACCGAGCGTACCCAGAAACAACAGGACGTACACGAAGTCCGGAACCTTCTCCGTGACTTCGGCCAATTTCTCCGCCCTCTCCGTCTTGACCAGACGGCTGAGGGCGTCCTGCATGTCCCGGCCATAGGCGGGCATCCGGGATTCGGTCCCATCGACTTCCCGAATGGTGATGAAGTACTTGTTGAATCCCGGAGAGGAATTGCTGTCCCTCTCCCACTCGGCCTTGATGGCCATGCGGCGTGGTTTGTTCGGCTTTGACATGGTGTTCAAATCGCCGGCAAAGATGCGCTCAACATCAAGATCAACGCTTCGTCCGAATCAATTCCTTGCGTCGGATTTTTCCGTCCTTTCCAAGTCCCATCAAAATATAGCTGCCGCTGCCGCCGTGATCCAGGCGCCAATGCACTTCTCCACGGGCATTCGCCGGCATGGAATCGACATGTCGACCTCGGGCATCGAACAGGTGCAGGACAGTACCCGGCTCCCATCCTGCTGCATGGAAACGGTTCGAGAACGGCATGGGCCAGGTCATGATTCCTTGGGCGTCGGCGTCATCGTCCAGCCCCGACATCGCGACGTCGTGGATGATCAGATCATCGACTGCAGCTTCAATCAGGGAGCCCCCGTCAAACTCCAGCCCCTGATTCGGACGAAGGCTGTCAGAAGCCGTGAATCGGATTTTGAATTCATTGGTGAGGGGGACATAGGACCCGATGGCGAAGGCATTTCTCCTCCAGCTGATGTCCTGTGTCAGGGTTTCCTCGACTTTGACCCAGCTTGCACCGCCATCGGAGCTGACGTGGACCTGCCACCAATCGGCCCCTGGATTCGCCCCCGTCGCAGGCGCATTGACATACCAGCGCCAGTAACTCAATACGGGGGCCACCATGTCCGAGAGGTCCAAAGCCTCCGATTGCAGGGTGGTGCTGCCCTCGTCCACATCGTTCGACCCGATGCCCGCTTCAGCCCCTGGACTCACTCCGGTGATGAAGGCGAACAGACCATCACCGGGCGTATGGTCCTCGTCAGGCGCACATATGGATGAGGGGTCGTCCGGGTTGCTGAAGGAGCCGATGGGAATGGCGGACTCCCACTCACCGGTGGTGGCGTTGTCTCCCGGCAATCCCAATTCCCAGAATCCGAATTCGGAGTAGTCATCCTGGTCATCGATCAACACGGGTGCGAGGCCCACAATGGTATTGAATGGAAGATTCGGATTGGCGGCATCGTCCGAGCTGTATGGCGCAATGGCACTCACGGAACCGTAGATGTCAGCAATGCCGAAGTAATACTCCACGACCGTCCCCGTCTCCTGCATGGGCAACTGGGCCTGATAGCTGCTTCCACCAACCTGCGCCATGGGCATGGCCGTCCAAGGGGCAAAGGGGGATGTCCGATAGAACACTTCTACACTGCTGAAGTACTGGGTGAAAGGGAACAACACCAGCGCATCGGCCTCAAGTGTGATCGGGTCACCGGCTTCGGCATATCCCTCGGGATCATGTCCGATGTCCACATTGCTGAACAATGTGATGCCGTGCAGGCCGAAGCCCTGGAGGATGGCCGCACCATTCGGCGTACCATCCGAAAGGTCAGCGTTGTCATCGTCGGCCTGCAGGGCGTCCAACAGGACTTCTGCGAATGCCTCTCCCTCGTTGCCATTCTGCGCATTGGCCTGCAGGCCAGCATAGGCTTCGGTGAACAGGGCCATGGATTGATCCCAATCCTCCCCCATCAACAAATGGGTGTCGTACCAAGCGCCACAGATGATCTCGCCATCTGCATGCACTTGCCCCACCAGGTCCAGCGGATACACCTTGGGGTCCTCGTCGTAGCGCCTGATGAAGAATTCGGGATTGTCCGAGTAGCAGCCGTTGCCCAGAATCGGATTCCCGGATAGGCTGACCGCCCACCAATCCGCATAGCCCTCGTTCATGGCCCCATTGCTGAAATTGCTGCCGAGACTTTCGTAGTAGAGGTCGTTGATGCCGTGTCCATACTCGTGGAAGACGACATCAGAGACCAGGGAGAACGCATTGCATCCATCTCCCGTGGAGTAAAAATTGATGCTGGGATCACCCGGAGTGTAGAACGCATTGCAGGTTCCACTCACATCCACGATGGTGGGCAGGGCGAAATCAAGTCCGCTGAAACCCGGCAACCACGTCTCCATGTGTTCGTGAATCCTGTTCACGCTATGGTATGCGCTCAACTCCCGAATGCTCGCCGTTCCATCCATGTTGACGAGGGAGTCCCCATTCAGGGTGACCTCCAGGTCCGGCGTGACCCCGTTCGTTGTGACCACGCTCCACAGCCCCTGAAGCTGCAATCCCAGGGTTTGGGGAGGTTCACCCGAAAGGGTGAGCATACCGCCTCCCGCAGTGGTCATGGCTCCCTCCGCAGTCTGGACGAGAAGATGGTCAAGCCCCACCTCAACCGCCTCCTCAAACGGCTGCGTCAGGTGTACGGTGCCCGTGACCTGACAGCTGAGCATCTGCATCAAGGCCGGAGGTCCCATGGGCCGCACTTTCTTTTTTTCTGTCCCGCCATGGGCATGTGCCATGTGGCTGACCGTGTTCTGTCGCTCCAGCACAGCGCCTGTCTCCAGGTCGATTCGGCTGAGGTACCGCGCCGGAATGTCCTCGGCGGTGCGTCCGGTCACGATGATGACCTGGGCGGGTCGGAAGTCGAACAGCCGTTGTTCCCCCGCAGAAACCAACACCGGGACGAGCATTTCCTCACCGAAGGAGACTTCCAGTTCGGAAAGGTTCAACCCTTCCGTGGCATACTGTGCCAGCGCATTTTGATCCAGAACGGCCAAGGATGCGGGCCACTCGGCTCCAGGGTGACATTGTGCACCCCACATCACGATGCCCTGCTCGGCCACCTTCACGACCAATTCGGTGCCGAGGACCGGCCTGCCTGACGCCATCTGGACAGCCCTGTGCAGGGTGTGCTTCCCCATGGGCACGGAATTCCACTCACCGTGTTCCAAGGTCCAGCCGGACAGACCCAACTGGGCATCGAGCCACCCTGTCGGGTCGTCTTCCTGAATGGCCGGACCATAAGCCCTGTGAATGGACCCGGTCATGGGATGGAACTGCACCTGCCAACGCGGATGATCGCTCTTGAACCCGGACCAAAAGGGTCCACTCCTCCACCTCGCCTGGGTGGACGCTTCCCACGATGACCAGCTGGAAGGCAGTCTGATCTCGAAGGGATCCTCATGCACGAAAGGGTTGGACACCTGTCCGGAAACCGTTCCCAAGGCGGCACCCCATGCGATTGCTGTTCCCAGGATATTGTGAATCATACGCTTCATAGGGCGGAAGGTAAACCCTCCATCCATTTGCGTGCCTCGGCGAGGGTATGATTGTGCCCCTCCTGCCTCACCCCTCATTCGATTTGAATCGCCAAAGGCAATGCAGGCCCCTGCCCACAATTATTGTGACCACGGGAGTCCTCCCTCTGGCGACGGTTCGTTAAATTCAAGGATGCGTTTTTTCGGTTCCGCTCCGTATTTCCATGCCGTTGCCCAAAGGCGATGACCCGGAAGATGTGGATATGAACATCAACAGCGAGTCGCCCGTCCTCAGACGGGCATTTTTTTTGTGTGCGAATGCAGGTAGGAATACAAGGAGTCAGGGGAGCATTTCATGAGGAGGCGGCCATGCGCTGGTTCGGTGGCGACATCGAACCCTGCCCGGCATCGGACTTTCCAGCGCTGCTCGATGGCCTTGTGGAAGGAGCCTTCGACCGCGCCGTCATGGCGGTGGAGAACACCATTTCCGGATCGATGCTGCGCAATTTCAAGCTGTTGGTGGAACGCGACCTGTGCATCATCGGGGAGGTCAGGATGCCGATTGTCCAGAACCTCGGCGCATGGCCCGGGGTGAAGCTCGAAGACTTGACGGAGGTCCGCTCCCACCATATGGCGTTGAACCAATGCCGACGATTTTTTGTGCCGCATTCCCGCATCCGATTGGTGCAGGACGAGGATACCGCCATCGTGGCCCGGCATATCGCCGAGCGCGAATTGATGGAGGTGGGCTGTGTGGCAAGCAGGAGGGCATTGGAACTGTATGGGCTCGAATGCCTTGCCGAGGACATCGCTGACCATTCCGCCAACCTCACACGTTTCCTCGTCCTCGAACGCGGCAGGATGAGAACTGCAGCGATGGAATCGGACCTGGCCACCATATCCCTTGTGTTGCCCCACAAGACCGGAAGCCTGAATGCTGCACTGACCTGCCTCATGGACTGCGGTGTCTCCCTGTCCAAGATTGAGTCCATGCCCATCGTTGGCAGGCCCTACGAATACGAATTCGTCATGGACCTGGAAGCAGAAAATGCACAGGTGCTGCAACGGGCCGTTCGGTTGCTCGCGTCCTTTTCCGACCGCATCGTCCTCCTCGGCATATACGGACGAGACCGCAAGCATGAAGCATGACTGAGGGTTTCCACATAGCGGGTCGCGCTGCGGGTTTGGCGAACTACTATTTCGCGGACAAGCTCGCGCAATTGAGGGCGCTTGCCGCTTCCGGTCAGGACATCATCAACCTCGGTGTGGGCAGTCCGGATCTCCCGGCGCCCGAAATCGTGGCCAAGACCATTGAGGGCTGCGCCAAGGATGCCGGTGCCTTTGGCTACCAACCCTACCGCGGGATTCCGGAGCTGAACCAAGCGGCCATCGGCCATTTCAATCGGGACTACGGCTTGGATCTGCACCCGGATGGCATCGTGCCCCTGATGGGGAGCAAGGAGGGGTGCGGATTTCTCGCATTGGCACTGATGGATCCCGGCGACGGGGCACTCGTCCCTGACCCGGGCTATCCCACATACGCCTCCGCCACCCGCCTGGCCGGTGGCATTCCCCTGCCTTTCCCCCTCCGCGAGGCATCGAATTTCCATCCGGATGTCGAGACCCTCGATGCCCTGTTCATGGCGCAACGTGCGCGGGGTTGCTCCATCCGAATGATGTGGCTCAATTACCCGAACATGCCAACAGGCGCCGCGCCCGACCCCGCAAGGCTCTCCACTGTATTGCAGTGGGCGTCGGAAAGGCGTGTTTTCGTGGTCCATGACAACCCCTACGCCCGCATCCTCAGTGGCCCCATTCCTTTCAGTCTGCTCAATTTGACCAAGGACAGTCCAGGGGTCGTCGAGTTGCATTCGTTGAGCAAGTCCCACCGCATGGCTGGCGCCCGGATGGGGTTCGCGATTGGGACTCCGGAGGCGGTCGCTCCCCTGTTCAGGGTGTCGACCCAGTTCGGTTCAGGCATGTGGAGGCCGATGCAGAAAGCAGCCGCAGCCGCCCTCGGTGAGCGACCTGAAGCGATGGAGGAGGTCAATGCCACATATGCCGCGCGCCAACAGGTCGGCACGGCCTTGCTCGAATCTCTGGGATGCCAAGTGCGTCCCCACCAGCAAGGATTGTTCCTTTGGGCAAGGGTGCCTCATGGCTGGGATGGCGACCGTTTGTCGGATGCCGTGCTCCACGGGTGTGGCGTCTTTCTTGCCCCGGGGGTGGTATTCGGGAGTGAGGGGCGCGAATACTTGAGGCTTTCCCTTTGCTCCTCTGAGGACATCATCCGGTCTGCCCGGCATCGCATCGACAATTTTAATCCGCATTAGAAATCCATGGAAGACATGTTGCTCATCGCCGGTCCGTGCAGCGCGGAATCCCGGGCGCAGGTGCTCGAAACAGCCAAGGGCCTGGCGGGAATGAAGGTGGATTATTTCAGGGCTGGAATCTGGAAGCCGCGCACCCAGCCCGGCGCATTTGAGGGTGTCGGAAGAACAGGACTTCCCTGGTTGACCGAAGTCTCTGCGACTTATGGGCTCAAGACCTGCACCGAGGTGGCCAATGCCCAGCACGTGGAGGACGCCCTGGAAGCCGGGGTCGACATGCTGTGGATCGGGGCGAGAACCACGACCAACCCTTTTCAGGTGCAGACCATTGCTGACAGCCTGGCCGGGGTCAACCTGCCTGTGGCCGTCAAGAATCCGACCCATCCCGATCTCGCTTTGTGGTCCGGCGCCATCGAACGGCTTGCCCGTGCCGGCATCCGGAACCTCATGGCCGTGCACCGCGGTTTTGCTGTTCATGGACAGGTCAAATACCGCAATGCTCCACTGTGGCAGATTCCCATTGATTTCCGCAATGCCCACCCGGAAATCCCCATGATCAATGACCCGAGCCACATCTCGGGAAGGCGGGACCTGCTGGCCGATGTTTCCCAGATGGCCATGGACCTCGCTTTTGACGGCCTGATGGTCGAGACCCACCCAGACCCGGATGCCGCCTGGACGGATGCCGCGCAGCAATTGACCCCGGCCGCGCTGAAGGAGATGCTCGCCGGCTTGGTCCTGCGTCAGGTCAAGGAAGGGGCCGTGCTCGACGGACTGGCTTCGCTCCGCGCAGAGATCAACATGGTGGACGAGGCGATCATCGAACTGTTTGCCCGCAGGATGGGCATGAGCAAGGCCATCGGAAAACACAAGGTGGAGCGGGGCATGACCATTCTTCAGAACAAACGCTGGCAGGAACTGCTGGCCATGAACTTGGAGAAGGGCCAGCAATTGGGCCTGGATGCCGCATTTCTTGCGGACGTATTCAAAGCCGTCCACCAAGCCTCCATCTCGATCCAGAGAAGCGTGATGCGGGAAGGAAGAAATGGCGAATGAAAAAAGCCCTCGCAGGAGGGCTTTCAAAGTCGGGATGACTGGACTCGAACCAGCGACCTCGTCGTCCCGAACGACGCGCGCTACCAACTGCGCCACATCCCGAATTCCTCCCCAAAGGAGGGCCGCAAAGATAATGCGTTCTGTCCGATGGCGATTCAGTAGATTGCCGGGATGAGTCTCAACCATAGCCTGCTGAACGCTATAGCTGCCTTCCTTCTTTTTCCTTGCGCCACATTCGGTCAGACTTACAGCCTCGCGGTCACTGCGGAGGGGCTTCTGTTGGATGCACCTGCCACTGTCACCGTTGAAAGGGGCGTCGGGGGGTTGGATGATGCCGTGTTGACCGGCGCGGGGGAAGGCGTACCCGTAAGCCACACATTCTCACTGGCCACCGGTCTCTGGTCCGTTTCCATCGATGCGCCAGGGCACTCCACCCCTCCCGCCCAGTGGATTGACCTCACCGGAGATGCGACGATCACCCTCGATGTGGCTCCACTGTTCGGGGACAGCACTACCTATATCTTCTCGTGGGAGGAGGACGGCAGCATCGCCGGACACGCAACCGAATTCGTGCCTGCAGAGCCCCCGGTCATCGAAGTGCTGGGAGAAGCCTATGCCATTCCCGATGGATTCAGTGCCCAGACCCTCTTTCATCAATACGGTTTCGTCCTCGACAATATGGAGCTCGCATGGACACCGGACGACGCCTTCAAATTGCACGAGACGATCGCATCGCTGCCTTATCCGCGGGTCACAGCCGATGAGAATGGCACGCCTGTGGCCGCCGTTTGGCGATTGACGGACGACATGCTGGACGGGGATTACATGGTGGAGACCATCGCAGGAACCGAAGTGGTGACGGTGTCCAAGGATGCACTCACCTATGCCCAGCCCCTCGTGGTCAACTTCGATGGGGACCAGGGACAATTCTTTTCTCGGCGCCTGTTCAAGGCGCTCCTCTCCCACCTCACGGATGAGGGCACCGATACCGGGCTCATTTCCCAGATTGCCGACGACCGTTACGGGGTTGAATTCATGGTGCCCAGCCCGGAGTTGGAGTCCCTGATGAGCGAGACGCTGTCCAATTTCCAAGCATTTCCAGCGTGGGAGAAGCTCCAGATCATGGGCATGCTGGAGGAGTTTCCCGAAGGACTCCGAAAGCAGGAAGGACTGAGCAAACTGGTCCGCCGCATCAACGGTCAGCCGAACCCTTTCTATCCCACCGCACCGGCCATCGCTTGGACCGGGATCGGAACCATAGAATGGATGGAGAGCGGGTTCAGCAATTTCTCGATGGACTACATCCATCGCCTCATCCTGCACGAAAAGGCGCACTTTCTTTGGGCCTTCACGTTCGATGACGACATCCGCGAGGATTGGACGGCTTTGGGCGGTTGGTTCGAAGACCCCAACGCCCCGAGTGGTTGGAGCACCACCCTGACAACGGAATTCGTCAGTGGATATGCCCATGACATGAATCCGAATGAGGACATGGCGGAAAGCATCGCCTACTACATATCGAATCCACAGGTCCTGCTGACCCATGCCCCCGACAAGTATGGTTTCATCCGTGACCGGGTGATGCACGGCGCCCGGTATGTGGCGATGATCTCGGAGGAATTGACGTTCGAGGTCTTCAACCTTTTCCCCGATTACACCTACCCTGGCAAAATCGTGGGGACCGAGGTCCAGGTCATCGGAAACCCGAGTGATGACAAGGTGTTCACCCTGACCGTCACACTGCACAGCGACGACCCTGCCTTGGACGGTGCTGCCAGTGGACAGGTGCGGTTCGTCAGTGCCGTCGGCACCATTTTCGATATGTGGTTGAGCCCTGAGAACGGGAGCAGCGACTCCATCCTCACTGGCACAATGACGCTCAACAAGCACATGAAGGCGGGTTGGTGGAATTTCGACGGACTCCACCTCTGGGACGCTGTCGGGAATGACCGTTATGAGAGCCCGGCCACCATCGGACTGAGGCTTTTCCTGAACAACCCCCTCGAGGACATCACACCCCCTGAATACCTGGACGACAGTTTCATCATGGAGGCCGTCACCGGCATTGCAGTGGGCGATGGATCGGACGGGCCGTCCAATGTGGATGGAATCCAGGTGGAATTCGATACTTGGGACAAGATTCCATTGAGCCGGGGCCTGGCCCGGATTTCCTTCCCGACCATGGACCCCGACTATGGACACCGTTACTCCATGGACATCCAGTCCAACCAATTCCCGAGCAATGGCTATGACGAAGTCAAGCACCACAGCATGGAGCTGCCCGTGCCCCACTACTTCCCTACTGGTCACTACACGGTGAATTTTGCCGCTGCGGACGACATCGCGGGCAATGGCAGCCTCCTCTATTTCACGGGGGACCCCAACTTCAGCAATGCGGACGGCGTGCACATCTTCGCGGAGGATCGCGACTCGGTTTACATGGAGACCCCTTACCCCGATCTGTTGCCGCCCACGGTGGACCTGAACAGTTTCGAGGTGCAGGCTGCACCAAGCAATCCGGACAGCCCCAATGGAGAGACCTTGGTGGAGTTCACACTGTCCGTCCAGGACACCTCCGATTTCGACGACTTCACATCAGGAGTGCAGCACATCACCTACACCCTCCGCAACCCCATCGGAGAGGAATTCCATTGCGATGCCTGGGAGGAGCTTGGGGGCGCGAACTTCTATTATCAAGTCTATCCACCTTCCGGCGCCAACGAATGGCAAACCTTGACGCTGAGCACCTTCCTGCCCGCAGGCTCGGCACCTGGCCTTTGGGGCATCTCCGCCCTCGCCATACGCGACAGGGCCAAGAACATCAAGCGCTACAGTTTTGTGGAATATGTGCAGTTCGTGCTCGACGGGCCCTCCTGTCCCGCAGATCTCGACGGCAATGGTCAAGTCGGATCCCCGGATCTTCTGCTGATCCTGGCCGAGTTCGGATGCCTGGAAAATTGCGGCATCGCGGACATTGACGGGAACGACCAGGTCGATGTGGCGGACGCGCTGCTTTTCCTCTCGGATTATGGGACGCCTTGCCCGTGAGGCTCTTCACTAATTTGCGTCCATGCGCCACCTGTTGACCCTTGCTGCCTGCTGCGCGGCACTGACCTCCTACAGCCAGACACCATCGAATATCGAAGCGGTGGAATACGACCCGCAGGGGAACCGCTGGTTCGTCAGCAATGGCAGCAGCGTGCTCGTCACGTCCGATCAAGGGGCGAATTGGTCGTTCTTCGGTGAAGCGGAAGCGTCGCACGGCATGGAAGTCATGAACGGGGTGCTGTATGCCATCGGCAACAATGTCATCCGGTCTTATGCCCTCGGTTCGGCCGAACTCCTCGGAACATTGGCGATACCCGCTGTGGGTTTCCTGAACGGAATGGGGAACAATGGTGCGGGCATGCTGGTGGTGAGCGACTTCGCCAACAACAGATTGCACACTGTCGATGCCGCCGACCCGACAGCCATGACCAGCGCTCAGTTGACGGGCAATTTGGGGGTCATCCCGAACGGCGTCGTGGTCGACGCAGCAAACAACAGGGCCATCGTGGTCTGTTGGGGCAACGATGCCGACATCATCGCGGTCGACCTGGAGAGCGGGGAGGTTTCCACGCTTGTGGATGGTACGGGCATCGGCAACCTCGATGGCATCGATGACGATGGAAATGGCCAGTACTATGTGTCCTCCTGGTCTCCCAACAAGGTCACGCGATACAATGCGGACTTCACGGAGGCAGAGCCCATGCTGTCCTCGGCAGCCGGGCTGTCCAGCCCCGCGGACATCAGCTATGCGGTGGGACTCGACATCCTGGGCGTTGCAAATTCAGGCAGTGACGAGGTGACTTTTCACAATTTCGGGTCTTCCGCAGTTTCCGGTTCACCCCTCATTCCCACGTGGAATGCCGTTCGGATGGGCGACACCTGGTCCGTGACCCTTCCGGTTCCGGATGCAGTCCATTGGACCGTATTCGACGGCATCGGACGGGTGCTTGAAACCGGGATGGAACGGTTGCCGGCGGGTACGGTCCAATTGAATTGGCCGGGGTTGCCGCCAGGCGGCTTCCTCGAGGTCCGCTGCGGAACGCAACGGGCCGTTCTCCGTTGAGGGTCAGTCCCCCTTCTTGGGGGACTTGAGGCTGTAGCGGTAGGCCACGCCCAAGGTCCACTTTTCCTGTCCCCACAACCTGAAATCCGCGAGGGTGGCGCCCACGCCGCTGGGCAGATACCGGGGACGCCATTGGCGCTGGACAAACGTCCTCAATTGCTGGCGCTTGCCCACCTTGAATGCCGTGCCCATCCTGACCCGCCAGTGGGCATCGACCGGCCAGCCTTCCGGGACCGCCGTCCAGAAACGCTCCACGGAAAGTTGGGGGTCGGCCTTCCAGTTCCGGAAGTTGTGTCCGACCTCGACCTTGAGCCGCCATACATCCTGGGTTCCTTCTTCCTTGGGATCATCGCCGTCCTTGAGCCAGACGGCCCGGCGGCGCTGGAAGCGCAAACGGGTCTGAACGTCCCAACGGCCCACGTCGGCCCCTGCTTGATGCTGGACATGCCAACGGACGAAACGTTCGAGCCCCTGGTTGTTTCCAGAGTCGTCCACCCGGGTCATGTGCCGGAATCCGACAGATACGGTCTGGGCCTTGGCGAGTTTGTTCCAACGGGGGTTGTATCCCAATGAGAACTGATGGAATTGCCGGTCGAATGAGGCGAAGTTCTCTTTGACCCTCCACTGCTCCTCCACAGCCAACTTCACGCCCTTGATCGGGCGCCAATTCAAGGTTACACTGCCCCACGCCGTCCAGTCCGAAGTGTCGGGCGGTGTCGGTTGGGTCACATTCTGACCGTACACGGTGGCGACGCTACACCCGCACCACAGTATAAAGGCACAACGCCACATCACAGGCCGTCACTGGGGTCAATGTGTTCTGAGTGGTCGTCGCCTCCGTAACTCACCTTGATCACGGCGGTTTCCCTCAGCAGGTCCACATCCCCAATTTCGATGCGCTCCACCTTCTCTCCGATTCTCTGTGAGAGGTCAGCCTTGAGCTCTTCGCGTTTCCCTTCTTGCAACAATTCAATGCGGTCATAGACGACGCGCTTGGTCACGAGGTGTTCCACGAAGACAAGCTTTTCGAGGATGAAAGCCAGCATCCACAGTGCGGCATTGCCCGCGGAAACCTCCATCCAAGGCATGGAAATGGGCGCCAAGGCATTCATCACAGCCAGCGCGATGACCAGGAAGAGGTACGTCATTTCCCTGATGGGCACGGTGTTCGTGCGGTACCGGATGATGCCGAAGATGGCGAACAGGCCCAGCGCAAAGGCGAGGTCCAGTTTCACACCAAAAAGCATGCGGCAGAGCAAAAAAATGGAAGCGCTCACCATCATGAATGTGAACACGTAGTCCCGGCGTTTGGCCTTGGACTGGTATATCATGCGGACGATGATCCAACACGAAAAAAGGTTGGCTGCGAAATGCAGTGCGATTTCAGTCATGTGCGGTTCAGGCTTGCAGGTCCCCGGCCCAGGAGCTTGCCTCCATGAGCCGCCGATAGGTTGCAAGGTAAGCCCGTCCTGTAATGTCAGGGTCGCACACCATGCGGCCTACGGTATACTTGCTCATGCGCGTCATGCGGCCCACCAGCCCCCTTCTGTCATTCTGGCTCCGCAGCCACTGCTGCACGGGACTGTAACGGTCCGGGCGGGGCTGCTTCACTTCGATGACCGCAAGATTGGCAAGGAAAGGAGCGAGCGGGCTTCCTGACAATGCCACCTGAAGGCCGCGGTCCACCGTGACACGCTCCTTGCGCGTGAAGTCCACGAGTGTTGCGCGCTCGAAGGTCCCCTGCAGCCGGGGCTCGAGTGCCTCGGCCAAATCGAGATGCTGATGCAGGAAGGACAACTCTTCGGCCGACAGCGGCGAATTGGGGTCCGAAGACCTCCTCATGCGTTCTTTCACGGTTCGTCCACCTGGCAGCCTTTCCTTCACCTCGAGGAATGTCATCCCGTTGCTGCAATAGTGACGCTCCCGCACCTTCATTCGGCGGGCCTTGCCCCTCAAATGATCCTGAAGGAAGCGATCGTCAGGAAACTCGAAATACAGGTTCTCGTAAGCGGAATTGCGGTGACCGTTGACCTCCAGGACGTGGGCGTGGGGCGCCATGACTTCGTACAAGGCCGGTAGCCAGCTTTCGGGCACCACATACTTGGTGTCGAACCGGCGCATCAACTGCACCGAATCCAGCGCTTCCAAATCGGTCGCCGGCATTGCACCCAAGGCCGCTGCCATCGTTTCAATCAAGGTGTTCTTCCCCACTAGCACGGGGAAAATACAACGCGAACAGGCTCAAGGTTGCTTCAGCCCCTTTTGGGTCCGCCTTGCAAAGCCATGCCCTGTCACGGACGGCCTCGACCCTGTCCATCCAAGGCCCATCGGGCCTGATGCAACTGATGGAGTGCGAAGTCCCTGACCTGCAGCCCCTCCAACTTTCTCATGTAGCGGAATGATCGGGCCCCGGCCGCGGTATGGAAGACGAGGTGTCCTATTTCCCTGCGCTCCAGGAGGGCGTTCCTTTTCCATTCCACTCCTTGAAGTTGGCTCATCTTCAACAGCACCCGCGTCCTCCAGAACCAACCGCGTTCAAGCACCACAGCATCCCCATGGACCGCCATGCGCAGGGACCGGAACCGGCGGCCTGAAGTCCAAAATACGAATCCCGACCAGAGGAGTGCAGCGATCAAATTTCCTGCGGACGGATCGAGGGTCAAGGCGGTCGTGGGCAGCAAGGCGATGAGCCAAAGCAACCAGCGCAGGCGCCCGGCAGGCCTGAATTCCCTTGCGGTCTCCGGCAGAAGATCAGGGTACAGGGCGGATTCCATGGCCGCCCTGTGCGCGGGTTCGACCGCGGGGATGAACACGCGAAGGCCTCCCGCCCCGCCTTCCGCCTGCGCTTGACGGATCCTCAACGTCTCGAAGCCCAATTGCCTGCGCACCCAATTGCTGCTCCATTCGGTCAAGTGGATCTTCTGGAAGGGCACTTCGAATACATTTCTTTTGAAGAGGCCCATTTCGAGTTTGAGCCCCTCATCATCGAGTGTGCTGTTCAATCGCCAATAACGCAGCACGGCCAGGACCACACTCGTCACCACCCCGGCCAGCAGGAACAGCATGATGCCCGGGAGGATGAGAAGGACGGTCGTCAATCCGATCAAAGCCTGCACTGCGAACGGGAGCCCCTCCAACCACGCGACCACCCGGTCCTCCATGCCTTGGAAAAACGACATGACCACGGCCAGGGAAATGAAAGCGCTCCGGAGGTGGTTCTGCGACAGTCCCACCTTCATCAGGCTGGGGAAATCCAATGCGACGAGGGGCGTACCCGCCTTGTCTTGATGGAAAATGGCGCCTGTGTCTTCCCCTCCTTCGGCTACCAACGCGGATGATGCCGACGCATGGGTGCTTTCGATGCGCCGGCGCAAATGCTCCTTCAAGCCCTCCGCCTCGGACCGCCGTACCGCCACCAATTCCAGTTCGCTTCCGGAAGAACCGGCCGTATCCACCCTGACGCCGGTCAATCCGGCCAATTGCTGGATGGGGCCCTGGAACAACTGCACCGCCTGGATCCGGTCAAAGGGGATCTGCAAACGCTCCCGCTGAATCAGTCCCCGCTCCACGATCAAGGCATCGGAGGCCACATGGTACCTGAACCTCAGGTAATAGACGATGGCGGAGGCCGCAACACCTATAAAAACCAATGATATAGCCAAGTAGTGCCGCCAATCCACTTCCGCCAGGGAGAGGCCGATCAGGATGGGCCAGAATGAGCTTATCGCCTTCCAGCAGAACTTGACCACAAGGATGGCCATGCCCACCGGATGCTGCATCCGTGGAACGCTGAAATCGGTGTTCATCGCTGGGTGCGGACTTCAATGACCGCGCGAAGCTGCTGGGCCTCTTCCTCTTCCAGACCGGCAATGCGGAGGTTCCCACTGCCCCCGGCCGTGAAGATTTTGAGGTGGTTCAGTCCCAAAGCCCGGGAAAGGGGACCTTGGCTCAGCTCGGAATGTTGGATCATGCCGAAGGGTACGGTCGTGGTATTGCGGAAGAACCATCCCGTCCGGTAGGTGATGTCCCATTCGCGGACGGCATAGCCCCTCCTTTCGAACCCCTTCCATTCTTCCAGGAGCCACAGGAGGCCCAATGTGGACAGGGCCCCAACAGGCCACCACCACGCGGAGAATCCATCGAATTCTCCGCTGTCGACGAAGGCCTTGGCCACGAAAGGAGCCAGAACGAATCCGAAAGAAAGGAGCTGGACCGCGCCCCACATGGCCAACCGCATGCGGAGGTACTTCCGGCTCACAGGAAGGAAGGTGACCTCCTCGAGGCGCGGGACGTCCCCAAGGTGGATTTCAGGATTGGCCTGCGCCATTTTGACGGTTATTCCGCTGCGATGCGCTTGACGACACTGCCGTCCGAATATTGGTACAGGAGCAGCTGCCCCGGCATCGGCGTCACCTCCCTGCCCAGGACGTCGGTGACGCGCACCAGCTCGCGGTCGCCTTGCGACAGGATTTCTCCGATGGACATCGGTTCACTGCAGGACTGGGCAAAGAACTGCCACGCTTCAAGTGAAGCGTTGATGTCCTGGTTGCCCCAGGCGCCGGGCCAGCTGTGTCCGCCCCCCTGCACGGTGTACAGCCAGACTTGCGGACAGGCGCCTTCCGTGCCCCATTTCTGATAGTCCACCGTGGACTCGTCCCACGGCACGACATCAGGGAAACTGCCGGACTCCTGCAAGGAGATGCCGAACATGTTCACGAAGAAAGCCATGGCGTCCGGCGTACTGGGATAGGCCCCCCAACCGTCCACATTCTTGAGGTCGCCCCCATAGAGGCTGACGTCGTCGTCGGTACCATGGATTTCAAGGATAGGCACCATGTACTCCGGGGTGCATTCCGCCTGGATGTCCGACATCAAGATGCCGGCTATCGGGGCTACGGCTCGGAACTCGGTGGACGCCTCACACGCCAGGAGGTAGCAGAAGTCCGCGCCGTTGGAGAATCCGGTGCCGAATACCCGCGCGGCATCCAATCCGTAGGTGTCGACGAGGTCCTGTCGCAATCCGGAAATGAAGGCGACATCGTCCACGAATGCGTTGGGCTGGAAATCGTATCCGACATTCCAGTACTGTTCACCAAAGCTGTCTTCCGTGCCCTGGGGATAGCAAACGGCAAAGCCGAATTCATCCGCAAGGTCATTGAATCCCGACCATTGGATCATGCCTTCCGCACTGCCTGAATAGCCGTGGAAGACAAAGACCAGCGGGCAGTTGTCCGGCGCCGTCGTGGGTTCGTAGTAGTAATACTCGCGCAGCTCTTTGCCATCGGGATACTCTCCGGAGAAGATGGCGGTCACGTCGGTGCTCTGGGTGTTGTTTCCCTGGACATCATCGACTACGCCGTTCACGGAAACGATTTCCGCTGTGATGGTGTAGGTGCCGCTCAGGTCGAATGGCAGGACACCCGGAAGGTTGAAGGAGTGGCTGTCCGCCGTGCCCAACTCCACACCATCCACCGTGGTCTGTCCGGATTCGTCACCCATGGTCCAAGCCACGGTGTACGAATACACCGTATCCGCCCCGAGGTTGACCACACTGCCTCCCAGATTCTCCGTGGAGGGGGCCAATGCGATGGGTTCAAGGTCCAGGGCAGTCAGGGTCAGGTCCAGGCCGCCCGGCTCCATGACGGAAACATCGTCCACGCCCCAGCCATACAGCCAACCGCCGCCGTCGTTGTAGCGGAACGCCAGGTGAACGGACGACTCGCCCAATACGTCCTCGAGGTTCACGACCTCGAAATCCCATGCGCCCTCCCCGCTGCTGATCAGGGCCTGCATGAGGGTCCATGTCTCCCCTCCATCCAAGCTGTACTCGATGAAGGCCCCCTCGGTCACGCCTTGGTAGGTGCCCCCATCGAAATAGGTGGAGAATGCCAGGATGGCGTTGTCGACGGTGCTGAAATCCAGCTCGGGCAGGATCAGGTAGTCCTCGCTCTTGTCGCAATCACAGCCGTCATCATTGGTGGCCATGAATGATCCATGGGGCGCGATGGGCCACCATTGGCTTTCGAGTTCAGCGCTGGTGCCCGCAAGCCAACCGCCATCGGTCGCCAATGTCAGCTGAGACCACCCATCGGGCAGGACAGCAGCGTCAAAACCCTCCTGCAGCAGCACATTCTGAGCAAGCAGGGTAGAAATCGAAAAAGTCAATGAAAGGGCGAGGACAATCTTGTGCATGGGGCGAGTCTGGACCCCGAAGATATGTGCCTTGACCACACGGCTGGAAGACCGCAAGTCCTTGAACGAAAAAGCCCGGCGCAGTGGCCGGGCTTTTTCAACCTTGTGTCCTTCGGATCACTCACCGGTGAATTCCACCGTGACGGAGTCTCCACAAGCCACGGTAACCGTGGTGTTGAAGGCCGTGCAGAGGGAGATGAACGCGAGGTCGAATTCGACATCAATATTGCCGGCGTCCACTTCCACGGACTGTGTGGCCAGGATGCCCATGTCGGTGGCGATCTGTTCACCATCCACGGATACATCCGGGGTGCAAAGGGAGTTGTTGAACACGGTGATGACGGCTTTGTTGCCCTCGTCACAAGCCTCTGTGTTGTCGTCACATCCGGTGACGAGCATCAGCACAGCCGCAAGGCTGAAGATGGTGCGCATGTTCATTTGAATTGGTTTTACAGATCAAAAAATACACTGTGGTAGTTCAATCCGGCACACCGGGCAAAGGTTGCATCCGAACCCTGAAAAATTGCCCGCCTCACCACAAGGCGTCAACGAGGACCTCTCCGATGGCGATGGCCTGATCGGACCCCGTGTGATTGAACACGACGACGGCATCCTGCCCATCGAGGGAACGCCACCAGTAGGTCCGGGCGCCCAACCACCCCCCGGTGTGGTCCACGTGCCCCGCATCGGGAATCGACCAACCGAATCCGTAGTCACTGGTGTTGCCGGACAACAGCACCGCCGGATCGAATGCCTGGACCCTCAGGGCATCCGACACCTTGTCATTGTCCGACCACCACGCATTCCATCGCACGACATCCGCCGCGCACATGAACACGCCCCCATCACCTGCCACGCCGTCCAATTCGGTGGGCAGAATCTCAACGGCTTCCACGCCTACTCCATCCATGCTCCAGGTCTTGTTCGGGAAGTCCGCATCCTGCGAGAACAGATTCCATACCCGTGTGCATTCCAATCCCGCCGGCTCGAAGACCTGTGCCATCATGGCTTCCTCAAATGGCTGGCCGAAGACCCGCTCCACGATGGCCGCCGCGAGCACATAACCCGTGTTGCTGTACTCAAAGGCTTCACCCGGCAATCGCTCCTCGGATGGGGCTCCGGGCAGGGCGGCGACCACATCGGCGATGCCGAGGACCCCCCGCTGTGGAATTTCGAGGTCCATGTAGAAGTCGGGGATGCCGGACACATGCTGCAGCAGATGGCGCACCGTCACCCCTTCATATGGGCACTCGAGCAGATACACGCGGATATCGTCATCGAGGGCCAGCCTCCCCTGCTCCACCGCCGTCAGGATGCCTGCCGCCGTGAACTGCTTGGAAACGCTCGCCAGCCTGAAGGCTGACCGATCGGTCACCGGCCCTCCTCCACTCCTTTCCACACCGAAGAACCACTGCCCCCAGACTGCTCCACCCTTCAATACCGTCACCGCCCCGGCATGCAGCCCCTCATGATACAAGGAGTCCAAGCGCCGCCCAACCTCCGCTGGGTCAGGGGTATTCTGCCGCCCCTCCGGTCCAGCAAGGCACCCCGCACTGCACACCGCCACCACAAACGAAAAAAAGATCCTGTCCATGCACCTCAAGGTAGCATGGCCGAGCGCGATCGATTCGCCAGAATTCAGGTCGGTTCTTTCGCAATAAGGAAGCCCGTATCCGAGTTCCATTCGAGAAGGCACCGTTGCCATCCGATTCACCTGTCCCATGACCCGCCACCCCCTCTTCCTCCCCTCCCTCGCCGCCGTCCTGTGCATCAGCATCCTCTCCTCGGCCTTCCTCGTGGCCAAGAACAGCCACCGCCTCTTCCGCAGTGCGGCCAGCGACATCGAGGTGACGGGATCGACCTCGCAGGACTTCGAATCCGACCTGGCGGTATGGCAGGGACAATTCCACCGCAAGGCCGACGACCTGAAGGAGGCGTACGCGCTGATGAAGGCGGACAAGGACGTCATCCAGACCTTCCTGCTGGGGCGGGGCATCCCGGAATCCGACTTCGCCTTTCTGGCCATCGACATCAACCAGGAATTCAAATCGGTCCCCCAGTTCAATGACGAGGGCGACCTCGTCCACCGCGAGCAGGTCTTCGACGGCTACAAGCTCACCCGCGGCTTCAAGGTCACCTCGGAGGATATCGATTTGGTCGAACGCCTCTCACAGGACGTCACCGAGCTCATCGAAGAGAACGTCTACATCACCTCCTACCCGCCCAAGTACTTCTACACCCAGCTGGGTGAGCTGAAGATCCAGATGATCGCCGCCGCCTCTGAGGACGGCCAGACGCGGGCCCGCACCGCTGTCGAGGGCGGCGGTGGCAACCTCGGAGACTTGCTCGAAACCAGCATCGGCGTCTTCCAGATCCTCGGCACCAACTCGGACGAGAGCTTCAGCTGGGGCGGCACGCTCAACACCTCCAGCAAGCACAAAACCGCCTTCGTCAACGTCAAACAGCGCTACGCCATCGAATGACGGCGTCAGTTCCCCAATGCATTGATTTCATGCAAGATGTACTCGGCCATCTTGGCTGCAGAGGCATTCTCGCTATGCGCTGTCCACAACGCGGCCCCGGTTGAGGTGCTGATCAGCTTGGCATCGGCAATGGTCTTGCCGACTCGGCATTGGACTTCTCCGAACAACATGGCTTCGGCCCCGAGCATCTTGCCGGCCTCGATTACATCTGAGTCTGCAAAAGCCCCATCCGCCATATCCAGACGTTGTTCTTCTATCAAGTGGTCCAATTCCCCCCTATCCACCAGCGTATAGCGGGACATCAACTCCGCTCCCAATCGTTGGGACCAGGATTCGCCAGAGGTGCGTTCACAGTCCCCCGTCCCCTTGCCTATGACAAGAATGGTATTTGCGGTCAGTGGATTGAACCCGAGGTTGACGTCGACATCATAATGAGCGGCATTTTTCAACCTTCTGACCATTTCATGGGCAATGTCCGAGGGGCAGCGACCGGCCAGTTGAGGCTGTTCAAATCGCATCGAGCACATCGTCTGCCCCGTTTCCCAATCGTTGAAAGCGCCCCTCAGTTCCGTCGCAGTTGCTCCACACCGCATGGACTGCCTGTATGTGTAGTTGAAGGTGAAGCGATAAATCTGAGGCGGGGTCCAAGGAGCTTCCGAGGCCTCTGGTCATTCCGGGGGCAAGGCATCGGGATTCAACGCCATCATCTTGCCGGGCAGGGCCACGAAGACCCTTGGCGAATCCCCTCCTGCAGTGCCCCGTCCGTGTCATCCCTGATTCCACTCTCCCTGAAGTATCGGTCCAACTGACTGCGCTTCATGGGAAGGATGGTGGGGTCGACTTTTAGGGCGGTGCTCAGGATTCGATAAATCTCCACCAGCACTTCCTGGTCATTGACTTCGGCTTGGGGCGGAATGCGCAATCCTTCAGCCTGGGCATTGGTGACCACGTTGTAACCGGCGCGTTTCAACTCTTCCCAAAACCTGGCGGTGAATCCACATTCATCCCCACGAGGATCCATGGCCAAGTATTCAGGAGTCCGAAAAGGCTCGGGAACCTCCACACGATAAGATTGACCTGAGGCAAGTTGAGCCCACGTCAAGATCGTGAGGGACAGAAGCGGCAGACGCATCTTCCGAAAATATGACAATCGAATTGTTCGAACGCGACGGAGCCCCTCCTCCCCTGCATCCTTCCCAATTGCACCGAGCTGGAATCCGAAGTGAAGGAGAAGAAGCCCCTGACCTGGTTTACCGTCCAAAACCCATTCGCATGACGCAAGACGACCTCGAACAGATCAAAGCCGCCATCCGGGAGATGATGACCGAATTCGAATGCCCGCCCTGCGAAGAGGAGTGGCTGACGACCCAGCAGTTCTGCGAACGCTTCCAAATCAGCGAGCCCACCCTGCGGGCCATGCGCCGCCGTGGCGACGTGGAGTTCAAGTGCTTCGGCCGCTCCTACCGCTATCGGGGGTAAAAACCCTCGGCCGCCCTGCTCGGGCGGCCTCGGGAAAGTTTCAAAGTGTCAACCCTCCTTCGCT
>CALLLH010000028.1 GCA_938082505.1 uncultured Flavobacteriales bacterium
GGCGCCACGCCGGCCTCGAAGGCAGTCATCACATCGGGCGCATTGCCCTCGCAGCGGACGGCGCAGTGTATGTCGCCGCATTGGGACCGCTCTACACGGAAGGCCAAGCTGAAGCCCAACGCGGCCTCCTTCGGACGACCGATGGAGGCGAACAATGGGAACTGCTGCTGGACGGCACCCAGGCGGGACGACCCGCTGCCGGCGCCGTGGATGTCGTCGTGGACCCCACCCGCGAGGGCCACCTCTACGCTGCACTGTGGGACCGAACGCGCCGCGCCTGGGATTTCAACGAAGGCGGTCCAGGTTCCGGGGTTTTCGAATCCAACGATGGAGGAGACAGTTGGGTGGCCCTGTCCTCCGGGGAGTCCGGTTTCCCGGCAGCCGAGGGGCTCGGGCGGATGGGACTCGCCTATCACGCGGCTTCGGAACAGCTGTATGTCATTGTCGACAACCAGAATCCCAAACCCGAAGAAGAGGATGAGGAAGAGGATGCTGCACTTGAAGCACAGGATTTCAGGAGCATGTCGCGCGCCGAATTTGCAGCCCTCGACACGGCATCACTCAGCACCTTTCTAGAGGACAACGGGTTCCCCGATGATGCCGATGCTGAATCCCTGTTCTCGCGGGTGGCCGAAGGCGACCTCGACCCGGAATCACTCGCGGACTATCTCGGTGATGCCAATGCGGAGATGTTCAATCCCCCCATCGTTGGAGCGGAAGTTTACCGTTGGCATGCCAAACCCTTGCAGCGAGGAGAAACCACCCCAAGCGGCATCGATACCGCATCGACTGCCTGGATCCGCACGCACGAGGAGAGCCTCGACGAAGTCTGCTACAGTTACTGTTACTATTTCGGTTTGATCGCCGTCGACCCCAGCGATGGTTCCCGTTTGGTCATAGGCGGCGTTCCCTTGCTCGAGAGCACCGATGGCGGGGCCACGTGGGCCTCCATTGCACAGGACAACGTCCACGCGGACCACCACCACATCTGGATCGATCCTTCCGATCCTGCCCACATGATCAATGGCAATGACGGCGGCATCAACGTCACCTTCGACGGCGGGGAGCACTGGACCTCCTGCAACAGCCCTGCCGTAGGCCAGTTCTACGCGATCGCAGTGGACGACGCCGACCCTTACCGCATCTATGGCGGCCTGCAGGACAACGGCACGTGGCGCGGCCCAAGCGGCTACGATGCCAGCCCCCGCTGGCACCAGACCGGAGACTACCCCTATGACCGGCTCAATGGCGGTGACGGGATGCAGATCCAGGTGGACACCCGCGACAACGAAACCGTGTATACCGGTTACCAATTCGGTTGGTACAGCAGGTCCAACAAGACCAACGGAGACCGTGCCCGCCTGCACCCCAAACACACCCTTGGGGAGACCCCATTGCGCTGGAACTGGCAGACCCCCATCCACCTCTCCCGGCACCACCAGGACATCCTGTACATGGCCTCCAACCGCTTCCACCGGTCCTTGGACCAGGGCAATCATTTCGAAACCCTGTCGGACGATCTGACCCGGGGGGCTAGAAAGGGCAACGTCCCCTACGGCACGTTGACCTCCATCGACGAAAGCCCCCTCCGCTTCGGAAGGATTGCCGTCGGCTCGGATGACGGCCTCGTCCACCTCAGTCCGGATGGCGGATACACCTGGGAGGACCGGACACCGCCTGCTCCACAGGCCGCTCCCGAACGCATGTTGTGGGTATCCGAGGTCCTCTGGTCACACCACGCACCAGACAGGTTGTTCGCCAGCCTGAACGGGTATCGGCACGACCACTTCGCACCCTATCTGTACGGCTCCGATGACAACGGTAAATCATGGTCACGCCTGGGCGATGACGGCACGGTCGAGGGGGGGCTCCCCATGGAGCCCATCAACGCATTGGCGGAGTCCGAGGACGTGGAAGGACTGCTGTTCTGTGGAACGGACGGCGGGCTGTACGTTTCCATGGACGGTGGGTTCACCTGGTCCAATGCACATCCCGACCTGCCGTGCGTACCGGTCCATGACCTGGTGATCCAGGAGCGGGAGAATGAACTGGTCATCGGCACCCATGGCCGAAGCATCTATGTACTCGACCTCAATCCCCTGATCGATGGCCTTTTGAAAGCTGAAGGCCTCCTGCCCCAGGCCCTGTCATTGGAGCTCGCCCCCCCAGAGGAGCTCACGTGGCGCGAAGGATGGGGTGAACGCGGCTACGGCTGGGGGGAGCCCCGCATGCCTGAAGTCGGTTTGGACGTCTTCCTCCCGGCGGATGGAGACTATGTAGTCGAAGTGATCGACAGCACCGGCATCGCCGTATCTCAGACCGCCATCAACGGCGTGCGAAAAGGCTGGCAGACCCTGACCTTCATCCCGCAAAACTTGGACGGTGACACCTTTCTCAGCCCTGCGAATTACACCGTCAGCCTCAAGTCCACGGACAAGGGCATTGGACGCGTGGAAGCCGACTGGGCCATCACCGAGGAGGAAGAATGACGCCCTGCCCATCGGCATGCCGATGGGCGGGGACTTTGGATGAAGCAGCTCAGCCCTGCTGGAACAGGTGGGCTGGCAGCATGCAGACTGGAATCGGGTCCATCTTGTGCCGGTTCATGCTGTGGTGCCGGGTGAAGATGTCCATCACGGCGCGCTGGCGCGTGCCTTCTTCAAAATCATCCGGGCCCTGGCCTCCGGTCTGTCGTTCCATGGCCCATTCCAATTCATCGTACGTTGCCCCCAGCTGGTCCTCATCGGTCCGGTCATCACCCCAGAGTCCATCGGTCGGTGCCGCATCGAGAATCGCCTGCCCGACCCCCAAAGCCCTGCCGACGGCGTAGACTTCACTCTTGAGCAGGTCTGCAATGGGGCTCAGGTCGACCCCGCCATCCCCGTATTTCGTGTAGAAGCCGACCCCGAAGTCCTCGACCTTGTTTCCGGTTCCCGCCACGAGGGCGCGTCGCTCGGCCGCCACGGCGTAGAGTGTCGTCATGCGCAATCGGGCCCTGGCATTGGCCAGCGACAAGCCACCGAAAGGCCCGCCTGAACCCGCGGATAGGGCCTCGGAAAGCCCATCGAATGACGACGTCAGGTCCACCACCATCGAAGTGACGTTCTCGAATTCGGAGGTGAGCCATGCGATATGCTCCGCCCCCCTCAAGTCCTGGTCGGCCGCCTGGTGGATCGGCATGCGCAACACCGTGGTGGGGCGCCCAGTGCGGGCCGCCAATGTCGAGCAAACCGCCGAGTCGATGCCCCCACTGACGCCGACCACCCATCCATCAAGGCCCGACTGCATGAGGTACCGCTCCATCCAATTCCCAATGAAACCAGCGGCCTGCAGCGCATCCACCGAACGTGATGATTCAAGCTTCATGTCAGAACAACAGTCCACAGCTGAAAAGGATGGCATTGTCCACCATTTTGATGTCATAGCCCTCCGTGCCTGCTGGATCGAGCGACCCATCCGGAGCCGCCTGCAGGTGCTCCACCTCCCGGGAGGGGCCGAAGTTGCGGTTGTTGGCGACGTTGAAAAGGCCGTTGTTGAACGTGGCCCCCACCAGCAAGGCCGTCTTGCCGCTCAGGTTGTACTCGATGCCGACGCCCACCAGCATCGCCGCCCGAAGGAGCGCCGCTTCGTCCTCGACCGGAATATCCTCATCCGGAATGAGGCCAATGGTGGCCTCCTCCACCCAATCGGCCCCCTCCGCACCGGTGGATCGGTAGAGCACATCCACCGCGTCGTCCGCAGTGCTCCTGAGGTTCAGTCCCATTCCAAGACCGAATTGACCCCAATACGTAATGTGGCCGATCTCCCGGGTCCGGAATTTGAAACTCAGCGGTAGCTCAACCCAATGTTGGGTGAGGGTGCGATCCCGACGCACGAGGAATTGCGTGGAATCGTCCGCGGCATCCAAAGGATTGCCCGTCATCCGATCGAAATAGGAAAGCTTGCCCCCATTGCGGAAGACGTTGATGCCCGTGCCGATGGCATAGTTGTCCGCAAACATCACATCGGCCGTGAATCCGAAACCGAACCGCACCACACTGCCTTTGGACTCGGTGTGGCCATCGCGGGCATCCAGCCAAGCCACCGAAGGCAGCAGGTGCAGACCCATCCGGAATCGGGGTTCGAGGTATCGGTCGGCGCCTGCTTGCGGCCCTTGGGCCACCGCTGGGAACTGCAGTACGACCAAGCTGCCGATGACGAGGATGGAACGGAAAGTCAGTGTGGAAACCATGTCTTCGGATATCAAACGTTCCTCAGGTGGCAAATTGCGTACCAAACGCCAAACTAGCAGGCCCGTGGTGCGCAATTTTGCGCCATGCGCGATGCAATCAACGGCTCAACGTCCCGGTCACACCGGATCCTCGCCCGGCTCTTGATGTTGGTCGTCGTCGCATCCGGCTGCGGCGAGAAGGACCCCTATGGGCCTCACCACCTTCCTGCCGGGGCAATCGAACTTGACGTGACCGAGAGCTGGCGCACCATCCTCGAGGAGGGCCCCGTGGGTTCATCCGGCCAGCAACCCTGGCAACAGCCACTGGTCCAGGACATCCTGCAATTGGGGCCTTGGCCACCGGAATCGGATGTGGCGCGCTCCACCGTGGATTCGGCTTGGACGGCATTCATGAAGTTCGAAGGGACACGATTGGGGGTCCAGGGCATCGACAGCGTGTTGGCCGAACCCGGCATCCTCGGTGCTTCAAGCGTGAACCTGCAAAACGCCTTCGGGCGGTTCAACCGGCATTTTCCTGAATACCCAATCCCCCACATCGACCTCGGATATACGGGGTTCAACTACAGCGCATACCCGACTGACGAGATCCTGCTGGTCGGGTGCGAATTCTTCATCGGGCAGAACCATCCTGCCGTGAAGGGCCTGCCCCCCCACATCTATCCGCGCTACATGCAGGAGCGGATGGTGCCGGAACACCTCGTCGCAGATGCCTTGCGGGGTTGGCTGCTCGTGCAATTCCAGCAGGAATACTATCCCGACCGCGGACGGTTGGCAGAGGAATTGCTCTATTGGGGCAAGGTGCTGTTCATTGCGCGCTGCATCGCCCCTGAAATCTCACCACACCAGCTGTTTGACTGGACGCAGGAGGAATGGCAATGGATCCGCGAGCACGAACTGCAGATCTGGATGGAACTCCGCAAAGAGGAATTCCTCTACACGACCAAACGGATGGACATCCAACGTTGGATTGCCGATGCCCCATTCACGAAGGCAGGGGCCGTTCCACAGGACAGCCCCGACCGCCTCGGTTGGTACATGGGCATGCGTTGGGTGGAGGATTACATGCTGCGCCACCCGGAGATGTCCCTGTCCAGCTTGATGGACCAGCAGGATGTCTTGCCTTTCCTCCAAGCGTACCGACCAAAACGCTGAGTCCACCTCACGAGCTGAGTCCACGTCCCGAACTTGCACCCCATGGCACAAGCCCTCCATTCCGAAATCCACCTGACCGTCACCACCGACGAGAACAAGGTCCCCACCGCCATCCAATGGTCCGCTTCGGACGCGGGCATTGCCGACCAAAGGGCCAAGGCCTTCGCCCTCAGCGTTTGGAATGGCAACGAGGCCCTGAGCATCGACTTGTGGGACAAGGACATGACCGTCGAGGAAATGAAGGTGTTTGTATGTCAATCCATGATGACCCTCGCCGACGCGCTGGAACGCTCTACGCAGGATCAACGGGCAGCGGGCGCGATCCGGGGCTTCACCACGGAACTCGCCGAACGCATCGGGGTCGGCCCCGCTTGATCGTGTCCCCAAGGGGAAGACAATCCAGACTCAATCCAGCTTCGGCGGCTTCCGGTAGATGGGGTTGGTCTGGGCGATGAAGCCCAGCACATCCTGGCGCCCATCTCCCTTCGCCGCAGACGTCACGAAATGCGTCGGCATCGCCGACCACTGCTTGAGCATCTGCTCCTTGTAACGCGGCAGGAAAGCCTCCCGATCCGCAATGGTGAGCTTGTCGACCTTCGTGAAAATCATCACAAACGAGAGTCCGTTCTCGGCCATCCACACCATGAAATCAAGGTCGATCTTCTGGGGCGGAACCCGCGAATCGATCAGCATCATGATGCACATGAGGTTCTCGCGCTTCGTCAGGTATTCGCGTGAAGTCCGCTCCCACGAGGCCCGGTCCTTCTTGGACACCTTGGCGTAGCCTATGCCCGGCAGGTCGACGAGATACCAATCCTTGCCCGCCGTTGACATGGAGAAATGGTTGAGCAATTGGGTCTTGCCCGGTGTCGAGCTCGTCTTGGCGAGTGCACGACGGCCGGTCAGCATGTTGATCAATGAGCTCTTGCCGACGTTGGAGCGGCCGATGAAAGCGTACTCCGGACGGTCAGCCTCGGGACATTCCTGTCGCTTGGCGCTCGACTTGACGAAAGCCGGATCGTCAACCGAGTATTCCTCGACGCTCATACCAATCGCTCAGGATGCTGTTGAATTCCTCGGGGTGCTCCATCATCGGAGCGTGGCCGCATTGGTCAATCCAAAAGAGGTCGGCATCGGGCAGCAGGGACTTGAATTCATCCGCCACCTCGGGAGGCGTAATGGTGTCGTTCCGGCCCCAGATGAGGCAGGACGGCTGGGTCATGTTCGGGAGGTCCGCCCCCATGTTGTGCCGGATGGCACTCTTGGCGATGGCCAGGATCCGCAGCACCCGATTGCGGTCGTTGACGATGGCGAAGCACTCATCCACCAAATCCGGGGTGGCGTGTTTAGGATCGTAAAAAGTCTCACCCACTTTGTTCCGGATGAACTCCTTGTCCTCCCTGCGGGGGAAACTCCTGCCGAAGGCATTCTCATAGAGGCCGCTGCTCGCCGTCAGGGTGAGCGACGCGACGCGGTCCGGATTCCGCTTCGTGTAAATCAAACCAACGTGCCCGCCAAGTGAATTGCCGAGCAGGTGAACCTGCTCCAATCCGAGGTGATCAATGAACCCCTCCACGTGCTTGGCGAGCGTCTTTGCGCTGGTCGTGGCCAAGGGGAGGTCATACAGGGGCAGCATCGGAATGATGACCCGCATCTTTCCCGCAAAGTGGGCGAAGAGGTGCTCGAAGTTGCTGAGCGCACCGAACAACCCATGCAGCAGAACGAGGGGGATTCCCTCCTCCGCACTCTGGACATAGCGATAGCGCCCTGCTGTAATCAGATCATGCTCCATGGGAAAGGGGCTTTCAAACAGCACAAAGAAACCGCCTTGGCCCCGCTTCCCGGCCCCGCCCATGCCCCGCAATGAAGTCTTCCGTGTGAACAAGGGGACCAAAGAAGCGCCATGTGCACCCACCCTGCCCGGAAAGGGATGCCCCTCCTCCATCCACACCCCACAATTTCCCACCCTTTCAGGCCCCGCCAAAAACGGAACACAAGCCACTCAATTACAGCATTTTAAGCCCATTGTTGAAAAAGTTGCCCATTCACAACCGTCAGTAAATTTTCCACATTGTGTCAGATTGTGGGAACCAGTGGGGAATCGTGGGGCAAAGCATCTACTTTTGGTTGGACAAGACGTTCAGTCACACCCATGCTCAACCTCCTCGGGGAATACCACTGTCGGATCGACGCCAAAGGGCGCGTCAGCTTCCCGGCCAAGCTGCGCAAGCAGTTGGACCGGGTATTGCACGACGGACTGGTGGTCAACCGCGACATCTTCGAGGGCTGTCTGATCCTCTATCCCAAGCCTGAATGGGACAAGGTGAATGCCGAGATGAGCCGGCTGAGCCGCTACGACCGCCAGCACCAACTCTTTCAGCGGAAATTCATGAAAGGGGCCACCCTCGTGGAATTGGACGCATCAGGACGGATGCTCCTGCCCGGCGCCTTGCTTTCCCACGCCGGGCTGGAAAACGGCAAGGCGGGCGACTGCGTCGTGACCGGCCTTGGCGAGAAGATCGAAGTATGGTCCAAGGACCGCTTCGAGCAACAGGTCCTCGGCGACGACCAGGACTTCGATTTCGGTGCCCTCGCCGAGCGGGTGCGCCGTGACATCGACCCGAGCTCAACCTCCAACGATTCGAGCAGCAACTGATGGCCAGCCACTACCACGTTCCCGTGCTGTTCGATGCCGCTCTCGATGGGCTGGCCCTGCAGCCCGCCGGAACGTATGTGGACTGCACCTTCGGAGGCGGAGGCCACAGCCGCGGCATCCTGGAAAACCTCGGAGCCGAAGGGCGGCTGTTTGCGTTTGACTGCGACCCCGATGCCGCCCCCAACGTCCCAAAGGATGACCGGTTCACCCTCATTCCCGAGAATTTCCGCTTCGCCTCGAATTTCCTGAAGCTCCAGGGGGTGGATGCCGTCGACGGGATCCTCGCCGACCTCGGCGTCAGTTCACACCAGTTCGACCAGGCTGAACGCGGATTCAGCACCCGCAGCGATGGCGCCTTGGACATGCGCATGGATCCCCGCCTGCCCGAGGGGGCCGGCGCCCTCATCCAGAGGATGGATGAACAGGAACTCACGCGCGTGTTCCGGATTTACGGAGAACTGCAGCAGCCACACAAGGCTGCACGGGCCCTGAAAAATGCCATCGCCGACAACGGTGCAGAGGGCATCGGGTCCACCGGTCGACTCCAGGACATCCTGGCGCCATTGGCGCCCCACCAGAAGCGCAATCAATTCCTCGCACAGGCATTTCAAGCCTTGCGCATTGCCGTCAACGACGAATTGGGGGCCCTGTCCGACTTGCTCAAGGCCAGCCTCAAATTGCTCAAGCCTGAAGGCCGACTGGTGGTCATCAGCTACCACAGCCTGGAGGACCGGATGGTCAAACGGTTCATGCGTGCCGGAAACCTCGAAGGAGAGATCGCCAAGGATTTCCACGGCCGGTCACTCGCCCCTTTCGACAAGGTCACCGGAAAAGCCATCGTGGCCGATGCCACCGAAATGGATCGGAACCCAAGGTCCCGCAGTGCGCGCCTGCGCGTTGCCGCCCGCAACACCCTTGCCGCATGAGCAGGAAGCCCCGCAATTCCCGCAGCCCACTCAAGGGTCGAAACGGCAACAAGACCGTCAGCAAGGGCAACCGGCGTCTGACCCCGGAGGAACGGCTCGCCCGCAACATCGTCCAGGAACAACGGACACCAAAAGTCAAAAAATCCACCCGACGGTCAGCCGGCCACGCCAAGCCCCTCGACCGCTCCTCGAACACCACCCGACAGGCCAACCGCAAGCCCTCCCGGGTCGGCCAATGGATGGCCCGCTGCTTCGCGCCGGTGCGCCATTCACTCGCCGGAGAGTGGCTCGGAGGGCCGGAGGTCATTCGCCACCTCCCCTTCATCGGATTCATCGTCGTCCTGATGCTCGGATACACCTACCTCGAATACCAGTACGAATACGACGAACGCGCGATCAAGGAAGGCCGCAAGGAACTGCGCAACCTCCGCCACCACGAGCAGAGCCTGCGCGGACGGTTCGAGTCCCAACTGCAAAGGAGCCGCCTCGATGAGGATATGGCGGACGTCGGCCTGTCGGCTCCGACGGCACCGCCGACCCAATTGCCCCAAATCCACAACGGAAGGCCATGAAGAACAGTTCCCATATCGCCACGCGTGCCTGGGTCCTGTTCGCCCTGTTCGCCCTATTCGGAAGCGCGATCCTGCTCCGCATCGTCCAGATCCAACTCAATCCCGACCACGAGGACATGAGCGCCATGCTGCCCCAGGTCCGGACCATAGAGCCTGAGCGTGGACGCATTCTATCGGCGGATGGCCACTTGCTGGCCGCCTCCGTGCCGCGTTTTGACCTGCACTGGGACCCCACGGTCATCAACACCCAGGAAGAGCGGGCCGCTTTCGTCCAGGCCCTGCCCGCATTGGGCGAAGCCCTTGCAACGGAATTCGGTCAACGCTCTCCCCAAGCATGGCGGACCTTCCTCTTGGAGGCCCACCGGACCGGACGCAGCCGCTACGTCCCCATTGCCCGCAACATCGCATGGGACCGCCGACAGGACGTGGAATCGTTCCCTTGGATTGGCGACCGTTCGCGCAACAGCTCCGGTTTCATGTTCTCGGAAAAACCCCGCAGGGACAAGCCTTTCTCTCCCCTCGCGAACAGGACAATCGGACTGCACAGACCCGATGGCAACAGCGTCGGAATCGAAGCCGCCTACAACGAAGCGTTGTCCGGCCAGGCCGGAGAACGGCTGATGAGGCGCATCCACGGCAATTATTGGATCCCGGCCACGGACGACTTCATCCGGGCGCCGGAACCGGGATTGGACGTCAGGACCACCATCGATCTCCGCACACAGGATGTCGCCACCGATGCACTCCGCGCCCAGATCACCCGACACGCAGCAGAATGGGGATGCGCCGTGGTCCTTGAAGTCGCCACCGGCAACATCGTGGCCATCGCCAACCTCGTCCGCGATCCCCAGACCGGCCAATGTTCGGAATCCTACAACCACGCCATCGGAACCGCGGTGGAACCGGGATCCACCTTCAAGCTCGCAAGCATGATGGCCCTGCTCGAGTCTGGCCGCATCACGTTCCAAGACACCCTGGAAACTGGCCATGGCGCCTACACGCCTGCCGCCGGATGCTCACGGATGACCGACACGAGCTTCCCGGACGGTGGCTACGGCCCCCTCCGCCTGGAAGAAGTATTCGAACACAGCTCGAATGTGGGCACGGCCATGGCCGTGCAGCGTGTCTTTGCAGATGACCCCCAGGCCTGGCTCGATGCCCTTACAGAAATCGGCCTGGGAGAACCCCTGGGCATCGCCTTGTCAGGTGAGGGCACCCCTACCCTTCACGCTTCCACCACGGAAAAATCCTGGAGTGCCTGCTCGCTGACTTCGATGTCCATCGGATACGAAGTCGCGATGACCCCCCTGCAAACAGCGGCATTCTACAACGCCATCGCAGCCGACGGCCGGCTCATCAGGCCGCGTTTCGCGGACGCCTTGCTCGACGGAGGAACGGTGGTGGAGGTCATCCCATCCGAAGCCATTCGGGAGCGCATCGCAAGCCGTCCGACCATCGAAGCCCTCAAATCCATGATGGAGCGGGTTTGTGCTCCCGGTGGACACGGCACCGCCGAAGATGTGTTCCGGGACCGTCCCTACCGCGTGGCCGGCAAGACGGGAACGGCACGCGCCTCCATTCCCGGAGGGGGCTACAAGGGGCACAGGGCCTCGTTTGCAGGCTACTTCCCGGCTGACAATCCCGCGTATACCATCGCAGTGGTCGTGCAGCGGCCGAGCGAGGCGGGTTACTATGGTGGCATCGTGGCGGCTCCCGTGTTCAGGGCCATCGCCGACCACCTCTACGGAACGCGCCCTGAACTGACTGAAATGGAACGTGGGCCCTTGGCCGAATCCCTCAGGCTGCCGGTCTCCATGAATGGCTCCGCAACGGTCCTGACTTCGCTGTATGCGGAGTTGGGCGTGCCCTTCACACTGGACACGGCTGGAACCCTCGGTCATTTCCCCTCCCACGTTGCTGCCATCACCGGCGAAGAAGTGGTTCAACTCACACCACGCAGCATCGAAGAAGAGGCCATCCCAGACGTGCGCGGCATGTCGCTGCGGGACGCCTTGAGGCTGCTCGAACAGCGCGGTCTCCGCGTGGACATTCAAGGACGCGGCACAGTGAGGCGGCAAAGCCTGCCTCCCGGCAGCGAGCCCCGATCCGGTCAAACCATCCTGCTCGAACTCTCATGAAGCTGCTCAAGGACATCCTGTATGGGGCCCGCATCAGCGAAGTCGTCGGGTCCACCAACATCGCCGTGGAATCCGTGGTCGCCGACAGCCGTCAGGTCAAGCCCTTCGGATGCTTCGTCGCCATCCCGGGAACCACGGTCGACGGACACGACCACATTCCCGCCGCCGTCCGTGCCGGCGCCGCCGCCATCGTCTGTGAACGGATGCCGGATGCGGATGACCGCAAGGACCACATCGTCTATATCCAGGTCGAGCAAAGCCGCTCGGCGCTGGGCCACATCGCCGCCAATTTCCACAACAACCCGGGCGAACGGCTCAAGATCATTGCCATCACCGGCACCAACGGGAAGACCACGGTGGCCACCCTCCTCCACCGTTTGGCCCGCATGTTCGACCGGAAGGCAGGACTGGTCAGCACGGTCGAAAACCGCATCGTGGACAAGGTGGTCCCCGCTACCCACACCACGCCCGACCCCGTCGGACTGCAACGCCTGTTCGCAGACATGTTGGACGCGGGGTGCACCCACTGCTTCATGGAGGCGAGTTCCCATGCCCTGGACCAGCATCGCCTCACCGGCACTCCACTCACCGGTGCGGTCTTCACGAACATCACGCACGACCACCTCGATTACCATGGCGATTTCAACGCCTACATCGCCGCGAAGAAATCCCTGTTCGACGGACTCCCGGCAACAGCTTTTGCCCTGACCAATGCCGACGCCCGCCACCACGAAACCATGGTGGCCGGCACCCGTGCGAAGGTGGTCACCTTCGGCACCCGACAGGTGGCGGACCACAAGGCGCGCATCGTGGACAACGGGCTGGGCGGTCTGCAACTTCACATCGACGGGCAGGACCTCTACACCCGGCTCATCGGCGAATTCAATGCCTCCAACCTCACCGCGGTCTACGCCGTGGCCCGGGAACTCGGATGGGACTCCATGGATACGCTGACCCACCTCTCCCTGTTGGACGCCCCTGCCGGCCGCATGCAACAGGTGCGCTCCGGTGACGGCAGCGTGCACGCCATTGTGGATTACGCCCACACGCCGGATGCCCTCCGCAAAGTGCTCGAGACGCTGCAGGCCGTGCGTCAATCCGGCAGCATGCCCACCACGGGGCAGGAGGCGCGCATCCTGAGCGTCGTCGGCTGCGGTGGTGACCGCGACCGCACCAAGCGCCCGATCATGGCCCAGGTGGCCGCAGACATGTCGGATCTGGTCATCCTGACTTCCGACAATCCACGCAGCGAGGACCCCGCCTCCATCATCGCCGAGATGCGCCAGGGCCTCGATCCGATCCAAGCCCGAAAGGTCACCGCCAATCAGGACCGGGCGGAAGCCATCCGTTCCGCCTGCATCCAAGCGCGGCCGGGTGACGTGGTCCTTGTGGCCGGCAAGGGCCATGAGAAATACCAGGAAATACAGGGTGAGCGCCACCCCTTCGATGACGTGGCGGTGCTGACCGAGGCCCTTCAAACCCCAACCCGCTGAAGCTGAGCCGATGCTGTATCATCTATTCGACCACCTCCAGCAAACGACGGACATTCCCGGCGTAGGACTGTTCCAGTACATCTCCTTCCGGGCGGCAGCCGCTGCGCTCCTGTCTCTGCTCGTTTCCATCGGCATCGGACGGCGCATCATCGAATGGCTGCAATTGAAACAAGTCGGTGAAGTCGTCCGGGACCTCGGCCTGGAGGGCCAGATGCAGAAGCAGGGCACCCCGACCATGGGCGGCATCATCATCCTGAGTGCCATCCTGGTGCCTACCCTGCTGCTCGCCGACCTGACAAACGTCTACATCCAGTGCATGCTTCTGGTCACGGTTCTGCTGGGTGGCATCGGATTCATCGACGACTACATCAAGGTGTTCAAGAAGAACAAGGAAGGATTGGCCGGCCGGTTCAAAGTGATCGGACAGGTCGGGGCCAGCCTCCTCGTCGCCACCATGTTGTTCTGGAATCCACAGGTGAGGGTCAAGGAACTCACCCCTGTCAACTCCGCCGATGCCATTGCACAGCAACTGGAGGACACCGATGGAGACGGGTGGGTCCGCATTGAACGCCGCTCCCAGAAAACCACCATTCCATTCGTCAAGGACAACGAGTTCAATTACGCCTGGCTCACCGACTGGGCGACGGACAGCCCCTGGATGCGCTTCGCCGTATTCGCCCTGGTCGTGACCTTCATCGTGACCGCCGTCTCCAATGGCGCCAACCTCACCGACGGAATGGACGGACTGGCGACAGGGACCAGCGCCATCATCGGATTGACCCTGGCCATCCTCGCCTATGTCTCGGGCAACGCTGTATTCTCCGACTATCTGAACGTGCTGTTCATTCCGGACTCAGGTGAACTCGTGGTGTTCATCTCGGCCTTTGTCGGGGCCTGCATCGGGTTCCTTTGGTACAATGCCTTCCCGGCCCAGGTGTTCATGGGCGATACCGGCAGCCTGGCCCTGGGCGGCATCATCGCCACATTCGCCATCGCGATCCGCAAAGAGCTGCTGATCCCCGTACTCTGCGGCATCTTCCTCATAGAGAATTTGAGCGTCGTGCTGCAGGTGGCGTGGTTCCGCCACACCAAGCGCAAGGAGGGCGAAGGGAGGCGCATCTTCAGAATGGCCCCCCTGCACCACCACTACCAAAAAGGAGGGTTGCCCGAGAGCAAGATCACCGCTCGATTCTGGATTGTCGGCATTCTGCTGGCTGTCATCACCATCGTCACCCTCAAGGTCCGCTGATGCACGCTGAAGTCACCATACTCGGTGCCGGCGAAAGCGGCGTGGGGGCCGCCCGACTGTGCGAGACCATCGGCATGTCATGCCGGGTCAGCGACGCGGGCCAGATCGCCTCCGACCGCAAGGAACAGCTGATGCGTTGCGGGGCAAGCCTGGAAGAGGGAGGGCATGACCGCGCCCTGATCGAGCGCGCGGACCTCGTGGTGAAATCACCGGGCATTCCTTCGGACGCAGCGCCCCTGCGTTGGGCGCGCGAGGCGGGCATAGAAGTGATCGGTGAGCTCGAATTCGCCAGCCGTCACACCGACGCCCGCATCGCAGCCGTCACCGGGACCAACGGCAAGACCACCACAACGGCCCTGCTGCATCACCTGCTCGTTACCGGCGGCGTGGATGCAGGCTGCGCCGGCAACATCGGGACCAGCTTCGCAGGCGCAGTGGCGGATGCCAAGCGCCGCCCGGAAGGTGACCATGCGGTCTGGGTCGTCGAAGCTTCCAGCTTCCAGCTCGAGGACACCCTCCATTTCAGGCCCGACATCGCCATCCTCCTCAACATCACGCCGGATCACCTCGACCGCCACGGAAGCGTCGAACGGTATGCGGATGCCAAATGGAACATCACCGCGCGCCAGACCGGCGAAGACCACCTCATCGTGAACGCCGACGACCCGGGCCTCAGCGCCCTCAGGGCCCGCCGGAAGACCGATGCCCAACTGCACACCGTGCAGATGGACCCCCCAACGGAAGCCGCCCCCGCCTTGGCAGCACACAGCATTGACAAACAACAATTCACCTTCCTCAACCCCCCTTTTACCATGAGCATGCAGGAACTCGCCCTTCAGGGCAAACACAACCTCTACAACTCGATGGCCGCAGGCGTCGCCTCGCGCATCCTCGAGCTCAACAATGCCGACCTCAGGGCCGGCTTCACCCACTTCCGCAACATGGAGCACCGCATGGAGCACGTGTGCGATGTCAATGGCGTCTACTTCATCAATGACAGCAAGGCCACCAACGTCAATGCCGCATGGTACGCGCTGGACAGCATGACCACCCCGACCATCTGGGTTGCTGGCGGAGTGGACAAGGGCAACGACTACACCTCCTTGATTCCATTGGTCGGCGAAAAGGTCCACACGCTCATCTGCCTCGGAAAGGACAACGCCAAACTCAAGAAAACCTTCGCGACGGCGGTCACCCGCATCCTCGAAGTGGACAGCGCAGAAGACGCTGCCTTGCTCGGCTATGATGTGGCCCAGCCAGGAGACACGGTTCTGCTCTCCCCGGCTTGCGCAAGTTTCGACTTGTTTTCCTCCTATGAGGAGCGGGGACATCGGTTCAAAGCAGGCGTGCGTTCGCTTTGAACATGCCGAACCGCATCGCTGAATTCCTTCACGCCCATCTGCGTGGTGACCGCGCCATCTGGGTGGTGGCCATCCTGCTGGTGTTGACCTCCCTCGTGAGCGTCTACTCGGCAAGTGCCACGCTGGCCTGGAAGCAGGGCGGAAATTCCGTGGGCATCCTGTTCCGTCACGCCACCTTTCTCATGGTGGGACTCGGCGTGATGTGGGCCTTGCACCGGATGCGTTTCGCCTGGTTCTCCCGGCTCAGCCAACTGGGCATCCACATCGCCCTTGCCTTGTTGGCGCTGACGGTGCTGGTAGGCTCGGAAATCAACGATGCGCGGCGTTGGATGGACATCGGCGGGTTCCGCTTCCAGCCGTCCGACATCGCCAAGGTCGCACTCGTGGCCTTCGTCGCCCGGATGCTGGACAAGAACCGACTTGTCCTGCACGACTTCAACAAGGGCGTCAAGCCCATCGTCGCCTACATCGCCCTGACCTGTGCCCTCATCCTGCCGGCCGACTTCTCGACCGCAGCCATGCTGGCAGTCGTGTGTTTCCTCATGATGGTCATCGCCGGCGTCACGTGGAAACCGCTCGCCATTACGGCCGGCCTCGGCGCCGGTTCAGGCCTGATTGTGGTGGCCCTTTCCGCAGTCGCCCCCGGCCTCTTCCCCAGAATGGGCACATGGATAGCCCGGGCTACCGGATTCCTGGGCGGCACCGGAGGATCGGACTCAAGTCAAATCGACTATGCCCTACAGGCCATCCACCAAGGCGGTCTGCTCCCCCACGGACCGGGCTCCGGATTGAGCCGCAATGCCATGCCCGTGGCATACGCGGACATGATCTACGCCTTCATCATCGAGGAATGGGGGGCCTTGCTCGGCGGGCTGGGCCTCGTGTTGCTCTATCTCATCCTGTTTTCCCGTGCCATCCGAATCGGAACCCGTTGCCCACGGCATTTCGGCGGCTTGCTGTCCATTGGCCTCGGCCTGATGCTGACCCTGCAAGCGCTCGTGAACATGGGGGTCGCCGTCAGGCTGCTTCCCATGACGGGACAGCCCCTCCCGTTGGTTTCCATGGGGGGCACCTCGATCATCTTCACTTGCGCGGCCATCGGGATGATCCTGTCCGTAAGCCGGAGCCTGACCGACCCTGACGCGGCAGCGCCCTTGGAACCGACCGGAAACCACCACGCGCGGCCGCTCGAGCCATCCACACACTGAATACGATGGCCGAGGAACCCCTGCGCATCCTGATTTCCGGAGGTGGCACTGGTGGCCACATCCACCCCGCCATGGCCATAGCCGAAGCCGTGCAACGGCGCCATCCCGATGCCGCCATCGAATTCGTGGGGGCCTTGGGCCGGATGGAAATGGAGCGCATCCCCAAAGCCGGCTACACGATCACTGGGCTGCCCATCACCGGCATCGACCGCAAGCTGAGCCTGCGCAATCTGGCCTTTCCCTTTCGTTTGCTCCGGTCGCTGATGCTGGCAAGGCGCATCATCAGGCGGTTCAAACCAGACGTGGTCGTCGGTGTGGGAGGCTTTGCGAGCGGTCCCCTTCTGTGGGCCGCATCCCGTGCACGCATCCCCACCCTCATCCAAGAGCAGAACGGCTATCCAGGCATCACGAACCGCTTGCTGGCCAAGCGGGTAAACCGCGTGTGTGCCGGTTTTCCAGGCCTCGACCGCTGGTTCCCGGCAGATAAGATCTCAGAGACGGGAAACCCATTGCGCCGCGGCATCATTGACCGGCTGGGGCAAACAGGAACAGCCCGACAACAGAGCGTCACCGCTGCCCGGGAGCACTTTGGCCTCAGGGAAGACAAACCTGTGCTCCTCGTACTCGGGGGCAGCTTGGGTGCGGCCTCCATGAACGCCGCCGTGCGCCAACTCCTCGAGTCGGGCCCGCTCGGCAAGAAAGGGTTTCAGATCCTGTGGCAATGTGGCAAACGGTATGAGGACGAAAACAAAAGCTGGGCGGAAACCCATCGTGAGCCCCGGCTGGTGGTCCGTGGTTTCATCGACAGGATGGACCTCGCCTATGATGCGGCTTCCATCATTGCCAGTCGGGCGGGCGCCATGTCCATCGCTGAGCTCGCCCTCGTGGGCAAACCCACTTTGTTGGTCCCCTCTCCCCATGTCGCGGAAGACCACCAGACCAAGAATGCCCGGTCCGTGGTGGACCGTCAAGGAGCCGTGATGCTCCCCGACAACAAGGTGGTCCGGGACCTTGAAAAGGAAGTCCGCCAGCTGCTCAACGATGCCGAACGCTGCGCAGCCATGTCCAAGGCGCTCATGTCCACCGCCCGCCCTCAAGCCGCCGAAGCGGTGGCCGAAGAGGTGATCAAATTGGTTCGGCGATGACGCAACGGGTCTATTTCCTCGGCATCGGCGGCATTGGAATGAGTGCCCTTGCACGGTGGTTCAACATCCAGGGCGCCGAGGTAGCGGGATATGACCGCCAATCCAGCGAGTTGACCCGCGCCCTCGCCGAAGAAGGCATCGAAGTGGACCACACTGGAGCCCTGGAACAGCTGCCCGATTCCCTTCGCCGGGAAATGGCGACAGGCAAGCCCGAAGCATGGACCGTCGTTTGGACTCCGGCCATCCCCTCCGATTTTCCCCTGCTCCATTCCCTGCGCGAGGCCGGCTTCAAGCTGCACAAACGCGCTGAGGTTCTCGGGAACATCACCCGGGGCAAACCGCTCCTTGCCGTCGCCGGAACACATGGCAAGACCACGACCAGTACCTTGCTCGCCCACCTCCTTCAATTCGCGGGCATCCCCGTGGACGCCTTCCTCGGTGGCGTCGCCCTGGGTGAACAATCCAACCTCCTGCTGTCGGACAGAAGAGAACCAGCCCCCTGGATCGTGGTTGAAGCCGACGAATACGACCGCAGTTTCCTCACCCTGTCTCCCCGCCATGCGGTCATCACGTCAGTTGATCCGGACCACCTCGACATCTATGGCCACCACGACGCGATGCTGGATGCATTCGTCCGTTTTGCAACACAGGTGGAGCACAAAGAGACCCTCGTGCACATCGATGCTGCACGCGCCCTGCTTGACGCTGTGCCCGAGGCGCACGAAGTTGGACTCGCCATGTACGGACCATTGGAAGACGGAGTCGCCTTGGAACCCACATGGAAAGCGGGTTACAGCCATGTCGGGCATGACGCGGACCAAGCCCGCTTCACCTTGCATTTGGAGGCGCACCCACCCATGCCCGTCCGATGGCGGCTGCCCGGGGCACACAATGCGGCCAATGCTACAGCAGCAGCACAGCTCGCCACCCAAGCCGGCATGGCTCCATCGCAAATCCCAGCAGCGCTGGCCGCATTTCCGGGTGTCGCGCGGCGATTTGAAATCAAGCACCAAGGGAGCCACCTCGTCATCGTGGACGACTACGCCCATCATCCCAGTGAAATCGAAGGCACCATAGCCGCAGCGCGACAAGCCTTCCCACAACGGCGCATCACCGGTGTATTCCAGCCCCACCTGTTTTCGCGCACACGGGATTTCATGGAAGGGTTCGCCCGGACACTGTCCGCATTGGATGAATGTGTCCTTCTGCCCATCTACCCTGCTCGCGAACTGCCCATCCCAGGAGTGGATGCACAGGGCATTGGGGATAAGATGGTGGGGTGCACGGTTGAAACCCCCTCGGAATCGCGGTTTTTGGATGTTCTGGAAAAACTGGCCCCAGAGGTCCTGCTCTTCATGGGAGCAGGCGATCTCCATCAGTGGATTGACCCCGCCTGGGAACGTTTGCAGCCACAGAAAACTCAAGACAAGACCCTTCGCACCGAACCCAACACCGGACGAACGCCGTGAGAAAAGTCGACGCCATACAGGAGGAAACCCGGCCGAGGAAGCGAAGAAACAGCACCAAACGTATGCTGTGGACCCTGCTTTTGCTCCTGCCGGCGGGGGTTCTTTTCACCGCCGCTGACAGGGCTGCAGAAGCCATTCCTTGCCGTGCCCTCGAAATCGAAGTGGACCAGATGGAAGGCATGTACTTCGTGGATGCACCGACCCTCCACACCTTGGTCACGGAAGCATTCGACCTGATCGACCAGCCGATGTCATCACTCCCGCTGGCCGACCTGCATGCGACCATCCTCCGCCAGCATGGGGTCGCCGGTTGCACAGTGGAGCCTACGCTGGGCGGCGCCTTGCACATCTCGGTCACCCAGCAGCGGCCCCTCGCACGCATCTGGTTGCCCGATTCAGTCCTGTATCTCGATGATGCGGGCAATGCCCTGCCGCTTTCCACGCGCTATACGGCTGACGTCCCCGTCGTCCATGCCCCAGACCTTGCGGCGGCCCGCTCGACCATTCCCTTGCTCGAAGCCATGGACAGGATGCCTTTCTGGGATCAATTGATTGACCAGATCGCCATCGACCCATCCGGCGAGGTGACCTTCCACCCCCGCATCGGAGATGTCGTCGTGGAACTCGGCCCGGCCGACCACCTCGAACGGGAATTGCCACAGCGCCTACAGAAACTCAAAACATTCTACGAGGAGCTCATCCGACGTGGAGACCTGAGGCAATACCGCCGGATCAGTCTTCAATACGAAGGCCAGCTCGTCGCAACGAAATGAACAGCAGTCCAAGCCAGTACACCACCATGGAACACCCCAACCACCACCAGGACATCGTCGTCGGCCTCGACATCGGTACCACCAAGATTGCCTGTATCGTCGGACAGAAGAATGTCCACGGAAAGCTGGAGATCATCGGCTACGGCAAGAGCGAATCCATCGGCGTCACCCGCGGAGTCGTCGCCAACATCGAACATACCGTGCAATCGATCCGCACGGCAGTCGAGGAGGCCGAAAAGTCCGCCAATGTCAAAATCGAAGTGGTCAATGTGGGCATTGCCGGCCAACACATCAAGAGCCTGCAGCACCGCGGCCAGATCATCCGCACCGACACCGAAGGCGAAATCAACCGTCACGATGTTCAGCAACTGATCGACGACATGCGCAAACTCAAGGTTCTTCCCGGTGAGGAGATCCTGCATGTGCTGCCCCAGGAATTCACCGTGGACGGTGAACCGGGCATCAAGGAACCCGTCGGTCACACCGGGGTCCGGCTGGAGGCCAACTTCCACATCATTACCGGGCAGACCTCTGCTGCCAAAAACATCTACCGCTGCATCAAACGCGCCGGACTGCAAGTGGACCAATTGATCCTCGAGCCCATTGCTTCCAGTTCGGCGGTGCTGAGTGAAGACGAAAAAGACGCCGGCGTGGCCCTGGTGGACATTGGTGGCGGCACCACTGACATCGCCATCTTCAAGGAGGGCATCATCCGACACACCGCCGTCATACCCTTTGGAGGCAATGCCATCACGGACGACATCAAACAGGGGTGTGGTGTGCTCAAGAAGCATGCGGAAGCCCTCAAGAACAAGTTCGGATCCGCCCTCGAACAAATGATGCAGCAGGATGAAATCGTCGTGATTCCCGGACTGCCAGGCCGTCCGCCCAAGGAAGTCTCACGCCGCAACATCGCCGGCATCATCCAAGCACGCATGGGCGAGATCATCGAGCACGTCCATTACGAAATCAAGAACAGTGGATTGGAACGCGAACTCATCGGTGGCATTGTCGTGACCGGCGGTGGCAGCCAACTCCGACACGTCCGTCAATTGTTCGAGTATGTGACGACCATGGACTGCCGGATCGGCTTTCCCAACACCCATCTGGCGCAAGCACCGGACCGCAGCCTGACCTCCCCGACCTATGCAACGGGCATCGGACTTGTGCTCCTTGGATTCGAAGAAGACAACGACAGTCCCATCGAAACAACCCGGGAAGGAGAGGACGATACCATGCGCGGTCCGAAGCGCTTCCTCAAGAAAATCAAGGCATTCTTCGAAGAAGAAGACCAGTGAATAAGTGATGGAGGCTCGCCAACCAAATTCCGTTTTCAACCGCATGACCGTGGATGGAAAACTCCACGCCTGCGCTGAATATGCCCTTTGCTCCCCTTTCTTGTCCCGCACCCGTGCAACGCTGAAAAGCCCGAATTCTCAGCACTGAAACCATTCCAACTGGAAACACGAACATGCAATTCAACCTTCCCAGCAATTCCGGATCGACGATCAAGGTCATCGGCGTAGGAGGTGGCGGCTCGAATGCCGTCAACTACATGCATCAGCAGGGCATCAATGGAGTCGACTTCATCGTTTGCAACACCGACAACCAGGCATTGGAAGCATCCAGTGTCCCTGTGCGGATCCAATTGGGCACCACCCTTACGGCTGGCCAGGGGGCGGGCAGCATCCCCGAAATCGGGAAGAATGCCGCCATCGAGAATCTGGATGATGTGCTCGCCCAACTTGGGGACAACACCAACATGGTGTTCGTCACGGCCGGCATGGGCGGTGGAACCGGTACCGGCGCAGCTCCGGTCATCGCAAAGGCATGCAAGGACCTCGACATCCTGACCGTCGGAATCATCACCGTGCCATTCAACTTCGAAGGACGCCGGCGCGCCAATCAGGCAGGCGCGGGACTCGAAGCCATGAGGGCTGCGGTCGACACCCTGCTGGTCATCCGCAACGACAAACTGCGGGAGCTCTTCGGAAATCTGACCTTGAAGCAGGCCTTCTCCAATGCAGATGAAGTGCTCTGCACAGCAGCGAAAGGCATCGCCGAAGTGATCACCCTGACCGGGGACATCAACGTCGACATGAACGACGTCAAAACCGTGATGCGCGACTCCGGAGCCGCCATCATGGGTGCGGGAAGCGCCAGTGGTGAGGGAAGGGCCATGACGGCCGTCTCGGAAGCACTGGAATCTCCCCTTCTGAATGACAGCGACATTACAGGGGCCAACTTCGTGCTGCTCAACATTACATACGGCACACAGGAAATCCTCATGGACGAGATTTCCGAAATCACGGACTATATCCAAGACCAGGCGGGCGCCACGGCAGAAGTCATCTGGGGATATGGCCACGATGAGCAACTCGGAGAAAAGATCTGTGTAACTGTGATCGCGACCGGGTTCGAAGCCACCGCCAAACTCCCCGAAGGCCCGACCGTCAAGAAACACACCCTGCAAACGGAGGCCCGCGAAATCACAAGCCTGCTCGACAGTCCCCTGGATTCCCCAGAAGACATCCGGTCAAACGAATCCACTTCCCAAGAGGAAGAACCCCACCTCAAGCAATCCGATGCGACTCCGGCGACCCCGTCCGCATACGACGAGGCGCCCGACCCGAGAGACCTTCCCCTGACCAACACCTTCGTGGCAGAGGACATTACCTCGGAAACCGCAAGTGCAGCTCCGGACCTGTTCGGTCCGGTCAAACCGGACTCAGGAGAGGAGATCACGCTGATTCACAGAGAGGTCGTGGAACCCGAAGTGCCCGAATTCACCGTGCGCACCGAGACCACGATGCCGGTCACCACAGAGGCAACAGAAGAAGCCGCGCAAAAAGACTCCGTCGAGCGCATCGGTGATTACAACATCCTCAACCTCGATGACGACCAGGAAGAGAACCTGTTTCCGGAGAAACTCAGCGACATCTCATTCACCAATGAGCAGGAAGCTACAGATTCGGATACTCCATCCGAGCCAACGGAGAATGACACGACTGAACCGGCTGAAGACGATTTAGCCATGGAGCCTGCCAGATTCCAGGCCCAACCCATTCCCACACCCCGTCCGGAACTCATCCAGACGGACGCTGAACCCACCAGGCTCACCCCGCCCAACGCACCCACGGAATCGGCTGATCTCGCGCAACGGATGGCCCTGCGTCATCAGAGCATCCAGGAATACACCAAGCGCCTGCGGACTCCGAGCGGCCTGACCGAATTGGAGAACGAGCCCGCCTACAAGAGACGCAACATCCTGTTGAGTCCAACCCCGGCAAGCAGCGAATCCCAAGCTACGCGGTTGAGCATCGACGAGGAAACTGGAGGACTCAAGACGGACAATCCGTTCCTCCACGACAACGTAGACTGACCCCCCCGACACGTGACACTGCAAGAACGCATCAGCGCCGACATGAAGGAGGCCATGAAGGCCAAGGACAAGGTTCGGCTCGCCGCCTTGCGCGATGTCAAATCCAAAATCATGTTGGCCTTGACGGAATCAGTAGGACAGGACACTCTGGATGATGCCGCAGTGACCAAGATTCTGTCGAAACAACTCAAACAACGGGAGGACACCATTACCATCTACCGGGAACAAGCGAGGGAAGACCTCGTCGCCGAGGAGGAATCCCAAGCAGAGGTGATCCGAGCATATCTCCCCCAACCGTTGACCCCTGCAGCACTCGAAGAGGCCGTCAAATCCCTGGTGGACGAACTCGGCGCAACCTCCATGGCCGACATGGGCCGCGTGATGGGAGCGGCTTCTGCCAAATTCGCGGGCCGGGCCGATGGCAAGGCCATCAGCGCCCTGGTTCGGGGAATCCTCTCCTGATTCGCTTCCATTGTTCCGAAACATGGCCTCAGAGCGGCCGTTTTCATTTGTTTGCACCTACATTTAATGTATCTACATACATTTGCGGGGTGAAGTTGGAGTCCCACTTGCATCAGTCCACCTTCCCTTCGGAACAAATCAAGTTGATGCTCCACATCCAACTCGTTGCACGCCAGATCGTGGCGGTTACACGAAAGGTGTTGAGCCCTCATGATTTGACGCCACAGCAGTACAACGTGCTGCGCATTCTGCGTGGACAAAAAGGGAAATCCATAGCCGTGCAGTCTCTCGCTGCCCGCATGATTGACCCTGCATCCAATGCCTCCCGGCTCCTCGATAAACTGGAGTCGAAAGGACTGGTCATCCGGAACATCTGCCCTGAAGACCGGCGCAGGGCGGATGTACGGATCACTGAAGCGGGGAAGGCCTTGCTCACAAAGCTGGATCGGGTGCTGCCCCCTTCCATCGCGTCCATCGGCGCCTCCATCCCCGAACCGAAAGCAACCCAATTGAACGCAAACCTCAGCACCCTGCTCGACGCTTGCGACAACCTCATCAATTCGAACATCAATCAATCCAAATCCAAATGAATACCATCATTGTATCAGCAGCCCTGCTGCTCGCCCCACTCGTGGGCAACCCCACCGGAGGAGACGAACCTACCCGCCTTACGGTCAATTCGAAGACCAGCTCCCTCGCTTGGGAAGGCAAGAAAGTCACCGGATCACACAACGGAGACATCCAGATCAGCAGCGGCTATATCGACATGGAAAACGGCCTCATCACAGGGGCTACCGTGATCATCGACATGACCACCATCAATACACTCGATCTGGAAGGTGGATCCAAGGAAAGCCTTGACGGCCACCTCAAGAGCGACGACTTCTTCGGTGTCGAAACCTATCCTACCGCACAATTCGAATTGACGCAACTGAACCCGCTGCGCGGAGAAGAGGGCGGTGCCAATTTCGCCGCGATGGGCACTGTAACCATCAAGGGCAAAACGGAAAATGTCTCCTTCCCTGTGAAGGTCTCTGCTTCACCCCGGGAAACCACCATTTCCGGAGAGATGGTCCTGGACCGATCGAAGTTCGATGTCCAATTCCGCAGCCAGTCTTTCTTTGACGCAGCGACACTCGGCGACAAACTGATTTACGACGAGTTCACCATCAAGTTCGAACTCGCCGCAGGCAAGTAAGCACTCCCGTCACATGAAAAGCCCTTTTGTGCCGAGCACAGAAGGGCTTTTTGCTGTCTTGAAATCAGTGCAGGATCAGCCTCACATCGACTCCCCACCAGGAGCCATCCAGGTCCCGCTGCACTTCCTTGACCGCCACATCCGGTTGGCCAAGGTTCCATTGGGCGGTCATCATCCCCCGAGAGTATGCCTGCAACATGGGCCTGACCACCCCGCCAATATGGAGGTCGGCATCAGCACCCTCCTTGATCACGCCCAACTCGAGTGCCATGCCCCAGCGGTTCCAACCGTAACGGAGCGTCTCGTGCTCGATGGAGAGGTATTGGCCCAATGCTCCTTCTTCCTGCCCACTGACAAAAGCGTTGGTCGGCAGGATTTCCCAAACCAATCCCCCGCCAGCACCGAGCCGCCAACCCGGCAACAGCACGACTTCAGTCCGGGTCACCAACGGGAATGAATACGAAGCCTGTATCCACTCCATGGACACGACCACTGGCTCCGGGACGCCCCCCGCAGCATCCAACCAGTCCACCTGTGCAGACCAGATCCGACGCGTCTGCTCAAATCCGAAAGCCAACTGCCAGGACTTGCCCAAGGATCGCCGCACGGACACTCCGAAACTGCGTGTGCCCCGCTTTCCCCAACCCGCCGTCATCTCCCCATCCTGCGCCAGCAGTGATTGCCCTCCCCAACCAGCACCTTCCCCGATGGCCGGTCTACCAAAAGGGACGGAGGACTGGACACGGACATCAAGCGTCCAGTCCAATGCCTGCGCCGTCATGATGCCGGGGTTGGCCATCATCCACGCCAGGGCCAAGGCACAACCCACGCTGCGGAACGGCTTGAGTCCGAGATTCAGTCTCATGATTGCAGCCAACCCCACAGTGCCAACATGACCACCCCAGCCGTGACCGCGAGCATGCCCCACCGCAATCCCGCGTGGGGAATGAACGGTGAGCGATGTTCACCGTGCAAGAGGTGATTCAGGCGAAGTGCGTCCTTGAAGTCCTTACGGTGCACCCCGAAGCGATGCACCACCTCCTCGCCAGCACTTGAAGCGCCCTGCGATAAGGGGTCCTCACGCTCAAAGCCGACACCCCCTGCTTGCAACCTCCCTTCGTATTCGTCCGCAAGGGAAACGTCCCGGAATTCGAATACGTAGTAGCGGTTGTCCGCAGGATGGAGATACCAATTCGTCCAGCGCATGAATCACTCCGTTGTCCATCGTGCGACATACTCAAGGGGCTTTCGGTGCCCCCTGACTGGCCACTCCCCTTCTGGATAACCCATGTAGAAAAGCCCCCTGCCCATCACACCTTCTTCGTGATCAAGGGCCTCCAAGGCAAGCGGGTGCTCCAAGAAAACCGGTGTCGACCAATAACCACCAATCCCATGGGCGGTGCACATCAGGAACATGTTCTGGACACAGGCCGCCAATGCCGCCTGGTCTTCCCACAGCGGGAACCGCCCTCCTGCATCGTGTGCAAGGCCGAGGGACACGATGGCATTGCACCGCACACCGCGGTCCCGGATCTTGTCATATTTCGAGGTGAGCACACCTTCACCGGCATGGGCCCGGTATGCCTCAGCCAACGTCGCCATCAGCCGCTCTGCCGCACCATCCATGAAGACGTGAAAACGCCAAGGCTGCGTCAGTCCGTGATTGGGTGCCCAAGTCCCGTGATGCAGCACCTCCTCTACGATTTCACGGTGCACCGATCGCCCTGAATAACGCTCAGGGGGAATGCTTCGGCGGTCCTTGATCAGTGTGCTGGTGTCGCTGATGCTGTATCGCATGGGTCAATCCAATGAGTCATAGTCCAAACGGTCCAACAGGTAGACCATGGTGGTCAAAGCGGCCGCCCCCAGTTTCAACTCACGTTCATGGACGTTCTCGAACACATCCCGATCGCTGTGGTGGTAATCGAAATACCGCTGGGAATTGGGCCGAAGTCCCACCATCAACGGCCGCTTGCCAGCCGGCTCCTCCTTCTTGAGTGGCCCGATGTCCACTCCTGCGCCCCCTCGACGCATGTCACCGACACCGTAATCCGCGAGTGACGAACTCCAGGACCGGACCGCTTCCGTGCCGGCATCAGATGCATCAATGGAGTATCCCCTCGGCGCATCACCCCCGGCATCACTTTCCACAGCAGCAACATGCCACTCCCCCTTTTCACGGGCGCGAAGCGCATAGGTCTTCCCCCCATTGTTTCCGTTCTCCTCATTGATGAAAAGCACAACCCGCAGCGTATGGCGGGGCACATAACCCAAGGCATGCAATGCGCGCAACACTTCAATGCTCTGCACGATGCCCGCTCCATCGTCATGGGCCCCCTCCCCGATATCCCAACTGTCCAAATGTCCTCCCACCACGATATAGCGGTCAGGATACTCAGAACCGGTCCATTCAGCGATGACATTGGCCTGTGTCCTGTCTTCGTGCAACACGCATCCCAATTCCATTCCCACCCGAACCTCATGGCCCTCATCCACCAATCGTGCGATCCTGCGCGCGTCCAATGTACTGACCGCCGCTGCCGGAACCTGGCGCACACCCTCCTCGTAACGCATGCCGCCCGTATGAGGGAAAGTATCCAACGCGTGGGTCAACGAACGCACCAACGCCGCCGATCCCCCATGCAGCGCTGACTCGACCGCCCCCCTTGAGCGCTGCTCGTAGGCACCGCCATATGCACTGCCTGCATTGATCATGAGTGGGTCCATGGGCCGATTGAAAAAGGCAATCCTCCCTTGGAGCCCTTCCTCTCCCCATCCTTCCAGGGTCTCGAAATCCCGGAACACCACCACCTCGGACTCCAACACCCCATCGGTCCCCACACTTCCACCCAAGGCAGCGATGCGCAAGGGCTCAGGATCACCCCCGTCCACCTTCATCCAAGCCCGTTCCCCATTGCCCCGTTCCCAATGGGGCACCACCACCGGCTGCATGCGCACGGCCCCGGCTCCAATCCCCTCCAAAGTCTTGCCTCCCCAGAGTATCGCATCATCTGCCTCCTTCGACCCGCTCAACCGGGCTCCGATCTCCTTGCACAACACCCTCAAATCATCATAGCACTGCCCTTCACCGAGAATGTGCGCATGAATGCGTTCCACCATCAACGAGTCAGGTGCAGACAACCGTTGGCCATCCTGCGCTTGGGCCACCCAAGCTGATGCCATCCACACTACAATCAACCCTCTCTTGATTCCTTTCATGACATCCAGCTTCCATTGTTCAAATCCAAACCTTGTCCAGTGATGCCACGTTGCTCGGAGGACATCAACCAAGCCACGAAATCAGCCACATCTTCAGGCTGACTCATCCTTCCCGTGGGCAGGAATGCGCACTGTTGCGCATGGCACTGCTCATAGGTCATGCCCTGCGCATCGGCCATCCGCTGAATCGAATCCCGGGCCATGTCCGTCTCCACCCAACCCGGACAAACCGCATTGACCAGAATTCCATCATTTCCCCACTCCACAGCCCAGCTCCGAACCAATCCCAATAGAGCGGTCTTGGATGCCACATAAGCCGACTGCCCAGGTACCCCAAACCTCGCCAGCACGCTCGATGTCACAACGGCATGGGTGATGTCCGATTTGGCCGCCTTCAAATACGGGTAGGCCGTATTCATGGTCACATACACCCCGGTCACATTTGCGCGGATGATCTCATCCCAGCGGTCCAAGGATGCATCCTCATGGTAATCATTGGCTCCCCCGATTCCTGCATTGGCAAAAACCCCGACCAACATCCGTTCAGGCACCGACGTCATATGCTCTGCCAAAGCGTGCGAAAAGGCCCTCCTGTCAGCAACATCCAAGGCCAACACAGCATGGCAAGCTGGCCGCTCCAATGCATCCATTGTCTCCTCCAATACACCTCTCCTGCGCCCGACCAACAGAACGTCATGGCCCTCCCCTGCCATACGGATTGCCGAAGCCCTTCCAATCCCGGACCCTGCGCCTGTAATCAATACCGTCTTCCTCATGTTGCGAAGATGGGGATTACTGAAAAGAGAAAGGCCCGACTTGCGTCGGGCCTTTCCAAGATTTTGAGTGTGGGTTTTGCGTCCACACGCACTGCATGTCGATCAGCAGTCGGTACCGAAGGCACCGAGGAAGATCAGCAAGTCTGACGTCGTCGTCTGTCCGTCACCATTGAGGTCGGTCGGGCAGGGGTTGGCGATCTCAAAGGTGCAGGAGCCGTCATCGTTCGTGGCGGCTTCCTCGTAATTGGATGCATCCGGGTAGGTACAACCCATCACGTAGTTCGTGAAGTCACAGAGATCGTTGTTCTCAATGTCGACACTGTCTGCTGAGACGTAGTTGGGCGCAAACGGCAGGGTACAACCCTCGGTACAAGCGGTACCGAGACCCACACTGTACGTTCCGGGACCACCGCTCGTGTTGTTGAATGCACTTCCACTGATCGTCCAGCTCACCTCACTCGGGAAGGAACCGTTGGTGACAATCAGCGTGTAACAACCCGCAGCATCAACACAGACAGGGTCGGTGTCGAATTCGCCGTCATTCTCGTTGGAAGCGAGTCCGCCTTCTGCAACAAGGTTGCCATCTGCGTCATAGAAACTGTATGTGGCACCGTTCCATCCGTCGCCGAAGCTGTCAAACATGTTGAACTCAATGAAGGCACCGAAGCAGCAGGAACCATCATCCACTGAAGCGAAGGGATTGTAGTTCACAGCATCAGAGTTGGTGCAACCGAGACAGCTGAAATCACAGAACGAGTTGTCAGCAAAGTCAACCGGACCATTGTAGTTGCAAGCCGTCTCATCCGCACAACCGGTAGTCGGAGCAGGTGCACAGGTGATGGCCAGACTGATGAAGTAGGCCGATCCAGATGCACAGCTGACAGAACCATCGGAATAGAAGCTGACCGTCAGTGAATCAACACCGATCACCAAGCTCTCGTCAGGATCCACGTCACTGTTGTACAGGTTGGCACCTGTAGCTGCATCATCGATGGTCAATTCATCCCAACCCTGCTCGATGGCAGTGCCTGCCAAGTCAACCACGATTGTTCCACCGTTCGGGTTCACCAAGGTGAAACTCCAAGACTCGTTGTTGGCGTAACAGTAGGACCAGGTCTCCGTGTCACAACCGAGGCAGCTCGTGTAGTCACAGGGGTCATCCGCGTCGTCCACGTTCGCTTCACTATTGTAGTTGCAGGCCAATTCGTCCATACAGCCATATACGACTGGCTCACATGTCACGCTCAATTCGAACGGACCTCCAAGGGAGCCTGCACCTGCTGCCACCAAGATGGAGTAAGTATTGGCCATGTCATCAGAGATGAATTGGAAGGTCTCGCCGTTATCACAGGTCTCAGACATCGTCTCAGTGTTGCCACCTTCAGACCAGCAAATCAGGCTTGAACATGTGCCGGTTCCACCGAAGATGCTGAACGTCTGGCTGATTGTAGCCCCTGCTGGGAGGTTGAATGGGCTAGCATCCACAGAGAAGCTCGTGCTCTCGGAATCCCCATACTCTCCACCGCTGGCAAGCACGCCATCAGGTCCGGACAAGCTGTAGGATCCAGTACCAAATGAGCAGCAAATACCATCACCGAAGGAGTCGTACATCGTGAAGGTGTATGATCCTGGGGGTACACATGTGCTCAAGTTGTTCAAACCGGAAGAGATGCCTCCGCTCCATACCACGGTTCCACCACTGTTGGCGAGCTCAAAGGAGGTCTCACCCGGATAGTTGTCGGAAATGATCTGCAGGTCCAAACACACCGTCGGATCAGTAGAACACTCACCCGAGCACAAAGACGAAGCCACACCCATGGTGTTGATCACGTTCGCCGTGATACCGTCCAGCTCACTGCCTTCGTTTGTGAAATAAACCGTGTAGTCACCACCTCCAAGCACCTGGTAGTAGTCGTTGAACACAGTCGGGAACAATTCACCCGCAGCAATTTCCGCGATGGTATCACCGTTGTAGACGATCACCGCACTGATGTTCTGGTAATTGTCGATGTTCAGGCTGTTCACTTCAAGGACAGCATCTGGCGTGTCGATTTCCTGGAAGACCTCAAAGACAGAGTTCACGGTGGAACCGCATGTGCTGATTGTGATCAGCTGCTCTTGTCCTGCATTGTCCAGGGTATACCAGACACCACTACCACTACCACCGCATGCATTCGTGCCGCCTGCAGAAGTAGCTCCACCCGAGTTTCCACCGAGAATCTCACCACACGCAATCGGCAATGCGTTCTCGCAGCTGTCATTCGGCTGGGTCACCCCAACATACAGACATCCACTGTTCACTGTGGCATTCGGGTTATAGTTGGACGCAGTTTCGTCCGTACAGCCTGAAACCTCTGCCGACATCGTGATGTTGTATGACCCACAGTCAGAAGGTTGCGTAGTCCACAAGAAGAGGTAGTAGGTATTGGCAACATTGGGCTGGTTGATGCTCACCGTTACGGGACCTACCTGCTCAGCAGCGAAATACTGGTTCATTTCCTCTTGGACGGATCCCTGAACAACGCCGGAGGACATGTCCGCCAAATCGTTGCAGTCATTGCCATTGTAGGTAGCCCAACCAATGGCGCCCGTGCCGGTAGCATCGACCGTGATGTTGTACAGGTTGTACGTGGAATCCACTTCAACCTCGTACCACACGCCATATGCTGTGGCGTAGATGCTCAGGCTCGGCATTCCGAAGTCCTCGTCCGCACCGGTGCAGCAGAGGCTACCGTTGTAGGAACCCCCATTGACCAATGGCAACGCCACATCATTGCAGAGGTTGTCGTTCACCGGGAAACCATCGGGACACAATGCACAGTTGGCCTCGATCACGATGCCGGTCTGGCTGGAAGTGCTTCCGAAGTGACCAACACGAATCAGGTAGTTGTTGCCCTGCACAGCGTTGATGCTGACGATGGAGTTGAAACTACCCGTCGTGCCACTACCGCAACCGGCCACACCAGAATCATCATTCGTAGCAATCGCGGTGAGCGTGCCATCCGTGTTCAATTCAAAAACAATCACGTCCGTGTCGGTAACACCATTGTCCGCATCAGCAGAAGCACAGGTATTGAACGTGACCTGATAATCATTGTCCGCATTGAACTCGTACCAGATAGCTCCACTATTGGAAATGCTGTTGCCCAAGACAGTGGTACCACTGTACTCGTCACCGTTGGAGTTCTCGAGCGAACCCGTCAGGATCAACTCACAGGCGATGGCCTGGGCATCCTCCGGATTGTCGTTGGCCGGCGGGAATTCACAAGTACCATCATCCACAGAGGCAGAGATGTTGTAGTTGTTACCCAACGGATCTGTACATCCAGGGAATGCGCAATCCGTGACATCAAGACCACCGAGCGCCACGGGGTATCCATCCGTGGGACCGTAGGTCATGGGTGCATAAACGTTTCCGAGGTTGTCGGAGAGGGCCCAGCCTTCCGTAGAGAAGATGGAGCCGGTACTGAAGGTATAGCAACCGATGTCAAGGCAGTTGATTACCTCGATTGTGGTAGCCCCTGCAGCCATGGTTCCCGTCAAGACCGTATCGCCAGTCTCCTCATCCACCACATAGTAATCATTTCCGAGACTCCATCCAGTGGCAAAGTCATCTTGCAATGTCATGTAGAAACCGAGCTGTCCATTGTCACATACGACACACGAATTGTCGTCAATGGTGGCATCTGGGTTGTAATTGATGGCTGCTGGCAGGGTGCAACCGCTCAAGCAAGTTGCTTCTTCAGCTCCAAAGCCGATATCGTAGACACCAAGGCTTCCGTCATGAATGATGTTGCCATCAAAATCCAAGATGTACCAGTCAGGGTTGCCTGCGGGAGAACCGCCGCCGCCTGAGAACTGAAGACAAGCATCATTGGGGATGCAGAACTGCCAGTAACCATCCACCACGGATCCTTCGAATTCAGGAGTGTAGAGGTCGTTGTTGTAACCGGCATAGACCAGCGTATCACCATTGGCCTCATAGATGTAAGCAGCGTTGTTACCCCAGAAGAGGTAAATGTCATGGTTCAGATGCAGGATGTAACTCGTGCTGTCCGGATTGTCGACACACTCAGGAGAGAAGCAGGAACCATCATCATTGGTGGCGTCGGCCTCATAGTTGAAAGCATTGCTGTCCGTGCAACCACAAATCAAGCCGGGTCCAGCAACACCGAAGACACCAAAGCCGTCATTGGCCGTGAAGTCATACAAGATTGCTCCCGTATTGTAGTCAATGATCTGCCACTCCTTCTCGCCGGGGTATACACCTCCTGAAATCTCGAGGACGTAGCACTCAGTAGTAGAGAGACAGAAGAAGTCATATCCCTGCGTTCCTGGATCAACCGTAAAGATGGCCTCATCCAAGGATCCGGAATTCAGGATTTCACCGGCTTGATTGCTCAACGTGTAAGTTGCTCCGTCCCATCCGTCTCCGAACGTGTCGTACATCATGAATTGAACGAGTACGTCGTCCGGGTTGTCACAACTTGGGAAGACACAGCTTCCATCGTCAACCGTTGCATCGCCGCTGTAATTCAACGCCTCGACATCGGTACAGCCGCAGACTTCAGCGGTCAAGCCATAATAGAAGCTTTCCGTGCCACCGCCATTGTCACCGGCGATGATGGATCCTGTGTAAACGTTGACCAATGTCCAACCAATCTCAGAAAGGAAGCTTCCGCCTCCACTGACTACCTGGTAGCAAGCACCCACAGGAATACAGAGGGTATCCTGGCCAGCATTAGGGCCGCCACCAGTTCCACCGGTTCCGGTTATGGATTCGTCAAGACTGCCACTCGCAATCAAAACGTCATCCGCATAAATCTCATAAGTATTGCCATTCCAACCATCTCCCCAGGAGTCGGTCATGCTCATGAAGACCATGGTCTGAGAGCTATCCGGACAAATGTCATACAGACAGCTTCCATCATTGAGCGTAGCATCTGCGTCGTAGTTCAACGCCGTCGCATCTGTACATCCGGGGAGGTCAGTAATGAGTGAGAAGACAAATGTTGACCCGCTTCCGGAGACAGACCCGGCGCAGTCGCCGGTACAATTCAGAACACCGCCATCGACGGTTATTTCAGTACCGCCATCTCCGAAGGTATCGTTGATGTAGACGGTGTAGTCCCCTGCTCCGAATGAAGCAATGCTGTAGGTGAAGTCGCTGTTGCCAACCCCACCCCACAAGTCAAAGCCTGAGACATCCAGAATGGTGTCTCCATTGAAGGTTACTATAACGGTCGTGACTTCCTCAGGCCAAGTATCGGATGAGAAAGTAATTGACTGCGCCTGTAGCGACGCGAAGAGGGCGATGGCAAAAGTGCCAAGCGTCCCTCGGAGAATGGAAGTTCTCAGGTTCATGATTAAGGTTTTTTCCAATTGCCGGAGCAATATAGCGGAAACGAGACCGAAATAAGAAGGGATTCCGGGTAGAATTCCTCCAAACCCCGCTACACGGACTTATACGCCTCAACTCAGGTCGCTGATTATCAAACATTCGATTATGAATAACCCCGGATTCTACAGTCCGGGGCTATGTCAGTCGCCATATACGGCGCAAAAGAAATTTGTAAACGTCTCGACCTATCCGAAACCTTATTCCAAACAGGGGTCTCCAAAGCTGATGAGGAACTCGAGCAGGTCCGCCGTGGTCGTAGCACCATCCTGATTGAGATCGGTAGGACACGGACTTTGCAGGATGAACTCACACGAACCGTCATCCTGGATGGCATCGGGGTTGTAGTTCTCTGCTATGTCATACTTGCACCCTCCACAGCCGTCAAAAATGCAATCCTCGAGAACAGTAATGTTGGCGCTCGGATCGTAGTTGCACGCCACTGAGACGGTGCAACCCGAAATGCAATCCGAGTTGCCCACCTCGAAATAGACAGGCCCTGAAGGGGCTCCTCCCGACGTAATGCCGCTGGAAGCACCCAACAACGTCCAACCCACCTCAACCGGGATGACGCCGGAGGAGACCTGGAGGTAGTAACAGCCATCGGCGAGACAGAAATTGTCGGTTCCACTCGTTCCTTCAGGCGTTACCGTGAAGCCGACACTCGGCAACCCACCCTGGGCCAGCAACAGTCCGTCTACACTGTAAAGACTGTATTGAGCACCATTCCAACCATCACCGAAGTCATCGGTCATCTGCAGGCGGATACAACTGTCGTAGCAGCAATCATCCGTGGAAATGGTGGCGGTCTCATCGTAATTGCAGGCCGAGGCATCCGTGCATCCTGCACAACTCTCATAATCGCAGGAACCATTGTCCGCGCTGGCCTCAGGTTCATAGTTGCAGGCTCCAGAATCGATGCACCCACAGAGCACACCTCCAAGGGAGAAGTTGACAGAACCTATCGTTCCGGAGACGATTTCGCCATCCAGACCGGAGAGGGTCCAGCTGATTTCCTCATCGAAATCACCGCCTCCCACTATCATGGTGTAACATCCCTCCACGAGACAAAAGGTGTCGAAACCCTCGTCTCCACCCAAGAAATTGTCGACGTCAAGGATGTAGTCCGCACTGTCCAGGTTTCCGATGATCAGCGTATCTCCAGACGCATCCGTCAAGTAGTAGTCGGCACCATTCCATCCGTCTCCGAAGCTGTCGAACATGTCGAACTTGAGCGCAATGCCATCTGTAGCGTCCACAGGACAGGCACAACCCAGGAAGTCACAGGATCCATCCTCGATGTTGGCTTCAGAATTGAAGTTGCAGGCCACATCGTTCGTACAACCCTCCACCGCTGGCGCGCAGCTGAGACTGACTTCGACTGTTCCGTTGTCGTCCGTCACGGGATTACCATCGGCGTCCTCTGCGCTGACGTAAGCATAATAGAAGCGTCCTGGTTCCGAGATGAACTGCACCCAGGCATCGTCCTGATCGAAGAAACCACAATTGATGAAGTCCGACTCCTCAGAAGCATAGACCCCGTCCTCCACGGTCAGGACGCATTCGAACAGCGCAGGTATTCCACCGGCACAGACCTGATCGCTGACGTAGAGGTTCAGCTTGGAATCAATATTGGATCCACACAAGCTGAGCGTATGCAAATCGCCCGTGCCCTCGAAGGTGTACCAGATGCCCGGTCCCGGCACCGGATCACACCCGTTGATCAGGTTCGGTGCACCCAGGTTGGTTGCCCCACCGGTGGACCCGGTGGCTGTTGAATTGCAATCCAAGCTCGTGGCCGAACCGCAGGTGTTGTTGGCAGGAACCACACCGGCATAATCGCAGCTTCCATCGTCCATTGTGGCCGTGGAATCGTAGTTCGGCGCCACTGGATCCATGCATCCGAGATAGACCCCCGTGGTAAGGAACTGGTATTGACCACAGTCCTCCGGGTCCGTGGTGAACACATAGAACAGGTAGTCCGTGTTGGGCTGCAGTACCGTGAACTCGCTGATCTCACCCGCGCATTGCTCAGAGACAAGACAACCCACCTGCGCCTCGAGGTCTCCGCAAGTACCCACGTCGAAAATCGCAAGACCAATGTTCGCCGCACTCAGGTTGAGGAGGTCGAAGAAGAACGTCTCATAGTCCAGACTGTTGAACTGGAACCAGACACCATAGCTGGTCTGGAAACCGGCGAGGAAGCTGACGTCCACATTGTCAGGGCTGGAGCAGCAGACGGAGCCCACATGGGGCACCCCATTCTCAAGCTCAAGCGAACTGGCACAATCATCGTTGATGGGCGCACCACTAGAACAGTCCACACATTCAACGGAAAGCAGGAACTCGTCTCCACTCGTGTATTCGCTGAAGCGCGTCACGTGGATGTAGTAGTCTTCGCCCTGCTCCACATTGAAGGCCACCTCACTCATGAAGCCCTCCGAACAACCGTCGTCGTTACCTCCGAGGCACTCCAGGTTGTCGAGGTCGCCGTTGACCGGTTGGAAAACGAAGACCTGAGAGTCGAAGAGGGGGTTGCCGGCGGGATTGAACGCATCCGTGCCACAGGTGGAGAGCACCATCTGCTGGTCCGCCTGTGCGTTGAACACGTACCAAACGCCCGCTGCGTTGATCTCCTGTCCGGAGCAGGTCGTACCCACGAGCCCTTCTCCGTCCACGGCGTAGGTCAACGTACCCGCAATCTGCGCTCCGCACTGGACCGCCTGTGCACTGTACGCGTAGTTGTTGGTCGGCGGACACTCACAGGAACCATCGTCCTCCGTGGCACTGGGGTTGTAGTTCAGGCAGAAAGGATCGGTACAGCCGAGGAAAGTGCAGGAGCTCGTCTCGCCGAAATCGATGCCGAAGCTCGACACTTCGTCAACCCCCGTTCCATAGAAGTTGCCCACCACATCCTCGAGGTACCAACCGATGTCATCGGCGTCATCCCCGGGGGTGATGTCAAACAGGTAACAGCCCGGCTGAAGACACACAAGGTCCTTTCCATTGGTGAGCCCATCTCCATCGTCAGCGCCATCGAGGTCCCCCGTTGCCTCGATGTTGCCATCGAGGTCCGAGATGTAGTACACACCGCCGTTCCAGCCATCGCCAAAGGCATCGGTCATGGTGACCTCGAGAATCAACTCGCCAGCACTGCAATAGACGCAGCTGCCATCGTCGATGGAGGCCGTCGGAGTGAAGTTGGTGGCATTGAAGTCCGTACAGCCGTAGCATGAGAAGTTGCAGAAGCCACTGTCGAAGACAGCATTGGGGCTGAAGTTGCACGCCGTCGGGTCCGTGCAACCCACGGGGCAACTCACGTCACCCAGGGTGATGCGGTCGGCACCACTGATGAGCTGGTCTCCAAACTCGGCGTCATCAAGGGAGCCGGTGTAGACCACCTGTCCGTCAAACGTGCTGAACGTGTAGGTTCCATTGTTCCAGCCATCCTGGAAGCTGTCGAACATCTCAAAGTTGTAGCAACCCTCGGGCAGGCAGACCGCATGCAATCCGGCGCCACCGAAATCGACCACGGCGTTCGTCTCCATGTTCCGGATGTTCCAGCTGATTTCACCGTCCCAGCTTCCGCCTCCGACTTCGAGGAAGAAGAAATACTCCTCATAGCAGCATGTGCCATCGTCGTAGATGGCGCCTGCATCGTAATTCACCGCTCCAGACTCAGTACAGCCGTAGCAGCTGAAATCACAATCGTCATTCGGAATGGTGGCCGTCTGGTCATAGTTGCACGCCGTCGGATCCGTGCACCCCTGACAGGTCAGGTATTCACAGCTGCCATCATTGAAGTTGGCCGCGGGGTCATAGTTGCACGCCCCCTCGGTAGTACAACCGACCACGAGACACCCCGGATCTCCGACATAGAAGAACTCCTGCAAGGTGCCCCCGGCCACGCCCGGTCCTCCTTCAAGGATGAGTTGCGTACCCAGATAGACCTCCCACGAAGCCTCCACGGCAAGATTGTCGAAATTCAATTCCAGCACGTAGCAGTCATCGGTCAGACAGAGGTCCAGGTCGATGGAAGCGCCATCCGTGAACTCCACGCTGCCGAGTTCCTGCCCTGCGAGATTGCCGACCGATGCGCCACCGATGTTGCCCTGCGCATCAACCCAACCATTGGAGAAGGCATCGAACAATCGAACAGTCACACAGGCGTCATAACAGCACGAGCCGTCATTGAATCCCGCCTCTGGGTCATAGTTGCAGGCCGCATCGTCCATGCACCCCGGAATGCCATCCAACTGTGTCAAGGAGAAATTGAACGCTGCCGCGGGGCCCGCCGCCAATTCACCCGAGCAGGTTCCTCCACAGGCGAAGGGCAGGTTCTCGACATTGACTTCAAAGCTCAATCCACCATCCGCGCCGTCATCGAGCAGGATGATGGTGTAAGTGTCCTCTCCATAATCGGAAAGGTCAATGGTGTAGGTCTGATTGAATCCGTTCGTACCCCAGATTCCGCCCTCGCTGATGTTCACGATCTGTCCCTGGGTCAAGCTTGTCACCGCGACGCCATACTGTGTGGCGTAGAAATCGGCATACAAGGTGATGGACTGTGCGCGCGCTCCAAAAGCAATGGTCAAGGAGGCGAAAAGAAGACCAGCCTGAAAAAGGGCGGTGCGAAGGTTGCGGAGCTTCATGGTTCCAGCGGGGTTGCTAATTCGGTTGGGTTCGAAGAAAGACAGTTTGGTCGCTACTTTACATCGAGACTTGATGTGAAAGATACATCGAAAATCTCCCTCGAACCAAATTTCCGAGCAAATCTAATCGCCTACCAAATATCTGATACAATCGACGAGAGGGTCTATTAAAACCCCCAATTTGTATCCGCAACGTCCTCAAATCGCTCACTTCCACATCTCTGCGTGCCAACTTTCGTCGAAAGTCCTCACCAGAACGCCCCGTTCACTTCGGGCCTCACCCACGGACGCAGCCAATGGATCCAGCACCTCTGTCGAACCCGATACGACCCCGGCCTTCCTCATGGCCCAGAATTCCGCAGTCCGCGCTGCATTCCAGGCGGCACTCCCCGGCTCCCGCCACATCACCTGATGCCGATCGAACCAATCGACTCCAAGCGCGGCACCCTGCACACGCATGAACGCGATCAGCTTGTCGATGCTGCATCCCGTCGCACCGGCCGCAGCCTCATCCAATCCGACCACCAAAACCCGGTCATAGAACACGCCCCCCGCGGCCACCAGCGCGTTCCCATGGGCAGACCAGTCCCTCAGGAATTCGGCCAAATCCCGCTCGAGTTGCTCCTGCTCGGACCGGTCCAACGTCCGGTCCGCCACATGCACCCACAGCCGGGCATTCCCCGGCAACGCATCAAAAGTCATGCTTCGAAAATAGGCGCCCCAACGGCACCCTGACCCCGTTTCCGAAGGCCACTTCTCCCGCAAAGGGAGGACAGGACGGATTCAAGCCCGGGCCTTCCCCTGCAAGGCCCGATCCCGAAGCCACGGCAGCAACACCAGCATCAGTGAGGGCAAAGGAGACTGAAGGAAACCCAGCACTTCACGCGCCACATTGTAGCCTGGATCGTCCGCACCTCCACGGCCATCGAACACATAAAAAGCGGTCACCACCAACCCCGACGCCAAGTAGACCAAGAGCAACAACCTCCACCGCTCTCCCACACCTGCCGCCCTGAGGAACAGCGCATCCAACATGAAAAACCCGAGCACAATGGCGACCATCAGCCCCCATTTCGCCCGCGCCATCTGCTCAGCCCCCCACCAATGGAACATGGTGAAGGTCTCCCGATTGTATGAGGCGCTGGAACGGCACAACGGCGAATAGTCATCCCACCACCCCTTGCGTTTGGCATACATACACGAAGCATCTCCCTGACATTCCTCCAAGCCGAAATCATAGAAGTCCGTGAACTGCTCCCCGATGGCGATGTAGTGATTCAATTTCACCTTGGCATCCTCCTGCACATAACCAAATCCAACCATGGCCGCCAACACCAAGGCCCACCATGGCTTACGCATGGGCAACATTGTAGGGCCGTGAGTCAATGACATTTGGACATCATTCGGATTCCAGCTTGACCTGACTGAACCTCACAGCCCAGAGGTACCACAACCAAAAAATGAAGGCGTATATCAACACCGTCCAAGTGTAGTCATGGTTGAATTTCAATGACTCGGGACGGTTGAATTGGATGATGACCAAACTGACCACACGGACCAGATTGGCCAAATGAATCAAGCCGATGCCGGCAGGGATGAACCACAGCTTCCGTCGCGCAGGCCCTGGAAAAGCGAGGATGAACACCGCAAATAAAGCAAACAGGACCAATCCGTCACACGGCGCACCAATCTGCAGCATGCCCAAACTGTCCGCTATTCCAATCTGCCAGCGCAGCTCTGTCGTATTGATCTCATAAAGGCCGTACCCCAACCAGCGCAAAACAGATTCGGCAGACACCACCATCGAATGGATGAGGTATTCATCCATCATGGTCTGATCCTTCAAGAAATACTGGTAGGCCACGTACCAAAACAGGTAGCCCAAGAAGCCGATACCCAGAAACCTCGTGAGGTCGCGCTCCACTTGGATTTTGGCGTCTTAATGCGAAATCGCCACACCCTCGACTTTCCGACGGCGAATGCCAAACAGGCCCATACCGAGCCCTCCAGCAATCAAGAATCCGAGCCCACCATCGATGGGAATACAAGAATTCGCAGACCCGTCCGAAGAATAAGTATTGACTGTAGTACCTGTGTAGGAAGAGTTATCATACCAATTCGAACAAAGGACTTCTGGGTCTGAATCGTTCCCACAACCCTCATTTGAACCATTGTCTTTGTACGTGGCACAGACAGAGTCGGGCCCAAGCGTCGCCGGATCAATAGCCTCGTAGCCCTGACATGCCTGAAGATCTCCGCAGTTTGTACAAGAGCAAGTGAAACAACATTGCGGTGTTTGCGCACGAAGCTGATGCGATACACTCGCGC
>CALLLH010000029.1 GCA_938082505.1 uncultured Flavobacteriales bacterium
ACCCAGCTCGCGCCGGAGAACTTGACCCATTCCAGGACGTCGCCGGTCTCCTCGCCGGTCGCGAGGTCCATCACGCGAATCTCCTGCCAGTCGCTGCCGGCCGCGTTCCGCATCACCACGACGTACTTGTCGTCATCGGAGGCGCTGGACAGGCTGGCGGTCACCGTGCCGTCCTCGCTGAGGGTGTTGGGGTCGAGGAAGACCTTGTCCTCGCCGTCGAGGCCGTCGCGGACGTACCAGACGCTCTGGTTTTGCAGGCCATCGTTCTTGCTGATGTAGTAGCGTTCGCCAATCTTCCGCGGCGCGCCGACCTTCTCGTAGTTGAAGATCTGCTCGTAGCGGTCGCGGATGGCCTGGCGGAAGGGGATGCCGTCCAGGTGGCCGCGCGTCACGGCGTTCTGGGCTTCGACCCACGCGCCGGTTTCTTCGCTGCGGTCATCCTCGAGCCAGCGGTAGGGGTCGGGGACGTCGGTGCCGAAGTAGGTGTCGACCACGTCCTCGGTGCGGGTATCCGGGTAATCGAAGGACTTCATGGTGTCGGTAGAGGGGTTGCCACAGGCGGTCAGGAGGAGGGCTGCGGCGCAGGGGAGGAGGAGGTTGCGCATGTCGTGAATCGGGTGGCAAATTAGACGACATGAAGCACAGCCACGAAATTGATTACCGCATCCACGGCGATGACCTCCAGACCGTCGAGATAGAATTGGACCCCCAGGAGACCGTCATCGCGGAGGCAGGGGCCATGAATTGGATGGAGGAGGACATTGCCTTCGACACCCGCATGGGCGATGGCTCGGAGGCCGGCAGCGGCATCATGGGCAAGCTCTTCGGGGCCGGAAAGCGGCTGCTGACGGGGGAAAGTTTGTTCATGACGCACTTCACCAACCGCGGGGCCCTGAAGCGCCATGTGGCCTTTGCCGCGCCCTATCCCGGTAAGATCGTCCCGGTGGACCTCGCGTCTTTGGGCGGCGATCTCCTGTGCCAGAAGGACGCTTTTCTGTGCGCCGCCCTCGGGACGCGGGTGAGCATCGCCTTCAACCGGAAGCTCGGTGCCGGCTTCTTCGGCGGGGAGGGGTTCATCCTGCAAAAGCTCCAGGGCGACGGGCTGGCCTTCCTTCACGCCGGCGGTACTGTCGTGAAGCGGGAGTTGCGGGGCGAGACGCTCCGGGTCGATACCGGCTGCATCGTGGCCTTCGACGCCACCGTGGACTACGACATCGAGGCGGCCGGAGGGCTCAAGAGCATGCTGTTCGGGGGGGAAGGGCTGTTCCTCGCCACGTTGCGCGGCCATGGAACGGTGTGGCTGCAGAGCCTTCCGTTCAGCCGGCTCGCCAACCGCATCCTCATGAACGCCCCGGCGCAGGGGGGACATTCGAAAGGGGAAGGCAGTGTACTGGGTGGACTCGGCCGGATGATCGACGGCGTCTGAGGGCGGACGCAGGGGTGGTGCGGGGCCATCTTGTATTCGTCCGGATTTCGATAAATCCTCGTTCTGGGCTCAATTAAAGATGATGAAATTGTTTTTTTCATCGATAAATGGGTATATTTATGGTTGCCCAACCCAGATTGTGCTCGCATGAACCGTCTGACCACCCTTCTCCTCTGCCTTGTTTCCGCGGCTTTCGCCTACGGACAAGATGCCTCGTATGGCCTCTCCGTTGAGGTCATCGCCGAACATGAGACCGGCCTCCTTGCCGGAATGACCACCTACCGCGTCTACATGGACTGTGTGTATGCGGATGACATTGTGTCCTCCGTCAGTGGTGATGCCATCTTTCCGATGGACCTCACCACGACCACGTCGTTCTATCAGGATGCATTGGGCGCGGCCACTCCGAATGCCGTCAACCCCCTGCTGTTCGGGTTTTTTCCCGATCTGGAGTACGACAGCTGGGTGACGGTGGGCATCTTCCAGCAGCCGAATGGCTCCTTGAATGAAGGCGAGATCAGCACGGTGGAGAGCCCAACCCAATCCTGGGTGCTCCCCTTTGAGTCTGGCGAAAACCTGATCATGGACGACGCCACGGGTGGCGCGTGGTTCGTGACGCAGAACTACAGCAATGGACTGGCGGGCGATGATTTGAAGGTGTTGCTCGCACAGCTCACCACCGACGGCGACATTTCGGGCACTTTGCTCGTGCAGGTCTTTGAACAAGGGGTGGGCGCCTCTGACCTGCGTTTCCACTTGAGTTTCGATGGAACGAACGGATCCGGAGCTGCGGGCTGCACGGACCCCAATGCCGACAACTACAACTCCGGCGCTGCCGAGGACGACGGTTCCTGTCTCTATGGCGGATGCACCGATGCCGCGGCGTGCAACTTTGACGCCACTGCCAACGACGACGATGGCAGCTGTACTTATGCCGACCCATTCCGCAATTGCGATGGCAACTGTCTGTCCGACACGGACGGCGATGGATTCTGCGATGAGGAGGAAGTCTCCGGTTGTACCGACGAGACCGCTTGGAACTACGATGCCGCCGCCACCGAAGAGGATGGGGGCTGTATTTATTTCAACGCCTGCGGTATCGATGCGGATGCGGTCGTGATGGTCAGCAGTTTCGACTATGACCCGGGCATCCTCAACCTCGATGTAGGTGCCACCGTGGTCTGGGTCAATGTGGGAGGATTGCACAACGTCAACGCCACCACGAACCAGCTGACGGGCCAGCCCTTCAACAACCCCCAGCCCTTCACGATTCCGGCGGTGCTCGGTTCTCCTCAGGGCACGTGCCTCGGGTCCTTCACGTTCTCGGTTCCCGGCATCTACAATTACAACTCTTCGGTTTCCAACCAGGCTTCCCTCGGCATGGTGGGCACCATCGTCATCGGCACAGGTGGCTGCATGGATGCCGACGCCACGAATTATGACGCCACGGCGGAATTCGATGATGGCAGCTGCATCTTCTCAGGTTGTACCGACAATACCGCCAGCAACTACGATCCCAACGCCCAGATCGACAACGGCACCTGCCTCTATCCCGGCTGTACGGATCCCGAAGCGGCGAACTATGACGCCACGGCCAACGACAACGACGGTTCCTGCCTCTATCTGGGGTGTACCGATGCTGCCGCCGCCAATTTTGATGATGCCGCCAACACTGACGATGGATCCTGCATCTACCTCGGTTGTACGGACCCGACGGCCTGCAATTATGACGCTACGGCCGATACGGATGACGGCAGCTGCCTCGATGCCCTCGGCACCTTTGGGTTGGATTACCTCGATTGCGACGGCAATTGCCTGAATGATGCCGATGCCGATGGCGTCTGCGATGAGGACGAAATTCCCGGCTGTGACGATACGGCCGCCTGCAACTACGATGCCGCGGCGACCGACAATGACGGTACCTGCGATTACTGTACCTGCTCCGGTGGCGGAGGGGACACCACCTGGGTGGTGGGGGACACGTTGACCCGCCTCACGTTCACGGACGATACGATGGGTTATGCCCTCGACGTCGATTGGGTGACCACCCACACCTCCGGTGTCCTCGATGGCCTGTCCACGTACCGCCTGTATCTGGTGGTGAACGATGCCAGCGATAAGCTCAGCTCATGCTATGGCAACGTCACAAATCCGCTGGTCATTGAATCCACGACCGGATTCCACCAGGATCCGATCGGCAGCACCTTCGGCACGGGCATCAATCCGTTGCTCCTGCCTGCCTTCCCGGACATCGCCTATGACAGTTGGGTGACCATCGGCCTCGATGGTTCTCCCGGCCCCGGATACAGCAGCATCCAAAGTGCTCAGAGCCCCAACCAGAATTGGATCGCCAGTTTTGACGCGGGCGGAGAATTGCGCATGGACGACGCCGTGGGCGGCGCTTGGTTTGTCACTTCCTCCAACCTCAACGGGGTGCCGGATGCGGACCTGCGGGTCCTCGTAGCCCAGTTCTCGACTTCCGGAGTCGTATCCGGATCGTTGCCTGTCCAGGTCTTCCCGTTTGGTGATGGATCCAATGAGGAGCGTGCGGCTTTCACCTTCACTACGGAAGGGCTTGGTCAGCCAGAGCTGACCGCTGTGGTCGGAACGGGCGGCGACGGAGGCAACAGCTGCGGCTGTACCGACCCTGCCGCGGACAACTACGACGCGACGGCGGACTTCGAGGACGGCACCTGCCTGTTCTTCGGATGCACCAGTCCGAATGCCTTGAACTTCGATGCCGGCGCCAATGCGGACGATGGTTCCTGCGTCATCCCGGGATGTACCAACCCGCTCGCCGACAACTATGACGCGGAGGCCAACCAGAACGACGGTTCCTGCATCCTGAGTGGTTGCACCTACTCGGACGCAGCCAACTACGACCCCACCGCCAACAACGATGACGGCTCCTGCATCTATTACGGATGTACGGACCCCGGGGCGGACAACTTCGATCCCACGGCCAATGCGGACGACGGTGGATGCATGTACCTCGGTTGTACGGACCCGGAGGCCAACAATTACGATGCCGGCGCCAACCAGAACGACGGCACCTGTGAATACCTCGGATGCACCATTCCGGTCGCCTCGAACTTCGATCCCGATGCCAACGTCGATGATGGCAGCTGCCAATTCCCCGGCTGCACCGATCCCAACGGCACCAATTATGACCCGACGGCCAATGTGGACGACGGCTCCTGCATCCTCGAGGGCTGTCTCGACCCCGGGGCTTCCAACTATGACGCCGGTGCCAACACCGATGATGGCAGCTGCACCTATCCCGGCTGCACGGATACCGGCGCGTCCAATTTCGATCCCGCGGCCAACCTCGATGACGGCACCTGCTTGTTCCCGGGCTGTCTCGACAGCGATGCGGTGAACTACGATGCCGGAGCCAATGTGGATGACGGTTCCTGCCAATACGGTGGATGTGTCGATCCCGAGGCGTCGAACTATGACCCCACGGCGGATCTGGACGATGGCACCTGCATCTACCCCGGTTGTACAGATGCTGCTGCGTCGAACTACGACCCGAATGCCAACCAGGCCGACGGTTCCTGCCTGTACCCGGGCTGCACTGACGAAACTGCGGTCAACTATGACGTGATCGCCAATGACGACGATGGTTCCTGTCTGTTTGGGGGGTGCCTCGATCCCGGAGCCTGCAACTATGACGTCACGGCCGATCTGGAGGACGGTTCCTGTACCTACCCCTCGTCCATCTACTTGGATTGTGATGGCAACTGCCTGAACGATGCTGATGGTGACGGCGTTTGTGATGAAGACGAATTCAGTGGGTGTACCGACCCGACGGCCTGCAACTACGATGCCGGCATGACGGAGGATGACGGCAGCTGCGATTATTGTTCCTGTGCCTCGGAAGGCACTGCGGGACTCGATGTGCTGGACTACTCGACCGACCAACCCGGATACGGACTGCGCCTCGAGCGGGTGCAGGACCATGTCGGTGGTCCGCTGGATGGCATGACCACCTGGCGCATCAGTGCGGTGGTGTCCCATGCAGACGACCAGCTGTCCAGTGCCTACGGCAATGAAGAGCTGCCTTTGCAGATTGCCTCTACAGCCCCCTTCTACCAGGACCCGTTCGGCTCCACTTTCGCCAGCGGCGTGAATCCGCTGCTGCTCCCGGCTTTCCCGGATCTCGCCTTTGATTCTTGGGTGACCATCGGTGTCGATGGGACGCCCGATGCTGGAGCGGGTGAGGGGGCCATCCAAAGTGCACAGAGTCCCAACCAGAACTGGATCATCGGATTCGATTCCGGAGGAGAAATCCTGATGGACGATCCGACCGGTGGTGCCTGGTTTGTCACCAATGTCTACACCAACGGCATTGCCGGGGATGACCTGACGGTGCTCCTCGGTCAGTTCACTACGGCAGGGGAGATGACCGGCACCCTGAATTACCAGATCTTCGTCCAGGGCGACGGTACGAACGACGTGCGGGCGACCGCCAGCTTCTCCACGGCAGATATGGCGGGTACGCCGGGTCCGGCTTGCGGCTGTACGGATGCTTCGGCGGACAATTACGATGCCACCGCCGTCCATGATGACGGTTCCTGTGAGACTGCAGGATGCACGGATTCCGCGGCGGACAACTTCAACGCTTCGGCCAACGTGGACGACGGTTCCTGCGTCTTCAGCGGATGTACCGACTCCGCGGCCTTCAACTACGACCCCGCCGCCAATTCGGACGACGGCACCTGCATCTACTTCGGCTGTACGAATCCCGATGCCGAGAACTATGACCCCCAGGCGAATTTCGACAACGGTTCCTGTGTGATCCTCGGTTGCACCATTTCCGGTGCTGAGAACTACGATCCGCAAGCGACCGACAACGATGGGTCCTGCATTTTCGCCGGCTGCATGAACCCCGATGCGAGCAACTACGACCCCCTCGCGACCATCGATGATGGCTCCTGCGTCGTGCCCGGTTGCACGAACCCCGATGCGACCAACTACAACCCCGACGCCACCTTCAACAACGGCACCTGTGTGTTCTTTGGCTGCACCGATGTGGCGGCGTGCAATTTCGATGCCCTCGCCCTGACCGACGATGGCAGCTGTGTCTATCCGTTGGACCTCTATGAATCCGCGGAGTACGACTGCAACGGCGACTGCCTGGTCGACACGGACGGCGACGGCATCTGTGACGCCTTCGAGGTTCCGGGTTGTACCGATTGGTTGGCCTGCAACTATACGGGCGCCACCGACGACGATGGTTCCTGCGAGTACACGTCCTGCGCCGGATGCGATGACCCCGAAGCGGACAACTATGACGCGACGGCTTTGATTCCCGACAGCGGCCTCTGTGAATACTTTGGTTGCACCAATGCTGCGGCGGACAACTTTGATGCCGGTGCCAACGTCGACGACGGGTCCTGTCTCTTCAGCGGTTGTACGGACCCCGATGCGGACAACTACGATCCGCAGGCCAATGTGGACACCAACTGCATCTACCTCGGCTGTGTGAACCCCGCCGCGGACAACTATGACCCGACCGCCAATACCAACGACGGCTCCTGTGTCTTCAGCGGCTGCACCGATCCCGAGGCGGACAACTACGATCCCCAAGCCAATTCGGATTCGAACTGCATCTACCTCGGATGCCTCGATGCCACGGCTTCCAACTTCGACCCCTCGGCCAACACGGACGACGGTTCCTGTGCTTACCTCGGCTGTACTGACGGTGGTGCATGCAACTACGATGCCGATGCCAATGCCGATGATGGCAGCTGCACCTATCCCGACTCGTCCAGTTTGGACTGCAATGGCGATTGCCTTCAGGATACGGACGGTGATGGCGTCTGCAACCCCGATGAGGTGGCCGGCTGCCTCGTGCCCGGAGCGTGCAACTACGACCCTAACGCCACGGATGGCGGTGTGGTCTGCGATTACTCATCCTGCGCGGGCTGTACGGACCCTACGGCCGACAACTATGATCCCACGGCCACGTTGCCGAGTGGAAACTGCCAGTACCTGGGTTGTACGGATGCCACGGCGGACAATTTCTCGCCCGGAGCCAATGTGGACGATGGCAGCTGTTCCTTCGGAGGCTGCACCGATCCCGCGGCCTACAACTATGACGACAACGCTTCTGCCGATGACGGTTCCTGCCTCTATGCGGGTTGCGTGGATCCCGACGCGTGCAACTTCGACCCCGAGGCCGATACGGACGATGGTACCTGTACCTATCCCGCTCCCGAATACAACTGCCTCGGATACTGCCTGCAGGACTATGATGGAGATGGTGTTTGCGATCCCTTCGAAACCTCGGGATGCACGGCGCCTTCCGCCTGCAACTATGACCCGGCCGCGACCGAGAACAACGGCACATGTGAATGGATCTCCTGTGTGGGCTGTACTGATGCTGCGGCGGACAATTACGTCCCGACGGCGGTGACGGATGATGGCTCTTGTGAATTCGGAGGGTGCACCGATCCGTCAGCCGTGAACTATGAGACCCAGGCGACGTACAATGACGGCAACTGCCTGTATGCCGGCTGCCTCGACAATGGCGCATGCAACTTCACGGCGGGCGCCAACTTCAATGATGGCTCCTGCGAATACCTGTCCTGCGCAGGCTGTATGATTACGATCGCGTGCAACTACGATCCTACGGCGTCCATCTTCAGTTCAGAGGTGTGCGACTTCAGCTCCTGCTGTGGCGACCCCGCTGCGGACAACTACGATCCGGGCATCTCCTCGTTCCTCGTGGACGGCTGTGTGTACGGCGGCAGCCCAGGCTCTGTGAGCGGTGTTGGCTGTGACCTGCCGTTCGCCTGCAACTTCGGCGACCCGGTCAACGATTGCGAATTCGAATCCTGTGCGGGCTGCCTCGAGGATGGCGCGTGCAATTATGATCCCGACGCCACCTTGGCCATCACGTGTCTCTATCCCGAGGACCTCTATGACGTGGACTTTGTCGATTGCGACGGCGGATGCCTCAATGACTCGAACGGCAACGGCCTGTGTGACGAGATCGAGCCCGCAGGCTGTACCGACCCCGCGGCATGCAATACCTCCCTGACGGCCTCATTCGACGACGGTTCCTGCGAGTATGCCAGCTGCGGCGGTTGTACCAATGTGTCCGCGTGCAACTACGATGCGGCCGCGACCTTCAACGACGGATCCTGTGACTTCGCGAGCTGCGCGGGTTGTTCCAATCCGGTGGCCTGCAACTATGACGCCAACGTCACCATCGAGGACGGTACGTGCATCTACGCCCAACCGGAATACGACTGTGCCGGCAACTGCTTGGAGGACACGGACGGAGATGGCATCTGTGATGCCTTTGACGAGCCGGTGTTCGGGTGCGATGATGCCTCGGCCTGCAACTTTGATGCACTCGCCACGGACAACGACGGATCCTGCGACTATTGCTCCTGTTTCATCACGACCTCCGATACCGAAGGGTATGGTGTCGATGTGGAGGTGCACGCGGTGGACGGGGTGCCCGGCTTCACGACCTACCGCATCTATGCCACGACCGCTGGCCCGACCGACTTCGTCAGTGCCGTGACGGGATGGACGGGTACGCCCCTTGAGGTCAGCACCACGGGTACATTCTGGCAGAGTGGCGTCGGGGGTGTCACGCCTTCGGTGATCACGGATTTGTTGATCGGCTTCATTCCCGACCTGGCTTATGACAGCTGGGTGACGGTGGGACTGGACCACAAGGCGAATGCTTCAGCAGGAGAGGAGGATGCGGCCACCGTTTCCGGCATCTCACCCAGCTGGACCGTGGCTTTTGAGGATGGAGGAGACATCCAGATCAACGACGGAACCGGTGGGGGATGGTATGTGCTCAACTCGGCCGTCAATGGTGTGGCGGGCGATGACCAGCGTGTCCTGCTCGGCCAGTTCACCACGGATGGCGATTTGAGCGGCAGCATGCGCATCCAGGTGTTCCCCGATGGGGATACCCAGATGGATTTGCGCTACGTCGCGACGTTCGGAGCGCCCGACTGCGGGTGCACCGATCCCAGCGCCCTCAACCCCGATCCCAATGCTGCCTATGACGATGGCAGTTGTGAGTATCCGGGCTGTACCGATCCTACCGCTGACAATTACGATGCCGGTGCCGATGTGAACGACGGCAGTTGCCTCTACAGCGGATGTACCGACCCCGCGGCAGACAACTACGATCCGCAGGCGACGATTTTCGATGGCAGTTGCCTCTTCTTTGGCTGCACTGATCCGCTGGCCGGCAATTACGATCCCCTCGCCAACACCAATGATGGCTCCTGTGATTACGCGGGGTGCACTTCGCCGACGGCCGCGAACTACAACCCGACGGCCACGGTGGACGACGGTTCCTGCCTCTTCGAAGGGTGTACCGATTCCTCGGCGGCCAATTTTGACCCCGGTGCCAACAGCGATGACGGTACCTGCCTGTTCCTGGGCTGCACGAATCCGGCGGCGGACAACTTCGATCCCGGTGCCAACCTCGACAATGGATCCTGTGTGGTGTCCGGCTGTACCGATGAGGCGGCCGACAACTTCGACAGTGGGGCCAACAACGAGGATGGTTCCTGCCAGTACCTCGGCTGTACCGATGTGACGGCGGACAACTTCGATGCTGACGCCAATGCCGACGACGGCTCCTGCCTCTTTGGCGGATGCACCCAGATGGGCGCCTGCAACTACGATCCATCGGCCAACAATGACGATGGCACCTGTACGTTCCCCGAGGACCTCTTCGGTGCCGACAATGTCGACTGTGCCGGTGTGTGCATCAACGATACCGATGGCGATGGCGTGTGCGATGAGGACGAAATCCTCGGCTGCACGGATTCCGGAGCGTGCAACTACGATGCTTCCGCCACGGATGAGGACGGCAGCTGTGAGAGCCTGTCCTGTTCCGGTTGCACGGATGCAGCTGCGGACAACTACGACGCCACGGCCACCATCGATGATGGTTCCTGCATCCTGAGCGGTTGCACATACCCGACGGCGACCAACTACAATGCCGATGCTACGGTGGAAGATGGCTCCTGTACGTTCGGGGGCTGCACGAACCCTGCGGCCATCAACTACAGCGCCCTTGCCGATGTGGACAACGGCAGCTGCATCCTGCTCGGTTGTACCGATCCGGCGGCCATCAACTTTGACCCGGACGCCACCCTCGACGACAACTCCTGTCAGGTGTACGGCTGTACGAACCCGCTTGCGGTCAACTTCGCCTCCAATGCGGTCATCGACGACGGCAGCTGCATCATCGCAGGTTGCACCAACCCGTTGGCCATCAACTACAGCGCTCTTGCAACCATAGACAATGGTTCCTGCATCGTGCTGGGTTGCACCAACCCGGCGGCAGACAACTATGAGGCGGGCGCCAACATCGACGATGGTTCCTGCGTCATCGGTGGCTGCACGCTGTCCTTCGCCACGAACTACAATCCGGCGGCTTCCTATGACGATGGCAGTTGCATCATCTACGGATGTACCGATCCCGTGGCCTTGAACTTCAATTTCCTCGCCACGCTGGACAACGGCAGCTGCCTGTTTGCCGGTTGCATGGATCCCGAAGCGGACAACTACAACCCCGATGCCACTTTCGATACCGGAATCTGTACCTATCTGGGCTGTACCGATGCCAGCGCGGCGAACTACGATGCCGGTGCCAACAGCGATGACGGTTCTTGCCTTTACCCCGGCTGCACGGATGCTTCAGCCTCGAACTTCGATGCCGGTGCCAATGCGGACGACGGCAGCTGTGTCTATCTGGGCTGCACGGATGCGTCTGCCTGCAATTTCGATGCTGCCGCCAATGAGGACGATGGTTCCTGTGATTTCGCATCCTGTCTCGGATGTACCGATGAGGCGGCGTGTGATTACGATGCCGAGGCGACCCAGGATGACGGTTCCTGCAGCTATCCTGTCGACCTCTACGGTGTCGCCTGGTTGGATTGTGCCGGTGCCTGTCTGAATGACGCCGATGTAGATGGCGTCTGCGATGAGGAGGAGGTGCCCGGTTGCACGAATCCGATTGCTGTGAACTTCGATTCGGCCGCTACAGATGAGGACGGTTCCTGCCAGATCGAGGGTTGTACCGATACGACGGCATCCAATTTCGATGCTGGGGCCAACCTCGATGACGGTTCCTGCCTGTATCCGGGTTGCACGGATGTGGAGGCGGACAACTTCGATTCCGGCGCCAACACCGACGATGGCTCCTGCCTGTATTTCGGATGCACCGATGCCGGTGCCGACAACTTCGATGCCGGTGCCAACTCCGATGATGGCTCCTGTCTGTATCACGGGTGTACCGATGCGGAGGCCGACAACTACGATGCCGGCGCCAACTTCGACGATGGATCCTGCCTGTACCATGGTTGCATGGACACAGAGGCCGACAACTACGATGCCGGCGCCAACTTCGACGACGGATCCTGCCTGTACCACGGTTGCACGGACCCGGAGGCCGACAACTACGACGTCGGGGCCAACTTCGATGACGGTTCCTGCCTGTACTATGGCTGTATCGATGGGGAGGCGGACAACTATGATGCCGGTGCCAACTTCGATGACGGCACTTGCGAGTACTTCGGTTGCACTGATCCTGCAGCGTCCAACTATGATGCCGGAGCCAATGTGGAGGACGGCTCCTGTACCTACCCCGGTTGTACGGATGCCTTCGCTGACAACTACGACCCGGGCGCCAACCTGGAGGATGGCAGCTGCCAGTACCTGGGTTGCACGGATTCCGCGGCCATCAACTATGACGACTTCGCCAATGTGGACGATGGTACTTGTCTTTTCCTCGGCTGTACCGACCCCGAGGCGGACAACTATGACCCCAATGCGAACTACGACAGTGGGGCCTGCGAATACCTCGGATGCACAAACCCGAATGCGGACAACTACGACCCCGATGCCAACGTGGATGACGGTTTCTGCGTGTTGATGGGCTGTACCGATCCCGAGGCGGCCAACTATGATGCCGAGGCCAACACGAACGATGGAACCTGTCTGTATGGCGGCTGCATCGATCCGGCCTACCTCGAATACGATGCGACGGCGGATGTCGATGATGGATCCTGCGTCAACCTGATTGTGGAGGGCTGCACCGACCCTGGATTCACCGAGTTCGATTCGGCGGCCAATGTCGATGACGGTTCCTGTGCCACTGCGGTGGTGGAGGGCTGCACGGACCCGAATTTCCTCGAATATGACCCGAACGCGAATACGTTCGATGGCTCCTGTGCCACACCGGTCATTGAAGGATGTATGGACCCGGATTATATCGAATACGTGGCGGAAGCCAACACCGACGATGGTTCGTGCACCAATCTGGTGGTCTTCGGTTGTACCGATGCCGGATTCCTCGAATTCGATGCCGCGGCCAATACGGAGGACGGTTCCTGTGCCACCCCCGTGGTGCTGGGCTGCCTCGAGCCGGGGGCCTGCAACTTCAATGCGGATGCCAATACATTGGATACCTGTGACTACCCGATTGACCTCTATGGTGTGGACCATGTCGACTGTGATGGCCAATGCTTCAACGACAGCGACGGAGACCAGGTCTGTGATGAGGACGAGGTGCCGGGCTGCATGGACGATACCGCGGTCAATTACGATGCCGCTGCGACCGACGAGGATGGCAGCTGCCTCTATGGAGGATGCACCAACAATCAGTACCTCGAGTTCGACATCGACGCCGATGTGGACGATGGTTCCTGTACCACGCTGATCGAGCTCGGTTGCACCGATCCCGATTACATCGAGTACAACCCGTTCGCCAACCTGGACAACGGCACCTGCCTGACGCTCATCGTATACGGTTGTATCGATCCTGCGGCCTGCAACTACAGTGGCGGATACAACACCGATGACGGAAGCTGCATCTACGCGGAGGACATTTACGGCAGCAGCTTCGTGGACTGTTATGGTGCCTGCCTGAACGATGTCGACGGAGACGGTGTGTGCGATGAGAACGAGGTGACCGGTTGTACGGACCCAGAGGCCTGCAACTACAGTCCGAGCATCACCGAGGATGACGGAAGTTGCGATTACTGTTCCTGCTATGAGCCTGAAGTGGTGCCCGGTCCTGATACCCTGTACTTCGAAAGTGACAGTGCGGGATACGGTGCCAAGCTTGTTCGCCTTGTGGAGCATGATGCCGGCGACCTTGCGGGCATGACGACCTATCGCTTGTACATCACCACGCAGACTGCGGATGACAAACTGTCCAGTGTCTTTGGAAACGGCGACCTTCCGCTCAACCTCAACACGTCCACGACGTGGTACCAGGATCCGATCGGCTCCAACTACGGCTCGTCCATCAATCCGCTCCTCTTTGCGGTAATTCCGACACTCCCGTATGACAGCTGGGTGACGATCGGCATCGACCAGGTGCCCAACCTCGCCCTCGGTCAAGGGGAAGTCCAGGGTGTCAGCAGTCCGGGCCAGAACTGGCTTGCGGCCTTCTCGGCCGGAGGCGGTATCGACATCGATGACGCTACGGGTGGTGCTTGGTTCGTGACCAATGATGTGACCAATGGCATTGCCGGTGACGGTCTGGACATTCTCGTCGGCCAATTCACCACGGACGGTGTCGTCACGGGTACGGTCAACTTCCAGCTTTTCTTGGAGGGCGATCCCAACGTGGACATCCGTCCTTCGGTCAGCTTCTCTTCGGAGGGCATGGCCTCCAGCCTGCTCTCGTTGTGCGGTTGTACGGTCGAGGGTGCGGAGAACTACGATCCGAATGCCCTCTATGACGATGGATCCTGCCTCAGCGGTCCGGGCTGCACGTATTCCACGGCGTCGAATTACGATCCGAACGCGGGGTATGATGACGGATCCTGTCTCTTCGAGGGGTGCACGGTGGATTACTTCCGCAACTACACGACCTATGCCAATGTCGACGCCGGCAACTGCAGCGATGCGCCGCCTTGTCCCGACTCCAATGGTGACGGTATGATCGGTGCGTTGGAGCTGACTGACCTGCTGGTCTTCTACAACACCGATGGAGGTGGGTGTGGCATCTTCACCGCGTTGTCGCCGGCCGAAATGGGGGTGCTCCCCTGTGCTTTCCCCGGCGCGGAGTGTGGCGAGACAGGATGCATCTATCCCAATGCGGTCAACTACGATCCGAGCGCCATCGAGGATGATGGTTCATGCTACTGGAGCGGTTGTACCGATCCGGCGATGCAGAACTACCAGCCGCTGGCCAACCTCGACGATGGCACCTGCGTGGCCCCCATTTGCTGGGACTTCGACTTCAACGGCTCCGTGGGCATCCAGGACCTCCTGGACCTCTTGTTGCTGTTCAACTCATCCTGCGGAGCGGAATGACCAAAACCGCCCATTAGCTTCGCATAGAAGGGCGCTTCCAATTGGAGGCGCCTTTCTTTTTTGCGCCATGTTCCCAAGGGCGGATGCCTCCATTGGAATGCACGACCCCTTGAATGCTGCTCGAGGCCCTTCAGGGATTGCATTGCGACGTCCCGAGGCTAGTTTCGCAGTCATATTCCCATTGCATGCGATTCGTTTTTCCCTTGTTCCGTCCTTTCGTCCTGATGACCATCATGGCTTGGGGTTCATCCTTTGTTGCATCGGCCCAGGATCGGGCCTTTGTGCTCTGTGAGGGTGCCCAGGATTTTTATTCGGGGGACATCCTGGAATCCCCGAGGGTGGGGGCCATCGATTTGACCCAGGAGGAACCCGGTTTCGAGGTCCTGCATGTTTTCGAGGGACAGGGCTTTGCCAGCGACCTTGTGGTCAATGCGGACGGCACCGAGTTGTATGTGGCCGCGGATGATGTGGTCTATCGGTTGGACGCCCAGACCGGTTCTGTCCTCGCCGAACAGCCCTTGCAGGGCGCGCGCCGTCTCGCATTGGAAGGAGCACGGTTGTTCGTGAGCCGAGGCGATTACGATCCGATGACGTGGACTTCCGTCCCCTTTGACCATTACCTCGTCGCCCTCGATGCGGAGAGCCTCGCCTGGGATGCCGGTTGGGTCGCGGATGGCGCTGCGGGACCGGCGTGGGCCAGTGAAGGGTTGTGCGTGGACAATGGGGGGTTGTTCGTCGGCATCAACAACGCCTTTGCCTATGGAGAGGAGGTGGGGCTCATCGGCCGTGTCGATCTGGTGTCGGGAGCCTATTCCGAAGTGGACCTCGGTGAGGATGGCCTCAATCCCGTGCACCTGTTCGCCGCGGAAGGAGGGGGCGTGGTCTCGGTCAATGCCCGTCAATACGATGGAACTTCACTGAGCCGACGCGAGGAAGGCGGAGCGGTGATGACGGCTGTCGTAGCCGATGTCACGGCAGGGTGCGGGGCAGCCGCCTGGCACGACGGTGGTGTCCTGTATCAGGTCTATGGTGAGGCCGGCTTCCGCAAGGCGGATGGCCAGAGTCTGGAGGCCGCGGAAGGATGGACGGGCAATGGCAATCCGGTGTACTCGATGGCGATTGTGCCCCAGGGTCAGGCCTTGTTGGGCATGACGGATTTCGCCACTTCAGGTTCCGTGGAGCTTTGGGGCCTGGATGGCGACATGGTCTGGTCTTTGGAAGTGGGCATTTCACCCGGCAGGATTGTCGTGGTTTCGGGCACTTCGGATGTGCCGGACGTCTCCGCACCACGGGGCACCGTCGTCGGCACCTTTGACCTGCTCGGACGCCCCATGGCCTCCGGGGCCACGGGAATGGCCATACAGCTCTGGTCCGATGGGCGGGTCACCAAGACATTCAGGACAGCCGATTGATTCGGCGGGCGGTTCATCCCGACGCGGTGCTCAGCCGAACAGGGAGTCCACGCCGTAATATTTCGCGGTCGTATTGAGCAGGCTCTTGTGGGCCCGTTCCATGGACGGCATGTTCCCCTCGGATTCGAAGGTGAACCACTTTCCTGTGAAGCAGGAGTGTCCTTGATGCTGCGATTCGCGTCCCTGCATGATGGACTTCATTCGGCATCCGTTGAGGTGGGGCAAGTGCCGGGCAAGGAATTCATCCAACCCCACTTCGACGGGGAAGACGTACTCCCTTTCGAACCAGGTTCTCTCCGGTTTCCAATTGTTGCCGGACCAACGCAGCTCAAGCTGTGGGACCTTGCTGTGGACGTGCAGCAGGTCTCCCTGCTGCTCCAAGGTGTAGACCGCCCCAGATATGGTTTCGTGACGGTAACTGATTCGCATATTGAAGGATACGCATTCTCGGTCGAATCCAATGCCCTTCTGCGAAATGGTGGTCCGGGAGGGTCTTTTCGGGCCGTGGTTCGGTGGCCCTTGGAATCAGTCCGTTGTGTAGGCGTCGTTGTGGATGCCTCCCACGGCCCGACCACTGGGGTCGATGTTGTTCTTGAGCCGGGCATCCCATTCGAGTGCTTTTTCCGTACTGCACGCGACACTCTTGCCTCCGGGCACCGTGGCCGCTGCGGCTGCGGAAGGAAAATGCTCCTCGAAGATCCTGCGATAGAAGTACCCTTCCTTGGTGGCCGGAGGATGGAGGGGGAAGCGAACGGCGGCACGCTCCATTTCCTCGTCGGTCACGTGGGCATCGGCATGGTCCCTCAATCCATCGATCCAGCCATAGCCTACACCATCGCTGAACTGTTCTTTCTGACGGTTGAGGATGGCATCGGGCACATACCCTTCGAAGGCCTTTCGGATGACCGCCTTCTCGATGCGTCCTGCGCCCCCCATCTTTTCTGCGGGATCGAGTGTCATGGCGTAATCGATGAACTCCCGGTCGAGGAAGGGGACCCGGGCTTCGATGCCCCAAGCCATCATGGACTTGTTGGCGCGGGCACAGTCGAACTGATGGAGGCCCAGTACTTTACGGACGGTCTCCTCATGGAATTCCTGAGCGTCAGGTGCCATGTGGAAATACAGATATCCCCCGAACAATTCATCGGCGCCTTCACCACTCAGCACCATTTTGATGCCCATGGCCTTGATCTTGCGTGCCATCAGGAACATGGGCGTGGAGGCCCGTATGGTCGTGACGTCATAAGTCTCGATGTGGCGGATGACTTCAGACAGGGCGTCGATGCCCTCCTGTATGGTGAAGTGCAAACCGTGGTGAACGGTGCCGATGGCCTCGGCCACTTCCTCCGCTGCGGCCAGGTCGGGTGACCCCTCCAATCCAATCGAGAAGCTGTGTACGCGTGGCCACCATGCTTCCGAATTCCCTTCATCATCCACCCTCCGCGCGGCATGGCGCATCGCAATGGCGGCAATGACCGAGCTGTCCAATCCGCCCGAAATGAGCAATCCGTAGGGGACGTCGCCCATGAGGTGCTTCCGGACCGATTCGGTCAGGGCATCGCGCAACTCCTCGGGTTTGTAAGGCGTCTCCGGAAGGGCGCCCTGCATCCATTCCCTGTCGTAGAATCGGGTGGGGGCATCTTCTCCTTTGGCCCAGACATGACCCGGTGGGAAGAGCCGAACGTCATCGCAAAGTGTGGTCAGGGCCTTCATCTCCGAGGCGACCCAGAGCCGGCCGCCCTCATCCGTCCCGTAATAGAGGGGAATGATGCCAATGGGATCCCGGGCGATCATCCAATGGTCGTTTTCGGGGTCGTACAGCACGAAGGCGTACATCCCGCTGAGTTCGTGGACAAGCTCCCTTCCCATGGAGCGGTGCAGGGCGAGGATGACTTCGCAGTCGCTGCCTGATTGGAATGGATACCCTGCGGTCTTGTCCGAGGACCGCAGTTCCTTGTGGTTGTAAATCTCTCCGTTGACGGCAAGGATGGTGCCCCTTTCCACATCCAGCATCGGTTGTGCGCCGCTCAGGACGTCGACGATGGCGAGCCGTTCATGGGCAATGATCGCGCCATCGTGTTCGATGATGCCCGACCAGTCCGGTCCGCGATGTCGCTGGCAGAGTGAGGATTGCAGCACCAGGGATCGGTCCTGGGGCGTGTCGGGGGTTCGGTTCAGCAGTGCCGTGATGGAACACATGGGCGAGGAAATAGCGTGGGTTCGAAATTCTACAGTCAGGGTGGATGATTCCGGGGCATCGGCAACCTTTTTCCCATGTTGTCGGTTCGTACTTTGCCACCGCACTGCACTCCATGAAGCGATTCCATCAAGGGCTGACGGCCGCTCTTTTCACGGCGGTATGCGCACTGCCCGCCTCTGCCCAATTCACGGTCAACGCCACCTTTGATGGCACTGACGCCAATCCCGGCGATGGCAATTGCGCTACGGCAGGGGGCGATTGCACCTTGCGCGCTGCCCTGCAGGAGGCCGAGGTCAGTGGCGTGGCGACCGAAGTCATCCTGCCCGAAGGCACCTACAGCTGGGACCTTGGGCAGCTGCTCCTGGATGAGGGGGACATCACCATCAGCGGAGCCGGTGCACGGACCACCATCGTCGATGCGGGCGGTGGTCAGCGGTTCTTCGAGTTTGACGGCAATGCCACCCTCGTGACCATCCGGGATGTGGAATTCCGGAACGGATTCGACGCCAATGACCCCGGCGGGGCCATCGAGACGGACGCGGACCTGCTGTTGCTTGAGCGCGTTGTTTTCAGGAATTGCGTGACGGAGAATGGATTCGGCGGGGCCATCCACAACAGGGAGGACATTGAGGTGCGCGCCAGCAGTTTCATCGACTGCAAGGCTTTCGGCAACAACGGCGCCTCAGGTGGTGGCGGTGGCGGCGGCGCCCTCGCCGGCGGAGGGGCGATTTCGAGTTGGTCGCAAACGGGCACCTGGTTGGAGAACTGCACGTTCGTTGGCTGCGAGGCCCACGGCGGCAATGGCGGTAACGGGGGGGGCGGCGGCAGCGGTGGCGATGGCGGCAATGGCATCGGAACTTTCGGTGGGGGTGGTGATGGCGGAGACATCACTTCTTCCACTTGGGGAGGCAACAATCCCGATGCGGGATCGGCCAGTTTCGGCGGCGGCGGCGGCGGTGGAGGCATCCTGACTTCTTGGTGGAATACAAGTCCGGGGGATGCGTCCAATGGTTTGGCGCTGGGCGGCGATGGGGGCAATGGCACCCTGAATGTGGCCGGCGGCGGCGGCGGCGGTGGTGCCATGGGCGGTGCATTCTTCCTGCGTTCCGGAGATGTCACGGTCCTGCATTGTACCATGAGTGGCAACGGGGCTTTCGGAGGCAATGGCGGGACATCGCCCGGCAATGCTGGGGAACCCGGCCTCGGCAAGGGAGGGGCGATCGGATGTTTTGATGGCAACGTAACCTTGGACAACACCATCCTCCATGGCAATGTCGGGGGGGATGCCGGGGGCAATGAGGATCTGTACCACTATTCGGGAGATGAGATCCTCGCCACGGTGGGGCACAACATCATCGGTGTGGTGGATGCGGATGTCGTTTTTGCTGCAGCTGTCATCGGGAACCAGATCGGGGTGGATCCCATCCTGCTCGGTTTCGGTGATTACGGAGGACCAACGGATGCCTTCATGATCAGCGCTTGTGAGCCGTTGAGCCCTGCCATCGACGGGGGCGCGTTGCTCGGCATTGCCGAGGACCAGCGGGGTGAACCGAGGGACGCGACGCCGGATATCGGCGCCATCGAGGGACCTGCCCCGGTGGACCTGCTTCCCCTGTCCGAAGTGGTCTGTCCGGGAGAGGCCGTGGAATTGACCTTGACCTGGCCGGACGCCCTCACCACCTGGCCCGATGGGTCGGAGGGAGATACCTGGGAATCCACCGCCATCAGTGGAACCGCGACCATCACGACAGCTGAGGGTTGCGAAGAGATCATCAGCATCGACGTCACCGAAGTCATCATTGAGCAGCCGGACCTCGGGCCTGACCAGACGGTATGTCCGGGGACCATCATCGCTTTGGATGCGGGCAATTCCGGTGCCCAATACAGCTGGAGCACCGGTGGATTCGGACAGGCAGAGCTCGTGGCGGATTCCGGCCTCGTGGAGGTGCTGGTCGTGGTGAACGGTTGCTCTGCAACGGATGAAATGCAATTGTCCTGGTTTGAGACATACCCCGTCGAACTCGGAGATGATGTGACCCTGTGTTTCGGGGAGGATGTGACCCTCGATGCCGATGCGCCGGGATGGAGTGGCCTTCCGCCTGTATTCAATTGGCAGGGTGGGCCCAGTGATGCGGAGTACACGGTGGACGCCGCCGGGACCTACACGGTGACCGCCACCCTCAATGGATGCATTTCTGTGGATGACGTTCAGGTGACGGAGAGTCCGTTGACCACGGTGGATCTGGGATCGGATGAGACCATCTGTCCAGGCGACCCCTTCATCCTCGATCCGAATTACCCGACCGCGGTCTGCACTTGGCAGGATGGTTCAGTCGCGCCGACTTACGCCGTGGCGAATACAGGCATCTATACGGTCAATGTGAGCATCGGTGATTGTCAAGCCAATGCGCAGGTCTTCATCGAGGTCGTCCAGGGATTCGATGCGGCATTGCCGGAGGTGGTCAATTTCTGTGAAGGGGACAGCGTTTTGCTGCTCGCCGCTTTCGGTGCCTCGAACTACACCTGGCAGAATGGGACCTTGGGGAATCAGCTGTGGGCGAGTCAACCCGGTATCTATGAGGTCTCATCGGTCGTGGAGGGGTGCGCCTTTTACGATCAGGTCTCGGTGGTCCCGCAACCCTTGCCGGTATTTGATTTCGGATTGGATATCGTCCTCTGCGAAGGAGAGTCGATCGAACTCGTGCCGGGTGTTCCGGGCGCCGATTATGTCATCTTCAATGACAGCCTGAGTACCCCGTCCCTGACCGTGAGCGAGCAGGGGGAGTACGTCGCGGAAGTCGCCTTGGGCGGGTGCACCTACCGGGATACAGTTGGTGTCGAGGTGCGGCCGATTCCGGAGTTTGCCCTTCCCGAGGATTCCGTGCTCTGTCCCGGCGACGTGTTGATGATCGAGACCGGGTTGTCGGACATTCTGGTGACGTGGAACACAGGAGAGGTGGGCACGTCCATCGAAGTGAATGAACCGGCCTCGTATGTGGCCACGAGCCAGGTGAGCGGGTGTCAGTTCGTGGATTCCATGGCGGTGTCGGTGGCCCAGCCGACTGTGATTCCGCTGTCCGCGGATTACGAGCTCTGCCTGGACGATACCATGCTCCTGAATGTGCTCCAAGGTTCGGATGTCTACCCGTCGAATTACCGGTGGGACAACGGCAGCATGCTCCCCACGCGGGTCATCGAACGGGGCGGCCTGTATACCGTGGAGGTGTCCAACGTCTGTGACACAGTGGAGCATGTGTTCCAGGTGGAGCAATTGATCTGCGGCTGTCAGGTCTATGTCCCCTCCGCATTCACGCCGAACAACGACGGAAAGAACGACGCGTGGAAGCCGGTTCTGGATTGTGACCCCTATGCCTACCAGGTGACCGTGTGGGACCGGTGGGGCCGTCCGGTGTTCTTTTCGGACAGCCAGGAAGAAGTCTGGTATGGCCAGGTCGAGGGCACACCGGGTTCCAAGACCCGGGAGAGCGGCCGCTATTTCGCCATTGACGGCGTCTATATGTGGGAGGTCATCATCGAGCTCCGCAATGACCGGGTCCCCGAGGTCATCCGCCAGAACGGCACTGTGCACGTGCTGCGTTGAGCAGATTGGGCGCGGCCCGGATCAGCGCATCGAATACAGCCTGTCGGGGTAGTCGGTGATGATGCCGTCCACCCCCATTTGCATCACGGCCATGAGGTCCGCGGGCTCATTCACCGTCCAGGGAATGACCCTCAGCCCCATGGCCTGCAGGGCATGGACGTCCTCGGCGTCAATGAGCCGCCAGTTCGGGGAATAAATGTCCGGGGTGAAGCTGAGCCGCTCCAATTGGGATGCGACGCTGCCTTCCGATTCCACCAGCCAGGCTGTGGTCATGCCCGCATCGAGTGCATGCACCGCCTCCAGTGCGGGCGCAGAGAAACTCTGGATGCAGGTGTATTCCGCAATGCCGAGCCGCTTCACCTCGTCGAGCACCATGCGGGCAAAAGTTTCAGGATCCGGACAGAATTCGGGTTCCAATTCTGCCGCATGCTTGATTTCGAGGTTGTAGCGCATGGTGAAGTTGTCCCGCAGTGTGGGGACAGTCTTGATCACCGCTACGACCTCAGCCAGGGTGGGCTTGTGCAAAGGGAGGTTCCGCTGGTCCGGAAAGCGGGGGTGGGGCCTTGAGCCGCAATCAAAGTCGGCAATCTCCTTCACGGTCATCGCGTGCAGGTTGAATTTCCGTTCCTCCTCCTTGGCTATGGGTTCGCCATCAGGGGTTGAACAAATTTCGTGGCTCATCCAAGGCTCGTGGCTCACGATGACGTTGCCGTCCCCTGAGATGCAGAGGTCCATTTCCAGGACATCGGCGCCTTCCCGCACGGCCATCACGAAACCGGCCACGGTGTTCTCCGGAAACAGTCCGCGGGCTCCGCGGTGGCCTTGGATTTCGAGGCCCGGAGCGGGGGTGTTGACCTCGGTGCGGGTTTCATGGTCGGTCATGGCAGGGGCAGCAGCATCTTCGTCAGAAGAACCCCCGCAGCCTGCAGCAAGGATGACACAGGATGGGAGGAGGAAAGAGAGGCGGATCATCGGGGTGAAAAATACAGCAGGGTGCCAATTGGATGACGCTTCTTCGGACGGCCTAATTTGGTCGTCCATGGAAAGGATGGACGACGGCGGGCAGGACAAGCTCGTTTCACGCGCTGACCTGGCCGGATGGGCCGGTTTGCCTGAGCGGCATCCGCTGGTCGGGCTCTTCCATCGGTTTGGTGGGGTGCGCAGCATGAATTCGGCCCACGACCGGCTCTCCCACCTGGGAGCGGACGCATTCGTGGATGCGGTGTTCGCGTTGTTGGGTGTCCGCTTGGAGATCGCTCAGGAGGACCTTGCCCGGATTCCGAAGGAGGGCCCCTTCATCGTCGTCTCGAACCATCCGTTCGGGGTGCTCGATGCCCTCGCCCTTGTTCGCCAGGTCCAACAGGTGAGGCCTGATTTCAAATTGGGGGTGGACTCCGCCATGGACAAGACCCCCGCGATGGCGGATTCCCTCTGCGCGGTTTCCGAATCGAGAAGGCATGGGCGGTCGGTCCCTTTGCTTTCAGGTTGGCGCGCGGCATCCGAGCACCTGACGAAAGGCGGTGGTTTTGGTGTCTTTCCCGCCGGCAGGGTGTCGGGATTCCAGCGGTCCTCTCGGATGGTGGTCGACGGAAAGTGGTCGACATCCGTGGTCGGATGGATGGAGCATCAGCGCGTGCCCATTGTGCCCGTCTACATCGACGGCGCCAACAGTCCTCTGTTTCAGCTGCTCGGGCTCATCCACCCAGCGCTGCGTTCCCTTCGTATGGCCGCGGAACTGCGCAACAAGAAGGGCCATGTGCTGCGCATGAGGGTGGGGAAGCCCCTGTTGCAGCGGGACCTGACGGGGTTCGCCGGCAAGGAGCAGCTGGCCCGTTTCCTGCGGGCCAAGTCCTATGCTTTGGGTACGGCTCAGGATGTGCGCAAGGAGTATTTCCGGACTTTTCGGTTTCCCAAAAAGGCCGAGGACATTGCACCGCCCGTGGCGAGGGAAATCCTGGAAGGAGAGGTGGCCGCCTTGGAATCCAGGCGGTTGTTCAGCCATTCGAACCTCGAAGTGTATCTGGCTCCCGCGGCCTCCATTCCCATGCTCCTCCAGGAAATCGGCCGTTGCCGGGAGTTGACCTTCCGCGCTGTGGGTGAAGGCACGAACCGTTCCCTGGATCTCGACGAATATGACCTGTATTACCAGCACCTCATCCTGTGGGATGCCGGGTCGGGACAATTGGCCGGGGCTTACCGGATCGGGGAAGGCTGGCTCATCATGGAACGGTACGGCGTCAGGGGGTTCTATACCCATTCGCTGTTTCGTATGCGGAAGGGATTCCACCCTGTGCTGCGCTCCTCCGTGGAGCTTGGGCGGTCCTTCATCCATCCGGATTACCAGCGGCAGCGCATGCCCCTGTTCCTGCTATGGAAGGGCATTTTGACGGTGTTGATCCAATCGCCTGAAGCGCGCTATATCCTGGGGCCCGTCACGATCAGCAGCGACTATCAGAAATTCTCGCGCGCCCTGATCATGGCGTTTGTCAAGCGGCATGCCTGGGATGTCCATTGGTCCGAATTCATCCGGCCCCGGAAGCGGTTTGCTTTTGAGGAAAAGCGGGTGGATTCAGAAGCCCTGCTCGATGGTGCACAGGCCGATGTGAAACGGTTGGACCGCATCCTGGCCGACATCGAGCCTTCGAATGCCGTGGCGCCGGTCCTGCTCAAGAAGTACCTTCATCAGAATGCCCGGATCCTGGGGTTCAACCGGGACCCGAAGTTCAATGATGCGCTCGATGGACTCATGCTGCTCGACGTCAACGACCTCCCCGAGGAAACCGTGGAGAATCTGCAGCAGGAATTCGGTTTGTGAGGCCGCGTTCTCAGATCCTGTAGTTCAGGCTGATGGAGTAGGTCCGCCCGCGGGTGAAGCTGTTCCAATCGTAATGCTGGCCGTTGAACAGGTGTGTCCTGCGGTCGCGGGGATTCAGCATGTTCCTGGCCTTGATGCCGATGCTGAAGTGCTCTCCCAGGTTTTTTCCGCAGCTGAAGTCGAGGGTGGGCGTGGGCTGCTGCATGACGTTGGGGAGGGCGCCGAGTGTGACGAGGAAGACCTTGGGGCCCTGGACGTTGAAGGCCACCGTGGCATTGAAGTCCGCACTGTCGCTGACGTAGGTCAGGTTGGTGTTGATGATGTAGGGCGCCTGACCGAAGAGGGGGCGGGTCTCGGGGTGCGTGGGATCCTGCGCCCAGATGGTCTCCAGTTCTTCCTGCCAGATTTTGGAGGCGGAGCGAATGAAGCTCACGTTTCCGGCGATGCTGAGGTTCCGGATGAAACGCTGGTCGGTGAGGTTTCCGAGGTTCTTGCGCCCCTCGAATTCGATTCCCCAAACGTTGGCGTAGGGGAGGTTGGACCAAGTGAGCTCCGTGTTGACGGCCTCGAGCACGGTGTTCTGCTCGATCGGATCGGTGAACCGCTTGTAGAACAGGCTGGCTGAGAGGACTTCGCCCAGGTTGGGGAAGTGCTCCAACCGGAGGTCGTAGTTGTCGATGCGCGTCTGGTTCAATGCGGGATTGCCCTTGAGCACCTGCAGCGTCTCAAAGTCGAAGCTCCGGAAGGGCGCCTTTTCCCGAAAGACCGGTCGTGCGAGTGTCCGGCTGTAGGCCACACGCAGGTTGGTGGTCTTGATGGGGTCGATCTTGCCGAGCACATAGGTCATGTTCAGCGAGGGCATCAGGTCCACCTCGTTGAGGAATCCGCGTGTTCTTTCGATCTGGACGGGGGTCAGGTCGGTGGTGTCGATTCCCGTCGCGATCTCCATGTCGGCCATTTCGAGGCGAAGTCCTGCGTTGCCGCTCAAACGCTCATTGGCCCTCGCATCCACCATGGCGTAGGCCCCCATGACGTTGAGGTATCCTTCGTCCGTGTTGTTGAGGTCTGTCGCGAGTGTGGTGTAGATGTAATCCTGGCCGGGAGCCACCACCAGGTTGGGGTCCTGGAAATAGGTTCCGGGAGCGCCTCCGGCGGCGTCGAGGGAGTTGCCTTGTTCGGCAAGGGTGAACTTGTCCTCGCTCTGGTTCCGCGTAGTCCGGACGTAGCTCAGTCCCGTGCTGAATTTCCCTTCCCACGCGCTGTTTCCGAAGATGGGCTTGCTCACGTGCAGTTTGAGGTCGGTCTTGTTTTCCTCCAATTCCCTCCAATAGCGTGAGGGGGCAGGATAACGCGAAGGTTGGATGCTGTAGAACCGGTCCGTTTCTGTCGGGACGATGACATCGCTGACCGAGAATTCAAGGCCTTCATCCTCCAAGGTAGCGAGGGTGCCTGCGATGTCGTCGGCCCAGCCCTCGTCCAGGGCGCCATCTGAGATGAGCCCGTTGATTTCGCCGAGGATGGCCTCGGTCGTGCCCGCGTCGTAGGCCTCTCCGTTGGGTCCGTAGAACACGGCTTCGTCGGGGAGGAGGATGTCGTTGTCGATGTAGTTGTTGAAGAAGGTCCGCAGGTCGGGCGTGCTCAAACGGCCTTCGGAACGGCTGGCCGTCCATTGTATGCTGACTTCGCTGCCCGGCAGGAAGTGCTCCCCCCTCAACTGGTAGTTGTTGAGGCTGCGGGCTTGGTAGCGGTGTGTCCGTTGCTGTTGGATCTCATCGCCGTCCCGGGGATTGATGCCTTCCTGGAAGCGTGCACTGTTCGTGCCGCTGGCGATGGTCATGCCCATGAGGGAGACCTTGTTGAATTCGTCGAGCTTGTAGCTCAAGTTGAGCATCGCATTCCAACGGTGGTTTTCGTTCGTGCGCTCGTCGGTGTAGTAGTTCTGGAGGTCCAGTGAATCGGTTCCCTCTATGGATCCCGCCGCCCAGCGGGCATAGATGCCGTCCTGGTAGGCCCGGGTGTTGCGGGCATATTGAGCGCCGAACGTATACCCCAGCTGCTTTCCGAACAGGCTGGTCTGGTTGCCGAAACTCAAAGAATGGCGCATGTCCATGGTGGCCTGGCGGCGCACGTGGTCCCAGGTGTTCTCGAAGCTCTGTCCGATGTCCGTCAGCCCTTGGTTGGCCTCGATGGAGGAGGGGATGCCCGCCTGGAAGAACAGGGAATCGCTGAAATTCGCGCCCCACTGGTCGATGAATCCGAGTCCCGCCAGGATGCAGTCCCGATCGGCGATGCTGGCCACATCGGACAGGCTGCCCAGTCCGCAGTCATTGAGGGCGGACTCGAGCACGGCATGGCTGATGCCTTGCTGCGTCACGAGGTACTCCAATTGACCGCTGAAGGCGACGTTGACCATGGTGGGCCAGGATTCGGCGGTGAGGCCGTTGACCGCGGAGGGCATCGCCCGGAATCCGTCGTCGAAACCCATCCAATCCGTGCTGCTCCGTTGGCTGGAGATGACCTCCTTTCCCGTCGTGTTGGTGTTCCACCCAAGGCTGGAGGAATAGTTGAATGTGAAGGTCTCCGGGAAATCCTTCGTCTCCACAGAGATGTAGGCGCCGGCCCAATCCGAGGGCAGGTTGGCGGTTTGCGTCTTGACCACGACGAGGTTGTCCACGACGTTGGTCGGAAACAGGTCCATCTCGATGGAGTTCCGCCTCGGATCGATGGAGGGCACTTCCGCGCCATTCAGGGTCGTTTTGAGGTAGCGGTCGGACAGGCCACGCACAAACACGAAATTGCCCACCGTGGAGACCCCGGAGATCCGTTTCATGGCGCTGGCGGCGTCGTTGTCTCCGGCCCGCTTGATTTGCTGGCTGGAGATGTAATCGATGCTGGAAGCGGATTTCTTCTTGATGTTCTCCATGTAGACATCCCGCGTCCGGTCCACTTTGGCGATCACCTCTGCGGCCTGTTCGATGACAAACGTCTCCACGAAGAGGTTGAAATCAACGAGGGTCACTTCATCCGCCGTGATGGTCACGGTCTTCGTGACAGGGGAGTATCCGATGAACCGTCCGATGATGTTGTAGTCGCCCGGGGCGAGTCCATCCAGGCTGAAATTGCCATCGAGGTCCGCCATGGCACCCTTGGTGGTGCCCTCGATGTAGGCGTTGGCCCCGATCAGACTTTCTCCGGTCTGTCCATCGGTGATCTTGCCCCTGATGGTTCCTTGACCTTGGATGGTCAAAGACAGGAGGGAGAGGATCAAGAAGAGTGGATGTCGCATGACGTTGGTTCTCCCTGCAAAGGGACGCCGGACGTTTGGAGGACGTGTTAACCCTATGTTATAGAAAGGTGGTCAAATCGGCTGACTTGGAGGGTCAACCTGTTGGTTTGTAGCAAGGAGCAGCTCAGAATCCCGGCAGCCACAGGCACTGCATGAATCCGGTGACGAGGCAGAGGAGCAGCCAACGGTCTGCCTGCTTCCATCGGGGTTTCCCTCCGGAGATGGACAGGATGGCGAGCAACATGAAGGGCAGGGGGGCCATCCATTGCAGCCAGCCTGAAGCCCCTTTGGGGTGCAAGGCCATCAAGGCAGTCACGTAGGCCACCATCAAGGTTGTGATCAGCACGAGGACAACCCAGTAGGTAGTGCGCGCCCCGAATCGGATGGGAATGGACTGCTTGCCTGCAAGGCGATCCCCTGGTTCATCCCGGGCATCCTTGACGATTTCGCGTGCCAGCCCCACCCCGAATGCCATGCCGCCAAAGCCGAGCAGGGGCCAGCTCATGCGCCACAGATCCCCTCCGTGCATGGGCGCCTCCAACAAGGCCAGCCACAGCGGCACAAGGCCGAGGAGACCGGCCACGACCATGTTGCCGAGGATGGGGATGGCCTTCCAACGGGCGCTGTATTGCCACAGGGCAAAGGAGACGGCCAAGGCGACGAGCAGCAGGGACCAGTCGGCATGCTTCCAGGTGAGGTAAGCCGCGATGGAGATTCCTGCGATGTGGAGCACGGCGTGGGCCATCATCAGGACCCGCCGTTTGATGGACCGGTCCACGATGGCGATTTCCGGTCGGTTGACCCGGTCCTCGGTCACATCGAAATAGGCGTTGATCAGGTTGCCTCCCGCCATCAACAGGACCACCACCGCGGTGCCGAGCAGGAAATCAACCTCGGGCAGCTGCGTGAATTGCCCGGCCGGTTCCCAACGGGCCATCCAGCCATGGCGCAGGGAAATCAGGGTGCCCGCTCCAATGACGAGGTTCAGGGGGCGCGCCAATCGGATGATTCCGAATAGGTTGCCCCTTTTGCTCGACAATGCGTTCGGCTGGGTTTTCATGGGTCAACGGAGTGCTGTGCCATCCACCAATGTGGCGCTGCCGGCGATGGTGCGGACGTAATTGAAACCCGGGTGGATGGCGAATGCGCCAGCATTGCCCCGGGTATCCATGGCAAGGTAGCCGACCTGGAGGTCATCGGTGGGCATGGCACTGGCGATGCGGCGGACGGCCTCCTCACAGGCTTCCTGCGGTGTTTGTCCCTGCCGGATCAATTCCACCACGAGGAAGGAGCCGACCGTGCGCATGACGGCTTCGCCGAGCCCCGTTGCGGTGCAGGCGCCGAATTCGTTGTCCACGAACAGCCCTGCACCGATGATGGGGCTGTCGCCCACACGACCGCGCAATTTGAAGGCGAGGCCGCTCGTGGTGCAGGCCCCTGCCAGGTTTCCCTCGAGGTCCTGGGCGATCATGCCGATCGTATCGTGGTTCTCGACGTTGATGATGGGCTTGTACTCGGCGCTTTGCTTCCAGTCTTCCCAGGCTTTGCGGCTGTCTTCCGTGAGGAGGTTGGTCGTTTTGAACCCCCTGGAAATGGCAAATTCCCGGGCGCCCTCACCCGCGAGCAGGACGTGGGGCGTCTCCTCCATGACGGCGCGGGCCACCTTGACGGGGTGCTCGATGTCCTCCATGAAGCACACCCCGCCCGCGTTGCCGTCTGGCCCCATGACGCAGGCGTCGAGGGTCACCTTGCCGGAGCGGTCAGGACGTCCTCCAAGCCCCACAGAGGCGCCATTCGGGTCGCTTTCGACGAGCGCTGTCCCCTCGACGACCGCGTCCAGTGCGGTTCCGCCTTGCTGCATCAGGCGCCAACCTTCCGCATTGGACACGAGACCGTGGTTCCAGGTGGCGAGCATGTGACCCTCCTTGAAACGAGTGCCGGAATCCAAGGGGGAACCTGGGGTGGCTGCATGCTCGAAAGCATGGAGCATGCGGGTGGGGGCAACACCAAGGGCAGCGGCTACTGCTGCCGCACGGCGGATGAAGGACCTGCGATGGAGCATGGTCACAAGTTAAGCGCGGTGGGGCAGCAGCAGCAGGGGAAGCAAGGCGAGGTCGACCAGCACCGCGAAAGCCAGGGTCAGCGATACGAGCAGGCCGATGTGAAAGGTGCCTTCAAAGCTGCTCAGCATGAGGGTGGAGAATCCGCCGCACAGGATGATGGAGGTGACGATGATGGCCTTTCCTGTGGAGACGAAGGTGCGCCGCAGTGCCCACAGCGGGCCGACGCCTTGGGAAAGCAACAGGCGGTATTTGGCCAGGAAATGCAGGGTGTCGTCCACCGCGATGCCGAAAGCTATGGTGAAGATGATCGAGGTGGAGACCTTGAGGTCGATGTCCATGGCGCCCATGAATCCCGCGATGAACAACAAGGGGAGCATGTTGGGTACGAGGGACACCAGGACCATCCGCAGGCTGCGGAACAGGATGCCGACGATCAACGCCACCACCGCAAAGGCGATGAGCAGACCCAGCACCATGTCGGAGGCGAGAAAGCGGTTGTTGAGGTCAATCAGGTTGGCGGTGCCGGTGGGCTCCAGCCGGAATGGGGGAACTTCGAAATTCGAATGCAGGAGGGCCTCGGCTCCTGCCAGGAAGCGCGCATTGCGCGCGGCAATTTCCTTGGCCCCGACGTCGGCGGTCTTGGCGGTCAGGCGCGCGAGTCCTGCATCCACGTCCACCCAGTCGCCCCATCCCGCTGTATTGGAACTCCTCCCTTCGGCGTTCCTGTCTGTGCGTTTGAGTGACTTCAACAACCGCTGCAGGGCCTGTCCATCGGGAATCCGTGCCTGTGATGGCCGGTCTCCCTGCATCAGGCGATGGGCCTGTCGCGCAAGGCGTCCCGGCCCCATCAGCGCACCCGCCTCGAGTTCGCGCTCGAGCAGGTGTTCGATGCTGTCCATGGCGGCAAGGACTCCGGGCTCGGAAAAGATATCGCGGCCGGGTTCGAAACGATAGGCCAGTTCATAGGGGCGGACACCGGCGAAGGCTTCTTCGAAGAATTGGAACTCCATCCGCAGGGGGTCGTCCTCCCTGAGGTCCTCGAGCAGGTAATTGTTCACGTCGATGCGCATCAGCAAGGCCACGGAAGTTGCCGTGCCTGCAATGGCCAGGAGGAATATGAGCTTGCGGTGCCGCACGACACGGATGAACCAGCGGTTCAAGGGTACGGTCCAAGGTGAGCCTGTCTGGGGTTTTTCGGTCGTGCGCAATGGGGCTTTCGAGCGCAACAGGACGGCCGGCAACAGGGAGAAGGCCAGGCCGAAGGCGATGAAGACCCCTGCGGCGGTGTAGGCCCCGAATTCCCGAATGGGGCGGATGGACGAACCCAGCAAGGTCAGGAATCCGACCGCGGTGGTGAGGGAGGTGAGAAAGGTGGCGATTCCGACTTCCCTGAAGGCTTTGCGCAAGGCCTTGAAGGGAGAGAGTCCCGATCGCAGTTCGTCCAGGTAGCGGGTGATGATGTGCACCACATCGCTCATCCCGACCACGAAAATGATCGTGGGCAGGACGATGGTCATGATGTCGATGTCCTTTCCGGTCAACTCCATGAAGGCCAGCGTACCCAGGCCACTGAGCAGGATGACCGCCAGGGGGATCACGATGCCCCACCAGGTGCGGAAGGCGAGGAAAAGGAAGGCGATCAGGAGGACCAATCCCAGCCCGACGAAGAGGACAACTTCCCGCTCCATGACGCTGACGTAGTGGACCTGTGCATGGGCCCTTCCCGCGCGGTGGGTCTGCACGAGGAGGCCTGCCCGTTCCTCGTGCTGTCGCCACCGATCCAGTGCGGCATCCATGCCGAGGGCAATGCTGTCACACCCCCGCTTCGACAGCATGGGCGTTTGCAGCACCGTCAGGGCCAGCGCCTTGCCATCGGTGCTGAACGCCGACCCTACGAGTCCTTGTCGGTTCCAGATGGAAGTGCTGTCGGCCTGCAGTTTGTCAGGTTGCTGCCAGCGCAGCACCGGACGCTGGAATACCATGCCGATGGCGGGGTCCTGCACGGGCAGGGTCATGTCCAGTGGACTCACGATGCCGGTGACCCCATGAATTTTTGTCAGTTCCTCTTCGAGCCGGTGCACGGCGGCGAGGAAGGTGGTGTCGAAGATGCCCCCTTCGTGCTGCAGTCCGATGAGCACGAAATCATTGTCCGTGGAAAAGGTCTCCCGGAACTGCAAGTAAAACGCCGTTTCCGGTTGATCCTCAGGAAAGAAGCTCTCGAAATCATAATCGAATCCGAGTTGGAGCGCCCGCCATCCGGAGAAAGCCGTGAGCAGGCCGATGGCCAGCATGACCCAACCTGCGCGCCGCCGCCAGCGGGCGGTTGTCGCCAGTTCGGATGAGGCAGGAGAGGGCGGGTTGGAGCCGATCACGGAGCTGGAAGGTCAAGGGCGTTGAGCAAAGGAACACCTCCTCGACCTTCCGGTTCTTCCGTTCATGAAAAAGGCGGACCGCATCGGGTCCGCCTTTTTCCTTCGGATTGAAGTGGGATTACTTCTCTTCGTTGACTTCTTCGAAATCGACATCGGTGACTTCCTCCTCGCCGGGGGCCGTCGCCTCGGATGCTCCGCCGGCATTGCCCTCCTGGGTTCCGGCTTCCTGACTGGCCTTGTACATCTCCTCGCTTGCGGCGGAGAAGGCCTGGTTGAGTCCTTCTATGCCGGCTTTGCACCGGTCCACATCCTGAGCGGCATGGGCCTCCTTCAGCGCTGCGATGGCGGCCTCGATGGGCGCCTTCTTGTCTTCTGGCAGCTTGTCGCCGAACTCCCCGAGTTGCTTCTCGGTTTGGAAGACCAGGCTGTCCGCCTGGTTGAGAACCTCCACGCGTTCCTTGGCGGCCTTGTCCGAGTCCGCGTTGGCGGCGGCTTCGTCCTTCATCTGTTGGATTTCCTGGTCGCTGAGTCCACTGGAGGCCTCGATCCTGATCTTCTGTTCCTTGCCGGTGGCCTTGTCCTTGGCGCTCACGTTGATGATGCCGTTGGCGTCGATGTCAAAGGAGACCTCGATCTGCGGAACACCGCGCGGAGCAGGGGGGATGTCCGACAACTGGAAGCGGCCGATGGACCGGTTGTCCGCGGCCATGGACCGTTCGCCCTGCAGGACGTTGATGTCCACACTCGGTTGGTTGTCGCTCGCCGTGGAGAAGGTCTCGCTCTTCTTGGTCGGAATGGTGGTGTTGGCCTCGATCAGTTTGGTCATCACGCCACCCATGGTCTCGATGCCGAGGGAGAGGGGCGTCACATCCAGCAGGAGGACGTCCTTCACGTCGCCGCTGAGGACACCGCCTTGAATGGCAGCACCCAATGCGACCACTTCGTCAGGATTGACACCCTTGGAAGGCTCTTTGCCGAAGAAGGCCTTCACGGCGTCCTGGACAGCGGGGATCCGTGTGGAGCCGCCGACGAGGATGACTTCATCGATGTCGCTGTTGTCGAGTCCGGCTGCCTTGAGCGCGGTCTGGCACGGTTCGATCGTCCGCTTGACCAGGCTGTCGGTCAGTTGTTCGAAGGTGGCGCGGCTCATCGTCCGGACAAGGTGCTTCGGCACGCCGTCCACCGGCATGATGTAGGGCAGGTTGATCTCGGAGCTGGAGGTGCTGCTGAGTTCAATCTTGGCCTTCTCCGCGGCTTCCTTCAGGCGTTGGAGCGCCATGGGGTCCTTGCTGAGGTCGAGTCCACCATTCTCATCCTTGAATTCCTGGACGAGCCAGTCGATGATGGTCTGGTCGAAATCGTCGCCACCCAAGTGGGTATCACCATCCGTGGAGAGCACTTCGAAGACGCCGTCTCCAAGTTCTAGGATGCTGACGTCGTGGGTGCCACCGCCCAGGTCGAACACCACGATTTTCTGGTCAATGGCCTTCTTGTCCAATCCATAGGCGAGCGCGGCAGCCGTGGGTTCGTTGATGATCCGCTTTACCTCGAGGCCGGCGATTTCCCCGGCCTCCTTGGTGGCCTGCCGCTGGCTGTCGTTGAAATACGCGGGTACCGTGACCACGGCTCCGGTGACTTCTGTGCCGAGGTAATCCTCCGCCGTCTTCTTCATTTTCTGCAGGATCATCGCACTGATTTCCTGCGGACTGTAATTGCGCTCGTCAATCTTGATGCGGGCGGTTCCCCCGTCCGCCTCCACGACTTTGTAAGGCACGCGGCCGGCTTCCTTGCTGACCTCCTTGAACATTTGCCCCATGAACCGCTTGACGGAATAGATGGTCTTCGTCGGATTCGTGATGGCCTGGCGCTTGGCAGGATCGCCGACCTTGCGCTCTCCGTCCTGAACGAAGGCAACGATGGAAGGCGTGGTGCGCTTGCCCTCGCTGTTGTTGATGACGACGGGCTCGTTGCCCTCCATGACTGCGACACAGGAATTGGTGGTCCCGAGGTCGATGCCGATGATCTTGCTCATATGTGGAATTTGTTGGGTTGACTCGTATGGTTGGCCTTTCAGCTCGCCGGCCTATGGACAAATGCGGTGCCAATGCCACTGACCTGTCGTGCGACTGACATGTTGTCGGGAATGGTGGAGCGTTTTGACAGCATCGTCACCTTCGGGGCGGGGTAACGTGCATCTTTGTCACCTCATGCTGGTAGTGGATGACAGGGGGATCCCCTTGGAATTGGATGGGGTGCCCCAAAGGATGGTGAGCCTGGTGCCCTCCCTGACGGAAACCCTGGTGGACCTGGGGGCGGAAGATCGCATTGTCGGCGTGACGAAATTCTGCACCCGACCAGGTCACCTGCGCAAGAAGCGCAAGCGCATCGGGGGAACGAAGGGCATCAACATCGCAGAGGTGATGGACCTGAAACCGGATCTGGTCCTGGCGAACCTCGAGGAGAATGAGGCCCAGGATGTCATGGCCCTCGAGATTGCGGGCATACCCTGCTGGGTCTGCGATGTCCGCTCCGTGGAACGCGCGTTTTCTCTCCTTCACGACCTGGGCGCGCTGACGGGAAATCCGGAGGGGGGACTCAGGTTGGCAGGGGAAATCAGGTTGGATTGGGAGCAAGGCCGCACCCGATTCAGGCCCGTTGCAAGCAGGGTGGCATATGCTGTCTGGCGCAACCCTTGGATGTGGGCGGGGTCGGATGCCTACATCCAGGACGTGCTGCGCTGGTGGGGCTGGAATCCTTGGCCTTCCGTGCCCCGGTATCCCGAGATGGACATGGAATCCCTGCTCGCGGCAGCAGTGGAGGAGGTGTTGCTGCCGACGGAGCCCTTTCCATTCAAGGAGGCTCACCGCAGTGAGTGTGCCGGATTGAAGTCCCGTTTGGTGGATGGGGAGATGTTCAGCTGGTACGGGAGTCGGATGCAGTACGTTCCGCGCTACATGGAGGGTCTGTTCGTCCAGGACCCTGAGTGAATCGAATTGCCGACTTTTGTCTAGCCCTGGCATTCAGTCGGGATTGGAAGACCACGCTATGGAACCAACACCGCTTAAATTCGGCATCGTCGGTATGGGCCACATCGGTAAGCGCCATGCCGAAATGATCAGGCGGCAGGAAGGGTGTCTGCTCGTGGCAGGGTGTGACATCCGAGCCAAGGAGGCCCTGGACGTCCAGGATGACTTTGCCTACCACCTTGATTTCAGTGCCATGCTTGCGGCGCATGGGGATCTTGATGTCGTGTGCATCTGCACCCCGAATGGGCTCCATTCCAGCCAAGCCATTGAAGCATTGGAAGCGGGTAACCATGTGGTCATCGAGAAGCCCATGGCCCTCAGCAGTGCCGAAGGAGAAGCCGTCTTGCACAAGGCTTTGGAAGTTGGCCGACAGGTGTTCTGTGTGATGCAGAACCGCTACAGCCCGCCGAGTTTATGGCTCAAGGAAATTGTGGATTCAGGAAGGCTGGGCAGCATCCACATGGTGCAGGTGAATTGTTTCTGGAACCGGGATGACCGCTATTACGGCAAGATCCCGTGGAAAGGAACCTTGGACCTGGACGGGGGCACCCTGTTCACCCAATTCAGTCACTTCATCGATATCGTCTACTGGTTGTTCGGTGACATGCACAATTTCACCTCCCGGTTTGCAGATTTCGCGCACGCGCACAACACCGACTTCGAAGATTCGGGACTGGTGATGTTCGAGTTCGTTCAGGGAGGCTTGGGCAGCCTGCAATTCTCCACCGCCGTGGCCGAGGCCAATTTCGAGAGCTCACTGACGATTGTTGCGGAACGGGGAACGGTCAAGGTCGGGGGGCAGTACATGAACGAAGTCGAATACTGTCGGATCGAGGATTACGAAATGCCCGTGTTGCCGCCATCCAATCCTGCCAACGATTACGGTCATTACAAGGGCAGTGCGGCCAACCACGGCTACGTGTTCCAGAATGTCTACGAAACATTGAGGGGCGCCGGTCGGATTTCCACGAATGCCCTCGAGGGGCTCAAGGTGGTGGACATCATCGAACGCATCTATTCCGCAGCGGACCGTGGACTGAAGCAGGTGGCGGAGCTCAAGGAGACTTCCATTGCGGACGGTAAGGCTGAATCCTAGATTTCGATGCCCACCAGTGTGGCGTCGTCTACCCTTGTGTTGGCTCCTTTCCAGATGAGCAGGTCTTGTCGAATGGAACGCTCCCTGTCTTGCAGGGACAGATGTCCGTGCCTGGCCAGGATTTCGGCGAAGCGCTTCCGGCCCAATTTCCTGTTCTTCTCTCCTCCGAATTGGTCGCGGACGCCGTCGGTGATCATGTAGAACTGATCTCCTTTTCGAATGGGGATGGTATGCAGGGAATAGGTCAGCGCTTTGGGCCGGGCTGATCCTGTAATGGGCAGTTCAATGCTGCTTCGGGTGCCCCGGAAAATCTGTACGGCCCCATCCCGGAACAGAAAGAGGTCGCCCCTGGCCCCTGCGAATTCCAGGATGTCCTCTCCCTTGTTTACGGTGAGGATGCCGGCGTCATAGCCAAACATGTGGGGCGTGCCCTTGGCTGCGGTCATCCGCTGACCGAATTCCCTATGGAAGGCCTCCAGGATGGTGGATGGATTCGGATCGTTCAATGAAACGAACGTCTTGTTGATGAGGCTCGACCCCATCAGTGAGACCATGGCTCCCGGAATTCCATGTCCCGTGCTGTCAATGAGGGCAAGGGTTCGCTTGCGATCCTCAATGGCGGTAAAGAGGAAGTCTCCACCCATGATGTCCATCGGGCGTTCGATGAGAATGGAGTTTGGAAAGACCCGATGCAACTCGTCTTTCCCCGTCAGGGCCACTTCGAGGATTCTTTTGGCACCAATGATGCCCTTCGTGATGTTGGCCAGACTTTCTCTGACCTGTTTGGCCAACCGCTGCCGTTGCCGGCTCTCTTCTTTCAATTCTTTGTTTACCAGATTGATGGCGTTGGTTCGCTGGTCTACACGGGCTTCGAGCAAATGGACATGGCGGCGCAGCTTCTCCTCCAGTTCGAACTGATGGGTGATGTCCATGAGGGTCAAGAGCAACACATCGTTGAGGTTGGAGGGGACGGCGATTTCGATGGAGAGGTATCGCGTAGCTCCTTGGTCTTCAGTGAAGGCGAACTCTCCGCAGGCCACGTGGGTCTCGGATTCGAATCTGCTGAGTTCCTCGCAGAAGGCCTCCGCATCCAAAGGGGAAAGGCGATCTATGAATGAGGCTGACAGGGCAACAGGGTCCGTCATGCTGAGCAGTTCAGAGGCCCGTTCGTTGTTCAGTTCCCACGAGATGGCTTTGAGGCAGGCCATGGTCGTCTCCAGTGCGGATTGACCTGTTGGCAGTTCATTCCCCTGGAACAAGGTTTGCTGCTGCCTCAGGAAACCGGCTGCGCGCCCTTTGAGCAGACCCGTTCCTGCCGAGTTGAACAGGCTGCTCCACACGGCACATTCCTCCTGGGCGAGCCGTGAGGCATCTCTTTGGCTTGAACTCCTTGCATTCCGGATGCAAGAAGAGATCCTGTGCTGAAGCATGGCATCGCCGTTCCTTGAATCGTGGTAATCATCGGCCCGGAGCGGCAGCAGTTGGCTCAAATCATGGAGTGAACCGTCGAAAGTCAGAATGACGGGCAATTCCGGATGTTGGTTCCTGGCCTCGCCCATGGCGCGGCTGGTTTCGACGACATCATCCAATGCCGTGACCACGGCCACCTGTGGACAGCCCAAACATTTTTTCCCCGGGTTGCATTGGAAGAGCGCAATGGCAGATCCAGGTCGGCAAGTGGGTGCATCTTGGTTTCTGCCACCTTCATTCAGCTGAAGGAAGAGTTGGGCACCATCTTTCTGATTGATTGATATCGGTCCCGAAGAATGCAGTGGAGGGCGCATGCTACGAATGTCGCAGCGGCTTTCCTTTTGCGGTGTCGTCCTTGGTGGATGGCCGTTGGTGGGATTCGTCCTATTCCTGTGTCAGGATGTGGATTGGGTGGGGTCCGCCCCGCCTGGAGACAAATCGTGCAGCAGGATGTACTTGACCAGATCCGAATTGCTCTTGAGGCGCATCTTCTCAAGGATGCGGCTGCGGTAGGTGCTGACCGTTTTGATGCTCAGGCTCAGCTGTGTGGCAATCTCGGTCATGGTTTTTCCCTCACCGATAAAGAGCAGGACTTCGTATTCCCGATCGGACAGGCTCTTGTGCGGAAGTTCGCTGTCATCCTTGGCCATTTCTTCGATCATCAGACGCGTCAGCTCCGCACTGATGTACTGTTTTCCGGTCACAATGGTCCGCATGGCTTCCTCAAGGACATGGGGGGCACTGTCCTTGTGCAGGTATCCTCGCGCCCCCGCTTTGATCATGCGGATGGCGAATTGGTCTTCCGGATACATGCTCAATGCCAAAACGGCAATCTGCGGATAGAGGGACTGAAGCTGTTTCAGCACTTCCAGGCCGCTCCTGCCCGGCAGGCTGATGTCCAAAAGGAGGATGTCTGGAACCTGCTCCCGGAAAAGAGGAAACAGCGCCTCGCCGCTTGACACGTCATCCAAGACTTCAAAATCCCCGAAGGACTCTACAATCTGCCGCAAACCGGCTCGAACGATATTATGGTCATCGCAGAGGACAACCGTCTTCTTAAGCATGGGTACAATTTAGCGAGAACTCATCTTGGGAAAGAGAATCGACATAGCGGTGCCTTTGCCGGCCTGTGAATCCACCGTGAAAATGCCATTGTGGTTTCGGGCGCGTTCACGCATGCCGACCATTCCGAGGCCGAGTTGTTGGTTACTCTGAAGTCCGCCGGGATTTTCCATGCCGACTCCATCATCCCCGATTTCGAGCATCAGGTCTTCCCCTCGGGTGGCAAGCCTGATATAGGCAAGGTTGGCGGAAGCGTGCCTGGAGATGTTCGTCAAAGCCTCCTGGACGATCCGGAAAATATCCGTCTGCAATCCTTGCTCGAGAGCGGGCAGGACGTCAATGTGCAACCCGCAAAATGCGCTTTCCCTGCGGTTGAAATCGTGGACCAGGGATTCGAGTCCTGCGGACAATCCGACCTGGTCGAGCACGATGGGGCGGAGGGCATGCGCGATGTTCCTCACCTGTTTGATGATCGAGGTGTTGAGGTTGACCATTTGCTCAAGCTTGTTGAGAATGGTTGATTTCAATTCGGGGTCCTGAACGTTCCGGATTTGGCGATCCATCCAGAACAAGCCGAGTTTCAGGGCGGTCAACTCCTGACCGAGTTGGTCATGGATGTCCCGCGACAGGCTTTTTTTTTCTTCATCCCGGTCTTCTTCGACACGTCTGATGAGGGCGTGAAGTTGGCGTGTCAGACGCTCGCGTTCCTGTTCGGACCATTTATGGAGGGCCTTTGAGCGATAATTGGCCAAGACCTGATTCAGGGTCTTCGGGAAGAGGTCCAACCGCCGCTTGGACAGGTAATCCGCTGCTCCGGCTTTCAGGTACTCCACGGCCACTTCCTCTTCGCCGGCTCCGGTGATTACGATGATGGGTACCTCGGGCAGTTGGTTGGCGGCATTGTGGATGGCGTCCATGGCCGAGCCGTCGGGCAGCATGTGGTCCGCGCAGATCAGGTGCGGGGGGGGCGAATCCCGCAGGACCGATTCGAAATCGGCCAAAGTGACCACCCTCCGGACGATGAGCTTACGCGAACACCGGGATACTGCTGCTTGGAAGACGGCGGCATCGATGTCATTGTCCTCGAGGTGCAGCACCTCAATCGGCATCGATTCCTTGGGGTCCAGCAAGGGGTGCTTGCGGTCCATGAACAGGGCCTCAAGCCCGGACTTCGAAGTCATCCCACGATGGCTCCGTACGTCACCATGAAGCTCCGGTCTCCTTCGAACAAAGGCAATCCGTTCTCGAGCAATTCGATGGCTTGCGTGCGCTCACCATCGGCGTCGAGTTGCTCTGAAGCGCGGATGATGCCCGTCTTCAACAGGGCCTCCATGGATTCGGTGAGGGGCTCGTCCCGGTAAAGTTCTGATTCTTCCGATGCTGGAATCCGACCTGTCATGCTCCCCATGAGTTGCATGGCGGCCTGCCAGTTCTCTGTGGCATCACGGGTGGATCGGGCATAATAATTGGCGAGGCCCAGCATGATGTAGGCAGACGGATCGGTCTCGTCAAGTTTGGAGAGATAGGAATAGAGGCTCTTGGCCCGGGTGTATTTCTCAGCGTCCATTTCGGTGTCCGCAGCGGCGATGGTCTCTGCCCGAAGGTCCTCGATGAAGTCCAGCAGGTCGGGGACGTATTCCATTTCCTTGTCCTTCTTGATGAACTTGGTGCAGTACTTCAAGCTCTCTTTCAAAGCCTTGGGGTAACTCTCCGTCAAAGCGGGGTCGTCGCTCTGGTGGATGAGCAAGTAAGCCCTCGCCATGTAGGCATAAGGTTCCGGGTCTTTTTTGGTGCTTTCCTTTTCGGTGAAACCGATGGCGCGAAACAATACCCGCTCGTATTTTCCGTCCACCAGGTCTTCAAGCATCCGGCTGTATTTCGGGTCCTGGGCCTGAGTCTGTGGAATGGAGAGCATCAGGGTGAAAAGGACCGTCCAGAGTGCGGTAAGGCGCAATTTTCCATTCATGGCTCCCGAAGGTAGGAACACACCGGCAATTGAGCGGTTTATTGCAGGGTGGAAGACGCGCCAATTTTTCCAATCCCGCATGGGGATTCCGCTGATTCCGGCGAAGTTGTGGCCCGAGGATCGGCCTTCTTCGCTGCCCGAAAATGGACCCCTTTCGAATTCCAGATCGAAGCCTGGAAGTGGTTCGAAGGCGGAGGCGACGCCCTGGTCAATGCGCCGACCGGTAGCGGCAAGACCTACAGTGTTCTGGTGCCTGCCGTCCTGTCGGGGGGCGAATCCGGTGGTCTGCGGGTGCTGTGGATTACGCCTATCCGGGCGCTGGCCAAGGAGATCCATGGATCGGCAGAGCGCTTGCTGGAGCACATGGACCATGGTTGGCGCTGTGGCATCCGCACGGGAGACACCCCGGCATCGGAAAAGCAGAAGCAGGACCGGAGGTTGCCGGAAATACTGGTGACCACCCCTGAGAGCCTGCATGTCCTGTTGGCGAAGAAGGGGGCGGAGAAGCGATTCGGAGGATTGCAGGCGTTGGTGGTCGATGAGTGGCATGACCTGCTGGGCACCAAGCGAGGTGTTCAGATGGAATTGGCGGCCTCCGTGCTCAAAGGACTGGCCCCAGCGGTTCGGATTTGGGGCATTTCAGCCACCATCGGCAATCTCGCAGAGGCCCGGGATGTCCTGATGGGGCAAGACAGGAAGGACGGGGCGAGGATTATCCGTTCCGAGATCGCCAAACGCATCCGGGTGGAGAGTGTGATGCCGGAACGATTCGAGAAATTGCCGTGGGCGGGGCACCTCGGGGTACAGTTGGTGGACCGGGTGGTGGAGATCGTCCTGCGGCACGCCAGCACCCTGATCTTCACCAATACACGTTCGCAAAGTGAGATCTGGTATCAGAAAATGCTGGAGGCTCATCCCGATCTCTCAGGGGCCATTGCCTTGCATCATGGCAGCATCAGCAAGGAATTGCGGTTCTGGGTCGAGGATGCGCTCCACGACGGGCGTCTCAAGGCGGTGGTCTGCACGAGTTCGCTCGACCTTGGTGTGGACTTCCGACCGGTGGAGGCCATTGTCCAGATCGGGGGGCCGAAAGGGGTGGCGCGGTTCGTTCAGCGCGCAGGGCGCAGCGGCCACCAACCGGGGGCGGAAAGCCGCATCCATTTTCTTCCCACATTCGGTCTGGAACTGCTGGAGGCCGCAGCGCTTCGGGAAGCCATTGAGCAGGGGGAGATCGAGCCCAGACGACCCATGGTCCGTTGTTTTGATGTGCTCGTCCAATTTCTGTGCACGCTGGCGGTCGGGGATGGATTCAGGAAGGATGAACTGGAATCGCGCGTGCGCCAGACCCATGCTTATGCCTCGATGGATGCCCGGGAATGGTCTGACGTCATCTCCATGGTGACCACCGGCGGCAAGGCGTTTGCCGCCTACGATGAGTTCCATCGGGTGGAAAGGGATGCCGAGGGGGTCTTTCGCATGGTGGACAGAAAGGCCGCGCGGCGGCACAGGATGTCCATAGGGACCATCGTCGGGGATACGATGATCGCGGTCAAATGGAGGGGTGGAGGCCTTGTCGGGCATGTCGAAGAGTATTTCGTCGGGGGCATGTCTCCGGGGGACGTGTTCTGGTTCAGTGGACGGTGCCTCGAGTTGATCCGGGTCAAGGGCTTCGTCGCCACGGTCAAACCATCCAAGTCCCCCAAAGGCAGGATACCGACGTGGCAGGGCGGGCGGTTGCCGTGGACTTCCATGGTCAGCAAAACCCTGCGCAGAACGTTGGATGACCATGCGCACGGGCGGTCCACTGCGCCCGAGTTGGAGCGGCTTGCTCCGATGTTGGAGTTGCAGGCGGAGCGCAGCCATTTGCCCATTTCCGGAGAGGTCCTGATGGAAGTCATGGAGACGAAGGAGGGGCATCACCTGTTCGTGTATCCCATGGAGGGGCGGTTGGTGCATGAGGGGGTGGCGGCGCTGATGGCTTACAGGATGAGTCTTCTGCAGCCCATGACGTTCTCCATGGCATACAATGACTATGGGTTCGAACTGCTCAGCGACCAACCCATCCCCATTGCGGAGGCCTTCGACAGCGATCTGTTCAGCACTGCACACCTGATGGATGACCTCGAGGCGACAGTGAATGGGGCTGAGTTGGCCCGCCGTCAATTCAGGGATATTGCCGTCATCGCCGGCTTGGTGTTCCGTGGATTTCCCGGTCAGCCCGTGCCCGACCGCCATCTTCAAAGCTCAAGTGCACTGCTCTTCGATGTACTTGCCGATCATGACCCCGTGAACCTGTTGTACCGACAGGCATTCGACGAGATGACCCATCACCTGATCGAGCTCGACCGGCTTCGGAGTGTTCTTGAGCGGCTCAACCAGGGCAAATGGGTCATCACGCATCCGGAAAGACCGACGCCTTTCTCGTTTCCCATTCTGGTGGACCGTTTGCGTTCAAGCCTGACAAGTGAAGCCTTGGAGTCGAGGATCCGGAAGATGTCCCGGGTCGACGGTTGACGCGCCATTGCGCACTAACTTGCGGGTATGCAAGGATGTGGTTTCCGCCGGGTTTTCCGGTTGTGGAAGCGGTTCGCGTTGTGCGCCTCATTGGCGCTGTTCGGCATGACCGGATGGGCGCAAGGCACCGTGAAGGGATTCGTGAAGGCCAAGGAGGACGGTTCGCCCGTGCTCTTCGCGGCGGTGGTGTTGGAGGGCACGACATATGGTGTTTCCACGGACATTCAGGGCTACTACAGCCTCTCCAAGGTGCCCGTGGGGCTGTATACACTGGTGGTGTCCAGCGTGGAATACAAGCCCTTCCGCACTGAAGTGGAGGTGCTGGATGACCGGGTGGTGACCCGGAATGTCCTGATGGAGTCGGGGCTCATCGAATTGGAGAGTGCCGTCATTTCCACCGAAAGGGGGGAGCAGCTCAATACCGTCCGCATGTCGGTGGAGTCGATCCAGCCGGCTGACATCAAGCGCATCCCCAGTCTGGGCGGGACGCCGGACCTCGTGCAGGTCCTGCAGACGCTTCCCGGGTTCGTTTCGACCGGTGACCAAGGCGGCCAGCTTTACATCCGGGGAGGTTCTCCGGTGCAGAACAAGGTGCTGCTTGACGGCATGATCATCTACAATGCGTTCCACAGCATTGGCCTCTTCAGTGTGTTCGATACGGATATCATTTCCAATGCGGACATCTATACCGGTGGGTTCAGTGGTCGATATGGGGGGCGCATCAGCTCGATCATGGACATCTCCACGCGGGATGGAAGCCTTGCGGGCATCAGCGGGCGGATCGGCGCCAGCCCATTCGGCAGCAAGCTGCTGGTCGAGGGGCCACTCGGCAAACGGAACGAGCGGGGAGGGGGTACCTCATTCCTCCTTTCTGGAAAGCGGAGCTACCTGGAGCAAAGCTCCAAGCTGCTGTACAGCTACATCGATGACGATGGTCTGCCCTTCAATTTCACGGACCTCTACGGCAAGCTGACTTTTGCGGGGGGCGCCGGCAGCCGTATGAGCCTGTTCGGCTTCTCGTTCAACGATGACGTCAGCTATCAGGCGTTGAGCAATCTGGATTGGTCCAATGTCGGTGGCGGTGGTCAGTTCATCTTGGTGCCTTCCGGGAGTGCCGTATTGATCAAAGGCAATTTTGCGAGCTCGCGTTACCGCATCGACCTCGAGGAGGAGGGCCTGGCCGACCGGTACAGCCAGGTCAACGGATTCAACTTCGGGTTGAATTTCAAGTATGTCCTCGGGGATGATGAGGCGCGCTATGGAATACAGGCCGTGGGATTGCGGACCGATTTCAAGACGTTCAACGCACTCGGCGTGACCGTGGAGCAGACGGAGAACACCACGGAGCTGGCGGGCTATTTCGATTACAAACGGCAGGCGGGCCGCTGGATCGTAAACCCTTCAATGCGCATTCAGTACTACAGCTCCCTGGCCAAGTTCAGTCCGGAGCCGCGCATCGGGATCAAATACAAGGCGTCCGAACGGCTGCGCCTCAAGGCCGCGGGGGGGCTGTACAGCCAGAATCTGATTTCGGCGAATTCGGATCGGGACGTCGTCAACCTGTTCTACGGCTTCCTGTCTGGCCCGTCCAATCTTCAGGATGAGCTGATTGGACCGGATGGCGAGATCCAGGAGGTGACCCACAGCCTGCAGACCGCAGCACATGCGGTCGGTGGTTTTGAATTCGACCTTACAGAACGCATCAACGTGAATGTGGAAGGCTACACCAAGTGGTTCACCCAGCTCACGAATTCGAACCGGAACAAGCTGTTTCCCGACACCTATGAGTTCGCTTCGGTGCCGGAGAGCCAACGGAAGGACTTCATCGTGGAAACCGGACGTGCTGAAGGCTTGGACTTGGTGGTCAAATACGAGGACAAGCTGAACTATTTCTGGTTTGTCTATTCTTTGGGCAATGTCGACCGCTGGGATGGATTCCGTTGGTACGATCCGGTGTTCGACCGCAGGCACAATGTGAATCTCCTCGCATCCAGGAAGGTCGGGGAGCGCTCCAAGACCGAAGTTTCGGCCCGATGGAACCTCGGTTCCGGGTTGCCCTTCACGCAGACCCAAGGGTATTACCAGCCCATTGGCATATCGGAGGGCATCGATGACAACTATGTGTCCGGCAATCCTTTGGAATTGGGCATCGTCTTTGGAGAATTGAATGCCGGACGTCTTCCGGTGTATCACCGCATGGACCTCAGTGTGCGGCGCAGCTGGAAATTGGGGGAGCGGGTCGAGCTCGATGCGAATGCATCGATCACGAACGTGTACTCCAGGGCCAACATATTCTACATCAACCGGGTGACCGGAGAGCGTGTGGACCAGTTGCCTTTCCTTCCCTCGGTGGGGGTGGACATGACGTTCTGACGGTTCGGCAGATTTGAATCAGCCCATCAGGGCGCGGGCCTGGGCCCTTGCGGTGTCTCCTACTGTCTCCCCGCTCAGCATGGCGGCGAGTTCCTCCACACGTCCTGCATCGTCAAGGGCCGTCATGCCGGTGTTGGCGCGTCCGTCGCGCTCTTCCTTGAAGACCCTGAAATGATGGTCGGCCTTTCCGGCAACCTGGGGGAGGTGGCTGATGGTGATGACCTGGATCCCCTTGGAGATGACCGCGATGAGGTCCGCCATGCGGGAGGCCACATCGCCGCTCACACCGGCGTCGATTTCATCCAGAATGAGGGTGGGTACCTCGAGGTGCGCCGTCATTGCGGCCTTGAGGGAGAGCATCACGCGGCTGCGCTCGCCACCTGAAGCCACCTTGTTGAGCGGTTGGAGCGGTTGGCCCGGATTGGCGCTGAATGTGAGGTGAACCCTTTCCGGTCCTGCCGCTTCGGGTGCTGCGGCAGGGGTCCAATTGAAGGCGAGCCGGGCAGCGGGCATTTTCAGGTGTTGCAGGCGCTCCACAATGGCATGGCACAGGGCTGTTCCAGATTCACCGCGCAACCGGCTCAATTCAAGGCCTGTGGCGTCGAGCACGGCGCGGTGGCCGTCCACCGCGACCTGAAGTTCTGCCAGGCGCTGCTCGCGTCGCTGGGCGCCGTGCAGTTGCTCCTGCATTGCGGTCAAGCGAAGTGCCAGGGCATCCAGGTCAGCCACCCGGTGTTTGTCGAACATCCTGTTGAGTCGATCCCGCTCGGCTTCGGCCCTGGACAGGGCTTTGGGGTCGAGGTCCACAGCATCGGCCTCCGTTCCGGCCTCAGTCCCGGCGTCGTCCAATTCGATCCGGCTGGAGCGGATGCGCTCCAGCAAGGTGGCCGAGGCGGGATGGACCGTCGAGACGCGCTCCAGGAGTTGTTCAATTCGCCTCAATTCGCCTACGATGGACCTGTCGTCTTCCTGCAGCTGGTGTCGCACGGACTCAAGGGCCTGCCGGATGTCCTGGGCGTGTCCGAGCGCGTTGAGCAAGGAGTCCAGGTTGCGCAGCCGGTCATCATTGAAGTCGATTTGCTCGAGTTCCTCAATCTGGAAGCGCAGGTAATCCGCATCGGCTTCAGGCAGGGCGCGCTCCTGCTTGAGCTGCTCCAAGGCGTCATTTGCCTGGGTCCACAACCCATGTTGCGTGCGCCAGAGGGCGGCGGCCTGCGCCGCCTCGGCAGAAAAGCTGTCCACTGCGTGCAACAAGCCTTCCGAGCCATGCAGCCGCTGGCCATCCTCTTGACCGTGCAGGTCGACGAGCATGGGAGCCAGGGTTTTCAGGAATTGAAGTTTGACCGGTTCGTCATTGACGTAAGCCCTCGACCGGCCGCCCGGAGCGATGCTTCTCCTGATGATGCAGTCGCCGCCCTCGTCCAGGGCCCCCAACAGGGCACGCACTGCAGGACTCGGACGGAATTCAGCTTCGACGATGCACTTCTCCTGTTGGATGGACTGCAGTCCTTCTGCCCGCCCCCCCAGCACGAGGCCGAGCGCACCCAGCAGGATGGATTTTCCGCTTCCGGTTTCACCGGTCAAAACGGTCCAACCTTCCGAGCAATCCCACTCGATGTGGTCGATCAGGGCGTAGTGGTGGATGGAGAGTTTCAGCAGCATCAGCCAAGACCCTGGTCGTAGATGGGGATGTTGCCCGGATCGATGAGCTTGAGCACGGGCAGGAGCCGGGCGCGCTCGCCTTCGGCAGCAGGTCCGAACATCTTGACGATCTCGTCCTTCTTGGCTTGGAAGAAGGTCTGGAGGTTATAATTGGCCGGCCTGATCCTGTGCACATTGCGCAATGCGATGAGCGCATCGGACATGGATTGCCTGGCGACAGCGGGGTCATCGAAGGCCATGTCCAAGCCCATCCGGTGGTACTCGTAGTAGCAGCGGCGCAATGGGCGGAATGTCTGGCTCAGGATGTTGTCGATCAACGAGTAGCGCGATTGCTTGCCGTCGGAGGCACTCCATCCCGCAGGCGGGGAGGAGAGGCCTTGGGCATTGGTGACCACGGTTTGTGCCTGGGAGTAAAGGTTGGTGCCCCCTTCGAGGGAGTAGGTGTCGTAATCCATCGCCAGGATGAGGTAGGCGTAGAAGGCCAAAACGCTCGTGAGGTTGTCGCGGAACTGGTCGTTGCTGTATTGGAGCAGGGTTCCCGGAGCGTAGGAGAAGTCGAAATCATTGTCGTTGACAAGCAACACCGGGGCATTGTAGTCACTGTTGTAGATGGGACGACTGCTCTGGACCTGGATGGTGCCTTCGAAGTTGGTTTGGGACGTGGCCTTGCTGATGGTGATCTGCATGGTGCAGGTCACGCGCTCCTCCAAGGTGAATTCGTCCATGGTCCAACGACGACCACTCATGAATTCCGTGATGGCCGTCTCGAGCTGTTCGAATACCGAGGCCTCCATGTTGTTGACCGTGGGGGCAATCACACTGACCTGGCAGTCCAATTCCTGGCCTTGCAGTTTTCCGGAAACCATGACCGCTGCCGTGAGGAGCAGGAGGCCAATGGTGGGGAGTCCTTTGTTCATGGGGGAAATTCGTGGCATGGGGTCAATCGTCCTGACGCGGGGCAAGGGGAGGACGTGCTGACAACCGATGCTGGATCACATCAGCGAGGTCTGCCGCCACCGCTTCCTTGGTCTTCAATTCAAAGCTATCAATCCTGTCTGGACCATGAACGAAGTCAACCCGGTTTGTGGTGTGTCCGAAACCCGCTCCTTTGTCGGTGATGGAATTCAGGACCACCATGTCGCAGAGCTTGGCCTTCAATTTGCGCAGCGCGGCCTCCTTTCCATCGCCGTGAGCGAGGGCGAAGCCCACCTTGAAACATGCTGTCGGGGCATGGGCATTGAGATCCGCCAGGATATCCGGATTGCGGGTAAGGGCGAGCTGGTCCGGCAGTTCTGACTTGGAGGCCTTGCCCTCCCGGGGAGATGATGGCCTGAAATCGGCTACGGCAGCGGTGCCGACAATGGTGTCCGGGGGAGTCGACTCCAGGGCAGCACGTGCGGCATCCTGCATTTCGAGAGCGGTGCCCACGTCGACCCGCCGAATCCCGGGATGGTCAGTTTGGAAGGCGGAGGGGCCGCTGATGAAATCGACCGACATGCCCCTTCGGGCCAATTCCAAGGCGATGGCCGAGCCTTGACGTCCCGAAGAGCGGTTGCCGATGAAACGGACGGCATCGATGGGTTCGTGGGTGGGGCCGGAGGTGATGAGGGCATGGTAGCCCAGCAGCGGCATCCGGTCCGTGAACCATTGTGTCAATTCCGTGCGGATGCGCTCGGGTTCGGCCATGCGTCCCTTGCCGCTCAAGCCGCTCGCCAGTTCGCCGGTATCGGGGTCGATGATGTGCACGCCGCGCTCCCGAAGGGTGTCCATGTTGTGCGCGGTCGCGGCGTGGGTGAACATGTCACGGTCCATGGCCGGTGCGATGACCACCGGACATTTTGCGCTCAGCAAGACCGTCAGGAGCAGGTTGTCGCCGCGCCCCTCCGCCATGCCCGCCATGGTGTGTGCCGTCACGGGGGCGACCAGGATGACGTCCCCCCAAAGTCCCAACTCGACGTGGTCGGTCCAGGTACCGGCATTCCTGTCCTCGGTCAGCTCGCTGTGCACGGGGTGACCACTGAGGGTGCCAAGGGTGAGGGGTGTGATGAATTCCTTCGCGCCCGGCGTCATCACGACGCGGACTTCCGCACCGGACTTGACCAGTTCGCGGACGACGTGGGCTGATTTGTATGCGGCTATGCTCCCGGTGACGCCCAGGACAATGCGGCGGCCCGAGAGGGATCCCATGCCGGGGATCAGTTGTCGCGCTGCTGGAAGCGGCGGTTGCGGCGCTCTTCGCGCTCCAGGCGGAGTTCCTCCTGGCGGGCGACTTCCGCGGCCAATTCCTCTTGGGTGGGCATGCGGAAGTACACCTTGCCCTCCTCCAATTCCTTGATGGCCACGGAGTGGGCCTTGGGCTGGCGCTCGTAATGCTTGGAGATCTCGATCTGTTCGCGGTTCTCGAAGACCTCCTCGAGGCTGTCCGATACCGTGATGAATTCTTCGAGCTTGGAGTTCAATTCCTCTTTGATCTCTTGCCCAAGTTGTGCGCTGCGCTTGGAGAGCACGACGATGGCTTCGAACAGATTGCCGTTGACCTGTTGGTCGATGGCATGGGTGTCCCGGGTTTGGGTATTCCGGGCTGCAGGGTTGGTCTTGCTGGCACTCATTGTTGCTGGGCGACTATCGTTGTTCCTCAGATGCCCTGTCCAGTCCCGAACGGCTTTTCCGGTGGAACTGTTCCGCTTCACGCAGCAGGGCACTATCAGGAAAGCGGGCCGCAAAGGTAAAGTAGGATTCAATGGCATCCGCATAGCGCTCGGCCTGGCGGCGCAGGGTGCTTTGCTCCGCGTAGAGGAATTGGCTCTTGAGCACCAGGAACTGGGCTTCTTCCGCGAAACGGCTTAGGGGCCAATCGTCCATGAAATGCTGCAGGGCCTTTGTCGCACTTTGGTATTTGCCGGTGGTGAAATAGAGTTTCGCGCTGTTCCAGGACTTGATTTCCAATTTGTCCCTGAGCCTTGTGATCATCCGGTTGCAGCTGTCTTTCAGTTGCGTGGTGGGGTAACGGTCCAGAAACAGTTGCAGTTCGTCCATGGCGACACGGGTCTCAGTCTGGTCGAGTTCCGGACCCGGAGAGAGCCTGTAGCTGCACATTGCCGCCTGGAACTCTGCCTCCTCCGCCTTGTCCGATGTCGGAAAGGTCTTGGCGAAGTTCCGCATGGTGTACCGGCCCATGAACCAATCCTCCACGCAGAGATGGGCTTCGGCGTACATGAAGTACACGTCCTCCATCCGTTCCGTGCCGCGGAAGAGGCCAATCAACTCCTGAAGCAGTGGCAGGGATTGGATGCACCGCTGGTCGGCGAAGTACTCCTGGGCCCTTTCCCACTTCAGTTCGGGGTCGGTGCTCTTCAGCACTTTCTGGTAATCGCCGCATGCCGCCAACCCGATCAGGAAAGCTGCAAGGAAGAAAGGGTGCCATGAAAGCCGACCGAACATGGCGGCGAAAATAGACGGTAGGTGCTGCCCCCGCACGTCCTGCTGCGCGGGTATATGCCAACACTTGTTGCACAATGGATGTGGTTCAGATTCAGGTTCAGTACATTCGCGGCTTCGATTTCTCAGCAAAACAGAACCGTTTTGGACATATTCGACCGCATCCGCACAGAGCGGGGACCCCTTGGCCAACATGCCAAGGACACCCATGGCTACTTCACGTTCCCCAAGCTTGAGGGCGACATCTCGAACCGGATGATGTTCCGGGGAAAAGAGGTGCTCGTGTGGAGCATCAACAACTACCTCGGATTGGCCAACCACCCTGATGTCCGTGCCGTGGACGCCGAAGCGTCCAAGGAGTGGGGAATGGGCTACCCGATGGGGGCGAGGATGATGAGTGGCCAGACGAGCCACCATGAGCAGCTCGAAAACCAACTTGCCGAGTTCATGCAGAAGGAGGATGCCTTCCTGTTGAACTATGGCTATCAGGGTTGCCAAAGTGCCATCGAAGCGCTGGTCAATCGCCATGATGTCATCGTTTACGACAGTGAAAGTCACGCCTGCATGATTGATGGAGTAAGACTTCATCAAGGGAAGCGTTTCGTGTTCAACCACAATGACATGGCAAGCTTCGAGAAGCAGCTTGAGCGGGCCCGTGTCTTGACCGAGCAGACTGGCGGCGGCATTCTGGTGGTGACCGAGGGGGTGTTCGGAATGGCAGGGGACCAAGGCAAGTTGAAGGAGATTGTGGGGTACAAGAAGAAGTACGGCTTCCGGTTGTTTGTCGATGATGCCCATGGTTTCGGAACCGTGGGGGAGAATGGCCGCGGAGCTGGAGACGAGCAGGGTTGCCACGCTGAAATCGATGTGTACTTCGGGACGTTCGCAAAGGCCATGGCAACTGTGGGCGCCTTTGTGGCTGGTCCCCAGGATGTGATTGACTTCCTGCGCTACAACATGCGGTCGCAGACTTTTGCGAAGTCGCTGCCCATGCCGATCGTGATCGGGGCCATCAAGCGCCTTGAGATGATGGTGACCCAGCCCGAGCACAAGAAGAACCTGTGGAAGGTGGCGTCCGCGTTGCAGTTGGGCCTCAGGGATGCAGGCTTCAACATTGGAAACACCAACAGCTGTGTAACGCCTGTCTTCCTGCAGGGAGGGCTTGGCGAAGCGACCAACCTGACCCTGGACCTGAGGGAAAACCATGGAATCTTCTGTTCCATCGTGGTTTATCCGGTGGTGCCGAAGGATGTGATCATGCTGCGCCTCATTCCGACGGCGGTCCATACCCTGGAGGATGTCCAGTACACCATTGACACCTTCAAGAAAATGAAGGAGAGGCTCGCTGCAGGCGAGTACCAGCACGAGGGCATAGTGAATTGGGCCTGAACCGCTGAGCTGAGGGCCAGTGCGCTGCTTCATCGATCTGGCCTACGACGGCACGGCATACCACGGCTGGCAGCGCCAGCCCAATTCGATTTCCGTCCAGCAGGTGCTGGAAGAGCGGCTGTCCGATCTCTTGGGAGAGCCCACCATAGTTGTGGGTTGCGGCAGGACGGACACCGGTGTGCACGCCTCGTCTTTCTTCGCGCATTTCGACTGGGCCGGTGCCTTCGGAACGCGATTTGCTGATTGGGAGCAGATGGTCTGGAAGTTGAATGGCATGCTACCCCCGGACATAGGAGTGCACCGGATTTTCGAGGTCGGGGAGCGCCATCATGCGCGGTTTGACGCCACCGAACGGGCCTACACTTACCGGGTCCACACGCGCAAGCACCCTTTCCTTGAGGGGCGGAGTGCCCGGGTTTACCAGGATTTGGATGTGGAGTCCATGAATGCGGCCTCGCGATACCTTGTGTTCAATGGGGACTTTGCCACCTTCTGCAAGGCGGGTGGAGGGCAGAAGACCACTTTGTGTGACGTGCGATTGGCGGAATGGCGCAGTGAGGGCCCCCATAGGATGCGGTTCGATATCGTGGCGGACCGCTTCCTGCGCAACATGGTCCGGGCCGTGGTCGGAACCTTGCTCGAGGTGGGGCGTGGGAGGATGTCGCCTGGTGCTGTCGAGGAGATTGTGGCAGCGTGCGATCGCGGCCGGGCAGGGGCTTCGGCGCCGGCATGTGGCCTGTACCTTTCCCGAGTGGAATATCCATTCATCAGCACATGAGTGCTCCCAAGACCACAGGTCAGATTTTCGATGCTAAGGTGCTGCGGCGCATCCTGGAACGTGTGGGGCCATACCGCAGGCGCTTTGTCCTGACGGGATTGATGGTGGTCCTGCTGGCCGGTTTGAGCTGGGTCCGTCCCTACCTCATCCGGATTGCCCTGGATGACCACATCGCTGCCGGCGATGCCCGCGGTCTTCTGGTGGTGTTCCTCTGGGTTGTGGGGCTGATTGTTTTGGAGGCCTTGCTTCAATTCTGGCAGACGTACTGGGCCAACTGGGTGGCGCAGAGTGTCACGCTGGACCTGAGGGCGGAGTTGTTTCGTCACGTGTTGAAGTTTCGCTTGAGCTACTTTGACCAAACTCCTGTTGGTCAGCTTGTTACTCGTCACATTAGCGATGTGGATGGCATCGCCGATGTTTTCTCCAATGGGTTGCTCAATGCGGTGGGGGATCTCCTCAAATTGGGGGTCATCATCGGCGCCATGTTGTGGGTCGATCCGACCTTGACCCTGGTCGTCCTGCTGCCGATCCCGGTGCTGCTCCTGGCGACACGGGTATTCCAGAAGGCGATCAAGAAGGCGTTCGTGAGTGTGCGCAATGAGGTGGCGAGAATCAATGTGTTCGTCCAGGAGCACGTGTCGGGCATGGGCATCATCCAGGCATTTGGAAGAGAGCAGGCGGAGCGGGGGAGGTTCGCCAAGCTGAATGCCGCCCACCGTGCGGCGAATATCCGTTCCATCTGGGCCTTCTCGATTTTCTTTCCCATCGTGGAAATGCTGTCGGCGACGAGTGTCGCGCTGCTGCTGTGGTTTGGCGTTGAGGGTGTAGCCAGCGGTGAGTTGACGTTGGGATTGGTTCTGCAGTTCATCCTGTATGTGTTCATGTTGTACCGCCCCATTCGTCAGCTGGCCGACCGGTTCAATGTTCTGCAGATGGGCATTGTGAATGCCAGCAGGGTCTTCCATCTCCTGGACATTGATGAGCGTCTTCCGGAGCCTGAATCTCCTTTAGATCAGCAGATTGAGGGCTTGGAGGGGCACATCGTATTCGAGGATGTGTGGTTTGCTTATCAGGACGAGGATTGGGTGCTGAAAGGGGTGAGTTTCGAGATCAAGGCAGGTGAATGTGTGGCCTTCGTTGGGGCGACCGGGGCCGGAAAATCGAGCATCATCAACCTGTTGTGTCGCTTCTATGAGTTCCAACGGGGGCGGATTGTCATCGACGGTCATGACCTGAGGGAGATTCCCTTGGATGTCCTGCGTCGATCGGTCGGGGTGGTGTTGCAGGATGTTTTCCTCTTCACGGGCTCGTTGAGGGACAACATCACGTTGTACGATGATGAGATTGCCGATGCGTTGATCGACGAAGCTGTGGATGCGGTCGGGGTGCGTGGCATGGTGGAGCGTTTGCCCGGCGGTCTCGGTTATGATGTCAAGGAGCGGGGTGTGATGTTGTCCACCGGTCAGCGACAGCTCATCGCTTTTGTCCGGGCCTATGCGCAGCAACCGGGAATCCTTGTATTGGATGAGGCCACCAGTTCTGTCGACCCCGAGAGTGAGGGGTTGATTCAGGAGGCGACCGCGCGTTTGACGGAAGGACGCACGAGTGTGCTCGTGGCGCATCGCTTGTCTACGATTCGGGATGCGGACAGGATCATTCTGCTCGAGGGTGGCCTGGTCATGGAGCAGGGGAGCCACGAGGAATTGATGGAGCGCGCAGGCCATTACCGGAGGCTGTTTGAGCTGCAGTTCGATTGAGCTGTTGGGCTTTCGGATCGAACCCATTTGAAATCAGTGTTTTGTCTTGATTTGGAGAGGGCTGGGCTGCCCACTTCCATTCAGTGGGTTTACAAAAGATGATTTTCGTCATTATCAACCCTGGATTGTGTAATACTTTGATGTAACAAGACGAACTGCGTATTATCGTAGACACATAACTAGTTGATTATCAGCATCTCGGGGCTATATTGCGAAGCCTATTGTTTGCTGATGCCCTTGGATCGAATTCACACCATCGAGACCGCGCCATGTCCTTCCATGCCAACAGTGCCTGTTGGTGGATTCTTGGCTGCCCTCGGTACCATGCTCCTGCTGCTGGGATCACCCCAGCAAATCTCTTCCCAGACGACTACCACGCTCTACGAAGCCAACTTCAACGTGGACTCGGGGAGCGGTACATCCCTGTCCGGCGCCAGCCCAGATGCCTGGTCCGCCAATGCTGTAGGAGGTATGGTTGCCATCAATGGTGTTGCGCCTGATCTCGATTTGCGCTACACATCTCCAGGAACCTGTAATTGGAGTTCCGCTGTCATCGACATCTCCAATGCCACAGGGATGACCGTCCAGGTGTATGGATTTAAAACCGGTGGTAATTGGAGCGCGACCTTGACTGCGTCGAACTGCACGGTGGGGGGCAGTGCATTCCAGTCCATTCCAAGTGGTGGGACTGTCGGGTCATGGTCGTTGGATCCCATCAATGAATTCGTCACGTCCACGGTCATCAGCATCTCGTTGACCTCTTCGAACAACAAGGCGTTTGACATCGATGATGTGATTGTTACCGGGACGGTGACTTGCACGGATGCGGATACAGATGGCATCTGTGACGATGT